>DATLVR010000034.1:0-16244 GCA_035577265.1 Verrucomicrobiia bacterium | reverse complement strand
TGGAGGGAATTATACCGGAACCATCTCGCTGGGCGATTTGGACATGTATGCCTGCGCGGCCTGCAAAGGCGACGTGATCAATCTGGAATTAAAAACCACAAATTTCATCGGCTATCTTCAGCTCTATGGACCAAACGGAGCGTTGTTGCAATCGGTCGGGGGCTTCCCGGTCACGGATGATCTGATCGCCTACACGGCGACCAATTGCGGCACTTTTACCATGCTGGTCAGCGACGGTTACGGGGGCGGCACCGGCACCTACGGCCTCACCGCCAACGGGATTTTTGACGCCTTGAGTTTGGCCCCGCCGGTTATTGCAGGCACAAATCTCATTCTTACCGGAGTTGGTGGCACTACCAATGCCAGCTTGGTCTTATATTCAACCACGAACCTCGCGACGCCTTGGGGACTCTGGACCCCGGTGCTCACCAACCATTTTGACCAGATTAGAGCGTTCCATTACACGAACGTGAATCTTCCAGCTACACCGGGGAAGTGTTTTCGCTTCGTTGTGCCGTAGAGGACATGAAAAAACGTTTCGGATTGCTTCGTAAAAAGTGGATTATATCCGCTTAAATAAAGGGTGAAAAGGCTATTTATGGGTTTTTTCTGAAAGGCGCCATTGCGAAGCAAAACGAACTTTATTTGTCTGGAATTGTCTGGAAAGAAATTTACAGCTTTGTTGGCATCACGAATTTTTCTAAACAAATTGCCGATGGTGTGGCTCGGACAGAAAAAAGGTTCTTGCAAAATCCAATACTCAATCATCATCCACCAACCAGGACGTTGCCCGGCGTTTCGGGGCGCTGCTAAAAATCATCGCCGGAAATGATGGCTCCGTGCAGATGCTGCTTCAGGTTCAACCACGCCGCGCGTCGCTCGGCGTGGTTTTGTTTCGCGGCAGGGTCATTGGTTTGGTCGGAAGCCGGGACGGGAGAGGGATCGCCAATGCTTTCCGGCACCACCTTGACCGAATAATATTTGCCGGGATTGCCGTCATCCGACTGCCAGGCGGTAATATAATTTTTCCAGACCGTTTTGAAATCGGAGGGGCACCGGCTGACATCAATGCGTTGCAGTGCTTCGGCGTAGCGGACCGGTGAGATCAACAGCGCATCCGGATTACCCCCAGCCACACCCGTCAATTCCAGTTTGATCCGGGCCGTATGGATGAGTTGCGCCTGCGCGCGGGCGCGAGCGACGAGAACTTTTTCAATTTCGTTGCTGGAACGCGAACAGCCGGCGGATAAAAGCATGGCAACGGTTAGCACAATGAACTGAAACCTTGCCGCATCACAGAACTTGATCAAAAAGCACATATTAAATTAATACACTATCAAAACAGTCGTTTATACAATTAAAACAAACACATTTACCATTAAAATCGAATTTAATCAAATTTAACAAATATTTAAATAACGATTGACCTAATCGTATATTGTGTCATTTTACATCCGGCAGCAGTCACTAGCGTGAATGTTGTTGATGTGCCGACCGGACCACTGGAGGTGAAACCATGAATCTTAAACTTGAGTTATCACTATGGAAAACCAGCAAAAATTTTGGTCCGGTTCGTTCCGCAATTTGGCCGCCGTATTCATTTCACTAGCCGTTCTTCACTCCGTCTCCCCGGCGGGGGCGGGCAATCTGCCTTGGGAAGTCTGGGCACTGATCAACGGATCCGCCGTTGCCGACCTGACAAATTCTGGCGCGTTGAATAATTCGCCGGACGCGGTTTATGCGATCACCAACACGTTTGATACCTTCAACGTCGGGAAAACCGACGATCATAATGACCAATACGGCAGTCGTATTCGTGGCTTTCTTCAGGTCCCTGCGACCGGAACGTATTATCTATTTTTGAGCAGCTCGGATGCCTCACAACTTTCCATCAGCACGAATTCCGATCCGGCCAATCTGGTCCTTGTGGCGCAGGAAACCAACAGCGGTGCCGCTCTTTTCAGCGGGGCGCGCCTAGCCCAGCGGACCTCGCCGCCGCTGAATCTGGTGAAGGGGCAGAGTTACTATCTGGAAGTGCTTCACAAAGCTTCAACGGGATCGGATTATGTCCGCGTTGGCTGGCAGACGCCCGCCGGCATTCAACAAATCATACCGGCGTTTTATTTTCTGCCCTGGTCGCCTGATGCCATCACACCTTTAATTACCGATCAACCGGCAGATGTCACCGTTGTGCAAGGCAATCCCTTTGCGTTGACCACCACGGTGCGGGCGTTGCAGCCAGCCACATTTCAATGGTATAAAGACAACCAACCACTGGCTCGCGAAAATGGTCAGACACTTTTTGTGTCTGAAGCCGATACGACCAACGCCGGCGAGTATTTTCTGGCCGTCACCAATGCCAATAGCAACACGGCCATCAGTTCGATTGCGACAGTGACGGTGCAATTGGACACCACGCCGCCCGCCATTTTGACGACGGAACTAAACGCCAAAACAAGCGTGTTGACCGTGGTTTTTTCGGAAAAATTAAATCCTGCCACGGCGACCAATCTTGGCAATTATGCATTGAACAATGGCATCGTCTTGAGCGGTGGAACTCTGGCGGCCGATGGTCTCACAGTGACTTTTAATGTTTCCGGCCTTGCGGCCGGTCAGACTGGTTTTGTGCTTTCGGTCGGCGGGGTGGTTGACCGTTACGGCAACAATATCGTCCCCGTCAATCTGTGGGTGAATCTGGTCTGGACTGAAACCTTCAGCGGCGGGCCGGGTTATTTCACGGCGTCGAATCTAAATCACACCAACGGCAACAACATTGATTATTCCTTTTCCATCAATGCCGGCGGCAGTGTCGGAGAAGTGGGCGGGACCTTTGTCAAAACATTGACCGCCTCGGCGGGCTATATCGCCGACCCGACTTTGGGCGCGGCCATCAGCCTGTCGAACAATGTTGTTATCCGGGGACAACTGTATGCGCATGACGCAAACGCCAACGGCAATTTCTTCATTGGCTTCACGCAGGCGACCAACAACTTCGCGAGTCAATTTGGACTGCAACTGGCCGAACCCGGAGGCGGCTTCCAGCCGAATTTTCGTGGACAAGGCGTTGCCAATGGCACTTCCTCCGCAAAATTTCCGGTTGCAGCTGATGTTGTGGTTCCGTTCAACTTGAACTGGAATGCGGTGGCGGGAATTTTGACAGCCCAGGTGGGCAGCCAGATATTTTACAGCACCAACTTAAGCGCCGCCGCGCGCACTTATACCAGCCTGACCATCGCCGCTTATGGCGCGAACAGCATCGATGCGACGCGCCAGGCTTTGATCTATTTTGACAATCTGACTTATTCGGTCGGCGCGGTGCGCGCTGCTCCTAACGCTACCGGTGCCACCATCGGTGTTACTTTACAATCGCCGGTGAGCGGCCAGGTCTATCCGCAAGGCGCTCCGGTTTCATTCGCGGCCCAGGCTTTGACGGCGGGGCAGCCGGTTGCCAAGGTGGAATTTTACGAACAGGCGGTGGGCGGCGGTGGCCTTGTGAAAATTGCTGAAACCACCAATTCTGCGCCGACAAACATACTGTTTGCCGCCTCTTGGAATGGCGCAGTGCTCGGCGGCTATACTTTGACCGCCCGCGCCATCACGACCGATTCGCTGATCGCCACTTCCGCGCCCGTCAACATTTATGTGGTCGCGCCGCAGGTGTTGAGTCCGGTTACCGAACCGTTCGCGGGCGGGCTGGGTCGTTTTCAAACACAGTTGAACAGCCAGTCGCTCGGAAATAACGCCGGGTTCAGCGTCACCGGCAATGCGGGCGGGGCCGTCACCGGTGAAGCCGGCGGTTTGTTTGTGCGCTCGACGGCGCAAGCGTATCTGGCCGACGCGAACACCGGCATCCTTTATCCGCAGTTGAGCGATCTGGATTTCTCCGGCCAATTGTATCTACAAAACAATAATTGGAACGGCACGGCCTTCATCGGTTATGTTAATCGGACCAACGTCAGCGCACGCTTTGGCATCAACATCAACGAACCCAATACCGGTTCCGGAACGGCCTTCCGGGCGAGCGTGGTGTTTGGTTCCGCCAGTAGCGTCGCCATCAATCTAACGCCCGGAACGCCGGTCAGTTACTCGCTGCACTGGTCGAGTGTCAATCAGACGGTGACCGGCACTGTCGCCGGAACGCCCCTCAGCTTCAGCTATGGCCCGCTCACGGAATCATTCGATCAGCTCGTGCTCGGCACGCTCGGGAATGCGACCGCGGATAACACGGCACAAATCAATCTGTTCGTGGACGACTTGAATTACACGACGGTTTTACCCGCGCCGCGATTGTCCATCAGCTTCAGCGGCGGACAAGTCCAGTTAAATTGGACGGTCGCCGGTTTCAAGTTGCAACACAGCAGCGGTCTCGGAGCGGGCACGTCATGGAGCGACGACAACGCCCCGGTGAATGCGAGTGGCGGCGTTTTCTCCGTGATCGAGATCCCGGGGAGCACGACGACCTTCTGGCGGCTAGTTTCGCAATGATGTCGCAAACCAATGTTCTCCACGCCGCGTGGTAACACGCGGCGTGGACAAGGATTTGATAACTATGAAAATTCCAAAACAAAATATTTCACACGGGCACCGGCTTGTCGGGGCTTTCACTTTGATTGAACTGTTGGTGGTCATCGCCATCATCGCGATTCTGGCGGCCATGCTGCTGCCGGCCCTGGCCAAAGCAAAAAAATCTGCCTATACGATTCGCTGTTTCGCCAATCTGAAGCAGATGGGACTCGCTGTTCATCTATATGGCAGCGATAACAATGATGTTATTCCGGGGGATAGTTTTGGCCGGGGTGTTTTTTTTGCGGCGGAATTTTCCCATTACCTGGGCGGCCCGGACATGACTTCGCTGGCCACGCTGGATTCCAACACTCTTTACACCAACTTCCAGCGCGTCGGTATTTTCCAGTGCCCGGCGGCGCAACAGGCAAAGGTGACCACGGAGCCGTATGTGCTGGATTACACGGTCAACGCGATAGATTTCGCGCGCTATGCCAGTGACGGCACCTATGGCTCGGTGACCTCCTTCAAGGAAAGCGCCATTCCCGGCGGCTCCTCGACCTTTGCTTATCTGTTTGAAGCCAACACGACCTCGGGCGTTCTCGGCACGCGCGATTTTGCGAAGTGGAATGTTTCCAGTTCCAAAGACACGACGTTTGCGCCCGGCAATCTGCCGAACGGAACCCCTCGCATGATTTATGCAAAAGACCCGCGGCATGATGGCCGGACCACGCTGGTCTTCCTGGATGGTCACACGGAGAAGCGCAAACTCACCGCCGCCGACTTGCCGTTCACGTTATTCAATCCATTGGCTAATACTAATTAAAGCGGCGGCACAAATGAATAACCCCAATTTTTTACCAGTCGGCCGAATGCTGGTCTGCGCTCTCGGGCTGACGTTTGTGTCCGCTGCTTTCGCCGCGGACACTGAGTTGCGTCCGCCCGATGGGGAACCCTGGGCGCGCCATACCATTGACGCGGGGATCCACGGTTCCGACGGCACCAAACTCGCCGATATCAACGGCGATGGGTTGCCCGACATCGTCACCTCTTGGGAAAACGAAGGCGTCACGCGCGTCTATCTGAATCCCGGGTTGCAACAGGTGAAAGAGCGCTGGCTCCAGGTCACCATCGGTAAATCGCCGCACGCCGAGGACGCCGTGTTTGCGGATATAGATCTGGATGGTGCCTATGATGTCGTCAGTTCACAGGAAAAACACAGTGAACAGGTGACCGTATTCTGGGGGCCGACAAACAAAAGCCAGTTGCTCCAGCCAGAAGCTTGGAAGGAATCCAAGTTCAAAACGGTTTCGGGCGTGTCCATGTGGATGTTTGCGCAGCCAATCCATTTGAAACTGAATCGCCCGATTGATCTGGTGATCGGCGGCAAAAATTATGCGAAGGATCAAAGTGCGTGGCTGGGTTTGCTGCTGGCACCTGCCACGAACCGTCACGATGCCGCCGCGTGGACCTGGAAACCATTGACGCGCGTTTCGTGGACAATGTCCATCGAGGTGCTCGACCTGAACGGCGATGGCAATGATGACATTTTATTTTCCGACAAGCACGGCCCGGCCACCGGTGTCTGGTGGCTGGAAAATCCCGGCAGCAATGTGCCGCAAAATTCCGAATGGAAGCGCCACGCCTTGACCCAGCCGGGCTGGGAAGGCTGCAATTTTCTGGCGGCGGGCGATCTGGACGGTGACGGCTTGCAGGATGTCGTCGCGCTGCTCGATGGCACACGACAACCGGGAGCGCCGGATAATGCCCATCGGCGGATTCTGTTCATCCGCCGGCTGGACAAAACTGGGTTGAGTTGGGAAACGCATGAAATTCTGGTGCCACCCAACATCGCCCAACCCAAAGCCATCACCGTCGGCGATGTGAATGGCGACGGTCACAATGACCTGGTCGTGACTAGCACCGGTGCCGACAAGGGGCAGATCGGAACCAGCTGGCTGGAGTGGAAAAATTCCGCGTTTGACCGGATTTGGACCGCACACAACATCGCCGGGCCGGAAGGCATCAAATACGACCTCGTCCACCTCATTGATCTGGATGGCGATGGCGATCTGGATGTGCTGACCAGCGAAGAAAAAGAAGGCGGCAATCACACTGGCCTTGGGGTTTTCTGGTATGAGAACCCATTGAAGCATCCATGAATTTATGACGACAGGAAAAATTTTGAAAATGAACCGTGGCATTACACTTTTGGGTCTCAGTTTGATGGCGTGCATCTTTGCCAGCCACGGACAAACGAACCCGGCATCATCGTCGGCGCCGCCGCAAATCATTTATGCCGCCGCGAACACAAACCTCCAGAAAACACTTGATGACGCGCCGCCGAATTCAGTCATTATGTTCAACCCGAACCAGCAATTGGTTTTATCCACACCGCTGAAAGTCAACCAGCCACTGACCTTGCGCGGACTGAATGCCAGGCTGCCGGAAAAGTTGGGCAAGTCGCCGCTCGTCACGGTCACGGCCAACGGAGTGACGATTGAAGACTTTCAGCTCTATGGCAACACGGAGTCGGTGGCGCAGGAGGAACGCGCACCGTTGATTTACATTCAGGCCGGCGACTTTCGAGTTCAGCGCGGGCTCGTCGTCAACAGCTCACGGCATGGCATCTATGCCGCCCCCGATCAACACACTGGAGATCTTTATGGGGGCGTCATCCGGGACATTGTGGGTCGCGGCAATGCCCGGTGCGTCGTGTCCATCGGCGATCATGGCGATCAAGGGCTGACCGTTCATAATGTGCTGATCGAAAACATCCATTGCTACGACAGCTCGTTGCGCGGAGCCGTGAATCTCAAGGACGGCAACGACAACATCACTGTGCGCGACGTTTATGCCTCGAACAGTGTTTACGCCGTGGACATTCAAGACCACAAAAAGCCCGGCGAAACCAATCGCAACATCACCGTCGAAAATGTGTATGCGGTTAAATGTCGTCACGCGGTCCGCACCAACAACCGCGATCTTGGTCATCAAAATCTCACCATCCGGAATGTGACGGCGGAACAATGCGCGATCCCGCTTCGCCTCTCCAACACCGAACATCTTACCCTGGACAATGTCCGGGTGTTGAACCATCAGATCAGCGAGGAACCGTTTCCGCCAATTCTAATTTACAACTGCCAGGGCGTTTTCGTCCGCGATGTGGTGGTGAAGAACAGTAACTATAACGGTCCGGCGCTCGCGCTGGTGGATTCGGGCGACGTGGTCATTGACGGCTTCACGCTGCAAGGCCAGAGCAACGCGCTGCCCAGCGGAGTAAGTTATGTGATCACTACCAACGCGGCGTTTTCGGGATTGCGCATCAGCCACGTTTCGGCGCGCAACGTCAAGAACGGCGGCATTGTTCTGGAATCTAAAAATGCGCAAGGCACGCTGTCGGATTATTTGATCTCGGAAAATTTGGCGGAAGTTGTGGATCACATCCATGGGTCAAACGCCCTGATCGTGAACAACATCTCCCTGGTGAATGCCGACAGACCAACCGTCAAAAGGCTGGCCGGTAAAAAAACTGAAAATTTGCCGTGAGGTGTGAAGCGACTAACCACGGAGACAAACCAAGTTGAAGTGCTCCGTCAAAACGACTTAAAAACACCGTAAATAAGGGCAAAAACAGCATTTCTGACTTTGATGCTAAATGTTGTCGTAACGAAGCAATGCGAACTTATTTTGTCTGAAAATAAATTTTCAGCTTTGTCGGCTCGCTTGCAACCTTTACAATCCGCTGCGTTTAGCATTCGACATCTCCCGAAACCTCTTTGTCGGCAATGGTGGCACCATTTATAAGTTTGCTTCCAATGGAATCAATAATTGGTCCAAATTGGACGCGGTGGTCGGTGATTTCAATTTTTCGGACATTGCACCGCTACGTGCCCTGTCATGTCACGGGTTTTTCAGCCGGAAGAACAGGTTGCCTGCCGGATTTACCAGCGTCAGATAATTGGTTCCATCCGTCAGGGTCGGGCTGCTGCTTGCCGGCCAACTGCCGACGGGCGTCGCGAGATTGCCGCTTTGAACCAGGTTCCAACCTGGCACATCCTGCCAATACACCGTCACGTTGCTGCCGAAGCCGCTGATGTAAAGCGTCGGCGCGCCGGTGGTTTGCACGGCAAAGAGCGACCAAAAACCGCCGGTGAGCGAAAAGTTGCCGCCGGTCATCGCGGGGCCGGCGTCCGGCTGGCCGATGGTGCCACCCATGGCATACACGCCGCCCGTGCTCGTGCCGCCGCCGTCAATGGTGAACCAGCCTATCGAATAGCTCTGGGCGAAACTGATTGTCGAAATCAACAGGCCAAGATAGAGCAGCAGGTTTTTCATGGTTTATCCTCGTTCTGGGTTTCGAGCCATTGTTCGTAACTGCGCTTGGGAAGCGAGAGGGTGGCGACACTTACCGTTTCGCCGGTTTTTTCCGTGGCCAGATAGAGCAGGAAGCCGCCCGGCATTTCAATCACCGCACTCACATCGCCGGGCTGGCGCAACTGGACGCGCAGCACGTTCTGTAATTCTCCGGGCAAGTCCTCGAAGTAAAACTTCCGCTCCTTGTCGCCGCTGGCGTTCGGTGAGGAAAGAATCTGCGCGTCCGGCCCAAAATTTTTCTTGATCTCGAATTCGTCAGCGGCGGGCGCGTTGGTTTCCGCTGGGCGACCGGCAAGCTGCCATGTTGTTTCCACGACCGCGTTTGAATGACTGCGCTTTAGCACTGTCAGCAGTTTTTCGCCATCCGCACCGTTCGTCCTGGCGGCGAGAAGTTCGCTGCGCGTCTGCTCGGCCTGCCGTCGTTGTAGCGCGTGCAGCGCGTCGTCGTTGTCGAATTTCTCGTGCAACAGGCGTTCGACGAGAATGGGCTTGGCGAATGTTATCGCAAAGCGGGCGGAATCGTTCTCCAGCACGGTCTTGATTTCGGCGAGCATCTCCGGCGCGCGGGTGGTGGTGTTGATGCGCTGCACCTCGGCGTCGAGCAGCGCGGACGTGACTTCGAGGCCGTAGGCTTTTTTGAGCGCGGCTTCCTTGCACAAGTCCTGCCGCACGAGGTTTTCCAGTGTGGCGCGCGGGAGCGCCTGCTCGAAGGGTGGCTTCTCACCGAGGCGGTGGTTGTAGTAAATGTGCTCGATGGCCGCACGGTCGGCGCAGAGCGACGCGAAATCACCGGCCAAGGTCGTGAAACAAAACAACAGCCACGCACCGAGCGCGGCCCTCAACCTGAAACTTGAAACTTGAAACTTGAAACTCATGCCTATGGCCTCTGGTAAAGGAACATCACCCGACTTGGCGTGTAGCTGAAGGTGTCACCAAAATAGCTGCTGTTGTTCCTTCCGCCCCAGACGATCATCTCGCTCCCCGTCCACACCGCCGTGTGGTATTCACGAGCGGCGGGCGCGCCGGTGGTGGTCACCGCCGTCCAACCGTCGTTCGTCGGACTGTAGCGCCCGCCACCGTTCAATTGGAAGACGCTAGCGTCTCCGCCCCAGACGATCATCTCGCTGCCCGTCCACACCGCCGTGAACCAGTAGCGGGCGACGGGCGCGCCGATGGTGGTCACCGCCGTCCAACTATTGCCCGTCGGATTGTAGCGCCCGCCGTCGTTAAAAATGCTGCTGCCGCTGGCGATTCCACCCCAGACGATCATCTCGCTGCCCGTCCATACCGCCGTATGAAGCTTGCGTGCGCCGGGTGCACCGGTGGTGGTCACCGCCGTCCAACTGTTCCCCGCTGGATTGTAACGCCCGCCATCATTAAAATAGCCGACGTTGTATCCGCCCCAGACGATCATCTCGCTACCCGTCCACACCGCCGTGAACTGGTAGCGGGCGACGGGTGCGCCGGTGGTGGTTACCGCCGTCCAACTGTTCCCCACCGCATTGTAGCGCCCGCCATCGTTCAAATAGCCGCCGCTGTTGACTCCACCCCATACGATCATCTCACTCCCGGTCCATACCGCCGTGTGCTCGGCGCGGGCGACGGGTGCGCCGGTGGTGGTCACCGTTGTCCAACTGTTCCCCGCTGGATTGTAGCGCCCGCCGTCGTTAAAATAGCTGCCGCCGAGTCCGCCCCAGACGATCATTTCATTCCCCGTCCATACCGCCGTGTGACCATACCGCCCGCTGGGTGCGCCGGTAGTGGTCACCGCCGTCCAACTGTTCCCCGCTGCATTGTAACGCCCGCCGTCGTTCAAATTTCCACCGTTGTTTCCGCCCCAGACGATCATCTCGCTGCCAGTCCATACCGCCGTATGACGGTGGCGCGCGGCGGGCGCGCTGGTAGTGGTCACCGCCGTCCAACTGTTGCCCGCTGGATTGTAGCGCCCGCCGTCGTTAAAAACGCTGCTGCCGCTTCCACCCCAGACGATCATCTCGCTCCCCGTCCACACCGCCGTGTGCGAGGGGCGCGCGGCGGGCGCGCCCGTGGTGGTCACCGCCGTCCAACCGTCGTTCGCCGGATTGTAGCGCCCGCCGTCGTTAAAATTTCCGCTGCCGAATCCGCCCCAGACGATCATCTCGTTCCCCGTCCATACCGCCGTGTGAGCGACGCGCGCGGCGGGTGCGCCGGTGGCGGTCACCGCCGTCCAACTGTTCCCCGCCGCATTGTAGCGCCCGCCGTCGTTAAAATAGCTACCACTGCGTCCGCCCCAGACGATCATCTCGCTCCCCGTCCATACCGCCGTGTGCTGGTAGCGCGCGGCGGGTGCGCCAGTGGTGGTCACCGCCGCCCAACTATTCCCCGCCACACTGTAGCGCCCGCCGTCATTCAAATTTCCGCCGTTGGATCCGCCCCAGACTATCATCTCGCTCCCCGTCCACACCGCCGTGTGAAGATAGCGCGCGGCTGGCGCGCCGGTGGTGGTCACCGCCGTCCAACTATTCCCCGTCGGATTATAGCGCCCGCCGTCGTTCAAAAGGCTGCCGCCGTTTCCGCCCCAGACAATCATCTCGTTCCCCGTCCACACCGCCGTGTGATAGTAGCGTGCGGCGGGCGCGCCAATGGTGGTCACCGCCGCCCAACTGTTCCCCGCCGGATTGTAGCGCCCGCCATCGTTAAAATAGCTGTCACTGCGTCCGCCCCAGATGATCAACTCACTACCCGTCCACACGGCCGTGTGATTGTAGCGCGCAGCGGGCGCGCCAATGCCGCGTTGCTGCCAGGCATCCGCCATCGCCGTCGTGCCAATCTTGATGTAGCCGGCATTAAGCAGGGCGGTGTTTTCCACAGCGGACAACACCAGCCCGCCGCTGGCCACGCCGCTTTGACCGGCGGCATTAAGATTTGCCGCCGCCGTGCCGGCCGCGAGCTGACCCGCCGTAATGGAGTTGCTGGCGATGTTCAACGACGAAAGCGTGCCGTTGATCTGGCTGGCGGCCACCGGGCCGCTGACGGAAACGGAATTGAGCGCCTGGACCGCATACGGCGTGGCCGTCAAAAGCTGGCGCGGTGTCAACACCATGAAAACCGGGCCGCCATTCGTCCGCACCTCGATTTCCAACCAGCGATCTGCGCCGGGGAATTGATTGCCGAAATCCAGCTTCACCGTGAAGAGTCCATTGGTCACGTCCGTGAAAGCTTTGGTCTGGAAACCACCCTGCTGGCTGCCACCACTGTTCAAATCGTAAAGCGCAAAGCGCAAATCATAAAGCCCCGTGGCCGGACCGGCACCGTCGTTGAGTCGGCCTTGGTAAGTAAACGCTGTGCCCTGAGCGTGGAGCGTGCCGGGAGGGGACAACAGGATGACCAGCAACGACAGGGTGAAACACCCAACACTTAACATGTTTTTCATAGTTTTTTGGGAGGAGGTAACCTGCCCCGTGTGGACGGCGTTTCCTTGTGACTACTGCCGTTTTACGCCTCACCCACCTTAAATACAACTGAAATATGTCTTGCATGAATGGAAAAGCATGTGGAAAGGCTCCATTGGCCGGAGAAAAACGAGGCCGGAGCTCAAAAAGGACTTGCAAATCTGTGGTGTAGGACGAGAATCGCGAACAAGCCCAGCTGGTTGTGGGCAAGAATCCAAACGAAGAAAGTCAGTTAAAGGAATTCCGCTGCATTTACGTTTTTAATCAAACCTTATAAGGGAAAGCGAATGCCATGAACCCACCCACCCAAACTGGGCCTTCCAGTGTGTTAATAAAACAGGTTAAACTGGTTCCATTTTCAACCTTCATCTTGGCATCCATTTTGGCCACGATCCTCTGCCAACTGCCGCTTTCCGCAATGGCAGCAGACCAGCCATCGTTCGCCGCTCGACGTGTTTTCAATGCGGGAAACTATCCGTTTGCGGTGACGGTGGGCGACTTCAACAAAGATGGAATCCTAGACGTGGCTGCTTCTGGTGGTTCATATCCGGGCGGGGTTTCGGTGCTCCTGGGCAATGGTGACGGGACGTTCCAGCCCGCCGTCACCTACACCAACGCGCCTTTTTTGAATATGGTTACTGCGGTGGATATCAACCATGACACGAATTTGGATTTAATTGCGAGCGGACTCTCGCAAGGCGCCTGGGTGATGCTGGGCAACGGCAATGGAACCTTCCAACCCGCAACTCAGATCCCGGGTCCATCCGGAACTCCCGTGGCGTTCGGAAATATTAATGGGGACGCCATCCCGGACTTGGTCTATGTCAGCTCTGGTTCACTCGGAATCGTCATGGCAACCAATAAAGGTAACGGAACATTCCAAACCACCGGCAACTATTATAACCCCGCCATAGCCCCCGTTTTTGTGGCTTTGCAAGACATGAACAACGATGGCCGCAATGACATTGTCACGGCGAACGTGGGAACCGTCGGGATCAATCCGGGCGGAGTTTCCGTGCTGCTGGGAAAAGGCGACGGCACTTTTCAAAATCCAACCAATACGTTTGTTGGAACGAATGATCAGTTTCTAGCCGTTGGTGATTTCAATCACGACGGCACGAATGACGTGGCAGTAACGGAGTATAACTCTGGAACGGTGACTATATTGCTGGGGCACGGTGACGGCACTTTTACCAACAAAGCCACCTACAATATCGGTGCCCAGGCCGGGCCAGTGGCGGTGGGCGATTTCAACCTGGACGGCACCAATGACCTCGTCGTAGCTGCCGGCACCAATGTGACCGTTTTGGTAGGTAATGGCGACGGCACGTTCCAGACGCCTACCCGGTATGATTGGTCCAAATTGGACACGGTAGTCGGTGATTTCAATGGCGACGGCAAGGAAGACCTGGCGGCCTGCTCTTTGAACAACACCACTTCCATCGGCATCATGCTGGGCAATGGCAACGGAACTTTCCAATCGGCACCGCACTACGCGGTCGGCTCGAACCCCAAGGCGCTTGCCATCGGCGACCTGAATGGCGACAGCCGGCCGGAACTGGTGGTAGCGAACAATGGTGCCAACAACGTTTCTTTGCTCTTGAATAATGGGGACGGCACGTTCAAACCCAGAACCAACTACGTGACGGGCACGGCTCCGATATCCGTAGCCATTGGTGATTTCAGTGCCCGAGGCACAAACGATGTGGTGGTCGCCAATGTCAACTCCAACGCGGTTTCATTTTTGCGCGGTAATGGCGATGGAACCTTTCAGCCGGTCACGACGGCAGGTTCGGTGCAATTCGGCACTTCATATGTCTTGTCAGGAGACTTCAACAATGATCACAAACTTGATCTCGCGGCGTTGGGTTTGCTGGGGGTTTCGGTGTTTCCCGGCAATGGGAATGGCACTTTCCAGACGGCGGTCGCGACCTCTGGCCCCGCGGAACTGGATCAATTGGCGAAAGCAGATTTCAACGGCGATGGCACGAATGACTTGGTTTTCGACAATTACGGCGCCAATACGGTTTCGGTAATGATTGGAAACGGCAATGGCAGTTTTAAGACGCCAGTGAACTATAACGCTGGAACCAACGTTCAATCCCTGGCGGTCGGTGACTTTAATGGTGACGGAACCAATGACCTCGCGGTCGGTAGCGCGGGTGCCGCGTTTCCCGCGAACGGCAATATCACCATCCTGCTCAACAATGGGAACGGGACATTTCGTCTTTTCACCAATTATCTTTCCGGCTCGTTTGCCTCGGTGGCCGTGGCGGATTTTAATGCAGATGGCAAGGCCGATTTGGCCGTCGTTGAGGGTGCCGCCAACCAAGTGGATATCATGTTGGGCAAAGGCGACGGCACTTTTCAGCCCGCCTACGCCTTCGCCGTGGAGAATGGCGCAACCTTCGTCTCGGCTGGAGATTTGAATGGCGATGGCCTGCCTGATCTGGCTGTTGTCAACGCCGCCTCCGGCAATGTCTCGGTTTTGCTGAATACTCACCTCAGTCTAGGTCCCGCTTTGACCGCTTTGCCAATCAATGCGGTTAATAACACCATCACTTTTTCCTGGCAGCTTGCCGCTGGCTACACTTTGGAGACCATTACCAACCTTGGCTTCGCCAATTGGCAGCCGCCGGTGGGGACTCAGACCACTAACGGCGGAAACGTGAATTTTACCGTGAACATCGGTCAGGGCTCACACTTCTTTCGCCTGTATAAACAACCATAACCGGGCAGACCGGACAACACTGGGTTTTCAGGGGCGGTTCCGGGATGGATGTTTGAAGCTGGAACAAATATGGATGCTGAGGGAAGCGCGGGTGGTGCCCACAACCCCGGGCATATAAGTTTGGTTATGCTGATTGCGCACTAAATCTTCAGTAAAAGTTTCAGTAGAACCTTCAGTGAACGGCTATGTAATGGGTTCGTTCGGAAAGGTCAAGAGTAGCGCAAAAACCCTTGCATTTATTGATGAAATTTCATATTCTTTAACTCGAAAATTGAGCATAAACCGCTCAATCCCGGCCATTGGCTCCACTTTTAAGTGTGGAACTTCCAACAGGTTACGGGAACTCAGGCGCTGACTGTCAACAATTTGCCGGGCAAAGAACGATTCGTGTATTGTCCGGTGAACTTGGGTTAACGACCCGACTGCAAGCTAACCTCCTCATTCGGTTCTGTTCCAAAATGGACCCCATTATGAAACACAGATACCGCACCTTCAAACGCGCCACCGGCATTTGGTATTGTCACGACAACACCACCGGCAAGCAGTCGAGTCTGCGAACTGGTCGAGAGACGGACGCCGATCTCATCGTTCAAGCTAAAAACGAATCGCTGCGCCAGCCCCAAATCAACATCCAAATCGCCAAAGCCTACCTCGTCGCGGGCGATCCCGCTTTCGCGAGCCGGACATCTGAAACGACAAGCCAGGCCCCATCGGGAGAGCGAAGCTGTGATGGCGCAACCAGCCCCAGTGAAGACACCGGCACCAGTCCGTAAGCCGGTGTTGGCGGCAACTCCATTGCCCCGTCCATTCCGCCAACCAAGTCCCGACAAAATCAAACTGAACGATCCAACCAATGTATGAATACCACTCGACGCATCCACCTCAATCCCCAATCCAAAGGTAATCTCGGCAAAAGTTTTGAAGCCGAATTCCGAACCGCCTGGCTCGATAAACTCGGCGTGCCGTGGAACGGCTCCGACCTCGACGACCGGCACCACACGTTTGCCAACCGACATCCGCAAGGATGCACTTGGGCCAGATCTTGTCCGGCGATTGCATATGGATGAGAATGCCCGTGTTGTTGGCCCGGGGCGCGACCTTCACAAACCGCCATTCCACGGTGAGCTTGTAATCGTGATAGCTTTTCTCCGTCCGTCAATAACCCGACGGCCGGCCGGCGCAATGAATCAGGCCGTTGGTCA
>DATLVR010000033.1:0-33772 GCA_035577265.1 Verrucomicrobiia bacterium | reverse complement strand
GACGATGCCATGGTCAAAAAACTGGGAAAAGCCCATGAACGAAATCGCGCAGTAAATGACGTCCATCAGCGCCGCCCCCAGGCCGATCATGAGCGCCCAGCCGAACCCGCGGCGCGCGCCTTCGTTGAGGATGGTCAGGTTGATCGGGCCGGGCAGCCAGCAGAAGGCGTTGCCAAACGCGAAGCCGGCGACGGCGGCAAACAACACTGGATGTGTCTCCATCATGTCAGCCGCCCGCCTCCGTCTCGTCCTCGTCCTCCTCGATTTCCTTGCGCCAGGCGCGGGAAATCCGGGGCCGCACAAAACCGTAGACCAGATACGCCGTGAAGAACAGCGGCAGGACGTAATACAAAATCTTCTCCTGCAAAACCACCATCAGGCCCACGAACAGCGCCCCGAATACCACTTTCAAAAAGGTCGTGGACGAGCGCAGGCCGAGCGATTTGAAACTCGGATAACGAACTTCGCTCACCATCATCGCCGATAAAAAGACCAGCACGACCGGCAGCAGATAGCCCCAGTGGCCAAGGTCTTTTTCCTTCTCATTCAATTTGATGATGAACAGCGTCAGCGACGCCACCAGGCCGGCGGCCGAAGGAATCGGGAAGCCGAGAAAATCCTTGCCCGCGCCGGGCAGATTCATCGCCGAAAGACAATTAAACCGCGCCAGCCGGAACGCGCCGCAGACGAGATAAATCGAGGCGATGAACCAGCCGAGCCCGGCGTATTCTTCCGGCAGGGCATTATGCAGCACCACGCGATGCACCAGAAACGCCGGGGCGACGCCAAAGGACACGAGATCCGCGAGCGAATCAAACTCCCGTCCGAACGGACTTTCGCGGCCGCCCATGCGGGCGACGCGGCCGTCGAACAAATCAAAAATGCATGCCAGCAGGATGGCGCCGAGCGCGAACTTGATGGGCATCCAGTTGACGAACCCGTTGGCGTCGGGCGTGAGGTTGGCCTCCACGATTTTGGTCAGCGCCACGAAGCCACAGAAGAGATTTCCCGCCGTCAGCAGGTTCGGCAGAAAATAAATCTTCAGCTTTTCCCCTTCGGCGGGTGGCGTGGTTTCCGGGTTGGTGGCCATGGCGTCAGTCAAATTGGGCAAGCACCGTTTCGCCACCGACCACCTTGGCGCCGAGCGGCACCTTGATTTTGGCGTTCCGTGACAGATAGACATCCACGCGCGAGCCGAACTGGATGAGGCTGATGCGTTCGCCGCGCTGGATGGCGTCATTCTCCCGCACCCACGGCACGATGCGCCGCGCGATCAATCCCGCGATGAGCCGCACGCCGACTTTCTCGCCGGACGGTTCGGCGGATTCAAGGCCGATCAACACGTTTTCGTTGAACTTCGCCGAATCCGCATTCAACGCGTTGAGATACTGGCCGGGCGTGTGTTTGAAGTAAGCCACGCGGGCCGTCACTGGCGAGTTCTGGACGTGGATGTTCAACACGGACAGAAAAATCGAGATGCGCTGGCATTCGCCGCCCATGAAATCCGGTTCGGTCGTCGTGTCAATCGCGTCCACCTTGCCGTGGCCGGGCGCGATGACGAGATTTTTGCCGCCGGGAACCAGCGGGTTGGGATCGCGGAAAAAATAAAACGTGAACAAGGCGAACAGCACCCACAATCCGACCAGCGCGCCGACGATGCCCAGAATAAAAGTGCCGACGATCTTCGCCAGAAACGCCACGGCCAGCAGCGCAAGGACGGCGGCACCCGACCAGCCGATCATCTTCAATGCCGCGTGCAGGGCTTTTCCAGAGTGTTTCACGCCCGGAGGGTAAAATTTATCGGTGCCACTTGCAATTCGGCATTTTGCGGGCAAGTTGGGAGCCGTCGCAAAAATCCGGCACGGTGCCGTAGCGCGACGAAAACAAACCAATTCAAAACGACTATGTCATTACACACTCCTGATCTGACGAAGTTCCCGCCCCGCAGCCCGCGTGTGCGGCTCGGCGGTTACGCCATCCTGCCGCGTTGCCTCGATAAAGGCCGTGCCACGCTGGCCGGCAAAAATGGCGAGTATCATTACGCCTGCCCGCTGGACCAGCACTTCCTGGAATTCGCCGGCGTGGATCCGGAAGCCCTGAAAAAGGAGCTGACCAAGAGCGACACCGAGGTTTTGGCCTGGATCCAGGCGAATGCCAAAAACAAACGCACCGCTTCGGAGATCGCCGCGTGGTCCACGTGGCAGGATCAGCGCGCCCCGGACAACCCGGACGGCCGCGAGTATCTGAACGGCTTGCACAAGGCGGGCGCCCCGAACCGCGAGGACATCGTGAGCTGGTTCGACGCTCTGGACATGGACGATTTCGTGAGCTTCGGCGGCAAGGCTTGAACCATATCGGCGGGCAAAGCAGAAAGGCGCGAAGAACAATTCTTCGCGCCTTTTTTGTGATTTGAGGATCAGGACGCCGGTTGCGCATCCGCTTCTGCGGGCAGCTCGCTCACGACCGGCGCGGCAAAGGCGGCGGCTTCGATGCTTTCGATCCGATGCCGGTGTTTCGCGCCGTGCAGTTCAAATTCCACTTCGTCGCCGACCTTGCGGTTCAGCAATGCCTGGCCGATGGGTGTGAGATAACTGATGACGCCCTTGTCGGGGTCGGAATCCCAGGCGCCAAGAATCGTGAACGTCTCAAGCTGGTTGCTGCCCAGGTCGGTGGCGTTCACCACGGTGCCGATGTTGACGGCGTCGGTCTTCGGGTTGGAGAAATCCGTGCCGCGGGCGCGCATCATCTGCGCTTCGAGTTCTTCCTTCTGGCGCATGATGATTTTCTGCATCTCCTTCGCGGCCTTATATTCGTGGTTCTCGCGCAAGTCGCCGTAGCTGCGGGCGATGGCGATCTCCTTGGAGTTCGCGGGAATTTTCTTCTGCACGAGTTCCTGATATTCGAGCCGGCGGCGTTCGAGGCTTTCCCAGGAAACGAGGATCGTGGCGTCCTGCTTGGTCTGTTCGCCGCTGACGAGCGATTGGACGGCGGGATGCTTTTTGACGAGCCGCGCGAGGAGCGAACGCTTGTTCATGTCATCGAACACCGGCGAGAGTTGCAGCGCGCGCGTGAGATCCTTGACGACCTCGATGTCGGCGGTGGCGGTCAGTTCATTCAGCAGTTCCTGGTCTTCCAGGATGAAATCGCGCAGCCGGTTCGAGCGTTTTTCGTTGAACTGGTCGCGTTCCATCGCGGTGAGCATGGCGCGGAACACTTCCGGGCCCATGATGTCGGCGAAGGCGTCACTGCGTTCGCGGCCGAACCAGAGCAGCAGTTCGCTGCCGGCGGTGTGCTGGCGGATGAGTTTGGCGAGCGTCTCCTTGAGCAGATCCATCCTGCCTTCCGCGATGAGCAGGCTGGCGAATTCCTTGACCAGCTTGGAGGAGACAAAATTCAGCGAGCCGCGCAGCACGTCCTGCCACGTGTCGGGATTCGCCGCCTTGAACGACGCCAGCGCGCGATGATGTTTCGCGGCCGGGATCAATTCCAGCATCGGACCGAACTTGATGTCCTGTCCCCAGATTTGCGCCGCGGTGATTTCAACCGTGGTGGGCTGGAGCCCGGCGGCTTCGGCCAGTTCGTCGCGGGCAAAAACGGCTTCCAGCGCGACGGCCGGCTGCGTGCGCAGATACGCGGTGATGTCGGCGTTCAGCGCGGCGATGATTTCAGCGGCGGCGGTCTTTTTGTCCGTCAGATCGGAGGCCAGCTTGATGACTTCCGCGACCACCAGAATGCGCGCCTTCAAGCCCTTCGCTGCGCGGAAATCCGCAATCAGCCGGTCCTGCAGCGAGGTTTCCTGCATCTGCAGAACCACCGCTTCGGTCTTCTTCGTCGGCACGATGAAGTGTCCGTCCTTCTTCATTTCGCGCTTGGCGGTTTCCCACCATTTCTTCCAGTCGTCGCGGATGACATCGGGAACGAGCACGGATTGGATCTGATCCGCCGTGGCCTTGCCGCCGTAGCTGTTCAAAACCAATTTGATCAAGTCCAGATGATGTGCCGCCAGATGGCGCACCGCGTCAAGGTCGGCGGCCTTGCGCGCGAGAATGTGATCCTTCGGGATCGGCTTGAGATTGTCGGCGGCAAAGGACAAGTCCATCGTGTGTCCCGCCTTGCCGGGAAAATCGATGGTGAAACGGGCAAAAACCGTGTCCACCGTTTTGATGCGGCCGAAGCCCCAGCTCCGGTGCGTGCAGCAGCCGCCGGCGGCCAGTTGGGCCAGGGGTTCCACGTGGCGACCTTCAATTTTTCCGGCAGCGGCGAGTTTCTCGAATTCTTCTCTCATATTCATTATAAAATCGTAATTCTGTCGTCACGGATTCACTATGACTCCATTAAACGTGTTTAACCCTCAAAAACCAAGACAAATTGCGGCACGCGTTCTGGGGCAGCGGCGCACGAACGGCCTTTTCGTGGAAGATCTGCTGGAAATCGCCCTTGCCAATGCCCCGCTATCGTCTGCCGACCGCGGGCTGTGCCAGGAAATTGTCTATGGCGTCGTCCGCTGGCAGGCTGCGCTCGACTGGCTCATCCTGCGAAAGACCACCGGCCGCGAACAGAAGCCCGCGCTCCAGAACCTGCTGCGACTTGGCCTCTACCAGATTTTCTGGCTCGACCGCATTCCCGACCACGCTGCCGTCCACGAAACCGTGGAACTCGCCAAGCAGGGCGGCTTCGGCCCGCAAGCCGGATTCATCAATGCCGTGCTGCGTGGTTATTTGCGTGAGGCCGACGAGACCAAAAAGCTGCTGGCGGACCTGAAAATCTCCCAGCCCGCGCTCGGTTGGTCCCAACCCGAATGGCTCGTTGCCCGTTGGCAAAAACGCTGGGGCGCGGACAAAACTGCGCAGCTTCTGGAATGGAACAACACGCCGCCGAAAACCTTTGCGCGCATCAACACTTTGAAATTTCGTAGCAGCCGGCGTGAGGAGGCTCAAGCTTCTGACTCACATCCCCCATCCCGCATCACGCATACGAACCGTCAGAGCCTCCTTGCGTCGGCTGCTACTACCGAATTGAGAGACGCCGGCGAACTGCTTACGCTCTGGCGCGAGGAAAATGTGGAATACGATTTCAAGACCTGCGACTGGACGGGTGAAAATCTGGTCTTTGAGCTGAAAGCGCATCCACCGCTGCATTCTCTCGGGAGTTTTCGCAATGGCTGGTTCTACATCCAGGACCCCAGCACGCTCCTCGCCGTGAGTGAACTTGATCCGCAACCCGGTGAAACTGTGCTCGACCTGTGCGCCGCGCCCGGCGGCAAGACGACGTTCATCGCCCAGTTGATGAACAACGAGGGCCGCCTCGTCGCACAGGACGTTTCGGAAGACCGGTTGAAATTGATCCGCGAAAACTGCACGCGGCTGGGAGTAAGATGCGTGGAGGCTGTCCTGCCCTCAACTCTCAACTCTCAACTCTCAACCACGTTCGACCGCATCCTGGTGGACGCGCCGTGCTCGAACAGCGGCGTGATGCGCCGCCGCCTGGATTTGCGCTGGCGGATTCAGCCGGACGAAATCGAGCGCCTGCGCGCGACGCAACTGGACTTGCTCGGCCAGGCCGCAACCAGATTAAAGCCCGGCGGCGTTTTGGTTTACAGCACGTGCAGTCTGGAGCCGGAAGAAAATTCTGAAGTGGTGAATGCATTTTTGCGCGAGCATGCCAGGTTTAAACTGGAATCTGAACGCGAACTGCTGCCGTTTGCCGACAATGTGGATGGCGCTTATGTGGCGCGCTTGTTGATGGTGTAGCGGCGTCTCGGCAGAGCGCCGCACTTCTGCTTTTTAATTGGCGGCATTCTTCCGAAAGCCGCTACGACGCCTGCCACTGACTCCAGAAGTTTTCAAAACTTTGACGTTCGCGCACGAGGCGCAACCCCTGTTCGTCATACCAGCAGACGGCCGCGTGGCCATGGGAAAAGCGCGTTTCCCACGGCAGATGATACGCCCCGGCGTCGAGCCAGATCAGATGATCGCCGGCTTGCAGCGAACGCGGCAATGGAATCCGCGCGAACTGGTCGAAGGCCATGCAGGTCGGGCCGCAGACGGCGGTGAGCGTCTCTTCGCCACTGCGCTCTGGCAACGCCAGCAGGGCGTGCTGTTCCCACAGCGAGGTCAGGGCGTTCAGCGTGCGGCCGCCATCGCAGATCAATTGCCGCAAGCCGCGCCGTTCCTTCACATCCAGAATTTTCACCACGAGCGCGCCGCTGCCGGCGCTCACGAAACGTCCGTTCTCCAGCCAGACTTCGCGCAGGCCGGGAAATAATTTCGCCGACTGCCGCAGCATTTGGGCGAACGAGTGCAGACCGAATTCTCCATCCAGGACTTTGCCGCCCCGCGTCAAGACCCGGCGCGTCGGCATACCGCCGCCGATGTCGAGATGCAGCGGACAAAACTTCGCGGCGCGGCAGATTTCCGCGACCTCAGCGATGGCGCGTTCGTAAATCTGCACCGAGGAGACATTCGCACGCAGATGAAAATGAACGGTCTCAACCCGCGCCTTCGTGCGCGTCAATTTTTCCAGTGCGGCCACGGCTTCGTCCGGCGCAAAACCGAATTGCGTGGGAAACGCCGGATTTTCCGGATCAAATTCTTCGCCAGTCAGAATGCGGACGCCGAGCCGCCAGTTTGATTTTTTGGCGTGCGGCAGCAGCACATCCAGTTCCGCGTGCGAATCGAAGTTTACCGAGAGACCTTGAAGTATAATTCCAGAATACGTCCCTGACACTTGATCCCCCTCACCCTTCCCTCTCCCCCATCGGGGGAGAGGGTAGCCGGAGGCCGGGTGAGGGGGCGCTCCGAACTTTGGCAGCCAGTGATGTTTGGCCGGGCCGTTGACGAGGATATTTTCCGGAGCGAACCCTTCGGCAAGCGCGGCACGCAGTTCAAATTCGCTGACGGCTTCCACAGGACGGCCTTGTTCCCGCCACCAGCGGAGTAGCGGCCGAACGGGCTGGGTCTTGAACGAGAGCCAGTGGCGGAAAGCAATTTTCGACTGTGGATTTTCGATTGCCGATTGAAAACCTGCATTAGTGAGTGCCACGTCCAATTCGGCAATTCGTTCCGCAATGGGCTCACTGGAAAAAACGTAGAGCGGCGTGGGCGAAAGCGAGAGCGCCTCGTTTGCGAGGCGCTTCCAGAATTGGATGGTTTCAGGTGGGTGTCCAAATTCCAGTCTGGCGGCGGAACCGGCAGCGGTTTTCCCTGTCTGCGGATTACTGGCCACAGCATTTCTTGAATTTTTTCCCGCTGCCGCACGGACAGGGTTCGTTGCGTCCGGTTTTTGGCGGCGCAACATATGGTTGTGCTTCGGGGTATTCTGACGGGGGCATGTCTTCGAATAATTCGGACTCTGATTTCGATCTTTCTGTCTTGCGCGCCTGAGAGAAGCGATTCCACCAGCGCGTTTCCTTCGCGACATCCGTGAACGGGCCGTGATGCTGGCGGAAACGGGCGAGTTGCCGACCGCGTGGCTCGGCTTCCACGTCGTCCAGTTCCTCCGGCCCAATGCATCCGGGGTCAATCAAACCTTCATCGAATGCCCGGCGAAGTTCGGCAAAGACGGGGATCGCCTCGATGTCCGCGCACGAGCTGGCCAGACTGTTCCACACGTGGTTGAATTCCCGTTCCAAACCTTCGCGGGCCAGCCATTGGAAATAATCCGTCACTTCTGGAACCGTCCGCTCGCCCCGCGCGGCCAGCACGGCCAGCGCATCCACCGCCGCGCCCCGGCAGAACTCGTCGGCCTCGCGGTTCAAAATCAATTGTTGGATCGGCTCCAGGTTGCCGTCGCAGACGGAGGCCAGCAGCCGCGAACCCCATTCGGTCACGGTATCCCCGCCGATGTCATACGCCTGCTGCCCGGGCAACGACAGCCAGCGGACGACCAGCGGATAGGCCCGCGGCTCGCGCCATTTGCCGAGAAACGCCAAGGCATAGCTGAACAGCATCGCATCGCCTGGTGGCACCCCCTTGGGATCATCCAGCCCGCGCTCAATCGCCTGTAAAAACGGCTCAACCATCTGGTCACGATGGCGCTCGACGGCGGCAAAGCCCAACAGCGGCTGGGTGTCCCGCTCAATGGAAAGTCCGGCGAGGATTTGCTCCGGGGTCAATGGCAGGTCCAATGATTTTGGTTCCAGTGAGTGCCGGTCCACGTTCGCCCAGAAAGGGCATTGAGGACAAACAGAACCCACGGGATAATCAATGCCTTCCTCGTGTGGACAGCCCAGCAGCCGGTCATAGGTGACTGTTTCGGCCGCGTGATGGCTTTTGATGAAATCTGCCACTGCCGCCGTGATGCTGGGATCCTGACGGATGTCGCCGCCCTGAACAATCCACTTCGCCATTTCTGCCGGATCTGGCTGTCCCGGTTTTTTTAAAATGGAAACCACCAGCTTGGTGGCGGTCTTATGATCCGGCCCGTAGCCGATGACGGTGGCCAGTGGAAATTTTTTAGAGTTCATGTTGCACGGAGAGATGGTTGCCATCGGACCAAACAACGCTCGCTTGACAGTTCACATGCCCATGATCTGATAACCGGAATCCACATAGAGCACCTGGCCGGTGATGGCCGCCGCGCCGTCGCTGGCGAGGAAGGCGCCGGTGGCCCCGAGTTCGTCGGGCGTCACGTTGCGCTTGAGCGGTGCGTGGGCTTCGTAGTGTTTGAGCATGTCGCTGAACCCGGCGATGCCGCGGGCGGCGAGCGTGTTCACCGGGCCGGCGCTGATGCAGTTCACCCGGATTTTCTTTGGACCCAGATCGTACGCCAGATAACGCGTGCTGGCTTCGAGCGATGCTTTGGCCACGCCCATGACGTTGTAATGCGGCACGACTTTTTCCGCACCGTAATAGCTCATCGCCACGATGCTGCCGCCATCGGTCATCAGCGGCGCGGCGGCGCGGGACAGCGCCACGAGCGAATACGCACTCACGTCGTGCGCCACGCGGTAGGCTTCACGGCTGGTGTTCACGAACTCGCCTTCGAGCGCTTCCTTGGGCGCATAGGCAACGGAATGCAGGAGCAGGTTCAGCTTGCCGAATTTTTCGCCGACAGTCTTGAAGACGTTCGCGATGTCTTCGTCCTTGGTCACGTCACACGGCAGGATCAGAGTGTCCGGGCCGAATGTTCCGGCGAGTTCCTCGACGTTGTCCTTGAGGCGTTCGCCCTGATAAGTGAAGGCGAGTTTCGCACCCTCGCGCGCCCACGCCTGTGCGATGGCCCAGGCGATTGAACGTTTGTTGGCGACCCCGAAGACAATCCCGGTTTTTCCGTCGAGCAATGGCATATAAAATTAGTGATGTTGAATTTACGATTTGCGCGCCTCTGCGGTTGATCCGTGCGATGCGTAAATCGTATATCGTATATCGAAAATTGAAATTATTTTTTGAAGTAAAGCTCCTCCGCGTTCCACGTCGCGCGATACGAGCTTAACGGCGTCGGCCGCAGGTTGCCGATGTCCGCCCGCGCGGCGGCGTAGAAATACGGCGTGACCGTGAAAATCATCGGCATCTGTTCGCCGAGAATCTGCTGAACTTCATCGTAATCTTTTTTCCGCTCGGCAAAATCCAGCGTCTTGTTCTGTGCGTCCATCAAATGATCCAGCCGCGCTTCCCAGTCGGTCGAGGGCGTCTTCTGGCGGGGAAACCATTGATGCGTGAAGCCGGTGGATTTGATGACGTTGAGGCTTGAAGATGGATCGGTGCCGCCGCCGCCGATGCCCATCAGGATGCAGTCGTAGTCGAATGTGTCGTCAATCTTGCTGACGAGCGTGTTGAACTCGATCGGCTGGAGAATCACATTGAGGCCGAGCGCCTTCAAATCCGACTGGATCAGCAACGCGGTTTTTTCGCGCGCCCCGTTGCCGGTGTTCGTGTTCAGGACGAATTCAATTTTATTTCTGTCGGCGTCGGTTGCAAAATCATCACCATCGCGCTTTTCAATCCCGATTTCTTTCAACAGCGCGAGCGCCTTCGCCAAATCGTTCGTGTATTGCGGCGTGTTGGGGTTGAACCATTTTTTGTTGCCGGGCGTGACGAAGCCGTAATTTGGAATCGCGCGGCCGGAATAGATGGATTTGATGATGCTGTCGCGGTCAATCGCATACGAGCAGGCCTGGCGGAATTTCTGGTCGCGAAACCATTTTAATTTATTCGCGGCCACATTCGGCTGGCCCGTCTTGGCATTCACGTTGGTGTTCTGGTTGAACCAGAAAAATCCCGCCTCCAGCCCGATGCCCGGTTCGAGCAGGTTGAATTTTCCCTTCGCGGCCTCGGTCTTGAAGCGGTCATATTCATACGGAAAAATAAAGTCATCCACGTCGCTTTCGCCGCTCAGAAACCGCAGCGACATCGCATTGAAATCCGGCACGACGGTGAAAATGATGTTGTCGAAATACGGCAGGCGCTGGCCTTTGGTGTCCACTTCCATGAAATACGGGTTGCGCTCCAGTAAAATATATTGCGCCTGCTTGTATTCCTTGAGCCGGAACGGTCCGCTGCCGACGATGTCCGCCGGTTTCCAGTTCACGCCGTAAGCCGACGTGAAGGTTTTGTCCGCGACCGTTTTGGCGAGAATGTGTTTTGGCAAAATCGGCACACCGCCGAAATTTTCCAGGAACGGCGCGTAAATGTCCGGCGTCACGGCTTGGATCGTCAGGTCATCCACCTTGGTCACCGCGATTTTTTTGCCGCTGATGATGAAGGCGTCGCGCATGACATTGTCAATTTCCGGGTTGTAAATCACGTCCCAGGTGAACACCACGTCGTCCGCCGTCAACGGTTCGCCGTCGCTCCAGCGCAGGTTTTTCCGCAGCTTGAAGGTCCACGTCTTGCCGTCGGGCGAGTTCGTCCAAGACTCCGCCAGCCCCGGCGAGACTTGCTGCGTCGTCCAGTCAAAACCCAGCAGACCCGCGAACAGGTGCCGGTAAATCTCCTCGGACGATTGCTCGTTAGCCGTGATGGGATTGAAAGTCTTGGGATCGCCGAAGGTCGCCACGACCAGCCGTCCGCCCGGAATGCCCGGCGCGCAATCGGCGACCAGCGGCGGTTCAGGCAGCGGATAATCAGCGGCGGATTTTTCGGGCGCCGCTGGCGGGGTTTTTCCGCATCCGGACAATAAAGCAGCGACGGCCAGCGCGACCGGGCCGTATTTGGCGAAACATTTTTTCATGGGCATCAAATTGATTTCAAAATTCCAACCACAAGGGAACAAGGTAGCGAAAGCGGTTAAATTCAACAATCCTTCGTTTGTTCGGGCAGCGTTCTGTCTTGAACGGATCGCGGCTGTGTCGCAGACCAGCCGCAGCAATTTGGATACGCTCGGCTGACGCTCCACGCACAGCCGCGCTCCAAAGCATGAATTTCACTCGCCCGCGCGGAAATTTTTTGTCACGTTCCCGAAAGTTATTGCGATGTGGTCATTTCTTTTCAAGCGCCTGCTGCACATGATTCCGCTCCTGTTGGGCGTTTCATTGCTGACGTTTTTGCTCATGTCGCTCGCGCCCGGCGATTACTTCACCGCGCTCTCGCAAAACCCGCAGATCTCGCCGGAAACCATCGCCAATCTCAAAGCCAAGTTTCATCTCGGCCAGCCGTGGTATGTCCAATACTTCTACTGGCTCAAGAATATTCTGCACGGCGACTTCGGCTACTCGATGGCTTACAAGATTCCCGCCGCGTCACTCATCTTCGATCGGCTCTGGAACACGTTCCTGCTTTCGTTCTCCGCCATGATCATCGCCTGGGGCATCGCCATCCCGCTCGGCATCTGGGCGGCAGTCAAAAAAGATTCGTGGGCGGATCGCAGTTGCTCGCTCGCGGCGTTCGTCGGCTTATCCGTGCCGGATGTTTTGCTGTCGTTGCTCGCGCTGTGGTTCGCGGCGGCCACCGGCTGGTTTCCGGTCGGCGGCGCACAAAGCCCCATCCACGATTTACTGACACCGCTGCAGCAATTCTGGGATCGCGCTCATCATCTTATTTTGCCCGCACTCGTCCTCGCCGCCGCCGACATGGCCGGCATCATGCGCCAGATGCGCTCCAATCTGCTCGACACGCTCCGCGCCGAATACGTCACCGCCGCGCGTGCACGCGGCCTTGGCGAGGGCGGGGTGATTTACAAACACGCACTGCGCAACGCCATCAATCCGTTGCTGACCATCTTCGGCTACTCGCTGGCGGCGCTGTTGAGCGGCGCCTTCATTGTGGAAAACATCATGGCGTGGCCCGGCCTCGGCCGCCTGACCATCGAGGCGTTTGTTTCAAAAGATTCCTACCTCGTCGTGGACTGCGTCGTCATGGCGACGGCGCTGCTGGTCGTGGGAAATTTCATCGCCGACATGCTGCTGGCTTGGAGCGACCCCAGAATCCGATTGAAATAAAAAATGGAAACCGCCACGCCAATTTCAAATGCCGAAGCGCAAGCCGCGCTCTCGCCGTGGCAGATTTTCTGGCAACGGTTGCAGCGCCGGCGCATCGCCATGATTGGCGGCTTGATTTTGATTTTTCTTTACGCCGTTGCCCTGTTCGCTGGTTTTGTCGCGCCTTACAGCTATGACCGTCTGGATACGGATTACTCCTTCCATCAGCCGGTCTGGCCGAAGCTATCAGGCTTCCATCTCGTCGTGCCACGCTACGAACCGCAGCGCGGCGCTTTCATTTATCGCCAAGTCCCCAACGACACGCAGCCGCTCCGTTTTTTTGTTCACGGCGAAAAATACAAGTTGTTCGGCCTGATTCCAGCCTCGATTCATTTGTTCGGCACGGGCCATGACAAATATCCCGTTTTTCTTTTCGGCACCGACCAGTTCGGGCGCGACGAATTTTCGCGCCTGCTCTACGGCTCGCAAATCTCGCTTTCCATCGGCGTCATCGGCATTTTGATCTCCTTCACTTTCGGCATGATGATCGGCGGGATTTCCGGCTATTTTTCCGGCAAGACGGACACCGTCATCATGCGGTTCTGTGAACTTATCATGTCCATTCCCGGCCTGTATCTCATCATCTCGCTGCGCCAGACGTTTCCGGCGAAAATGAGTTCGGCGCAGGTCTATGGGATGATCATCATCATTCTGAGTTTCATCGGCTGGGCGGGCATGGCGCGGGTGATTCGCGGAATGACCTTGTCGCTGCGCGAACAACAGTTCGTCCTCGCCGCGCGTTCGCTCGGCCAGTCGAATCTAAAAATCATCGTGCGCCACATTTTGCCGAACACACTGTCGTATGTCATCGTGGCGGCGACGTTGAGCGTGCCCTATTACATCCTCGGCGAAGTGGTGCTGAGCTTTCTCGGCGTGGGCATCCAGGAACCCAGCGCGAGTTGGGGCTTGATGTTGAACGCGGCGCAAAACACCGAGTATCTTAAAAATTATCCGTGGCTGCTCGCGCCAGGCGCGGCGATTTTCATCACCGTTCTCGCTTTCAACTTTCTCGGCGATGGCTTAAGAGACGCGGCGGACACGAAATCCATTTAAAAATGAAAAATTCAAAATTAAAAATATCGGGTGAGAATGGCGGCTCGGTCTGGATGAATTTTGCATTTTTAATTTTTAATTTTTAATTGTATGGCCCTGCTTGAAATCAAAAATCTGAAAATGGACTTCGGCAAGGGCGCGGATGCGCTGCGCGCCGTGGACGGCGTGTCGCTCACCATCGGCGCGGGCGAAACCGTCTGCCTCGTCGGTGAGAGCGGATGCGGCAAAAGTGTCACGGCGCTTTCCATCGCGCGACTCGTGGCGACTCCGCCGGCCAATTACATCGGCGGAGAAATTTTGCTGAACGGCCAGGACACCTTGAAAATGTCGCCCGGCGAATTGCAAAAGATTCGCGGCGGCGTGGTGAGCTACGTTTTCCAGGACCCGGGTGCGTCGCTGAATCCGGTCTTCCGCATCGGCAACCAGATCAAGGAATCACTCAAGCTGCACAAACCGGAGAAGGCGAACGACGCCGAAGTCATCCGCCTGCTGAAACTCGTCGGCATCCCCGCGCCGGAATCGCGCATCCGGAATTATCCGTTCGAGATGTCCGGCGGCATGCAGCAGCGCGTGATGATCGCGATGGCGCTGGCCAGTGAACCCAAATTGCTCGTCGCCGACGAACCGACGACCGCGCTCGACGTGACGATTCAGGCGCAGATTCTGGATCTGTTGCGCGACCTCAAGCAGCGGCTCGGCATGGCGATTCTGCTCATCACGCACAATCTCGGCATCGTCGGCGACATGGCCGACCGCGTGGCCGTGATGTATGCTGGACAGATCGTCGAGCTGTCGCCCGCGCGCGAACTCCTGCGCCGCCCGCTGCATCCCTACACGAAGGCTCTGATCAACTCGGTTCCCAAACTGGCCGGCGGTGCCAGCCGCCTCTCGGCCATTCCCGGCAACGTCCCGCGCATCGGCAATTTCCCGCCCGGCTGCCGTTTCGCCCCGCGTTGCCCGATTGCCAGGCCGGAATGTTCCGAGAAAATTCCCGAACTGCTCGAAGTCGAACCCGGACGCTGGGTGAGATGTCCGTTTTGGAATACAGCTAAAACATGAACAAGATTGCCATACTTTTCTTAACTGTTTTAGTCGGTTGCAGCCAACCGTGTAGCAATAGCCTTGTTAGCAAAATTGTATCGCCGGATGGAAAATTTGAGGCAACGGCCTTTATTCGAGATTGTGGCGCGACAACAGATTTTAGTCCGCAGGTTTATCTTTGTTCAAAGGGCGAGCGGGTTAAAGATGTTGGCAATGTTTTCATTGGCAATCATTCAGACAAAATTGAGATTCAATGGTTATCTCCGACGCAGCTTGTGGTTTTCAGCGAATGTAGTGTTTCTATGATTGTCACAAATTTCAAAGGCATCACTATTCGGCACACGATAATCAAATGAACCTGCTCGAAGTCCAAGATTTGGAAGCGCCCTTGGCGCGAAAGAAAATAGCCCATCGATTTATCGGTGGGTCTCGCGAGCAAACAGAGACGAGTCCCATCAGGGACGGCAGAATGGGGTTTGATTAGCTGGTCCCAATATTTATTCTTTCCGCGCCATGCACTCATTCATTTCCTGTCATTTGCATTGCGTTTGGAGCACCAAAGAACGTCAACCCTTGATCACGCCCGCGTTGCAGCAACGTCTCTGGCCATATCTTGGCGGTATTGCCCGCGCGAACAAAATGTCGGCCATCGAAATCGGCGGTGTGGAAGATCACATTCATGTTTTGTTGTCGCTGCCATCAACGCTCGCCATTTCAAAGGCGGTTCAACTATTAAAAGGCAATTCGTCGAAATGGATTCACGAAACCTTTCCCGAACACCACGCATTTGAATGGCAGGAAGGTTATGGCGCGTTCAGCATCGGCGTTTCGGGAATTGAAACAACGGTTGATTATATCCGGCGACAAGCCGAACATCATCGCCAGCGGAGTTTCAAAGAGGAACTCATCGAATTTTTAAAGAAACACAACCTGCCATATGACGACACGATGCTTGATTGAATTCTGCCGTCCCTGCGGGACGCGATTTCGCATTTACGAACGACCCACCGTTGAAACGGTGGGCTATGGTCGGTCGTCCTGCGGACTATTCCTTGCATGAGCGCATTACTCGAAGTCAAAAATCTCAAGGTGCATTTTCCGGTGAAGGCCGGGATGTTCAGCCGCGTCCATGAAACCGTGAAGGCGGTGGACGATGTGAGCTTCAGCATCGCGCCGGGCGAAACGCTCGGCCTCGTCGGCGAGAGCGGTTGCGGCAAGACCACGCTCGGCCGCGCCATCGTCCGGCTCGTCGAACCGACGGCGGGGGAAATCTCGCTCGATGGCGAAGACATCTTGAAGATGAACGGCTCGGAGCTGCGCGCGCGACGGCGCAAGTTTCAGATGATTTTCCAGGATCCCTACGGCTCGCTCAATCCGCGCATGACGGTCGAACAAATCGTCGGCGAGGCGTTGGACATCCACCGACTGACCGACAGCGTATCCGCGCGACAGAAACGGATTTTTGAATTGCTCAAGGATGTCGGGCTGGACCCGGTCTATGCGCAGCGTTATCCCCATGAATTTTCCGGCGGCCAACGTCAGCGCATTGGCATTGCGCGCGCGCTGGCGGTCGAGCCGAAGCTGATCATCTGCGACGAGCCGGTGAGCGCACTGGATGTTTCAGTGCAGGCGCAGATCATCAATCTGCTCGGCGATCTGCAGCAGGAACACGGGATCGCGTATCTCTTCATCGCGCACGATCTCGCGGTGGTCGAGCACATCAGCCGTCGCGTGATGGTGATGTATCTCGGCAAAATCGTGGAGATGGCGGAGGCGAAGGAAATCATCCGCGCACCGCAGCATCCCTACACCCAGGCGCTGATTTCCGCCGTCCCGGAGGTGGATCCCGAATCCAAACGGCAACGCATCGTTTTGCCGGGCGATGTGCCGTCGCCGATCCATCCGCCGGGCGGCTGTCCGTTTCATCCGCGTTGTCCGGTGGCCGAGGCGCGGTGCAAAACGGAAGTGCCGACGTTGCGCGAACTTTCAAAGGAACATTTTGCCGCCTGCCATTTCGCCGGGACGAAGATCGAAACGCGGGCGTAACCCCTGCCGATTTCATTGCGTCTGGTCTGGGAATGAAGTTGGCGAAAAGCAAATCCGTTTCACAAAGCGCGTTCACCCTGATTGAACTGCTGGTGGTCATTGCGATCATTGCCATTCTGGCGGCGATGCTGCTGCCGACGCTGGCCCGGGCGAAGGAATCCGGCCGACGCATCGCCTGCCTGAACAATCTCCGGCAGTTGGGCCTGGCCTCGCAGATGTATGCGGGTGATTGCCAGGGCAGCTATCCCCCGCATGTTTCGACTATTCGCTGGCCGAATCGCTTTTATGATGATTACGGCCGCAACATCAAGCTGCTGTTGTGTCCGAGCGAAATCACCAATGCGCCCGCCACGCTCGGCGGCAGCAATTCCAACAACGTGGCGGACGCGGCGCCGCGCAGCTATTTCATCAACGGCTGGAACGATTATTTTGCCGACACGCTCGATGCGAATACGTTTCAGAATGAATTCATGATGGGCACCTATCTGATCGGCATGAAGGAAAATGCCATCCTGCATCCGAGCGACACGATTCTGCTCGGGGAGAAGAACGCCCAGCGCGGGGATTTCTACATGGATTTGAAGGCGGGGAACGGGGACGATTTTGTCGGCGCCGTGGAACAAAGCCGGCACGACAGCCGGGGTGCGGGCAGCGGCACCGGCGGCTCCAACTATGCCTTCAGCGACGGCAGCGCGCGCTTCATGAAGGCTTACACGTCATTGTATCCGCTGAACCTGTGGTGCGTCAGTGACGCCAACCGGACGGCCAACAATATCACGCCCTGACCATCTCCGAAGCCGCGGGTGCCTTTTCCCGACAGCTTTTAATCGGAACCTTTGATTTCAAAGTCGTGCTGGCCCTTGGCTTTTCCGGCCGTGACGAAGAGGCGGTAGATGACGTTGGTTTCGAGCTCTTGAGCGTGCGCGCCCGGCACCGCCGGTTTCAGTCCGCGGATGCGCTGGCCATACATGAACATTTTAATCGGTTCGGCATTGGTGCTGGCGACCAGATGCCAGAGGGGCAGTGTGTTCTGGTTGGTCTGCCACGCCGCGAGCGGGACGACCGTGATTTCGGTGAGCCGGGATTGCGGCTCCACGCCGAAGGTGATGGGAGGCAGTCCCTGATTGGCCCGGATGTTGCCGGCCAGACGCGGGCGGACGACGCGGTTGGTATGCGAGATGTGGATGGTTTTCGGCTTGAACCAGTCGGTAAAATAGAAAACATAGACGCCAGCGAGGGCGACCAGGGCAACCATCAGCAGCCAGTTCTTTTTCGTCATAAAAAATTTGAAACGTCCGGACGGCTTTTTACGTCCTAACCACAAGACGTGAAGCTCGGACAAAAGGTTATGATTAAGAAAATAAAATTTCGCGGGGCCCCCCGGGGGGCGTTTACGTTGATTGAACTGCTGGTCGTCATTGCCATCATCGCGATTCTGGCGGCGATGCTGCTGCCCGCGCTGGCCCGGGCGAAGGAGTCCGGCAGGCGCATCGCCTGCCTGAACAATCTCCGGCAGTTGAGCCTCGCCGCCCAGATGTATGTGAGCGACAGCCAGGGATTTTTTCCGCCGCGTTCCAATGACGACCGCTGGCCGGACAAGCTGTATGACAGCTACGGGAAAAATATAAAGATGCTGTTGTGCCTGACTGAAACCACGAGTCCCGTCAGCAATGGCAGTTCCACTTCGAACAACGTGGCCGATGCCGCCCCGCGCAGTTATTTCATCAACGGCTGGAATGATTATTTCAACGGGATGAACGTCGGGGACAGCATGAAGGAAAATGCCATTATTCATTCCAGCGACACAATTGTCTTCGGGGAAAAAAAGTCCGGCGCGGGCGACTACTACATGGACTTTCTTGAGGGCAACGATTTCAGCGGCGTTCTACAAGAGAGCCGCCATGACAGCCGCGGCCCGGACACGGATACTGGCGGTTCCAATTTCGCTTTTGCCGACGGCAGCGCAAAATATTTGAAAGTTCACACGGCGCTGTATCCGCTCAATCTTTGGGCCATCAGTGATGCCAGCCGGTCGTATTACGTTGTCACGCCCCCATGAATTTCGGAAGGCTATGAACCTTCTCCATCTGCCGGCCCGGCCCAATCCGCGGGTGATCTTACAATGACTTTTCTTTAGTCATGCCTTAAGCTTCGTCTGATTATGTTCCGTTGTCCGCTCTGGATTTTGGCCGCGCTTTTGGGGCCGGTGATCTGCGCCTGCGCCGACCCGGCGCCGACGGTTCCTTTGGAGCAACGACGCTGGTATGAGACCCGCACGACGCATTTCAACATCTACAGTTGCGGCCAGTCACCGGACGTTTACAAGCTCGCCGGGCGGCTGGAACAATTCTGCAAAGCCTATGCCCAACTGGCCGGAGCGCGCTCCGTGGATTCGCCCCCCATTGTGGTCATCGCTTTTCCGGATCGTGAATCCATGGTGCCGTTCCTGCCGCTGTATCAGGGCAAGCCCAGAAATCTGGCGGCGTTCTTCCAGCACGGCATGGACGAGAATCTCATCGTGCTCTCGCTGCCGGAAGCCGGCGCTCCGGAAAAGGGCATGGACGTCATTTACCACGAATACACCCACCTGCTGTTCCGGCGCAACGACCAGATCTGGCCGCTTTGGCTGAAGGAGGGCATGGCCGAAGTCTATTCGACCTTTCAAACGGCGGGGCGCAGCGCGCGCATCGCCAGCCCCATCGACGGCCATATGCAATTGTTAAAACAGGAACCGCTCATGCCGTTGAGCGAGCTGTTTGCCGTGAAGCATGATTCGCCCCAATACAACGAACGCGAACGGCAGGGGATGTTCTATGCCGAATCCTGGCTGCTCACCCATTTTCTCATGGTGGGCGACAACGGCCGGTATCGCGCCCGTTTCGGACAATTCACCGCCCTGTTGCGTCAGGGCCAGCCGATGGTGCAGGCCTTCACCAATGCCATGCAGGCGCCTTTGCCCGTCGTGGAAGCGGGGCTGCGCCGCTATTTGGAAAGCGGCGTGATTGCGCCCATTGACCTGTCGCTGAGTTCCGACATTTCCGCACCGATCAATCTGGCGACGCGTTTCATTTCGCCGGCGGAAGTTTGTTTCCGGCTCGGCGATGAACTGATGCGGATTGACCGTCTGGATGAGGCGGAAGCCCGTTTCACCCAGGCGCAAAAGCTTGCTCCGACCAGCCCGCTTCCGGAGGAAGGTTTGGGATTGCTGGCTAATGACCGCGAGCAGCATGAATTGGCATTGCGCCACCTGAGGACTGCCATCCAACTGGGTTCAACCAGTTTTCTCACCTACTATGCCTGCGCCTTGGAACAATTTCACGCGACGGCCAAAGCGGAAGGCCGGTATGCCCGGATCGATAAAACGGAGGCAGTGGAGATTCGCCGCAACCTGGCGCAATCCGTTGCGTTGATGCCGGACTTTGGACCGTCGCAGCAATTGTTCGGATTTTTCGAGATGGTGCAGGGCGAATACCTGGCCGAAGCCGGCCAGCACCTGCAGCGCGCCATTCAGTTGGAACCGGAAAACCTGTCGTATCAGTTGTCCCTCGCGCAATTTCAATATCGCAGCCAAAATCCGGCTGCCGCCCGACAGACGCTGGAACCATTGCTGCGACCGGAGGTGGACGCCAAACTGCGGGCGGACGCCGAGGAATTGGTGCAGCAGATCAACCGGCGTTATCCGGCCAGCGGGTAAGCGGCCTGTCCACCAAACCGGGGCAAGGCCAGCCTCGTTCCCACTTCACTTGGACCCGCCGCAAGCCGTTTCTGCCGCCACCCAGTCGAGCCATTCACTTAGCACGATCAAGGTCCACAAGGCGCGCGCGTGATCGGCCCGGTTCTGGCAGTGCTCATTCAACAGATCCATTGCCGCCGGAGTGTGCACGCCGATCTGCTCCAGCCGTTGGTTGCCCAGGGCTTTCGTCGCCCATTCGCGCAGCGGCCCGCGCAACCAGCGGCCGATCGGCACGGACAACCCGCGTTTGCGGCGATGCACGATGGCTTTCGGCAGATAGCGCAGGGCGTATTCTTTCAAAAAAATCTTGGTGGAGAAATTCTTTACCCGGTCGGCGGCCGGCAGGCTGGCGGCAAAGGCAATGACCGATTCGTCCAAAAACGGCGCGCGCAGTTCCAGCGCGGACGTCATGCTCGCGCGGTCGGCTTTCGTGAGCAGTCCTTCGGCAAGAAAACTTTCCAGGTCCCAGCGTTGGACCCGGTCCAGCAGGAGTCCGCTGGCCGTGTCGTCGGCCCGCGACGCCGTCAGCGGAATTCCCAGACGCGATAAAATCGGCGGCGTGATGTTCGACATCCACAATTCATGGCGCGTCATGCCGCCCAGTTCCGCGCCCTGCACGAAACGTTTCAGCAGAAAGGACACGGTCATCTTCTTATCGCTGACCGGCAGCGACTCGACGACGCGCCGGATGGCGTTGCGCAACCACGCGGGCAGATTCGCAAATCGTTCGGCAATGCCCGCGCCGATGTAAGTCGGATAGCCGCCGAACAGTTCATCCGCGCCTTCGCCCACCAGCGCCATTGGCACGTCCTCGGCGGCGCGGCGCGCGAGCAAGGCCGTGGGCAGCCACGCCGGATCGGCGAGCGGTTCGCCCCCGGTTTTGATCAACAGCGACAACGCCCCGGGAATATCTTCGGGCTGGACCCACACCGGCACCGGCTGCAGTTTCAGCGACGTGGCGACGCTTTCGGCAAAATCGCCTTCGTCGAACGACTCCACCTTGAAGCGCAGCGTGTAGGCTTTCAAGGGGCGTCCGGGATGCAACGACCGCGTGACCGCCGAGATCAACGACGAATCCACGCCGCCGCTCAAGAAGAGGCCGAAGTCCACGTCCACATCGCTTTGCTTCCGGACGGCTTCGCGGAACACTTTGTCAAACGCGTCGAGCGACGGTTTTTGTTTGGCGGTCTCGACGTTGTTCCAGCGCCAGTAGGTCGTGTTCCGAATCCCGCGCACGTCAATCTGGACGATGCCGCCGGGCGGGACTTTATGGATGTTGGTGAACGGTGAAGCCGGCGAGGCGAACAGGCCGAATTGCAGATAGCGCTCCAACGCGGCTTGGTCGAACGTCACCGGCAGCTTGCATTCGGAAACGAGGCTCGCAAGTTCCGTGGCAAAGATGAGGCTGTCGGCGGTCTGGCTGAAAAACAACGGACGTTCCCCTGCGCGGTCGCGCGCCAGCGTCAGCCGGCGCTCGCGAGGATCCCAGACCGCGATGGCAAACGCGCCAACCAGTTTTTCAGCGAACGCGGCGCCGAGCTCCAGATACATTCCGGGGATCACCGCCACGTCCGTCGCCTGTTTCACCGGACGGCCGCGTTCGGCCAGCCAGACACGCAATTCTTTGTGGTTGTCGATTTCCCCGTTGCAGACCGCCACCAAGCCGCTGGCCGCGTCCACCATCGGTTGCCGGCCGTCATCGCCACCGCGGATCGCCAGGCGCGTCGCGCCGAGCACGGCAAAATCGGAAGCCTTCAGCCCGACGTCATCGGGCCCGCGATGCGACAGCGCCTGCAACATCGCGTTCACGCGCAGCCGGACCGATTCCGGTTGCCGCTCGCCAGAAATGCTTACAATGCCGCAGATGCCGCACATATCAGAAATTTCTTAAGGAGCCGTCAACAATACGCCGAGGTAGGGCGATGGCAGCGTTTGAATGTCGGTTGGTTGAACCCCGGGAATAGCTTCCAGCCTGGGCCGGTTTGATTTGCGGGTGATCAGATAAACCTGACCGTTCCGCTGCGAAATCCATTGGTCAAAATTCGTGAGCGGCACCAGGTTCGCCGGCCATTGAGGATCATGATTCAAGCGGAACAGAATGTAATTGCTCGCGCTCGTTATCTCCCTGCCATCCTTGGTGAACAACGTGGCGGTGCGGTTCAAATAAAAGGGCAGCCCGCTGGGGAAACATTCCAGAAAGACCAGCCTGGTTTCGGGCGGCAACGCCGGGATTTTTTGCGACAATTGGCGCGAGGAATTGATGTTAAAAATGACTTCGATGGCGCCGAAGTTCGTGGTGAACAGCAAAACGGGAAACAACCCGAAACAGACGAAGGTGAAACCGGCGTCACGACGGAAACGCGCCAGCAAACCCAGCACCGCGAACACCGAGCACAGAATCACCGGCGTGACGAAATGGCGGCTCAACTCTTCGGCGTCGGCCACCGTCAGATCCAGCGGTTTGGCCAGTGAACCCATGCGCGGGGACAAAACCATTGCGGCCGCCGAAACGATGACGCACAAGACCGCCAGCGTGATTGCGGCGCGCCCCACGATGCGCGCGGCTTTGCCATCGGGATTCCCCATCGCCCGCTCGAAGAATCTCGCGGCCAGAATCCCGCAAGCCACCGTCGCAGTCAGAATGTAGCCCGGCAGTTTCGATTTCGAGAGCGAGAAGAAAATCACCACCACCACCGCCCAGACGAGACAGAGCCGGTCCGCCGATGACAGGGAGGATTTGCGTTTCCACGCCGCCACGCCGGCTTCCGGCAAAATGAAACTCCACGGCAGAAACAGGCCGGCAACGATCAGCGCGTAAAAATAAAAGGGTTGCGAACGATGGAACTTGGTGGTGGTGAACCGATGAAATGATTCCTCGATCAGTCCGTAGTAGGGAAAATCCCGGTGTTGCAGTGACAGCCCGATGAACCACGGCAGCGTCACGCCGAAGAACACCAGCAGGTTCAACGGCGCAAAAAATCGTTTCCATACGCCGCGCCGTCCCTCGACCCGATGAAAGATAAACAGCACCAATGTGGGAATGAGAAAGCCGACCGGCCCCTTCACCAGCGTCGCAAAGCCCGCCGCCAGCGCGCCGAGCAGATACCAGTTGCGCCGGGATTTGCCCTCGCATTCTTCCGCCCGATAGCCCGCGAAAATCGCCGCCGACACGAAGAACGCCAGCGTCATGTCGAAGATGATCGTCCGGGAAAACACCAGATACAGCGGCATCGTGGCGATGATGATGACCGCCATGATCGCGCAGCGCGTGCCGTGAGCGCGCCGACAAAAGCCATAGGTCATCACCAGCAGCGCCAGCCCGAACATCGCCGAAGGCAGACGCGCCGCCGTTTCGTTATTGCCGAACGCCGCCAGCGATAGTGCAACGGCTTTGAAGAAAAACGCCGGCTTGTCCAGATAGGTGATGCCGTCATAGCTGGGCGAAAGCCAGGCGCCCGATTCCTTCATCTCGCGGGCGACTTCGGCATTTCGGCCTTCGTCCGGTTGCAGTAACGGCAGGCTTCCCAGTTTGAAAAAGAGCGCAAACCAGACCAAGGCCAGAGCGAATAAAGCCCATGCAGTTTGTGTTGGCGGAACCAGAGATGAACGACGCGATTCGATGCCAGTATTTTGCCAACGCCATTGCGCAACGCAAGCTCATCCGAATTTTCTCCCTCTCCGCGTTGCGAGTCCGCGAGCAATGGGGAGAGGGTCGGGGTGAGGCGCCAGGCAACTGGTGGGGCGAGCGTCCTCGCGAGCCGGAACCAATCCCAAACCTTTGCGGGTTCGGCTCGCGAGGACGCTCGCCCCACCAGTTACAGCCAAACTGACCCACGATCCGATTTTTTCAACCCGACGTTTTCCAAAGCGCGATTCGACAAAACGGTCATGCCTGTTAAATTTCAGGGCGAAGCTAAAATGGAATCAATCCCAACCATCAGCGCCGGCGCAGCCAACGGTTCCACCACCACGGAACTGCTGGTGGACGGCATGACCTGCCAGAATTGCGCGCGCCACGTCACCGAAGCGATCCAAAGCGCGCCCGGCGTCCGCAGCGCCTCGGTCTCGCTCGAAAAGAAAAGCGCCACCGTTCGCTGGAATTCTGAATCACCAAAGGATATTGCCGCGGTCATCAGCGCTGTTGAGCAGGCCGGTTACGAAGCGAAGACGATCCAACCCGAAGCGGGTGGTCATTCCACATCCGGTCACGGCGACTGGCAAATCACCCTCTGGCTCGGACTCACCGTCACCGCCGCGCTGATGATCGGCGAATGGATTTTCGGCCTCGCGATGACGCCGTGGTTTCAGTGGCTCGCGTTTGCCTTGGCCGGCGTCGTGCAGGTTTTCTGCGGCGCACAATTCTACCGTGGCGCGTGGCGGCAGCTTAAAGTCGGCAGTTCCAACATGGACACGCTCGTCGCGCTCGGCTCCACGACGGCGTTTGGATTTAGTTGCTGGGTGTTGTTCAGTGGCCAGAGCGGCCACGTTTATTTCATGGAAGCCGCCGCCATCATCTCGCTTATCAGCGCCGGCCACTGGATCGAAGCGCGGGTCAGCGAGAAAGCAGGCGGCGCGTTGAAATCATTGCTGCATCTCGCACCGCAAACCGCGCGCAGAATTGTTTCATCGCGTAGCAGCCGACGTGAGGAGGCTCATTCTTTATTGCGAAATGGAATTCAGAGCCTCCTCACGTCGGCTGCTACAATTGAAAAAGAAACTCCCGTTTCCGAGTTAAAAACTGGCGACCGCATCGCGCTCCGCCCCGGTGACCGCGTGCCGGTGGACGGCGTGGTGCTCGAAGGCGAATCCGCCGTGGACGAAGCCATGCTCACCGGCGAATCCGTGCCTGTGGACAAAAAATCCGGCAGCGAACTCTTCGCGGGCACGGTGAATCTGAACGGCCGCCTCGTCATGCGCGTCGCCGCCACCGGCGAGGCCACCGCGCTGGCGCACATCATCGCCGCCGTGCAACGCGCGCAGACCAGCCGCGCCGACATCCAGCGCCTCGGCGACCGCATCAGCAATGTCTTCGTGCCCGTTATCGTCGTGATCGCGCTCGCCGCCGGACTGTGGTGGGGACTCGCGCCGGAATCAGCCCGGCAGGTTCACGACTGGCTGGCACAATTTCTCTGGCAAGCGCATTTGCCAATGGGCGCGGCAACGGCGTTCATCGTCGCTGCGGCGATTCTGATTGTCGCGTGCCCGTGCGCGATGGGCCTGGCCACGCCCGCCGCCATCATGGCTGCCGCCAATTCTGCCGCGCGCCGGGGAATTTTGATCCGCGACGGCGTGGCGTTGGAAAAAGCCGGAAACGTCACGGCAGTCATCTTGGATAAAACCGGGACTTTGACCAGTGGTGAACTTGCTTTTACGGGCCCGTGGACACCAGATGATTCAAAGCCAACCATTCAACAAGCGCAGAAAATTGCAGCGGGCTTGGCGCGCCAATCTAACCATCCAGTCAGCAAAGTTTTGGCTATGCTCTCAAGCGAACCGGTGCAAATGGAAAACTGGAAAGAAACTGCCGGCTCAGGAGTGCAGGCTCAATTGACCTCTGAAAAAGGCAATCAAGAAATCGCACGGCTGGGGTCTTTGCCGTGGCTTCGCGCTTGCGGCATTGATATTCCAGAAAATGAAAAACTAATTGATCAATGGACGGATGAAGGAGCCACTCTTGTCGGATTGGCGAAAGGTAATTTTTTACTTGGGGTGTTTGCTTTGAGAGATTTCTTGAAGCCAAACGCATTGCAAGTCATCGGGCAGTTGCAAAAGCAGGGATTGAAAACATTTTTGCTCACCGGCGACAATGCTTTGACGGCAGCGAGCATCGCCAAGCAGGTGGGCATCCCGGCGGAAAATGTTTTTGCGGAAGTGCGGCCGGAGCAGAAGGCGGAGTTCGTGAAAAAACTTCAGGCGGCGGGCGAACGCGTGGCGTTTGTGGGCGACGGCATCAACGACGCGCCCGCGCTCACGCAGGCTGACCTTGGCATCGCCGTGAGCCGCGCGAGCGACGTGGCGCGCGAGGCGGCGGACATCATCCTGCTGAAATCGGAGATCGAAGCCGTGCCGGAGGCGCTCGGCCTGGCGCGGGCGACGTTGCGGACGATCAAACAAAACCTGTTCTGGGCGTTTTTTTACAACGCGCTCGGCGTGCCGCTGGCGGCGATGGGCTTCATCAGCCCGATTTTCTGCGCGGCGGCGATGGGCGTGTCCGACTTGGTCGTGATCGGCAACGCGCTGCGGCTGCTGCGGTGGCGTGCAAAATGACTTTCTGAGATTTAGGACAGAGGTTGTTTTAAATCTGGCCGCTCAATCGCGTGTGGAACCAAAGCACTATGGGCCGAGATGATCGAACCCTTGGTTTCACGGATGCAGATGGCGGCGGGTTGGTCACGGACCATCCAAACGCCAAATTGCGGAAGATACCCATCATATCGGGGGCTTTCGACGAAGGCTTGAAACACTTTTGATTCGTCACCGTATTCACCAGGCAGACTTTCAATGACCGTTCCATTGCGATGAATCGTGACGTTATGTCCTTCATGGCCGAACAGGGGTTTGCTCACATAAGACGATCCGAGTTTTTCAGGCGTCGGGTGGCAGGCAACGACGGCAGGGTGGTCGCCAAACCGTTCCGATATCAAACAGAGGATACCCTTGCTGCCAAGGAGCAGACGCCAGGGCGGCTCAATAAAAGAACAACCTGAAGGCCCCACGAATTTCGCAAACGGCTCGCGCAGCATCCACTCCCACGGATAGAGCTTGTAACAATGGCGGATCGGCGTTCCGTCGTGATCCACAAACGCGCGCAACTTAGGATGCCAGCCCATTCGATGCAGCGCCATCATGGTGACTTGAATGCCGGCTCTTCGCAGGAGTCCCGCCATGTAGCGGATCGTGCCCTCGACTTCGGCATGCCGCGGTCGCCAAGCGCAGTGGGCGTGTTGAAAGCCCGACTCGCGCCAAGCCTTTAACAGACGCTCTTCCAGTTCATTGAACTGTTCATATCCCGGCATCACCTCGGCAACCCAGTGCTTTTGTATCACTGCGGTTTCAACCAGTGAAAGCGCCGTCTCCGCGTTATATTCCAGAAGTTTGGGGCATCCTTCGGCGTCAAAGAGAAAATCAAATCGTCCGTGCAATGACCACTCGCCCCGCTCCCAAGATGCCGTGATGAGTCTGGCCTCGTGGTCTTGCAAGCCCATCAGAGACCACAATTTATTTTTTACGATGTGTCCGGCAGCCTGATGATAAACCTGCGACAGTTCGCGTGCGGTTTGACACAATTTTTGGACCTCCGTAGGACTCAAAAGGTAAGCATTCGACTCATTCCAGGTTTCCTTCCCGCCTTCGGAATGCCAGGTCAGCCCCTGCTTTTCGACCAGCGATTGCCAACCAGCGCGAGGCGATATCTGAATTCGTCTCATGAACCCTCGGACCGACGAATCGCCGTGCCGAATCCTTCCTGCTCCACCGCCACCCAGAATCGCCGGACGCGGTCCGGATCCGCCTTTCTCCATGCCTGGTTGACGCGTTCCACCTCGCTCGTCAACGGAATTGATTTGGAAACCATTCGTTGATCCGGCGTCGGATTCCAAGTCCCGCCCCAATAATAACCACGGTCTTCACGATACTCGTTCCACGGATGTGAAAACCACAATTGAGAAGCCGCGTGGTAATATCCCACTCCCAAGACGTGATGATTGTTAGGATACTCGGTTCCCGGCTTAACCACGGTCATCGAAGCCAGTTTGCGGCGACGTTGGAAGTCACTGAAAACAGCGATCGAAATGCCCACAATGATGATGGCAGGGATGATAAATTCCATTTCGATGTTTCCTTAATAGCGATTCCCGCATAAGCCACATGCCGCTTTTATCATCTGACGATGAAATATGATCGGTGAATGTGTTTCAATAATTTTAATCCATTGCCTGAAATTTAGGCCAAACCAAGCTGCTGCATAACTTGTTCCAAGGTCAAACGGTGATGAGCCATGACCTCGCCAAGAATCGCGCGCAATGTACCGGGGCGGAGCGGGTCGTGATTGGGAATGGTCAGATGATGTTCGCCACCGGTCTGTGGGTCAGGCGGCGGTGCGAGCCAAGTTGCCGTACAAACTGGTAGCCGAAAGCGCGGCGCAAGGCTTTTTCCAGTTCGGCGGCGGAGAGGTCGCGCGGCAGTTTCATGCCGTGGTGAGCAGCTCGTCCATGACCCGGTGCAGCCGGATGACGGCGGGAGCTTTGCCTTCGTCGAAGTGGCAGAGAACGGCCTCGCGGACATTGATGCGAAGTTGTTCCCAAGTGTCGGCCTCGGTGACGATGGAATGACCAAGGGCGCGGGCGGTGAAGCCGCCATCTGTGTCGTCCTCGGTGATCTGAAACACGATTTCGCTCATGGGCTGACTATAGCAGAGGGTGAGGTGATGGCAAAGCGGTCCTCGGTTCTCGGTTTCCTTCATCCGCATTTCAAAGTAGCGCAAGATTTCCCCGAACGAAAGCTTCGCGCGTTGAACCCTTGAACCGTAGCAGCCGACGTAAGGAGGCTCATTATATTTCGGACGAAGAAAGTAAGAGCCTCCTTACGTCGGCTGCTACGAGGTTCATGGGGAGGAATTGCATCAACTGACAAAACATTTTTCTTTGCGCAATTTTTCCTTATCCTGCGCGCATGGCATTTGAATCGGAATCACCGCTCGACGGGCTCTGGAAGGAATACGCCCGGGCGTTTCAGGGTTGGGACGACCTCACGCTCGCGCGCTGGCTGGCGCAGACGCTTGGCCAGCTCGAAGGCCGCGCGTGGCGGCTCTCGCATCCGCTCGTCGGCGCCTACCGGCTGGGCGCGCAGCTCGCGCATGACCGGCAAATCTGGTTCAAGCGGCTGGCCACGCCGCCGGCGGCCTACGCGGAATCGCCCTGCTGTCGCGCGCCGTTCCTGCCGCTGCTCACGCGCGACGTGCGTGAGTCGGGCCTGATCTGCCAGCATTGCAGCGAATCGCTCGTGCCGTTCGAGGAGATTGCCGCCGAGGTCCGCCCCGAGGTCGAGGCCTGGGCGCAGGAATACGAACCCGTCCATGCCGTCGCGCATTGGGACGACCGTCAGCGGCGTGGCGCGGGCAATTATGACGCGGCGTTCGAGAACGCGGCGGAACAGGCGGAACTGCTGCTCGCGCGCGTGGGCCGCGAACTGACGCCGAAACTGTTGCAAGTGTATCCAACCATCGTCTGGGAGGATCAGGACGAGTGCCTGGAAGTCCGGCCGGAGGATGTGCCCGTTTGATTTGCGATTTTGGAACTCGCAGGCGAGCCGCCCGCGCTCCGATCGTTCGCAGCATGTTGGTAAATGTCTCGTATATCGTGAATCGAAAATAAAAATGAAGCGGATTTTCAAATGGCTGTTCCGGCTGTTCCTCCTGGCGGTGGTGCTGGTGATCGTTTTCTTCCTGTCGCTGGACACCATCGTCCGCGTGGTCATGGAGAATCGCATCCGCGCGCAGACGGGCATGGACGCGCAGATCGGGAAATTCACGCTGGGTCTCGTGGAGCCGACCATCACCATCAAGGATTTTAAATTATTCAATCCGCCGAGTTTTGGCGGCACGCCATTCCTCGACATCAAGGAAATCCACGCGGAATACGATTGGGACGCATTGCGCAACAAGAAAGAACTGCACGTCACGCTCCTGCGATTCAATCTGGGCGAACTGGACATCGTGAAAAATGAGGCCGGTGAGACGAACATCTTTTCCCTCGCAAGCCTGCCATCGGTGAAGAAACAGCACGCCGCAAAATCATTTCGTGACCAAACCAAGTTGGAGTTCACCGGCATTGACGTGTTGAACGTGTCCATCGGCAAGGCGCGGTTCATTGATTTGAAAGATCCGCAAAACAATCGCGAACAGATCATCGGCATTGAGAACTGCGTGATGAAGGACGTGAAGACGCCGACCGACCTCGGCGGGCTGGCCCTGCTGGTGGCGTTGCGCAGCGGCGATTTCTTCGGCTCGCTGGTTGACCCGAAAAATTCCAGTTCGGGACTTTTGGAGCTCCTCGGCAAATGAGCCGGCCCCGGGTTCGAAAAAGAAGGGGAACGCGTCCCTACCAGGTTCAGGGGCACGGAATCCGCGTTGTGTGTCCGCCAACTTTTCCTTAACTTCACCACCGTGCATCGTGACATCCTCAAATCCGCCGCCCGCATCGTCGTGAAACTCGGCACGGGCGTGCTGACCGACAGCCAGAAGCTGATTGATCCCGCGCAACTGGAGCAACTCGTCGCGCAGATGGCGGCGTTGCGGAAGGCCGGCAAGGAAGTCGTGCTGGTCACTTCCGGCGCGGTGGGCGCGGGCATGGGCGCGCTCGGTTATGAATCGCGTCCCACCAATCTTTCGGAAAAGCAGGCCTGCGCGGCCGTCGGCCAGTCGCGGCTCATGGCGGTGTATGACAAACTGTTCTCCGCGCACGGACTCGTGGTCGCGCAGGTGTTGCTCACACACGAAGACCTGGAACATCATGAGCGCCATCTCAACGCGCGCAACACGCTCGTCACGCTGCTCGGCCGCGGCGTGGTGCCGATTATCAACGAGAACGACGCGGTGTCGTCCGCCGAGATCAAATTCGGCGACAACGACAAGCTCTCCGCGCTGGTCGCGTCGCTGTTGCCGGCCGACTTGCTGGTGATCTTGACGACGGTGGACGGCGTGATCAGAAATTTTGGTGAAGCCGATGCCAAAACGATTTCCGTCATCGAGCAGATTGACACTGCCATCGAAGACATGGCGGGCGGCACGACCAGCAACACCGCCGTGGGCGGCATGGCGTCGAAAGTTCAAGCCGCAAAGATCGTCGTGCGCTCCGGCATCCCGCTGGTCATCGCGTCGGGCAGAAATAAGGGCGTGCTCGCAAGCATTTTGGCGGGCGAAGACGAAGGCACATTGTTCGTGGCGCAGCCGACGCGCTTGCAAGGCCGCAAGCGTTGGATCGCTTTTTTCCATCATCCCAAGGGCACGCTGTTCGTGGACGATGGCGCGAAGAAAGCCTTGCGCGAAGCAGGCAAAAGCTTGTTGCCGCCCGGCGTCGCGCGTTGCGAAGGCGATTTCGCAGCCGGCGATGTGGTCCGCATCTGCGACTTGGATGGATTGGAGTTTGCGCGCGGCATCGCGCGGTTCGATTCCGCCGCCGTGCGCGAGCGCAAGCTGCCCAAGGAAGAACTTGTGCACCGGGACGACCTGGTGATTCTATGAATTCAATTTCAACGCAGAGGCGCAGAGAACGCGGAGAGACGCAAAGTTTTGTAATGCCTCTCTGCGAAACTCTGCGGTCTCCGCGCCTCTGCGTTAAAAACAACCCATGAAGAAACAACCGGCGATAAATGATCTGCTCAAAGTCATGGCGAAACTGCGTTCGCCCAAGGGCTGCCCGTGGGATCGCGAGCAGTCGCACCTGACGCTCCGCCGTCATGCGATCGAGGAGGTCTATGAATTGATTGATGCCATCGAGGCGGGCGACGACCACGAGATGGCGGAGGAACTGGGCGACCTGCTGTTGCAGGTGGTTTTTCACAGCCAGCTCGCGCGCGAGCGCGGGGCGTTTGATTTCGAGAAGGTCACGCGGCATCTCGTGGATAAATTGATCCGCCGCCACCCGCATGTCTTCGGCACGACCAAGGTCAAGAACGTGGACGAGGTCTGGGCGAACTGGGAGAAAATCAAGAAGGCGGAAAAGCACGGCACCCGACATGCGCGTCATTCGGCACTCGATGGCATTCCGAAGCATCTGCCGGCGCTGTTGCGCGCGGAAAAATTATTGAAGAAAGCGCACAAGGCAAAAGTCCTTGCGGACAGCCACCATTTGAAACGGAGGCTGACTAAAAACGCTTTAGCCAGGGAGCTTTTCGACCTGGCTGCGTTTGCGCAGGCACGCGGCTGGTGCGCGGAGGAACTACTGAGCGCAGAGACCAAGAAACAAGAGCGGCAAATGCGCCGATTGGAACAAGCCAGGGGCGCATCTCAATTTTTGCGGGGGTCGCCGTGAAGGATGTGGGGGAAGAGCAGGTGCCAACGGTGATTGCGCCAGAAAGTTTCCAGACACATCAATCCTTCATCGCCCGCACAACTCCAGAACTGGCCGGGGCGCTTGAACCGGCATTGATACTGCCGACAAGTGGACTCCATCGCGCCGCTGCCCTGCGGCTCGCCAGCCCGCCGCGCTGCCGCATAGTCCATCCGTCCGCGATGACTTTCCAGATAGGTCACTTCGGCTTGAACGGCCTGACGTTTCTTTTGGCGCAGCCGTTTGGCCAGCGTGCGCAGGTCTTTTAACAGGGCGGTCGTGCGCCCACGCTTGAGTTTCTGGAGCAGGGGCGCGATCCAAGTCCGCGCCGCCGCCTCGTCCTCCGGGTGCAGGGCGTGCGCCACGGCCCACAGATGCTGGCTGGCATGGTAGTAGTCCAGCCGTTGCTGGGCTTGGGGAAAACGGTCGCCCGTCAGATTCCAAATCCACACCGCCCCATCGGCCACCACCAATACTTTGGCCGCCTGCGCCAATCCCTGTCGTTGGGCTTCGGCAAAGAGTTGTTCGCGCAAATCGTCCACGCCGCCGCGGGTCATCACCGTGCCGCGACTTAAAATGCGCGCGCGACCGCCGTCGCTTTGGACCCGATGGTCCAAACGGAAACAGGTGCCGCCATAGACCCAATGCCAGCGGGACGGCTCCCGACCGGCGTCGCGCTGTTTGGCGCTTTGCCCCCAATCGTCACGTTCGCGGATGTTCCAGGCGTCCAGTTCGATCACCAGGGTGAACGGTTCTTTTGGTAAGGGCACCCTTTGCGGGGCCCCTTGGCCGGCGCCCATTTGCTCGTCGAGTTGGGCGCGCTTTTTGTCGGCGCGCTGCCCTTGCCGACGCGCCTCCCGGTCCAGTGTGGCGGGAGGCAGTTTCACGCCGGTCAATCGCTCAATCACCGCGCTGGCTTCCTGGACGGGCATTTTGCTGACCGTCAGCGCCGCCATTTCCTGCACCGACGGCGACGCGCCGCCGGTTTGGCTTAAACCCAGGACGTGATCAGCGGGAAAGCACCACGTCTGACAGCGCCGGCACCAACCACGCAGCCGTTTGACTGTCACCAGCCCAAAGCGGCTCTGAAAGGTGCGCTCGTGATCCCGGGTGCAGCGACTTAGTTTGTGGCCGCACACCGGACAGACCGGCGGACTTTGATCGGCTTTCTTCTGGGCTGCGGCTTCCAGGAGCTGGCGCTCCAGCCCGCGGGTCGCCTGCAGAATTTCCTCCTCCAAATGGCCGAGGTTTTGGTCGGAGGCTTCAACGCTTCGGGATAAACCCGCCGTCAGACGCGCCTGCCAGTCGGCTACCGGACGGGCGAACGTCTCGAAACTGCCGTCGGTTTGAGGGACCGATTTCATGCAGCAGTTGCTCATGTCTCCGCTTATATCATTTCCTCGCCAGATTTACCCCTTCAAATTTTGAGATGCGCCC
>DATLVR010000032.1:0-5361 GCA_035577265.1 Verrucomicrobiia bacterium | reverse complement strand
GTGTGGTAATCGCTGGTGGTGGTTTCGGTGGTCTGGCGGCTGCCAAAGCTCTCAAGCACACGCCAGTTCACATCACTTTGGTTGACCGCGCAAACCATCATTTATTCCAACCACTGCTTTATCAAGTTGCGACGGCGGTGTTGACGCCGGGGCAAATCGCCTCGCCGATTCGCGGAATTCTGCGGCATCAGAAAAATACCACCGTGCTTCTTGGAGAGGTTACGGGTGTGGACAAAGACCAGCGGCGTGTCTTGGTGAACACGGCTGACCGTGAGGGAGTGGCGATGCCTTACGATTATCTGATTTTGGCGACTGGGGTGCGGCACAGTTATTTTGGTCATGATGAATTCGAAAAGTTCGCGCCGGGATTGAAAAACCTGGCGGACGCGGTCGCCCTTCGGAATAAAATTTTACAGGCGTTTGAACAGGCGGAAGCCGAGGAAGATCCCGGCCGTCACCGGGACCTGTTGACCTTCGTGCTGGTGGGCGCCGGACCTACCGGCGTGGAAATGGCCAGCGCCATCGCCTTTCTCGTCCACAAGACGTTCAAATCGGAATTTCGCCGGATTGATCCCGCCTCTGCTCGAATTGTCCTGGTGGATCAGTCGCCGCGAGTGCTGGGTTCATTTTCGGAAGAGCTTGCAAAGGCGGTAAAAAACCGGCTCGAACATTTGGGTGTGGAGGTCCGGTTGGGCCACGGCGTGGATCGGATTGATGAACAAGGCGTCATCGTTGCCGGCGAGCGCATCGCGAGCAAGACCGTGATCTGGACGGCAGGAGTGGCTCCGTCACCCGCCGGCAAATGGTTGGGCGTCGAGACCGATCGCGCCGGGCGGGTGCGGATCCAAAAAGACCTGACCGTGCCCAATCATCCGGAAATTTTCGTGGTCGGCGACACCGCTGCACTCGATCAAGACGGCAAGCCGTTACCGGGTGTGGCGCAAGTGGCAATGCAACAGGGGCGCTATGCAGGAAAAGTCATTCGCGCTCGCATCAAAGCTTCTTCGCCACCGGGACCGTTTCGCTATTTCGACAAAGGCAACCTGGCAGTCGTCGGCAAAGGTTTCGCCGTATTGCAAAGCGGCAAGGTTCATTTGAGCGGCCTGCCAGCCTGGCTTGCATGGGCGGCGGTGCATCTCGAGTTCCTGGCCACATCCAGCCTGCGAGTGAGCGTCTTCGTTCAATGGGTTTGGACCTATCTGACCGACCAGCACGGCTCACGGCTGATCGTAAATCATCGTGGTTCTGAACCGGCAAGTCCGAAACCAACAGAACACACGGATCCCAAAACCATGCCTGCAACAAAATGACGGCCGAAGGGCGAAAGGAAACATGAATCCAAGAGCAATCAGAAACGGGCTGGTCGAGTTTGGCGAATCCAAAAATCGCACAGAAAACTTGCTTTCAGCGCCTCAAAATTCAAGAAGGTCGTCCCAAAAGGGCTCTGCCACTGTGACCCTCTCCTTTCGCGAACGCAAGGCTTGTGGCGAAAAATTCGCCATGCTCACTGCCTACGATTATCCCATGGCCCGGTTGCTGGATGAAAGCGATGTGGACCTCGTGCTGGTGGGTGATTCGCTCGGCATGGTCGTGCTCGGATATCCGGATACGACCAGCGTGACCATGGAGCACATGGTTCACCATTGCCGGGCGGTTGTGCGCGGCGTGAACAGTGCATTTGTGGTTGCGGACCTTCCGATTGGCAGCGTGGACACGCCGGAGCTGGCGGTGCAAAATGCCACGCGGCTCCACGAGGCCGGTGCGCATGGCGTAAAGCTGGAAGGCGGCGCGAGCCGTTCCCGCGAAATCGCCGCCATCGTCGCGGCAGGCATCCCCGTGATGGGTCACATCGGCATGCTGCCGCAGCGGGTCCGCGTTGAGGGCGGCTACAAGATCAAAGGCAAGACACCCACTGAAGCCGGACAGCTCTACGCCGATGCGGTCGCGGTGAAAAAGGCGGGTGCCTTTGCCGTGGTGATGGAGTTGGTGCGCCCTGAAGTGGCGCGCAAAATCACCGCCACCATGACCATTCCCACCATTGGCATCGGCTCAGGCCCGGATTGCGACGGACAGGTGCTCGTCATTCACGATCTCATCGGCCTGTTCCCGTGGTTCACTCCAAAATTCGTCGCCCCGCGCGCCCGCGTTGCAGGCTCGATTCGGGAGGCCGTGCAGAACTTCGTGCAGGATACGAAAGCGGCGGGCGAACCATATTTGACCAAGTCTCACGACCAATCTCTGGTTTTGGAGAAATCATCCTTGCCGGGACAAGGCTCTCTCGAAAGGAAGAACAACCAGTCGCTCCATTGCCGCAACCTGAATTCTGTCCAAGGCCAAATAGAACCGGAAGCATCCGGCTGCTAAATTCTGCATGGATTTGAAAATGAATCCTAAACAAGTCTTCAGCCGCCGATGAGCGATCATGAAGCAAACGCGTAAGCCAGAGGTCCAGATTGTTCAGCGGCAGCAGTAAAAATAAACCAATTAAAAAAAGAGACAATATGCCTGCATCTACAGTTCCTAAATCAAAGCGCGTGGCTTCTGCCGCGCAAACGACCATCAGCCGCCTGTTCGTCCTGGACCTCAGCGGCGGCCGCATCTTTACCGTGAATCCCGACGGCTCGAATCAAAAAAATATCGTGACAAATTGCCGGCTTCCGGACGGGGTGGCCCTGGATGTCGAGGCTGGACACATTTACTGGACCAACATGGGGGTTCCATATTTGAATGACGGTTCAATAGAACGTGCCGATCTCGACGGGAAGAATCGCAAAGTGATTGTTCCCGAAGGGAGGACATTCACGCCCAAGCAACTTCATCTCGATAAAAAGAACGGCAAGCTCTATTGGTGTGACCGTGAAGGGATGCGCGTGATGCGCGCGAACGTGGACGGCTCGAATATCGAAACGCTCGTGGACACGAGCGCAGAGGACGCACGCCCTGGCAAAGACGCCAAGAAATGGTGCGTTGGAATTACCGTAGATGTCGGGCGGGGCCATTTTTATTGGACACAAAAAGGCCCAGATAAAGGAAATCAAGGTCGCATCTTTCGCGCGAACATTGAAATGCCCAAAGGCCAGACTGCGTCGAATCGTTCGGATATCGAATTGTTGTTCGACGGCTTGCCGGAACCGATTGATCTCGAACTTGATCTCAATAGTCGTGTGATGTATTGGACCGATCGCGGCGACCCGCCACGCGGCAACAGTGCGAACCGCGCACCAATGGATTCCAATCTGCAGCCGCGTCCTGACCCCGAAGTTCTGGTCAAGCATTTAATGGAAGGCATCGGCATCGCGCTTGACCTGAAGGGAAATCGAATGTTCCTGACCGACCTGGCGGGCTCGGTCTATTCTGCCAGGCTGGACGGCTCTGACAAGAAAGTGCTTCTTTTCGTGCAGGGAAATCTAGCCGGCATTGCGTATGCGGAAATTCCCTGATCCGGTAAACGCTCGAACCAATCAACCATTCAAAGATTAAAGGAGAAATGATTATGTCTTACAACAAACCAATTAAAAAAATCGCCATCGTCGGCACTGGAGTCATCGGCGCCAGCTGGGCAGCCCAGTATCTGGCCAAAGGCTTTGACGTCATCGCGACCGATCCCGGACCGAACGCAGAAGCCGCATTACGCAAGTATGTGGATGAAGCCTGGTCGGACCTGACGGACATCGGTCTCGCTCAAGGCGCGTCGCGCGACCGGTTGAGCTTCACGCCCGACATGAAGAAGGCGCTTTCGCAGGCGGACCTTGTCCAGGAAAACGCACCGGAGCGTCCGGACTTTAAGATGAAGCTCTACGCCGACATGGATGAGGTTGCTCCGGTTGATTCACTGCTCGCTTCGAGTTCGTCCGGCATCACCCCGAGTGTTATTCAATCGAAATGCAAGCACCCTGAACGTGTCGTCATCGGGCATCCTTTTAATCCTCCGCATATCATTCCGTTGGTCGAAGTCGTCGGCGGCGGCAAAACATCGCCCGATGCCATCCAGCAAGCGATGACCTTTTACGCTTCCATTGGCAAGAAAGCGATTCATTTGAAGAAGGAACTTCCCGGGCATGTCGCCAACCGGTTCCAGGCTGCGCTTTACCGCGAGATGCTTTACCTCATCGAACAGGGCGTGTTGAGCGTCGAAGACACGGATGCGGCCGTTTGCTATGGGCCGGGAATTCGCTGGGGCGTAATGGGGCAGAGTTTGCAATGGCATCTGGGCGGTGGTGCGGGAGGAATCAAACACTTCATGGAACACCTGATGGACCCGCTGCAAGGCATGATGAAAGCCCTTGGGACTCCAAACATCACCCCGGAGCTGAAGCAAAAAGTGATTGAGGGAGTCATGCGTGAAGCGGCTGGACGGTCGGTTGAACAACTCGCCCAGGATGAAAACCGGGTCATGATCGGGCTTCTCAAACTACGCGCGAAGGCTGGCGAAAAGGGAAAATCTTAATCCAGAAAAAAGCGACGTCCAGTTTGGCGATGTCACGAAAATACCAATTTAATCTCAACCAAAATATAGGAGAACTAAAATGACAGCTACAGAAACAACACCCGCGGCGAAACCATCCGCCGCTCCAACCACGGCAAAAACCATAAAGCAAACCAAGCCGCTGCCGGCGCCCAACAGCGATTTCTACGAACTCTATGAAACCTTGAACGCCGAGGAACTCGCGACGGTGAAACGGGTGCGCGCGTTCATGGAAGCCAAGGTCGCGCCCGTCATCACGAAGTATTGGGTGGACGACGCCTTTCCATTTGAGCTGTTGCCGGCGATAAAGGAATTGGGCATCGGCGGCCTTGCCATGAAAGGCTACGGGTGTGCGGGTGGAAGCCTGGCGCTGCTGGGCTTTGTCCTGATGGAGATTGCCCGCATTGACCCGTCGGTCGCGACGTTCATGGGCGTGCATGTCGGCTTGGCGATGGGTTCCATCTACATTGACGGATCAGAGGAACAAAAGAAGAAGTGGCTGCCGCCGATGGCGCGCTTTGAAAAGATCGGTTGCTTTGGCTTGACCGAGCCGCTCGTTGGTTCCGGCGCGTCGGGCGGGCTGACGACGACCGCCAGGCGCGAGGGCGACACCTGGATACTTAACGGCGAGAAGCGATGGATAGGTAATGCGCCGTGGTGCGATGTCTCGATTATCTGGGCGCGGGACCTGGCCGATAACCAGGTCAAAGGCTTCATCGTTGAGAACAAGACCACACCCGGCTTCAGCGTCGACAAGATTGAAAACAAGGTCGCGCTTAAGGTCGTTCAGAACGGCCACATTACGTTGAAGGATGTGCGCGTGCCGGAAGAAAACCGGCTTCAAGGCGGCAACTCTTTCAAGGATACCGCGAAGGTGCTGAAGATGACCCGCTACG
>DATLVR010000031.1:0-39508 GCA_035577265.1 Verrucomicrobiia bacterium | reverse complement strand
CAACGGGTGGCTCGGCACCGTTCACGCGGTGCAACCCACGTTTACTCCGGAGAGCAGACACCGCTTTCCCTTTCATCGCCAGCCATACTGTCTAGGCCACTCGACCCCATGCAAATGAACACCAAAAGTATGTTACGTTGGTTAGTCGTCGGCGGTTTCGCAGGCTATGGCATCTACAGCCTTGTTGATGGCATGATTGACTTGGCTCAGCAGCACGGTGGTCATTGGGTTTTCCGTTGGCTTTTTCTAGCGCCCTTGACTGTCGTGGTCTCCGGAGTGTTTCTGACGATTTCTTATTTCACTTTCACTCGACAGTATCGCCGCCTCTGCAGCCTTATCGCGGTGGTCGTCGCAGTTGCTGTCTTTGGCTGTATCATTTCTGTTCCAGACTGGCTGGGTATCACCGACTGGGACGGCCCCGGAGCACATGGCATTCTTTCAGTTGTTGGAGGTCTTCTTAGCATCCTAGCACTAGTTGCCGCGTGGTATGGTGCTCGCTGGATTTACCGGCGAGCGCACACGTTTTTACTCAAATATGTTCAGCACGAGTCAAACAACGCGGCCTAAAGTCGCCAAACCCGATTGACGCTCTGGGTTCTTCGAGAGTGCCCGTTGCGCATCTCGTCACTGGTTCGGGTTGGCTCAGCTTTTGTCGTTAGGCGGCTCGCACAACATCACGGATATTATGGCGCATGAGCTAATACCAAAAGAAGGGCAGCCACCGCTGCCCATTGATGAAATCATACGACGCCTCAAGGGGAGTTTTAAGCACGTCAAGTTGGACATTGAACGCGCCAGTAAAGATTGCAAGGAGTCTATTCAGCGTATGACGAGCGCTCTAAAAAGAGGTGCCAAGTGGTGTTCCGCCGAAGATGTTGACAGAGAGAAGCGTGTGCTGGGTCATTCAGTATATGTGATTGTGGCGGATGATCCCTCCACTTACATTTCTTTCACGCTTTCCCCAGAAACCGAAAAGATTTTTATCGGCTTTGAGTCAGGTTGGAATGAGCAAGCAGCAACACCGCTATGCGAGCGTTTGGAGGAAGTTTTAGACTATGACATGGAGATAGTATGACGTTGACGCCACCTCACAAGTCGCCGGAGCCAAACCCGATTGGCGCTGTGGGTAATTCGAGAACACCCGTTGCGCGCCGAGTCAGCGGTTCGGGTTGGCTCAGCTTGGTTCGTTAGGCGGCATCAAGCGTATGAAAATTACCGTCATCATAATTGCGGCGGTTCTCGTCTTGATTGCGATCGCTGGTTTTTATATCAAGCGCGAGTTGAGTGGCATGGAGGAAGGAGCGAAGATTATCATTATTATGTCGCAGCTTGGTCAGGCAGCAGATGAGCTTCGGAGGAGCGGCACATTCACCAACGAGGTTCCGAATCTTTGTGACATTTATCGATTCACGAATAGCATCACACTTGGTCAGATGCAGCAACAGTGCGTGCTAGCGGCAAAGTCTCCGAGCTTTGAAAAGGATGGTTTTATGGCAATTACTACCAAAGACACGCTGGTTTGGATTGACCGAAGTGGCAAGGCAATCTCATTTAATAGCCCAGATGCAGTTACACAATGATGCCACCTAACAAGCCGCGGGAACCAAACCCAATTGCCACTTAAGATCAATCGAGAACGCCTGTTGCGTGTCGCGTCACAGGTTCGGGTTGGCTCAGCTTCTGTCGTTAAGCGGCAACCATACGAATGATTCGGTGTTACAAATATTATGAAAAAATCCATCGCACTGTTATTCGCAGCCAGCACGTTGATATTTGCCGGTTGCTCCACGATTCACCACACAAATAAGTGGGAGTATAAGACAGTCGAAGCACGAGAAGGCGAGCAGGACGCCGTGATCTCCAAGTTAGCAGGAGAAGGATGGCGTGTCGTTTCGTTTTCTGCGACCGAAGGGCAGCCAAACGTGATTCGTTACCATTATGTTCTTAGGCGCTCACAAGATTGATCAGCCGCCTAACCGCCGGAGCCAATCTGGGTGAGCGTCGTCACTTCGCCCAAGTCCGTTAGGATTGGTCATGTCGCAGTTCCCACCTGGTTAAGCTTTATTCTTTAGGCAGCTTTCAAGCGTTTATGAAAAGTGAAATCCACAATTGCACGGTGAGTTTTCAATGCCCCAAACTATGGCAGAGATTAAGAGCCACAGATGACCCGAAAGTCCGGTTTTGTGACCATTGCTTTGAGCAAGTTCACCTCGTAGAAACTGAGCAAGAATTGGCTGAGCAAGCGGCACTCGGTCGATGTGTGGCGATTCTGAACCTCTCACCCCAGCATCCTAACTACTCTGACAACCGTTTGCTTGGTGACATCACACCAGATGCGATGAAATAACACCGATTCGCCAATTGCTCTGAGAATATCAGGTCGCGTAAGCAAATACTGAACAGGAATCAAAATTGACTCTGATCATCATGTAGCTGTTTGGCTTCGAGCTCACACCGTTCAATAAAAGCCAGGATGCTGGCAAGATGAAACAGCCGGACGCCTTTTATTTTGCCAGGTTCGCGTATGGACACAGATCGAATGAGACCATTCCCCGCCCTCTCATAAAGTTTTGGCCGCGTGCAGCCTGAAAAAAATTCATGCCCTTGCTTGGGTGCCCGCACCCAGACCGGCAAACTGCCCTCCCGGTCGGCCATGATCTGCGTCGCCGACGGAGCCAGCGAGCGGCCCCCATTTTCCCGCGCTCCCAAATTCTGTCTCATACTTTTATTCCTCGTCTGGGTTTGACGATTTGCGATTCAACCATTTCGGCTTTTTCGCTGATGGCAATGACCTCGGTAGTTTCAGCGGCCTCAAGCTGGATGGGAGCCTGATTCTTGGTGAGATCAAGCTGCTCCTCAATTTCCGACTGCCGGTTCACGAGTTGGTGATACCGATCCTCTTTCTCGAAGGTCGTACCCACTTTGGCTTCCAATTCGCCCGCCCGTTTTCGCGAGTCTTTGATGTCAGATTCCAGTCGCGCGGCGCGTTCCTCAAAACCCTGCACCACGGATTCGAGCGATCGGATGGTGCCCAATGCCGTGTCCGTGATGCGGGTGTTGTAACTGTTTTTGCCACGCAGCACGAGTTCGGTGGTGTCGTTGAAACCGGAACGGATGAACAGATCGAAGCCGGCAAACCTGCCGATGCGGATGTCTTCACCGAACCGCATCTTGATTTTCCCGGCACGCCGCAGAAGCAATTCCCCGGCGACGCCGCGATTGTCCAAAACCTGTTGGTCCAGCTCGATGCGAAATTTGTCGCCTGAAGTATCCTGCCGGAGCGTCAAATCCTCGCGCAAATTGGCGAGCCGTTCCGTCCAGGCCTGCACCTCCTGATGGGTGTGACGGAGGGTGCTGCGGATGCGATACTGTTCTTCGGCATGGACGGAGCGCAACCGGGTCAGGCGGATCAACTCGGCCTCCACCTGGGCTTTTTCGACGACCAGCGGATTACCCGACGCGATGGCTTTGACTTCGGCATAAGTCAACGCGGCGGAGTCCATGTCTTCAAGCCGGCGCACAGTCATGTCCCCGCTCATGACTTGGGAGATAAACTTCGCCTTGGTCTCCAACGTCTGCCACATGTAGGCGTCGAACGAACCTTCCGTGACGTAGCGATAAATCTGCGCGACAGAGTTTTTATTTCCCTGCCGGAGAATGCGGCCCTCGCGCTGTTCCACATCCGCCGGCCGCCACGGCGCATCCAGATGATGCAAGGCAATCAATCGCTCCTGGACGTTCGTGCCGGAACCCATTTTCTGCGTGCTGCCGAACAAGATTCGCACCTTGCCCGCGCGGACGGAGCGGAACAGCGCCAGCTTGGCGTTGTCGGCGTCGTAATCCTGAATGAAAGCAATTTCATTTTCCGGGATGCCGAGGCGTTTCAATTTGTCGGCCATGTCCCGGTAAACCGAAAAGCCCCGGTCCTGCGGCGTGGATAAATCGCAAAACACCAATTGCGTCAAACGGTCGTCCTTCGTCGTCTCCCAGATGCGATGCATGTTTTCGACAGCGAGATTCACCTTGGACTGCGGGTCGTCCGGCAATTCCGGTTTCATCAGGCGCAAATCCAGCGCGGCCTTTCGGCCCTCGGTAGTGATCTTGAGCATGTTGTCTTCATGCGGATGGACCTGACGCATTCTGATTCGGTCAGCGCGTCGCACCAGTTCCTCGACAAACTCTTTCAGTTCCACCGAGGCCGGCGCATTGCGGATGGACGGCTTCTCACCCTCCAAATTTGGGCGCGGCAGATTCAACATGGCGGCGGACTGCACGTCGGCCGACTGCCGGAAAATCTGCATCAACTCCGGCACATTGATGAACCGGGCGAACCGGGTGTTCAGCCGGTAGCCCGCGCCGTCCGGTGACAGTTGCATCCCCGTCACTGGTTCACCGTGTGGATGCGACCGTTCCGGTAATAAAACCGTTTTATGCGAAGCTTTGGCTTCATGAGATTCCGCCTGTCGGTTCCAAGCCTTTCAGGGTTTTACGAAAAAGTCCGCCTCTTTGAGCGATCCAGGCAGATTAGGCTCCTCAACCGCTGACGGAAGCGAACGCGACTGCGTTCCGTCAACGCCGGTCGGGACGAGCGGGCGGGAAATGACGAAGGCGGGCCGGAGCGACATTAGCGAGGCCGCCGTGTCAGTTCCCGCCCGTTGGTCCCGGCGGCTTTACCTGCTTCAGGTCGGCGGTTTTACGCCAGTTTTAAACGTTTGCAGCTCTTTGCCGGCTTCCTTGTCACGGAGCATTACGGCGTCTGCAAAAGGTTCTGGGAAACTTGCCGTCTTGATCGTCGCGACCAAGTCGGGATGAAGAATGCCTTTCACTTCACAATTCCGAAAATTGTCATTTTAAAAAGTCGTCCAAACCCGGCACTGGCAATGAGGATGACCTTTCAGATTTTGGCTGAAATTCTGCGGCAAGTCGTCTTCCCTGGCTCATTTGTTCAGGCGATAGTTTGGCTTCCAGTGCCAACAAATTCACCCGTGCCTGCGGGTTTTGCCGAGCGTCGGCCAAGAGTAGCCATTTGTAGCCTTCAATCAGATTTGTTTGAATTCCAAACCCATTGCTCAAGCCGTAACCGTAACAATTTTCCGCCGCCGCATTTCCCTGATTTGCGGCGTGAGCAAACCAGATAATCGCATTTGTTGCGCTGTAGGGAACTTCCTGGCCTTGGATGTAAAGATAGCCCAGATCACATTGTGCGGATACGTCGCCGCTCCTTGCTCCGGCCGTAAGCCATTTTACTGCCTCGTCCATATTTTTGGTCATGCCAATCTCTCCAGCGCGATACATGCGGCCCAATGCAGTTTCGGCATCGGGCCATCCTGACTTGGCCGCTCGCTGGCACCAATACAACACTTTTGCTTCATCTTTCTCGGTTCCAGTGCCCAAACGGTAATCAGCCGCGAGTTCATATTGCGCCTGGGGAACTCCATTTTCAGCGGCAAATTTGAAAGCCTTAAAAGCTTTGATCGAGTTTGTTTCCGTGCCTATCCCGTTTTTATACAGGGAGCCAAGCTGGTAGGCGGCCAATGAATGCCCCTGGCTGACGGCTTCCTTTAACCATTTAACTGCCAAGTCTGGGCTGCGTTCTCCACCAATTCCATTCAGGCACATGATTGCCAATTTGAATTGAGCTTGTGGCTGGTTGTGTTCCGCCGCAATTTCGAACCATTTTCTTGCCTCAGTATTATTGGCTGGCAACCCATGAAATCCCAGTTGTATTTCAGCCCACAGATATTCCCCTTTAGCGGATCCAGAAACCGCCGCCCTTTGAAGATAGCTGGATGCTTCAAGCAATGCTTCAAAGGATTTCTTTTCTTTCAGCTTGATGATGGCTAATAAGATCAGCGTATCGGCATCGTTTTGCGCTGCCGCCTTGGCCAGCCACGCTTTACCCGTTTCGATGTCTTTTGGCACAACCTGCCCATCCATATAAATTACCCCCAATTGGGCCTGCGCCGCGGCATATCCCTGTTCTGCAGCCTTGGTCATCCATTGCAGGGCCAGAGGGATGTTTTTTTCCGCCACCCCAAATCCAGCGAGGTAGATTTTTCCAACAATGAGTTGTGAGCTTGCGAATCCGGCTTCGGCAGCTTTTGTCTCCCATTCAAAACTTGTCTTTTCGTCTTTTGGCACCGCTCGACCTTTCAGGTATTCCAGCCCGAGATTGGCCATTGCATCTGCGGAGCCGCGATTTGCCGCCAACCTGTAAAAACGCATGCCCTCTGCGAAATCCTGCGGGGTTCCGACGCCGTTCATGGAACAGTAGCCAAGGGAGTTTAAGGCCCCTGGTTCCTCTTGTAATGCCGCGAGGCGGAGCCATTTGATTCCTTCCGGAATATTTGTTTCCAAACCGAATTTGCCGGAAACGAGCGCCACACCATAATCATATTGCGCAGTCGACAGGCCATTGGTCGCGGCTTTAAACGTCCAGAGCCAACCAAGTTTCGAATCGGGATCGGTTCCAATTCCCTTTCTCAACATCCCGCCGTAGGCGGCTTGGCTGATCGGATCACCATTCTCTGCCGCCATTTTAGACCAGATGAGCGCCTCGGCAAAGTTGGTGATGCCATAAACACTCGAAGAATATACCGTGGCCAACGCCCGCTGTGAGTTTGCCAGACCAGAGTTTGCTGCCTGCTTTAACCATTGAATGCCTGTTTGGATATTCGCGGCTGCGCCATGTCCTTGCAAATACGCGTTGCCGAGATTGTGCATGGCGGGAAGGTGTCCTTTATCCGCTGCCTGTTTATAGAGGCTCAATGCCTTTTGATAATCCTGTTGAACACCTAATCCATAGGAATAATCCAAAGCCAGATTATACAACCCTTCGGCATTACCCTGATCGGCTGCTTTGCGATACCATTCCACGGACTCGATGGTGTTTGTCGGCACGCCAAATCCATTTTCCAAAATCCGCCCCCAGTAATTTTGCGCGTCGGCCAAGCCCTGTTGGGCTGCCTTCCTGCACCAAGTTGCGGCCATTTGAGGATCGTGCGGCACGCCGCGGCCGGACGCATAAAACAGTGCGAGATGATATTGGGCCGTCGCATTTCCAGCATTCGCCGAATCCATCTCTTGGTGCAATTCAGCGGCGCCAATCGTATTGGTAAATTGTTTGAAAGCTGCATTTCTAAAGCGTGTCTCCGAACCAACTGTTTCGGGGATTTTGCCATATATTGGAACAATCTCATTTGGCATATCCGCCAAAACACCAAGGCTGGTTGCCAACCATAGGACAAAGACGAATCGACGGTTGTCGGCGTTGGGTTTCATATTCTTGATTAGTGGGTTTTTCAACCCCAGCAGTAACGAAAGTCAATCTGTCCACTGGCATCTTTCGTAAATACATGGAAGACAAATGCTGTAAACGGCCACCTGCCAGAAACTGGTCCGTCCTGAGCATCTGGAAATGAGAATTGCGCGAGCTGCCAATACCCATCCTGTAGCAAAGCTTTGGATTGCTCGAATATGGAATTCCGACTGCGAGCAAAAAATGGATACCCGCCAATTTTATGATGGTTCCAAATAATGTTTTTCTCGGGGTCATCAGAATCGGCCCGCTCCTCCTCGATAATCAATCCAAGCCCCGAAAGTTCGGAAGCGAATCTGGGATTTTCTCCACGTGGTAAAGGCTTATGAAAAACAAATTGCACCAAGGGACTAGCCTTCGAGTGCATCATGGATTGGTTCTTCCACAAGCTATTGGGGGAAGTCAATTCGTAGTCCATGGAAATAAACAGGCTCAATTCTGTTTGCTCTGCATCGCCGGTCTTCAAGGTGGCGAAATACCGGGTTGATTCTGTGATCACAGGAGGTTCCACCCCTTGAGGTGAATAGCCGCCTATTTTCCCCCATTGAGGCTGATCGTCGCGCGCAATTGTTAGAGGGCGACAACTATGCGCAAGGTGTTTGTAGTTGTGATACACGATCAAGGGTATCTGTTGTTACTTGTTCATGACTTGGTTAATTTGTGTTTCTGTCAATCCAGCATCAGGTGCAACATATTCAAGAATTGCCACGTTTTTAGCGAGAACTTCTTCCGCGCTAACCGAAAAGTCACCATTGCGACCGGTCCGACAGTTTAATTGGGTGACGTTTTGTCAGACGGAAGCCCGCCGGATCGAGTGGCATAATGTGGATGCAGCTCGTGACGAACGCGCGGTTTTGCGGAGGGAACGGGCGTGGTCGCGAGGCATACGAGCGACCTACAGCCCGTGAAACGAGGCAATCCGCGCGTTGGTCACGGCGGCGTAACTGGGCAGCTGCCCGCCGAAACGCATGGAGCGGAGTAGCGAAACATCAATTGGTTGTGCTGCCGTTTTCATCTGTAGCCATGACCGGTTTTTCTTTGACTCGCCACGATCAAGCCAAACTTCAATGTGTTAGCGGTGTCAACCAGATCAATACACTGTTTCGCCACCGCTTCCTTTCTCGGCCTCACCAAACCGTCATCGCGCATCTGATAACCGACGAATTGAACCCACGGCACGCACCCAAACCAGCGCTAACCTGACCAGCAATACGAAGCCTTGGATTTGTTCTTCCAGTGAGCCTTGCTGTAATATTTAGTTTCTTCGGGTTTGTGGAATGCTGGTTTAAGTTCTGTCAGCTTCTTTAGATAAGCATTGAACACGGTCTGGCAGTGCGTTTGATTTGGCGAGATCAAAAGCATGTCGTCGCAGAACCGGAAATAGTGAATATCGGCACCAAGGCGCTCCCGTTCCACCACCACGAATTTGTCAGCCACATCCATGATCAGATTCGCGAATGTCGCACTACTGTCTAAAGTGAGGGGATATTTCCGTTGGATTAAATCGTGGAGAAGGCATATTGGTGACCCCAAATGTAGCTTTTGCAAAAATACTTGCCACACCAACCCTCAATTGTTGTCATTCGCTGATTCTTGAGGCAAAATGTCCTCCCGTGAAGGTCTACGCTGTGATATTTTTGGTTTGCGAAGTGATTTTTTCGTTGGCGGGCGGACTTCCAGCCTGCGGTCAAACCACGAATTTATTGAAGATCCAATCGTTGAGTGTGAATGGCCGGCTCATATCTGCAGATGATTTGGCGGGGAAAGTGCGGCTGGGAGCCTTCCCAAAAAGTGTTTCCTTCACTTTTGGACCTGTCACCAATACCAGCCGATTGTTCGCCCGTTTGCGCTACAAGCTGGACGGGCATGAGACCAACTGGAACGCCAACAGCGGTCAAATGCGCGTTTCGGTTTCATTTTGTGACGGAACGCGACGAAAAATCCGCGAAGATACTTTCAAGGTGGGCGGGGACAGTTTGGGTTGGAATGGCACGCTGGAGAATTCAACCCTGATCCACCGGCAGGAAACGGCGGTCGTGCCGCCGGGGGCGTTGCGTTTGTGGGTGACCATTTCCTCCGCCGGTCCGCCCCAGAGCGTCGGGCTTTATGTTGTGAAAGACCTGGTTGTGACCAGAAACGTTCCCGGCGGGGTTCGCGAGGCGTTGCTGAGATCGGATGATGCCATAGACGAGTCGGCTTCAAATTCAATCCGCGATGGAACCAACCCCAAGGCGTGGATTCGCGATGGAAGCAACCCCAACATGGCTAAAATTGTGGAGCTGGGCCAATATTCCAAAGCCAAGGCCCTGGCCATTCTCGATGATGATCCCGGGGGACATGCCGAGTGGCATAACAATTATGACAATGCCCCGCAGGTCAATCCCGGCGACCGGATAATGATCGAGTGGAATGAACTCTATACGATGGGTGTGGGGAATGATTTCTCCTCGCGCAACTACGAGAATTTGCCGCCTGGAAAATTTAGATTTCTCGTTTCAGAGGTGACCGAGCTTGGCATCCCGACGGGGGTTGAAGCTTCGCTTGTCGTTTTGGTGTCCCCGCCGGTCTGGCAGCAGCCCGTTTTCTGGGCGTTCTCGCTGTTGCTGGTCATTGCCCTCGCGGCGAGCGGCAGCCGCTATTACACATGGCGTGTCATGCGCCATGAACTGGCGCGGATTGAACGCCAGCGCGAACTGGAACAGGAACGGTTGCGGATTGCGCGGGATATTCATGATGATTTGGGTGCCCGGGCCACGCAGATTTCCATGCTCAGTTCCATGTCTCCAAACGATCAGGCCTTCCCGAACAACGCGCGTGCCGACCTCGAGCGCATTTTTAACCTGTCGAAGGAGCTGATTGCCGCCCTGTACCAGACAATCTGGACGGTTAGTCCCGAATACGACAACCTGTACGCGTTGGGGAATTATATTTGCCAGATGGCCGAACGTCTGTGTGGTTCGGCGCGGTTGCGTTACCGGCTTCAGGTGGACAATCTCCCCAGCCATGTCCAGGTCTCAAGCCAGACGCGGCACAACATCATGATGGCGGTCAAGGAATCGGTGCATAATGTGGTTAAGCACGCCAAGGCTTCGGAGGTAACCATCAAGGTTACTTTTGAAGGCAAGACGCTGAGGGTCGCCATTCAGGATGATGGCTGCGGTTTCGAGCCGGCGGCGGCGACCGCCGGGAATGGCTTGACCAATATGAAACGCCGTTTGGAGGATATTGGCGGGAAATGCGTGGTGGAAAGCCGGCCCGGTCAAGGTACCACGGTCCATCTGCAACTGGTCATACCACTGGTCCAGCCGGATTCTAGGCCGGGCGGTGGCACCAATGAGAATCACGGCGAAAGGCACGAGCATGACTTTGAATAAATCAGAGGCGGTTAAATCCGTGGTGGTGGTTGAGGATGACGGGGAGTTGCGAAAACAAATGGTGGAGCTGCTGGGCACCGCACCGGACATCCGGTGTGTGGGGGCATTTGCATCCGGTGAAGAAGCTTTGAGGGAAATCCCGGACCTCAAACCGAATGTTGTGCTCATGGATATTCAACTGCCCCGCATGTCCGGCATCCGGTGCATGGCGGAACTTAAAAAACTGGTGCCCGGGCTGCGGGTAATCATGGTGACCATTTATGAGGACAGTGACCGGATTTTCAAGGCCCTGAAAGCCGGCGCCAACGGCTACCTGATCAAGTCCAGCCATGCCCTTCAAATACTGGAAGCGGTGAGGGACGTGGATGGTGGCGGGGCTCCGATGTCCAGCCACATCGCCAGCAAGGTCGTGGAGCATTTTCATCTCATTGGCCCGTCGCCCGAAGCGGAGGTAAATCTGTCACCGCGGGAGGAGCAGGTGCTGAACCTGCTCAGTTCGGGATTCATTTACAAAGAGATCGCTGACAAAATGAACGTCAAGGTTACCACGGTGCGATACTTTGTTCAGAATGCCTGCCAGAAACTCCACGTCCGCAACCGGGTTGAAGCCGTCGCCAGACACCGGGCCAAGTCGGGCTAGGAACGCGGGCGCAATCTGGGCCGGCCGTGATGTCTTTAAAGTAATCCCCCTCACTTTAGACAGTAGCGCCAAACTCGTGGGAATGGTTCAGTATCGGGATGAAACCGTAATTTTGAGATCCAGCGAGAGCATCCTCGGAACACGTACCTTCATGATCTTAGAACCAACGAACATCAGTTAATTTTTTACCCTATGCGCGAGGAACTCCACCGGCCCGGTTTTTCAATGTTATGACGACAAAGCATCCCGTCTTAAACAAGGTTGCATTCTTTGCATTAGCTGTTGCTTTTCCGCTTGGAAGCCCCGCCTGGGCGGATACAATCACCGGATCCATAGCGGCTGCGCCTGCCAGCGTAAATCTCAATCTTTCCACCGCCTACGCCTTTTACGGGATCAATGGTTCGTTCACGCCGGCCACGGACCCATCCAGCATCGGAAATTTCAGCACGCTGGTTGCCGTTGGCGAGTACACCGGCACTGGTGCGGATGCCGTATTTAATCAAGCGACGTATAATAACGGAACGACCTCGGCAACGCTCAGCCCGAACTATTCCTTGGCGCAAGTTCAAGGTTTTGATGCGGGCGTGGCCACGGTGTCAATCACGACCACCTTGTTTGCCACGAACGAATCCCTGTCGGTTTACATTTCCGGCTATGATACCGCGCCGGATTTCAGCGCGACGGTCGGGTCGGCCACTTTTGCGCTGAATAACGTCGTGCTGCCAACCACGGCCGATGGCAACGGAACGGGCGAAGGCCATACTTACGGGGTTCTGAACCTTGCGGTCACCGGGACCGTGGGGGAAACGCTGACAATTACGGGAACGACGGATAGAGCCGGCGTCACGGGCGGGAACGGCTACACAACCATTGCGTTCAATTCCGTCACCGCCACCGCGCCAGATTCGCCAGATTCAATCAGCGGATCCATAGCGGCTGCGCCCGCCAGCGTAAATCTCAATCTTTCCACCGCCTACGCCTTTTACGGGATCAACGGTTCGTTCACGCCGGCCACAGACCCATCCAACATCGGGATTTTTAGCACCTTGATTGCCGTTGGCGAATATACCGGGACTGGTAAGGATGCCGTGTTTAATCAAACGACATATAGCAATGAAACGAGCTCGGTAACGCTCAGCCCGAACTATTCCTTGGCGCAAGTTCAAGGTTTTGATGCGGGCGTGGCCACGGTGTCAATCACGACCACCTTGTTTGCCACGAACGAATCCCTGTCGGTTTACATTTCCGGCTATGATACTGCACCGGACTTCAGCGCGACGATTGGGTCAGCCGCTTTTGTGCGGCATAATGTCGTGCTGCCAACCACGGCCGATGGCAACGGAACAGGCGAAGGTCACACCTACGGGGTTCTGAACCTTAAGGTCACCGGGAAGGTGGGCGACGTTTTGACCATCAAGGGAACGACGGATAGAACCGGCGTCACGGGCGGGAACGGCTACACAACCATTGCCTTCAATTCCGTCACCGCCACGGCACCCGGCCCGACACTTACGGCCCAGGCGGTTGCGGGCGGACAGATAGAGCTGTCATGGCCCAAGCAACCCATTAATTTCCAGGTGCTGGCCAGCACCAATGTTGCCGGCCCTTACCGCTTTGCCGGGTTGCCGGTCACCAACCAGGGAGCCATCAACATGGCATTCGATTCAACAGCGAGTGCCCCGGCAAAATTTTACCGGTTGCAGGCGGTTAATTATGGATCAATCCCGGTCACCTCCTGGCAAAGCGATCCGGATGGCGCAACGCTGCAGATGAACCCCGGCATCATGAAACTTCAGGTGTTTTCTCCCGGCATTGTTCGCGTTGCTTATGGTCTGTCGAATTCGGTCCCGTCATGGTCCAACAGCTTTTCGGTCATTATGCCGCCTGCCACCGGAACCTGGCCCCTGACGGCTACTGCCACCAATGTGATTTTGAACACCGGTCTGTTGCAAGTCCGCGTCAGCCTGGCCAGTGGAGCGGTTGGGTTTTATGATACCAATGGGGCGCCTTTGCTGCTGGAGCCGCCCGGCGGAGGAAAATCGCTCGTCCCGGCTATGGCTGGCGGCGGGGCCACGCTGGCGAGCCGGCAGCAATTTTTGACATCTCCCGGCGAAGCCTTTTACGGGCTTGGCCAGCACCAGGCCGGGGCGATGAATTACAAGAACACCACGGTTGTTTTGCAGCAGATCAATCCCGGGAACAGCGATGTCCCGATGCTCTTTTCCAGCCTCGGCCACGGCATATTGTGGGATAATCCAGCCATAACGGACGTTAGTTTTAGCTCCAAATCCACGGTAACTTGGGCCTCCCAGGCTGCTGCTGCGGTCAACTACTATTTCATGTATGGCCCCCAGTCTGATGCCGTGATTGCGGACTATCGTTATCTCACGGGGCAGGCGCCTATGTTCGGGAAATGGGCCTGGGGTTATTGGCAGAGCAAGAATGCCTACGGCAGTCAGGCGGAACTGATTGGCGTGGAAAACCAGTATCGTGCTGCGAACATCCCCATAGACAACATCGTTCAGGACTGGATGTATTGGAATCCCAATCCGTGGGGTTCCGACATATTTAATTCCGGCAACTATCCGAACGTGGCCCAGCTCATGCAGACGTTGCACAATGACAACATTCACATGATGATTTCCAAATGGGCGAAGTTCGACCAGGGCGCCTATGCGAACTATCTGCAACTGAGCAACGCCGGCGCCCTTTATCCGGAACGGACCACCGGCACTCCCAATGCCCAATACTATGATGCGTTCAACCCGGTCGGCCGGCAGCTTTACTGGCAGCAAGTCTCAAACGATTTGTTTTCGCTGGGCATAGACGGTTGGTGGTTGGATGCCAGCGAGCCGGAATTAAATGTGAATTGGGGAGAATACGCGAACTATGCCACGGCGGCGGGATCGGGAGCCACCGTCTATAATGCGTATCCCTTGATGCACACCACCACTCTTTATCAAGGCCAGCGCGGGGCCACTTCCAGCAAACGGGTTTTTATCCTTACCCGTTCGGCCTACGCGGGACAACAGCGTAATGCCGCTGTGACCTGGTCGGGCGACATCGACAGCACTTGGGCTTCATTTGCCCTGCAGATTCCCGCCGGGCTGAATTTCTGCGTGAGCGGCATTCCGTACTGGAACACGGACATTGGCGGGTATCAGGATAATAATGGCACTCCCACCGATCCGGCCTATGCCGAATTATTCACGCGCTGGTTCCAATATGGCGCGTTCTGCCCCATGTTCCGCGTGCATGGCCAGAACTTTGGCAAGGAAATGTGGCAGTTCCCCACAAATACGGAGGCCATTCTCGTAAACTTCGACCAGCTTCGGTATCATTTGTTGCCCTACATTTATTCGGTCTCCTGGATGGTAACCACCAATGGTTACACCATGATGCGCCCGCTGGTCATGGATTTCGTTCAGGATACCAATGTCTATAATATCCCGGATCAATATATGTTTGGGCCGGCCATGATGGCCAGTCCGGTGACGCAAGCCGGCACGACAAACCGAAACGTCTATCTTCCCGCCGGAACCACTTGGTATGATTTCTGGACCGGCCTGACCTATGCGGGCGGACAGACCAACAATGCGGCGGCGCCCATCACTAAAATGCCATTGTATGTGCCTGCCGGCTCAATCATCCCCTACGGCCCGGCCATTCAGTATGCTGCCCAAAGCGTGGACCCAATCGAACTGCGGGTTTATCGCGGTGCCAACGGCGCATTCACGCTCTATGAGGATGAGAACGACAATTATGATTATGAGAGTGGGACTTATGCGACGATTTCCTTCACTTGGAACGATGCCATCCAGACCTTGACCATTGGGCAGCGTCAGGGAAGTTTTCCCGGAATGCTCCAGTCGCGCACATTTAACATTGTTTGGGTGTCATCAGGTCATGGCGCCGGCGTGCCTTCCACGGTGAATGCCGACGTGACTGTGCAATACAGTGGTTCGGCAACCAACATTCCGTTCGGACATTAAATACCGTTGCCCCCGATGAGGGGGGAGAAACGCTCCTGGCCTCTCTTGAAATTTCGCCACCCCGGTTCATGGCCCCGGTGCATGCGGAACGGCGCGCGCTGTCATCGTCAGCAGGTTCAAGGTGTGAATGCGCGAATGGTTGCAAACCGATCGATTTTCGGTGTTTTTCCGCAAACTGCCGCAACCAGCATGTCCCCTCACTTTCGACAGTAGTGCGAATCCTGTAAATATGGTCAAATCATTGCTGACATCCAAGAAAATGCAAAAAATCAAGGATTCATTCACTACCTGAATGAAAAAAACCTTGCTGATATCCTAAATAATTTAGGATGCATTTCGAAAGTGCAGAAGAAACGTCCTAACAACTCCAATTGAAAAATTAAAATGAAAACAATGTTAATGAAATTAACAGCAGCCTGCGCTTTGGCGCTGGCCATGGCTCCTGGTGCTCAAGCACAAATTCTTGCCAATGATCCCTTCCTGACCGGGGGAGGCAACTATACTACGTCAGGTAGCATCGTCGGCCAAGGTCCCGCTGTTGCCGGTTTCACCGGTAATTGGTTTGACGCTTTTCAGGGTGTTCGCGACTCGGTTTCCGCCACTCCCATCAGCTACTCGGGCACGACGGGTTATGACACAACGCCGGGATCCGGTGCCCTGGTCAATATCACCCAGGATGGACGGGCTGGGCGCGCGCTTGATTCGAGCGTCGTGAATGCCCTCACAGCAACATCCGGAACCGTTTACATGAGCTTCCTGATGCAACTTCCCACTGTGGGAGGATATCAGGCGGTCGAACTGGGCAATGGCTCGGACCCCGGTCGTTTCTTGCAGGTCGGTGCCAGCAGTTTTGGTGATTTTCAGAATTCGACCCACTTTGGGATAACGCTGAATGCCAGCGGTGGAGGCGGAACGACAGGTAGTTTTGGTTTGGCGGATACCGCTGCGCATCTCTTTGTGCTTCAATTCAATCTCACCAGCGGGACCGATACTCTTAACGCTTGGGAAGATCCGACCAGTGTCACCGGCGGCGTAGTGACAGGTGGAACCGAAGTCAGCCTGTCGGGCTTCACGGTAATCAATACTCCTAGCGACCTCCTCCTTGGCACATTTGGTGGCGGCAGTCAGGGAACGGGAGTCAGTGACATTCGTTTCGGCCTCACATTGGGCGATGTCACGGCAGTGCCCGAACCTTCGGTCAGTTATCTGGCTTTTATCGGCCTAGGCGTGTTGTTCCTGGTTCGCCGTAGGTTGACTGCTAAAAAAGCTTCTTACATTTGAGTTTATTTCAAAGTCCCCGGCCCTACGTAAGGCCGGGGACCTTTTTTGGCTTTAGCGGATACCCAGGGTGTTACCTTGGGCTGGGCGGATGATCAAGGGACAACAGGTGCGTTGATGCAGCCACAAGGTCGTTATCCTGAGCGCTGCAAGGTTGAGAGCTTTCCTGATCTCCAGGCATTATAGGAGATGCTTTGGCTTAGAGTGGAATTGATCGGAACGTGTTCTTGCCAACGGCAAAAGAAATTGGAGGACGCTTTGGACATCACAAAAAACCAAAAATCTGGGCATCCTCTCACTTTAGACAGTAGTGCGAAACCCGTGGATATGGTTGAATAACTTTGTGACACCAAGAAAACTGCAAAAGCCAAATAATCAAGAATTCATTATATGACAACCCAAAACCAATTCCTGAAAAAGATAGTAATAATTGCACTGGCCGGCGTTTCGTTGCTTGGAACCGCCGCGTGGGCGGATACCATCACGGGGTCTATTGTGGCTGCACCGGCCGGCGTAAATCTCAATCTTTCCAGCGCCTATGCTTTTTATGGGATCAATGGTTCGTTCACGCCGGCCACGGATCCATCCAACGTCGGGAATTTCAGCACGCTGGTTGCCGTTGGCGAGTTCACCGGCACCGGTTCGGACGCCGCCTATAATCAAACAACGTATAATAACGGAACGACCTCGGCAACGCTCAGTCCGAACTATTCATTGGCGCAAATCCAAGGTGCTGATGCTGGCGTGGGCACGGTCACGATCACGACCACCTTGTTTGCCACGAACGAATACCTGTCGGTTTACATTTCCGGCTATGATACCGCGCCGGATTTTAGGGCAACGGTCGGTTCAGCCAGTTATGCGGTGACTAATGTTGTGCTGCCGACCACAGCCGATGGTAACGGAACGGGCGAAGGCCATACTTACGCGATTCTTAAACTTGCGGTTACCGGGACAGTGGGAGAAACTGTGACGATTGCTGGAGCGACAGATAGAACTGGTGTCACAGGAGGGAACGGCTACCCCACCATTGCGTTCAATTCCGTGACTGCTGGAAACAGCACAAATGCAATTACCGGCGGTGTGCCAGTGCCTAACCCGCCAACCATTTCGCCTCTGGGCGGGATAGTAGCGGGGACGAATGTGGCTCTTACAGAAATACTGCTCCCGCAAGTCAGCAACCCGCCCTATACTTACCAATGGCGGTCCAATAGCGTCAATATCGGAACCAGCGTCAGCTCGAACAGCAGCACCAATGCGTTTTCGATCAATACCACTGGTTTTGCGGTTGGCTCATATAATTACCAGGTAGTGGTGACCAACAGCGTTGGCAGTGCCACGAGCGCTCCGGTCGTGCTGAACATAGTGACCTTGTCGCCCCTTCCCGGCACGAGCATTATTCCGACGGTTTGGTGGGAAGCGAACGCCACAAATAACATCATCAACAACGGCGCGGTCGCCCAGTTGACGGATCAATCGGGCCACGAAAACAACGCGGTGCAAGACCCGCAAAACGGGACGCCATTGCCGCTCATCGTAACCAATGCTGTCAATGGATTGCCCACCCTCAGCTTTGGCGGGACGAACGCTCTTATTTCCCCGACCGGAGCCACCACCGGCAATTCCAGTCATTCCATTTTTATTGTGGGCAGCTACGAGTCAATAGCGCAATTCAGGAACGGCGCGGTATTTTACAGCGACACTGCAGGTGTGAATCAAAACAGTTGTCTCGGGGTGGATCCCAACACCAGCCATTTGTGGGTGGGTGGTTATGGCCAGGACAACTCCCCCTATGTTGGCAATATCTCATTGAATGGCGCGGGATTTAACATCTTGGGTAAAATCTACACTGCGTCGTCAGCAAACTATCAGGGATTTGTGGCGGGCGTTCAGGATGTCAACGCCTCCGGTGCCACTTACAATTTGGGGAATACGCGGGTGGGCCTTGGCAAGCAATACAACAATGGCAGCTATTGGTCCGGGCAGATTGCGGAAGTGATCGTGTTCAATTCCGCGTTGAGCTACGGTGATATCCAGACCGTGCAGCACTATCTGGCCGGCAAATACAATGTGCCGCTGGCGCTTCCCGTTATTCCCATGACGGCAACCCCGCCTTATGTGGCCGTTAGCAGCAATGTAGCGGTAACAGTGACACTTCCCACGCTCACGACCACGACTACCGTGACAATTACCAGTGACAATCCAAGCGTCACCGGATTTTCATCGACTAATTTGACCTTCACCCTCGGAGCCACCAATGTTCAAACTTTTATCGTAAACATTCTGGCCGCCGGGACGGCCAATCTCACCGCCTCGAGTTCGAGCTTTAACAATGGCACTCTGGCTATTGGCGGACTTCCTCCAGCCACACTCATCGAGGACTTTCAGACCTCGAGTTTGACCAGCCTTAACGGCGGTGCTGCTGTGAATAATGGAGATTCGATTACTGCCTGGGCCGGGGACATCAACAACAGTTGGATTTGGCAGCAAAATGTTGGCGCTGATCCGACTTTCCTGGCCCAGGGAACTCGTGCCTTGTCACCAGCGATTGATTTCCAAGGCGGCTCTCTCTATATGCCGGGAGGCACCAGCGGTTTGGTGGCCGGACGAAACAACTTCTCGGTTGCACTTGTTTTCAAGGCTGACGCAACGGGCGTGGGCGCCTCCGGCGCCCAATGGAGCAGTCAAACGGGCATCATTGATGACACGCCGATTGGTTCCGTTTCCGGCAACGACTTCGGAATTTCCATTTCGGGTAGTGGTGAAATCAGCGCCGGCTTGGGTGGCACTAGCACCACCACTATTTCCAAGACAAATTACAATCTGGTCACTTCGACATATCACGTGGCCGTGGCTTCATACGACATCCTTAATGGCCAGATGCGGCTCACTGTGGATGACCAACCGACGGTGATTTCCTCGAGTCCTATTTCCAGCGGGACAATGGCTGATCTTGACATTGCCCTGGGGGGCAGCAGTTACGAAGCTTACAGCCGTTATTTTTCAGGCGCAATTGCGGAAATACGTTTTTATGACGGCGCGTTGACGGTTCACCAGGCCACCAACCTGATTTATGCGCTCAAGACCAACTATTCAATCCTTTATCCAAGCGAAGTGTCAGTATCATTGACGCCAGCTAATGCTACGGTGTTTGGCACAAACAACGTTGTTTTGACCCTTACCATTCCGCAAGCGGCCAACGCGAGCCAGGCGGTCACCGTCACCGTGACGAACAACAATCCCGGCGTGGTCAGCTTGCAGGAGGCGGTTGGCAATGTCCTGACCAAGACGTTTCCGGCGGGTGCAACCAATGCCCAGTCCGTGGTTGTAACCAGTGTGGCTGTGGGCCAGGCCAGCCTTACATACGCATCTCCCGGTTTGGTGCCTTCTGCTCCAGCAACCGTCAATGTTGTATTTGGCTTGGATGTGACTCAGATTACCGGCGGCGATCCGGGCGAGGGATTTGCGCCATTACCAATGGATGTTGCTGGTGTTACTTTCGACAGTTCGACCGTAATAATCCAAGGCGTCACGTTTGTTCAGCATCAGGATGGCCAAACCGGTGAAGGGGGCATCGATTCTACCGGCATCTTTCCTGTGCCCCAGTCATTTGGCTTCGGCAGCACACCCGACGATAACAGTATGGCCACCTTGCTGTCGGGTTCCACCTATGCCTACACCGGCAACACCCAGTATAGCTCTCTAGTTCCTGGGGATAAGTATGCCCAATACCAGTTCACCGGCCTGACATTGGGCCAAACATACCAGGTTGATATCTTCACCGTGTGCGATGCGATTCCTCGCCCCACCTTGACCCAAATCGTCGGGGCGACAACGAATGCGTATATTGTCGAGACGGAAACCAGTCCGCAGGACGTTGTATTTGACATGACTCCCGATACCAATGGAGACATCACGATACAGTGGACTTTTGGATCTGGCCCTTATGATGTTGGTTCCAATGGAAATTCCGGATGTGTCAGCGGCATAGCGCTTACCACTCAACCAACTTCGGCGCCGACATTGGGTGTTGCCCGCTCTGGTTCCAGCCTGGTATTGACCTGGTCAGGGGGCAGCACACTGCTTCAAGCCACCAACCTGCTGGGTCCGTGGACGACAAACGTCAACACGTCACCATACACGAACATTCCGACTGGATCCAAAATGTTCTTTAGAGTGCGGACTCCATGAGCGTGTCAGTTTCTTGGCCGGAACATTCCACCCGCTGCAATGACGGCGGGTGGAAATCATCAGGCCGGGAAGAGGGATGCGGTTATTGTATATAAGAGTTGTGCCATCCGTGTCCTGATCGTATTACCAATTATCATACAAACAAACATAACATGCCAATGCACCAATACATACGGCAAGAAATAATCCCCGTCCGCAGACCCCGCCGCGGGTTCACCTTGATTGAACTGTTGGTGGTGATCGCCATCATCGCCATTCTGGCAGCCATGTTGTTGCCGGCCCTGAACAAGGCCAAAATCCGTGCGGTAGCCGCCGCTTGTATGAATAATAACAAGCAATTGGGTTTAGCCTGGCTCATGTATGCCGGTGACAACAATGAACGGCTGGCCATCAACGCTGATTTGTCCCAGTTTGATGGCGGCACTCCCTCGTGGGTAACCGGTTGGCGGCTGGATTGGACCACCAGCCAAATTAACACCAACACGGATGATCTCGTGGATGATAAATATTCACTCTTGGGCAGTTATCTGGGCCGTGCTTACAAAGTCTTTGCTTGTCCGGCGGCCAATTTTGTGAGTCCGGCCCAGAGTGCGCTTGGCTGGGATCACCGCGTCCGGGGTGTAGCCATGGACGGGGCGGTTGGGGACGGCAATAAATACACTGGTGAGGGGTGGTCGAATTCGACTTCGTTTTATGTGGTAAAGAAATCCACTGACTTCCATTCGCCTGGTCCCAGCGATTGCTGGGTTTTTACCGATGAGCATCCCGACTCGATTGATGATGGCATCCTCTACACGCCCAACTATCCCTTTCCCGCGCTGCTTGAAGTCCCCGGGTGCCAGCACGCTGGTTCGTGCGGTCTCACCTTTGCCGACGGTCATTCCGAAATTCATAAATGGCGCGGCAAATTTTCCAACGAACCTGTCACATATGGCAGGTTAATAAATGTCGGTGTTTTAAAATCTGACCCAGACATGGTTTGGCTGGCGCAACATACACCGGTAAATTGACACCGCTGAAAATGCCCACTTCGATCAGACAACTAAATTTTTTGTGGGGATAGCTGGAGTTTTAACCGACTCCAGCTTTTTTATTTCAGGCAGCATAACTGACCGGAAGCGTGCCGCGCATTACGGTATTTGCAAATGCAGCTCGTGACGAGAGCGCGGTTTTAAGGAGTGGAACGGGCGGGGTCGCGAGGCATGCGAAGCGACCGACAGCGCGTGAAATGAAGCAATCCGCGCGTTAGTACGGCGATCCATTTTATGAGTGCTTCGCGTCGTGCGTTAATCACTGAGCGCGGTTGGGAGCGGGAGCGGGGCGGAAATTTTGGAACGGGATCAAGGCCCAAGGGCGCGCGGCGCGGCTGGCGGAGCGGGACTCCGGTCAGCCTCCGCTACGCTCCGGCTTCCCTGCGTCCCGCTCCGCCAGCCGGGGAAAAAGAACAACGAAGAATAAACAATAAAGGGGACATTTCTAAAGAGTTTTGACACTCCCTTTTCACTCAGAACCAATACCAATAAGACTTGCTGGTCCACACGGCCCAGGCATTCATATCTTGAAAGCGCCGCCACTCCACGTGGCTGTCCAGGCACAAAACATTTCCTCCGTTCGGCTGCGGGCCTTTGCTCTTTAGATGATTGCTGTTGTAACCCGTGACTATCCCGCTCGTTGATGTAACGGCACCAGGTCCCCATTGATCCGTCTGACGATTTCCGGTCCCTGCTGAAACGCTGGTGTCCGCGACAAGTTCGGCGGTTGAGACGTTATCGGAACTTTTGTAGGGCTTGGACGCCTTGGTCAGCCAGCCCTTGGGAGATGTCATGGTGGTGGGGTAATTTTGCGTGCCATCGCGGCTGATGAACCAGGCGTAGGAGGATTCCCGGAGTTTGCTTTGAAAGTTCCACCATACGTCCAGGTTTTGAGCGGAGACGTAACCGCCGGGACAATAAAAAATGGCCCGGTAAATCATGTTCGTGCCCGCCTTGGGCCCGATGTTATCCGCCATCGAAAAGGGCAGATCCCACGGGTCGTTCCCCAACACTTCCGCCCCGGCGGGGACAATGCTTCGCGGCAGATTATCGTTGTTATCGTCCGCATACATGCGCAGGGCCAGGCCGGTTTGTCTGAGATTGTTCATGCAACTGGCGCGCTTGGCCCTTTCCTTGGCACTGGCCAGGGCCGGCAGCAGCATCGCCGCCAGGATGGCGATGATGGCGATGACCACCAACAATTCGATCAGGGTGAAGGCGCATCGCCTGGCGGAGTCGAAGTTCAAGGAAGTCCGACGGGCATTCTGATTTGACACGTTCATAAGCTGGCAATTGGCATGGGTCCGATGGATGTTTTTTAACCGGGTTGCTAGCCATGGAGTTTGCCGCCAAAGGCAAAACCGGACATCCCTCTTTGGAGGGATGAAAAAACGCTGTAATTGACTGGACATCTGTGGCGGGTGGCGTCAAATAAATTGATCTCAATGAAGCCGCATTTGCTACAAGCTGCCGGGTTGGCGATCATCGTCCTTTTTGCTGAAGCGCCGGTGTGTGTCGCCTCGTCGCCCGGCGTCCTGACCAACGCGGCGGACGTGCTCTCGCTGACGGCCGAGCAGGCGAAGCAGGAAATCGAAGTCGCGATCACCGGCGTTGTGACCGTGGCGGAACCGACCCCGAACTGGAAGGGAAAATTTTTTGTGCAAGACGCCACGGGCGGAGTGTTTGTGAACAACACAAAAAGACTTCAGCCGCTCGTAGGTGATGTCGTGCAGATCCGCGGTGTCAGCCATCCGGGAGGGTATGCGCCTGACATTTACAAGCCGGAATGGAAAAAACTGGGCACGGCTCCGTTGCCGGAGGCCCGGCCGGTTTCCGCCGAACAATTGATGTCCGGCGCGGAGGACGGGCAGAGAGTGGAGGTTTCGGGCATTGTGAGATCCGCTCAAAAAGGAGACACAAAACTCGTTCTCGAGCTGGCGTCGAGTGGTTATCGTTTCCGTGCGTTTGTCCCGGGCTCCTTGAAAATTGATCCGAACACCCTGATCGGGGCGACGGTTCGCGTCCGGGGAACATCTGCGGCGTCGTTCTTAAAAGAACCGTTGAGACACATTCTTACGGTGGCGCTGTTCGCGCCCTTGGAATCGGATGTCATCGTGGATCATCTTTCAGACACTTCAATTTTCCATGAGCCTTTCACCCCTTTGAATGGCATCGCCCAATATCGCAAGAATGCAACTCCTGACGGACGGATACGTGTGAAGGGCGTCGTTACTTATCAACGTCTAGGAGAGGATATTTTCCTGCACGATGCGACGGGAGGGCTTCAGGTCAAATGCCGTGATACCAATCACTATGCTCCTGGCGAAGTGGTGGAGGCGGTTGGCTTTCCCGATTTGGAACGATTTCTCCCCGTGCTGCAAGATGCGACCCTTAGCCGGACGAAGGATGCGCGAGAAATGATCAGTCCAAAACCCGTATCGCTTCAGGAATTGTCGGATGGTCTGCATCATTCTGACCCCGTCAGCCTTCAAGGCAAGTTGCTGGATCGTTCTATTCGCCGGGTCGGATTGTCGGGTGCGCATCCCAACGATCTTAAAAGCGTTCTGATCCTTCAAAACAGCAATTTTCTGTTCACTGCTGAAGCCCCGTCTGCCGAGGGATTCGCCGAGCTTGCCTCGATTCCAAACGGCAGCACCCTTGAAGTCTCCGGAATCTGTTTATTGCAGATCGCCGAAGAGGGCAAGATGGAGACTGTGCAAATCCTGCTGCCTGATGCCGGCAACATCCGCATCCTGCAAAAGCCCGGTTGGTGGACGCCGAATCGCCTGCTGGCCGGTCTGGCCATTGCACTGACGATACTGGTGGTGGCGATGGTCTGGAGCGTTATGATTTTGCGGAAGAATTCCGCGCTGCGGACCTCGGTCATTGAAAAGGTCAAGGCCCAGGAAGAATTACAGAAAGCGCACGACCTGTTGGAGTGGCGGGTTCAAGAAAGGACCAAGCAGTTGAAGTTTGAGATGAGCGCACGCAAGGAAGGGGAGGTTCAATTCAAGGCAACTCTCAAAGAACGCACGCGTCTGGCCCAGGAACTTCATGACACCCTTGAGCAAAGTCTCACTGGCATCGGCCTGCAACTTGACACCGCCGGCCGGCTTTTCGGCAAGGAAACGGACCGTGCTACCCATCATGTTGAAATGGCCAGAAGTCTGATGACCCAGAGCCAGCTGGAACTTCGTCGCTCAATATGGGACCTGCGTTCCCGGGAACTGGAGGAGTTCGATCTTTGCGGTGCATTGCTGGCCAGCGGCCGGCAGATGCTGGATGGAACGGACATCCAGATTCAAGTCGCCACGCAGGGCCGGGTCCGGCCGCTGTCCGAAGTGGTCGAAGAAAATCTTCTGCGCATCGGCCAGGAAGCGCTCACCAATGTCGTCAAACATTCCGCCGCCAAAAAGGTGGATATCGAACTCAAATTCGGCGCGCAAAGCGTCGTCTTTAAAATCAAGGATGACGGCCGGGGATTCACACCCGGCAACTCGACCGGGGCCAAGGAAGGTCATTTTGGGCTGGTCGGCATGGATGAGCGGACCAAGCGGTTGGACGGAAAGCTTACCATCGTCAGCGCACCGGGCGCCGGCACTTGTGTGGAAATTGAGATCCCCATCAATTCCATTCCTACACATAATGATCACGACCCGGGCGATGCTTCCGGATTGATATGATGCCAGACAAGACGATCCGAATCCTCGTCGCCGACGACCACTACATCGTGCGGATCGGCCTGGTCGCTTTGGTGAATACCGAAAGCGACATGGAGGTCGTGGCGGAAGCGGTGGACGGCCGGCAGGCGGTTGAACTCTATGAAAAGCTCGCGCCCGATCTTGTCCTGATGGACTCACGAATGACCGTCAAGACCGGCATCGAGGCGACCATCGAAATCCGAAGGAAGGATCCCAAAGCCCGGGTGCTGATGCTGACGGCGTTTGATGGTGATGCCGACATTCGCAAAGCCTTTGAAGCCGGAGCACAAGGATACGTATTGAAAAGCGCCACGGGAGAAAGTTTGATTCCCGCCATCCGGGCGGTTGCCGCCGGCGGGCGGTGGGTGCCCAAAGAAGTGGCGCACCGACTGTCTTCGCGCAATTCCTATGAAACGCTGACCGCGCGGGAACTGCAGGTGTTGATCGAAATCGCAAAGGGGCTCGCCAACAAACAAATTGCCGCCACGCTGGGCATCACCGAATACACCGTGAAGGATCATCTGAAAAACATTCTCGCCAAGCTCCGGGTGGCCGACCGCACCGAAGCCGTCAGCGTGTCGGTCCAACGCGGCATCATCCACCTTTGAACGGATGCAATGAGGATGATGCCATTTCCCAAAGACAACTGGTGAGAGCTCCCCGAGCGAACGCTTCGCACGTTGAACCTTTGAACCGTGGCAGCCGACGTGAGGAGGCTTATTATGTTTCGGACGAAGAAAGTCAGAGCCTCCTCACGTCGGCTGCTACGAGGTTCAGGGGGAGGGGGCGCTTGGATGATTCCACCGTTTCCGGTTGGGAATTGGTATGGGTTGAGAATTGACGCTGTCGAGTCGAACGTGGAAAGTGTTACCTCACGGTGGCACGGGCTTGAATTTCAGCGAGGTCTGCATGGCGGCAGGAATGCTCGAAAGGTCATCCTGATAAAAATACCACAGGCGGGTTGACGTGTTGTAAGTGGTGATCTCATACATTTTTTCCACTTTGATCCAGTTTACCGAACCATCCGTCGTCAAAGTATTGCCGCCATCCGAGTAAGCGGTGCCGCGACGTTTGTGTGGCGGGGTGCCGTCGTTCCACTGCTTTGTCGTCGTATCGAATCTCAGGTCCTCCGCCGCCAGCACCCATGAGGACTTGGCGTTGCTGAGCTTCACCGGACTTAACGACCTAAAGGTTCCCTGCACGTTGACCCAGTTGGTCACACCGCCCAAATACTGATAACCAACCTGCCATTGGGTGGTCGGATTGCCACCGACGTTCGGATTAAAGTAAGCTATGCCTGGTGGGTAGCCTCCTCCGGCCGAAACTTCGGGACACACCCAAATGGATTGACTATTTGTATTGCTCGCGTCCAGATTGACCTCCTTGGACGAGGCGATCTCGGTAGGATTCAGGGTGTGCAGATTATAATTGTTGCCCGCAGGCCGTGGTGAAAAAAGTCTTTCGTTGTTCTCGCCGGCGTAAATGGTCAGGCCGATGCCAAGCTGTTTCAAATTATTCAGACACTGGATGCGTTTGGCCCTTTCCTTGGCGCTGGACAAGGCCGGTAACAGCATCGCCGCCAGGATGGCGATGATGGCGATGACAACCAGCAGTTCGATGAGCGTGAAAGCGGCTGGCTTCGGGACAGCAGGTTTTCGAGAAGCCTTGGGTGAATTCAGGTTTGAAGTTTTCATGGCGGTTAATGGATTGGTTACAGCCCAACGATGATCCGAAATCGATAGAAGCTTTGGTTGGCCGCATTTGCCGGAATGAACGCGTTCATCAGGATGGCATCGCCGAGGTCGCCGGCTTGGCTGAACTCCACGCCGGCGGCCGGCTGCCAGTTCATCGGCCACAAGGACGTGGTGGATTCGATCACGTAAAACATGTCCGGCGGCAGCTGCTTGCGCTGGGGAAAACTGAGGGCCACGCCACCGGGGGCGGAGGCGATGGTGAACACCGGTGAGTTATCAGCCTGGGTGGGATTCCGCGCGAACAGAAACTCCTCGGCATTGTTGAGCCGGTCTCCATCCGGATCTTCGCCGGGCGCAGTCGCGGATAATAGAGGGTTCGTAAAGCCGGCAGCCCAGTTGCCGTAGGATGAAAAGCCGCCGGTTTTCTCGAGCACCAATTGAGGGGGAAGACCCGCCGAGGCTTCACGGGAATCAAATGAGTAGACGGTGTCGGAAAATGGATTGGATATCAGCAGGCCGAGGCTGAGCAGATGATTGCCGGCCGCTAGCACTGTGGAGGTGATCTCCACGCGATCCATACCATTCGTGGACATGGGCCAGTTGGTGATGATCTGTCCGAAAGCCGGCTGGGTGTTCCACGTCATGCCGGTTTCCGACCACACATCATTGGTCACAAAATGAAGTTCCAGCGTCGGTGCCGATCCGGCCGCCGGCGGCCCTGGTGAATGTAATTCAAGGTAGGCGCGATTAAAGTTGGTCAGCGTCGCTGACAGGAGATTAAACCTCAGGAACGCGTATCGCGTATAACTGACAGTCGCATTTTTCTTCAATTGTAGCGTCGTCTCGAGCCCATAGTTGGTGGTGGCAAACGAACCGTCGCGCACATACGTATCCGCCACCGGCGTGAGTGACTCAGTCGTGTTGTCCGGTGCCAGGTAGATTGCGACCCGGGCGGTGGTCTGGTAGCCGTTCGCGGTCACGGTCAATTCCACTTCGTTGGTACCGCGGTCCGCGAAGGTCAGCAAGGGATCCGGTGCATTCGTGCGGGAGAACAGCACCAATCCAGGCGCCGATACCACGCGCCAGGCGGCGGTGAAGGCATTCGTTGCGGCATTCGTCGGGCCGATCTGTATCCAAGGCTGAAGCCGGACGCAGTTCGTTGGAAAACCCAGGGTGAGATTGGAGGGCAGGGTGACGTGTGGCAGGTTGAGCCGCCGGCTCAACTGGTCCTCGTAAATCGAAAAGGGTTCGAGCGTGTCGCCGAGCGCGGTTCCTTCAACATGGTCCACCGGATTGCATTTGGTTCCGCCGTAGGTGGACAATGACACGCCGCTGCGCGTGCCGCGTGTGCCAATGACATAACCATAGCGGCTTTGCTCGGTCGTCACCACGTAGCTGGGTCCGCTGCCAATACCGCGCGTGTTCCAGAAAACACTATGCGCCGCCGTGAGATCGTGAAGCGGTGCGGTGCCATAGGGCCGGTAACGCGCTTCAAAGCCGCTGCCGTCGCCGGTGCAGGTGTCGATCAGATTGCCGTGGCTGAAGTGCATGTGATGATCGCTGTTGCTGCCGGCGGTCGTTTGAAACCCCGTGTCACCGGTCTGCCGCCCGCTGTCCTTGTCGATGCAGCCGTGATAGACATTTCCCGATGAACCCATGTGCGACAGCACAAAGCCGTGACGGGTGAATGTGGAGCGGCAATTGTCCAGCAGGCATTCGTTGGCGTTTTGCAGCCGATACATGTAGCCATTGCCGCCGCCGCCGCCGTATTGAGCGCGTTGGAAATCACAGTTCGTCAAGGTGACCTGGCTGCATTCACTGAGCAGGATGCCGTTGCTGAGCAGATCACAAGTGGTGGTGTTGCCCGCCGGTTGGAAGGTCGCCACGTTACGCATCCAAGAATCCCGGGCGCGCACCATCCGGACCGCAAAGGAATCATGGACGTCGTAAGCCGGTGTGCCAGCCACGGTGTAGTCGTCCTCGCCCCAGCCGGTACCACCATGCTGAACGTTGCCGATGGAAAAGTCTTCCAGCCCGCAGCCCGTCAACGGACCCGAACTGAGGCGCACCACCCGGGCATTGTCGCGAGTCTTCAAGTAATAGCGTGTGGGCGCATTGATGGTAATGGTGTTTGATACGGCGGAGACGGCGACGACGCGGCGAAAGTAGGCGATCCCCTGAAGCTGGCTGCCGTAGCCGAGCCAGTCCGGCTCGTTGTGTTCGGTGATCCAGGCATCCGTGCAATCGGCACGCACTGTCACCCATTGCCCGGGAGTAAACCCGCTGGTGCTGGTTACGGGAATCACGGTGGTCGGGCCGTGCAGATCTTGACTGATGGAGGCGCTGGCCACGCCGCTCGAATAGAAACCCGCCGACGAAGGACCAGTTACCAGAATGATGCTTTTGCTGCGCATGTTGGTGCTTGTGTTCAGCAGAAAGGTGCTGCCCACGCCCGCTCCGCGCAGCACAACATTCGCGGCATTGATCTGCAAGACGCAGGCATTCCCTCCCTGCACACTGACCGAATAGGTTCCCGCCGGCAGCAGCACCACGCCACCGCCGGCGGACTGGGCGGCGTTGATGGCGGATTGGATGGCGAGCGTGGCATCGCTGGCGCCGGTATTGTTCGCGTTATAAGGCGGCTGGGTGACATTGAACACCGGTCCCGCAATCGTTGGCAATGGTTGCTCACCCGCCTTGTAGCCGGCGTAAGAAAAGTCCTGAATCAGTTTGTCGGTTTCAAAATTGACGGAACTGACGCCCGGTGGCTGCCAGTTGGTGGGATACAGGGTGCTATGCCAGGCTCTTGCTGGTGCCGCCCACAGCAATAAAAACGACAACGCCATCCAGCAAGGAATGTTGGCACGACGGGTTGGGGTCACCGCACAATTGAAACAATTCACCCGTGTTAACGCATCCCTCGAAAGGGGGATGTTGAGCGGCTCGAAAAAGTCCAATTTTTTGAATGTTCATCCGATAACACCGCACCCAACGGAACAACCAATTTTCAATCATCGGCAACATGAGAGTCCGCCAGACCTCCGGCAGAATTGTCCCCATGCGTGTGCTCAACCCTATGACTTCATCCTTCGTTAATCCAATGCGACTGCGTTCGTTCCGTGTCCCGGCAGCCTGGGTTTTGGCTCTGTTCCTTTTCACCGGCTTTGCCGAAGCTCAAAAGAATGTGACCCGGCTCGATACGGGCTGGGAATATTACCAGGGCAGACTCGGCAGCACCTGGGAAATCTGGCGGGGCGACAAAGCATCGGACAATGTTGACTGGACACCGGTGACGCTGCCGCATTGCTTCAACGCCCGCGACGCCGTGGACCCGGATGCAGCGTATTATCAGGGGCCGGGCTGGTATCGCACGCGCCTGACGCTCAGCAATCCGTTTCCGAACGGACGGACGCTCCTGCACTTCGATGGCGCGGGCCAGAAGGCGCAAGTGTTTATCGGACTCGATAAAGTGGGCGAACATGTCGGCGGCTATGATGGGTGGGACGTGGATATCACGGATGCGGCGCGAGGTGTGTTAACCAACAGCTGGAGCAAGGGAGCCGTGCCGATTGCGGTGCTGTGCGATAATTCGCGTGACGCCGAATCCATCCCATCCGACCTGAGCGACTTCACCCGCTATGGTGGTTTGTATCGGCACGTAAGCCTGATCTATGTTCCGGCAATTTCGCTGGAGCGGGTTCACATTAAACCGGCGCTGACGCCGGATGGAAAAGCTTCGGTGACAATCCAATCGCGATTTTACAACCCGACTTCAGCAAAGGAAAAAGTCGAACTGACTGTCGAAGTCAGCGACCCCGGCGGGAAAGTCATCTACACCTCCGCCCAGACTAATGTTCCGTGGGCCGGAATGAAGGAGTTTGCTGCTTTTAAGATTAGCGATCCCCAACGATGGTCGCCGAAAGAGCCCGCGCTCTATCGGTGCGTTGTCACTTTAAAAACTGCGCGCGGGGAACAACAGGTCGAAGAACATTTTGGCCTGCGATCCTTTGAGTGGGTTGAGCACGGACCGTTCCAGTTGAACGGGGAGCGGCTGCTGTTGCGCGGCACGCAGTATCACGAAGACCATGCCGGTGTCGGTGCCGCGGTGCCGGACGCGGTCGTTCGCCAGACTTTCCAGAAGATCAAGGCAATGGGCGCGAACTTCGTGCGGCTCGGCCATTATCAACAGACCCCGCAAGTGCTGGAGTTGTGCGATAAACTGGGCCTGCTTGTGTGGGAAGAGATTCCCTGGTGTCGCGGCGGCCTCGGCGGCCCGCGCTACCAACAGGAATGCCGCGACCTGTTGACCGCAATGATTGACCAGCACTTCAATCATCCGTCGGTCATCCTCTGGGGTTTGGGAAATGAAAATGGCTGGCCGGGGGATTTTGAAAGCTTCGACACCAACGCCATCCGCTCCTTCGTGATTCAGCTGAACGACCTGGCTCATCAACTTGATCCTTCGCGCAGGACGTGCATCCGTTACTGTGATTTCTGCAAGGATGTTCCGGATGTGTATTCGCCCAGCGTCTGGGCGGGATGGTATTCCGGTCAATATCCCGAATATCGCGGATCGTTGGAAAAGGAGATCAAATCCGTTCCGCATTTCTTCCATGCCGAGTGGGGCGGCGACAGTCACGCCAGGCGCTTCTCGGAAGATCCGGAGAAGTTCTTGCACAAGGTCGCGACCGGCAAAGGCACCGCGGAAGTCGGAAATGCCTACAAACCCAAGGGTGGCTCGGCGCGCGCCTCAAAGGACGGCGACTGGTCGGAGAGTTACATCGGCAATCTCTTCGACTGGTATTTGAAGGAGCAGGAGCAGATGACCAATCTGACCGGAACGGCGCAGTGGATTTTCAAGGACTTTGCCACCCCGTTGCGGCCGGAAAATCCCGTGCCGCGCGTGAATCAAAAAGGCCTGCTTGAACGCGACGGCACGCCCAAGGAAGGCTATTACATTTTCCAAAGCTACTGGGCCGAACAGCCGATGATCCACATTTTCGGTCATGGGTGGGAAGTGCGCTGGGGCAGGCCGGATGAAGCAAAGCTGGTCAAAGTGTTTTCCAATTGTGGTGAAGCCGAACTGTTCGTGAACGGCGTGTCTGCAGGCGTGGAGCATCGCAACATCGCCGATTATCCCGCTGCCGGGCTGCATTGGTCGGTCAAATTGAACGAAGGCACAAATACTCTCCGCGCCGTTGGTCGGAATCATGGCGTTGAAGTCAGGGACGAGATTCAAGTTGGCTATCAAACCGCAACGTGGGGCAAGCCGGCAGATCTTATGTTCCGGCAGGTTGCGCAATCCAACGACATCGCGGTCATTGAAGCGCGCGCCTTTGACAAGGATGGCGTGCCTTGTCTTGACGCGGCCAATCTGGTTCGTTTTGATCTGACCGGAGATGGGCGGCTGCTCGATGACCTCGGCACTTCAACCGGATCGCGCGCAGTGCAGCTCTATAATGGCCGCGCGCAAATCAGCCTGCGGTTGAGTGGCAGCCAGGTGGTTGCTTCGGTGGCGAGCGAGGGTTTGCCGACGCGGTTTTTGGCGATCACGAATTCGACCTCCGGCGCGAAGGAACTCGCGCTCGAGGTGGGCGCGATAGACCGCCAGCGCATTCTCAATGCGGCCAATGCCGCGCTCCACCTTGAGCCGCCGGCCATCACGAAATACCGCGCCAAATTGAGCGAAGGCGGGACGAATGATTTTTATTCCAACGCCGATTACTTCTGGCCCGACCCGACGAAGCCGGATGGTCTGCCTTATGTCAATCACGACGGCGAATCCAATCCCGGTAATTTTGACCAGCACCGGATGGCCATGCGCAGTGTGCGCGACGCCGTGGCCGCACTGGCGGCGGCGTATAAAATCACCGGTGACGATCGCTATGTGACGAAGGCGGTGGAGTTGCTGCGGGTGTTCTTCCTCAACCCCAAAACGCGGATGAATCCGAACCTGCAATTCGCCCAGGCCGTGCCGGGCCGGTCGCCGGGCCGCAGTTGGGGCATCATTGACGGATTGCATCTGGTTGAAATCCCGCCCGCCATCGCCGCGATGCAAGCCTCGCCCGCATTCCCACCGGAAGTTCTGGCCGGATTGAAGCAGTGGTTTCGCGAGATGACGGGTTGGATGATGACGAGCGAGAATGGCCGGACGGAAGGGGCCGCCAGGAACAATCATTCGGTGGCGTATTTTGTCCAGATCGCCGCCTTCTCGCGTTTCACCGGTGACACGAACCGGCTGGCCGAGTGCCGGCGACAATTTGAAGAGATCTTTATCCCGGACCAGATGGCGGTGGATGGAAGCTTCCCGCTGGAACTCCAGCGCACCAAGCCCTATGGCTACTCGATCTTCCAACTCGACAACCTGGCCACGCTTTGTCAGCTGCTTTCGACCCCCACCGATAACCTGTGGAACTTCAAGCTGGCCGATGGACGCAGCATCGGCACGGCCATGGAATTTCTTTTTCCGTATCTTGCCGACAAATCGAAATGGCCGCGCGCGCCGGATGTGCAGGCCTGGGATGCGTGGCCGGCGCGCCAATCCAGCCTGCTGTTCGCCGGACTCGCGCTCGACCAGCCAAAGTATCTGGAACTATGGCGCAAATTGCCGGCGGATCCAACGAATCAGGAAGTCCGTCGCAACATCGCCATCACCCAGCCGGTCCTCTGGCTGCAATAAACGCATGAATAGGTTTGGCTCCACGCTATCTGCCATCCCGGCTGTCCTCTGGCAAGCGGCAGAGTCCGCCGGCTGGCACCAGAAAGCATTGCACCCCTCGAAAGAGGGATGTTGAGAAGTCATCACCTCACTAGAGTCACCGCTAACCCGTAATGTTCCGCAAAAAATCCCATATGAAAAAGATTCGTTTCACCCAACCCATCATCGCGGCGCTCGTCGCCAGTTTTTTGTCAACCCAATCAATCCAGGCCGCACCCACCTGGAATAATGCCGCCGGCGGCAATTGGTCCGTTCCCGGCAATTGGTCGCCCAGCGTTGTGCCCGGCACCGCCAGCGATGTGATCTTTGGAAATACTGGTGCGGGCTCGCGGAACACGAATGATGTCTCTGCGGAAACCATTGATGCTTTGACTTATGATTGGAACAACCAGGCGCAACAAACGACGGTCATTCCCTCCGGACAAACCCTGACAGTGAATAGCAGCCTCGCCGCTGGAAGTGCTTTGCTTTTGGAAGGCAGCGCGGCGGCTTCGCCCGCTGCCAGCACCTTGGCCCCGGCTGCAATCACGGGTGGAGGCAATTTGGTTTTGAACGGTGCCGGCGACATGGTGGTTCACATTGGGAACAACACCGCCGGCTCACACATGGCAACCTTGGACCTGTCAGGGCTGAACAATCTGACCGCCAACGTGGGAAGACTGCTCGTCGGGCAAGCGAACGCTGGTGCTACCGTTAACCGGCCTTCGGGCACGTTGATTCTTGCGGCGACGAATACAATAACTTGCACAGGTGCTGCACCGCAAGTCGTGGTTCAGGATAGCGGATCGAACGCCAATGGCGGCACGGCTTCCGTCTTGAGCTTCGGTCAGGCGACGAAGCTGTTTGCGGATAACATGCGGCTGGGGGGACAAAAGGGCAATGCGACCATAAATTTCAACGCCGCCTTTGCTTCCCCGTCGCTCCAACTGCGGAATACTGATGGTAGCAGCCGAGTCAGCCTGATTGTCTGCGGAGACAATCCGGCAGGTTCGGCCAGTGGTAATGCCGTTATCAGCACTGTTGATTTATCCCTTGGCACAGTGGATGCGATGGTCGACACACTTTATGTAGCCCGGGGCCAACCTTTAACTGGAGCCGGCAGCTCCACTGCAACGCTTACGATTGGAGGAGGCACGTTCGATGTCAATACAATGGAAATCGGTTATCAACAAACAAACACTGCTGCAGCAATTGGCACGGTTAACGTCAATAATAGCGGCGATATACTCAGGGTTAACACGAGCTTGCGTTTGGCGCGTAACAGTGCGACTGGGACTGGCGGCACTGGCACGCTGAACCTGAATGGCGGCACGGTCCAAGCCAGCACGATCGTCTCTGGCGGTGGTGTCAGCGCCATCAATGTTAATTCCGGCAGCACACTGGTTGTTTCCAACACGGCCGGGACGCTGACCGCTCCGATTGGAACGTTTTTCATGAGCAGCTCAACCTTGAATGTCCCGGTATCCAGCGCAGGTGCAGCGGTGTCGGTGAAAAGCCTGACCGGGGACGGATCGCCCTGTGTGATCAACATCTCTAAAATTTCACCGATTGGTGCGTATCCCACAACTCTGCCAATCATTCACTATCAGACCAGGTCTGGTGAGAACTTCACTCTCGGTTCGTTTCCACCGGGAGGCTACAGCGGCACAATTGTGGATGCAGGCGGCGGCACGATTTTCCTGAATCTGACCGCCGGCCCGATCGCTGATCTGACGGAAACCTGGAGTGGTGCAAACAGCGCGGATTGGGATACGAGCACGTATAATTGGCTCTTTCATTCCGTTCCGACGAATTACTTCGACACCGCTGTGGTGATCTTCAATGACACCGCCGTGCAGTCCAATGTCTCGCTTGACCAGTCACTATTTCCAAACAGCATCACGGTCAACAACAATGCTTTGCAATATACTTTTTCCGGCGCCGGCAATATCGGCGGAGCTGCCAGCCTGACCAAGAGCGGTTCGCAGAGCTTGATACTGGATAATCAAGGCGGCGATAATAACATCAGCACTGTGGTTATCAATGGCGGCACATTGCAGATCGGGGCCGGCGACGCTGCCAGTGGCGGAATTTCCAGTGTCAACATCACCAACAATGGCGCGCTGGTGGTTGATCGCACCGACAATGTGACCTTAAGCAGCGACATAGCCGGCACCGGCACCTTGACGCAAATGGGCAGCGGCAGGTTGACCCTTTCCGGGGCGAACACCTACACTGGAGCAACCTTGCTTAACAATGGTGCGCTGGAAATTGACCAAACCTCCTCAGGCACCGGCCCGGTGACCACTTCCGCAGGAACTGTGCTCGCCGGCGGCGGGGTGGTAAATGGCGCGGTCACGGTGGGTGGGCAATTGAATCCTGGATTCGCAACGGGTCCGGGCACTTTCCAGGCGGGAAATGGACTAACCTTGTCTGCCGGCAGCACACTCAACTTTGATTTGAGCGCCACCGATGCTTCCCTGCCTGCCAACGATTCAGTTGCGGTGACCGGCAACCTGATTGCAAACAACAATGCCATAAACGTCAACTTTGCCGGCACCCCACAAGGGAACACCTATACGCTGTTTACCTACACCGGAACTTTGTCTGGAAGCTTCAATCCGGTGGTCACCGGAACGCATTTCACGACCGTATTGGATACTACGTCCTCTCCCGGATCAGTATTATTGACCGTGACTGGCGGATCAGGTTTCGCCCTTGATTGGAGTTCCACTTCCGACACCGCGTGGGATACGATTACTCCCAACTGGCTCAATCTGGCCAACAGCACCGCGTCCACGTTCTCGGCCGGGGACAGCGTGCTCTTTGACGACACTCCCGGCGTGCAGACGGCCATTGCAATTGGTGCTGGCGTCAACGTGGCGCCCTCGCTCATCACCAACAATTCAACCAACAACAATTTCACCATCAGCGGTGCCGGCCACATCAGCGGAAACGCCAGCATTGTGAAATCCGGCCCCTCCACCTTGGAGATTGACACGGCGAACACATTCAGCGGAACCGTGGACGTGCAGGCGGGAACCCTGAAACTGGGCAACGGCGCGGCTTTGGGAAATGTGGCCAACACCACAACTGTGGAAGCCGGCGCGACGCTGGACTTGAACGGACAAAATATTGGCGCCCGGCCGATCACGGTTGCCGGTTCCGGCGTGGGCGGCGCGGGAGCGATTTATAACGGTGGCGCGGCCATTGCTCCCCAGGCGATTGGAAGGATTATCATGACCGATGATACCACATTTGGCGGCACAGGTAATTGGGCGGTAAACAACAGCGGTGTCACCGCCAGCCTGACCGGTGCCTTCAATTTCACCAAGGTCGGTGGAAACCAAATAACCCTGCAAAACCTTTCGGTCGTTGATGTCGGTTTAAAAAATATCGACATTCAACAAGGCATTCTCCTGTTCAGCGGCATCACTCCGGGCATGGGTGATCCTAATTTCACCAACCTCGTCGCCGCCGGGGCTCAACTCGCGTTTTCACAAACCAGCATAGTCAATTGGAACAAGAACTTCGACTTCACTGGAAATGGAACGGCGACGACCGTGAACAACGGAACTTCGTCCACCACCGAATTGGACGGGCCGGTCGTGTTGCACGGTGGTTGCGTCTTCACTGTCGGCGGCACATCGCTGACCATTACCAACACGATCAGCGGCGACGGTGGCGTGATTAAGAACGGCGGGTCGCCGCTCATTCTCACCGGTCCTACGCTTTACACCGGGGATACGACCATCAACGGCACCAGCTCAATCCGGCTGGTGGCGCCTGCGGATTTGGCAGCGAGCACGAATATCGTCATTAACTCCGGTGCGTTTCTGACCGTTACCGGCATGGTTAATTCAACCTTCACGCTGGTGAGCGGCCATACTCTCAGGGGTAACGGGGTTGTGAGCGGCAAGCTGGTCGCGAATGCGGGCTCCACCATCTCCCCGGCGGTCACACCGGGGGTGTCTCCGGCCGGTCTCCTGACTGTAAGCAATTCAATCGTTTTATCGGGCACAGTCACGATGGATCTGGATCCGGCCAATGGAACCAATGATGTGCTGAAAAGCGGCCTGTCCACCATCACTTACGGCGGCACATTAAATCTGATAAATCTGAGCAGTCCGTTGACGAACGGCAGCAGCTTCAAGCTTTTCAGCGCGTCGGGTTATTTGGGTTCATTTGCAACTATTACTCCGGCGACGCCCGGCGTGGGGCAGGCATGGAACATCTCCGCCCTGAACACCTCCGGCACGATCAAAGTAGTGTCTACCGCACCGCCAAAATTTAGCAGCATTGTGATAGCGGGCGGGAACGTGGTATTCAGCGGTTCTAACGGCGTGCCTTCCAGCCCTTACTATGTGCTGGCCTCGACAAATCTGGCCCTGCCCCGGGCCAGTTGGACCTCGATTGCGACGAACACTTTTGATCTCAATGGGTACTTCGCCTTCACCAACAGTCTGACGCCTCCTCTGCCGCAGCGGTTTTACCAGATCCAGATCCCTTAAACGGCTAATACCTCCGCCCGGCTTTGAAACGCATGAATGCGAAGTGCGTGCAAAGCCGGGCGGCAGGGAGGTGGAAATCAAACCATCGGGCAGATTGGAAAAAGAGCGCCGGCATCTCTGGAGTAGTCCACACCCGTTACCAGAAAAAACAGCTTCTGGTATCCTGAAATTATGCATTCAAAACCGACACAACCGGCGAAGGGTTTTCTCAGAAATGGGAAAATATCTTTGGCCGGATTTACGTTGATTGAGCTGCTGGTGGTCATTGCCATCATCGCGATCCTGGCCGCCATGTTGTTGCCGGCTTTGGGCAAGGCCAAGCAGAAGGCCCAGGGCATCCACTGCATGAACAATCTCCGGCAGCTGCAGATCGGATTCATCCTATACTCGGATGATAACAATGACCGGATCGTTCCGACCGGTGGCCAGACGGAACAGCCCCCCAGCCTTACGGATCCCATAGTTACCCCGGGAAACAAGGGCAACATGTGGGTTTATGGTGATATCTCGGTGGGGACTCAGGCGGGGAATGCGGACTATGTCAAACTGGGGCTTTTATTTCCGTATGTAAAAGCCATCGCGCTTTACAAGTGTCCGGCCGACACCCGGTCGGCGTTGAGCGCCAGTTCCATCGCCAGCCCGCTTTCGGTCCGCAGCATGTCCATGAACGCCTGGATGAACTCCATGCGCAGCTGGAATGTCACCCGAAGCCATTCGCAAATGGGGAAGGATTACCGGAAACAATCCGATTTGGGCAATCCCGGGCCGGCCCGGATCTTCACCTTTATTGACGAGAATCCCTACAGCATCAATGACGGCTGGTTCATCTGTGACCCCACGGTGGATTACAAAGGTGTCTGGGTGGACAAACCTGCCACCTATCACAATAAGGCTGGCGGACTCGCCTTTGGTGACGGACACTCCGAAATCAAGAAGTGGCGGGATTCGGCGATGATCAACTACAAAGCCCCCACCCTCTCGACGATTGGGCTAATCATGGAAGAAACTTCCTTTGGGTTGCGACGGCTGACACAATGGCTGGCGCTGGTTTCGGCGAGCTATGGCCGGTTCATCAATGGTG
>DATLVR010000030.1:0-3276 GCA_035577265.1 Verrucomicrobiia bacterium | reverse complement strand
AACCGGATTCCAGCTCAAAGTGATCGAGCTGGAGGTGGTCAGATTGGTTTCGACCTGTGGAACCGGGGAATCCAGGCGGTCATCAGGAAGCAGGGTGATGCGGATGACGTCGCCATTTTCCACCGACATCCCGACGTCCGGTGTGATCCGCTCCGAAAACGCGAAGGTATAGGCATCGGCATTGTAATACATCAAGGCGGCGTAAGGATTGTAAAAACCATTGGTGGGATTGTTGTAAGGGGCTGGTTGCGCCCAGCCATACGGATAAGCCGTCCAGGCGATCTTCGGCGAATACCATTGCTCGGAGTTCGTTCCATAAATTCCGCCCGCAAAACCAAAATTGAGCGAAGACAAAACATCGCCGATCATCCAGGCCTCCACGTTGTAACTGGGGTGGGTGCTGTCGGCGACTGGTGCGCCGTTGACCAGATAATCGGTGCCCACCGGTGCGCCATAGATGAAGGCGCTCGCACAAACGGTGGTATTGGTATCGGGAACCGTGAAGGCGATCGTGTTGGTGTATTGCAACGGGACGTTCACCACCGTGGCGGTGGTGCCATTCGTCACCGCGCCAATGGCGGTGAGACTGTAATTGGCGGGCAGGAGGTTCGGGTTATAGGACAGAGTGAACGTCCATCCACCGCCCGGATTGGTTGCCACGCTGGTTTGATATCCAAGGTAGTAATAGAGATAGTTGGTGGTGATTGCCGGGCCGGGTCCGCTGTTGTTGGTCACACTTCCACCCTGCACACTGTATCCATTTAGCGTGAACGGATGGTTGGTGAGAAAATTCAAGTAGCTGGCGACCTCCGGATAAGGTGCAACGGAGGCGCCGGTGCTGTTTACTTTCTCGGGTGAGACAATGCGGGCAAAACCGGCATAGGGATTTGTTCCGCCGGCATATTGCCAGCCTGGCGTGAGGTCCCCGTTGGCGGCGCCGGCATTGGTCAGACCGAAGACCGCATTGCCAAATCCGCTGGCGGCGAAAAGAGTCGCCAGCGTTTTGGTTGACGCATACACATACGAGCCGGCGACCAGATTGGTTGGCGCCGTATTGGTTCCGTGGAACCATTCCAATTGCAGTGGAATCCCGAATTTATCCACATACGTCAGGTCCACGTCATTGTTGGCGTCGCCACCGAGGAACGAAAGCTCCGCATAATCGTAGCGAAAACCACTGCCGCCGTTCCCGCCACCCGGCGCCGGACTGGGTGTGGTGCCGCTGCTGAAGGCAAAAGGGTTGTTGTAGATGAAATAGATGGCGCCGGAGGTGATGTTGCTGGCCTGAAACGAATAGACCGTGTCCGTATTTCCCGAGATGGGCGAGGTGAATTGGAATGGCGGGGCGGAACCGTTGGCCGCCAGAGTCGAGAGGGCAACCGACGTGTTGGTGCCCGTGTTTTTGTCCACAAACAAACTTTGGGGATTCAGCGTCGCCCCGGTCGCCCCCGGCACCATGATGTAGATGTTGGTGTCAGACAATCCGCTGTCGTTGACAATCTGGATCGTCAGCTGCCCGGAATGCGCTGGAACCGGATGGGTCAACCCAATCAGGATGGCCAAAAGCAGGGCGGGAAGATGGATGGTGGCGGTGAAAAATCGCAGCGTTGTTTGCCGCTGCCCGGTCACGAGGCTTTGCAATCCAATCATTGGCGCGCGACGTTAACAGGACAAACCTGAGTCGCAACACAAAACTGGTTTTTAATGCGAATTGATTAAACCAGGGTTCTCGTCTTCGCGATTCGGATGCGAATCCATCCTGGCCAGCGAATGTTCTACTTCGGCCCGGTCCAGTCGCCCGTGCGCAGATACGGTTTGAGTTTTTCCTTGAGCGTTTCGCGGCCGCGATGGATCAGCGATTTGGTGGCGGACAGCGAACAGTCCAAAACCTCGGCGATCTCTTCGTAGCTCAATTCGTCCTGCCGGCAGAGCAGGATGGCGGTGCGCTGGTTTTCCGGCAGCTCGGCGAGCGCCTCCTCGATTTTTCTGGCGAGTTCGCCGTGCAGCACATTCTCCGTCGGCAGGAAGACTTTCTTGTCCTCGTATTGCCGCTGCGGCTGGTCCTCATTTTCACTGTGCGTTTCTTCCAGCGACTCGGCGGGATGGCGCGAGCGGCGGCGGATTTCGTTCAGACACAGATTGCGCGCGATGGTGAAGAGCCATGTGGAAAATTTGGCGGTGCGTTCGTAGCGGTCGCGGGATTTGTAAACCTGCAGGAAAACATTCTGCGCGAGGTCTTCGGCCTCGGTCTCGTCGCGCAGGGTGCGATGGATGAAATTGTGCAGCGGCTGTTTGTATTTCTCGACCAACGCCACAAACGCGGCCCGGTCGCCCCGCTTCACGCGGAGCATCAGGGCGGCATCAGGGTCGGGGTTGGCCAGCATCAGTGAAGTCTAGTAGACGCCGCCCGCACGACAAGGTTTCGGTTTGCCGGTTTTGTTTTAGGAGGAGGTTATCTGGCTCTTTGATGACAAGGTTGGGCGGTGGTTTGAACCGGGACGAGGTGCAAAGCGGCCGGTTTAAAGCCATGCTTTGATCAAACAATAGCCGCCAGTCATCACGCCCGAACCATGCGCGAGGTGCAGGGCGTAAACCAGCCAGGCGAGCTTTTTGTGTTTTAACACCAGCAGGGCTGTTCCCAGAACCTCAACGACCAGAAACAAGCCGCGGCTGAACCGGATGATTTTGAAGCTGCACCACGCGGCGGGCAGGTCAAACGGCTTTCCCCAGGGGAGGATGTGGCAATTTTAACAAATGAACCGGCCGCCTGAGGTCCGGCGGCATCGGGAGTAAAAAGGGCGGGGCTGATCAAGGAAATGCCGGCCAGTAATAATAGGCTGCTCAGCCTGAAAATTGTCTCCGCTCTCATGTCGGCCTGTGGGTTCCTGAGTTTTCATTGTGTTCCGCCGTGATTTTTGCCTTGTCGCGGCGCGGCCAACAGGGAACGGTGGTTCTGTTCCATCCGAAATAAATCCAGACAGGCCTGGCGCGGCAAGCTGCCAACCAGGGTTGTCAGCGAGGTGTAGGAAAGAGAACCCATGATTTGAAACGGGCCTGGCAAATGCGTTTTTCTGGTCGAACAGTCTTGCGATAACTCGATAATCTTCCTTCTGAGCTCGTCCAGCGACTCCTGTCCGGTGATCAGCCACCACGGTTCGCCTTCCGCCTCCCAGATGGCTGGCTGGTCCGCCGTCGTTTCTGCAGTTTGCCCGTTGATCCTCATTTTATTTCCGCCTTTCGGTGGCAACCTGGTTTTCAGGGGACTGCAATCCTGCA
>DATLVR010000029.1:0-101749 GCA_035577265.1 Verrucomicrobiia bacterium | reverse complement strand
CACCATTTCCTGGACGGATGACGGCCTGACGGCGTGGTCCTCCACGCAGGGAATTTCCAGCGTGCGCGACGGTCTGGCCGGCAGCCTGAAGCTCGAACAAAGCAAGGTGCGCGTCATCACCGAATACATGGGCGGCGGCTTCGGCGCAAAATTCGGCTCCGGTGTGGAAGGCACGCTCGGGGCGAATCTTTCCCGCGAAGCCAAAGCGCCCGTGCGCCTGATGCTCACGCGGTTTGACCAGGCGCTCGCGGTGGGCAACCGGCCGTCCAGTTTTCAAAGAATCAAGCTTGGCGCGGCGGCGGATGGAACCTTGCTCGCGTTTGAGTTGAATAATTACGGCACGGCCGGAATCGGTGCCGGCGGCGATGCCGGCGGCGGTGGTGGCGGCGCGAACATTCCCGCGCCCTATCTTTACAAGGTCGCCAATACGCGCGTGAAGCAGGCGGCGGTGGCGGTCAACGCCGGGTCCGCCCGCGCGTTCCGCGCGCCGGGAAATCCACCGGCCTCGTTGGGCATGGAATCCGCCATGGACGATCTGGCCGTGAAACTCGGCATGGATCCCATCGAATTCCGGCTGAAAAATGATCCGAACAAAATCCGCCAGCGCGAATATGCCATCGGCGTGGAAAAATTCGGCTGGAAGCAAAAATACCGGAAACCGGGCAGTTCGCCGGGCGTCGTGAAAACCGGTATCGGCTGTGCAGGCGCGGCCTGGCCGGCGGGCGGTCCGAGCAAGAACACGCATGGCGAGGCGCAGATCAATCCGGACGGCACCATTGAAATCCGCCTCGGCGTGCAGGACATCGGGACCGGCACGCGCACCGTCATCGCGGTCGTTGCGGCGGAAATGCTCGGCCTCAAGCCGGAACAGATCACGGTGAAGGTCGGCGATACGCGGTTTCCGCCCGGCCCCGGCAGCGGCGGCAGCACGACCTGTCCCTCGATCTCACCGACGGTGTTTGATATTTGCACGAAAGCCTTACAGCAGCTACAGGCGCAGTCGGACATCGCCGATGCGCGTGGACAGAATTGGTTCGCCGCGTGTAAGAAGATGGGCGTCAATTCCCTGATGGTTTCCGGTCAGTGGATCGAAGGGCTTTCTTCCAATCCTGCCGGCGGCGTGCAGTTCGCCGAGGTGGAAGTGGACACGGAAACCGGAATGGTCACGGTGAAAAAAATGCTCGGGGTTCACGACTGCGGACTCATCGTCAACCAGATCACACTCGAAAGCCAGATCAACGGCGGCATCATCATGGGCATGGGCTACGCGCTTTACGAGGAGCGCGTGATGGATGCTTTGTCCGGCGTGATGTTGAACCCGAATTTTGAAACCTACAAACTGCCTGGCATCGCGGACGTGCCGGAGATTGAAATCGTTTTGATCAACATGCCCGAACGCGGCGTCATCGGCATCGGCGAACCGGCCACGGTCCCGACCGCGGGCGCCATCGCCAACGCCGTCGCCAACGCCATCGGCGTGCGGGTCGGCAGCCTGCCCATCACGCCGGCAAAAGTGCTGGCGGCGCTTGGGAAAGTCCCGCCGGCGGCAGCCTGATGAACTTGAAATGAAAAACCTTCAACTTTCAACCTTCAACACCGGACAGCCAACGGCTGACGCGTTGGCCGTTGTCGGGCGTCGGGCGTTGGGCGTTGAATGTTCGGTGTTTCCTCCCTCAAAATGAAAGCCTTTCAATACGCCACCGCGCATTCGACGGACAGCGCCCGCCAACTGGTCGCCGACAACGGCGCTTATCTGGCCGGCGGCAACGATCTGCTCGGCCTGCTCAAGGAATATCTCGTCAGCGCCGACACGCTGGTGAACATCAAGTCGCTGCCCGGCTTGAACAAGATCGATGACGGCCGGAAATTCTGGACCATTGGCGCGCTGGTCACCGTCGCGCAGATTGAGAACGATGCGCACATCAAAAAGACTTTCCCCGGGTTGCACGAGGCCGCGTCGGACGTCGCCTCGCTCCAAATCCGCAACGTCGCCACCGTCGGCGGCAACCTGGCGCAACATTCGCGCTGCTGGTATTTCCGCCAGCGCGACGTGAAGTGCCTGAAGAAGCAAGGGGACCTCTGCTACGCCCGCAATGGCGAGAATCGTTACCACAGCCTGTTCACCGGCAACGACTGCATCAGCCCGGTCGTTTCGAGTCTGGCCACCACGTTCGCCGCGCTGGACGCCACCGCGATTGTGTTGCGCGACGGCAAGGAACTGCGCTGGAGCATGGCGGAACTTTACGCCGAGGCCTGGAAAAATCCTTACGCCCACAATTCGCTCCAGCCGACCGATCTGATTCTGCAAGTGGAAATTCCCACGACACGCAGCCGCAGCGCCTATATGCAGGCCAGTGACAAGCACGCGTTCGACTGGGCGCTGGTCAGTTGTGCGGCGGCGGCGGATATCGTGGATGGAAAACTGAAATCGCCGCGGGTCGCGCTGGGCAGCATTTCGCCCGTGCCGCATCAGTCCGAGGCCGCCAACAGCTTTCTGGAAGGAAAAGTTTTGGACGACGCAACCGCAACGCAGGCGGCGGATCTGCTTTTGAAGGACGCAAAGCCGCTCGAGCACAACGCCTACAAGATGCCGATGGCGCAGGCGCTCATCCGCCGGACGCTGCTCAAATTGAAAGGCGACGCATGAACAATCAAAATTTCAGTTACTGCAAACATCTCCGCACAAAAAAAATGTTCACCGGCGCGACCGTGATGGAAGCCTTTGCGGACAAACTCGACGAACACGCCTCGCCCAGCCACTTCTGGTGCAACCGCACGCAGACCGTCATTGGCGTGGATGATCAGCCGGTCCACAAGAACGTCTGCACGCCGGGGCGTTCGTGCTTTGAGGAATAACCGGTCGTTCTGGACAAGCCGTCCCGCCGGCGGATAATTTGTCCTACAACATGAACTCGCAAACCTACCCTGCGCCGTGGGGAAAAACGTTGTGTTGGGTTTCTCTCCTGGCCTCCGCCTTGCTGCTGGGCGTCGTGCTGACGCTGACCGGCAGGCCCGGACCGGAGCTCGTGCGCTGGCTGGCGGTTCTGCCGGCTTTGATTCTTCCCGGAACCGCCTTGTTCATCATCCGCAGTTATGCCATCGAGCCAAATGCGCTGGCGATCCGGCGGCTGCTGTGGACAACACGGCTTCCGCTCTCCGGTTTGCAGTCGGCGACCGCCGAGCCCGACGCGATGCGCCGGAGCATCCGGCTCTGCGGGAATGGCGGGTTGTTTTCGATCACCGGCTGGTATCGCAACCGCGCGCTGGGAAATTATCGCGCGTTCGTCACCGATCTGACCCAAACCGTGGTCCTGCGGTTCCCCAAAAAGACCATCGTCGTCTCGCCGGAGAACCCGGAACGATTCGTTTCGGATATTTCCCAATTCGCCTTTCGCACCACTTAAAATTCTCATGACCCGTCATTGCCACAACTGCGGTGAACCCTGGACGATCAACGGCAATCCCGGCCGCGGCGAGGTCTGCATGAAATGCCGCGCCGATCTGCGGGTCTGCCTGAACTGCACGAGCTATGATCGGAACGTGGCCCAGCAATGCCGGGAGCGCCGCGCCGATCCGGTGCTGGACAAGCATCTGGGAAACTTCTGCGAGTATTTTGAATTCATCAAGCGCACCTGGACGCCGAAATCGGAATCCAATCCTCGCGAAGCCGCCGCCCGCGAGCGGATGAACAAATTATTCGGTGACTGAGGCGCCTTGCTTTGGAGCGCGGCTGTGTCACGGAGACCAGCCGCAGCCGTGTTCAAATTGCTGCGGCTGGTCTGCGACACAGCCGCGCTCCACCCCAATACCAAAAAATAAACCAATTGACCGGCGAACGGTTTTACCTTGGAATCAGTTCATTCAATCTTAAAAAATATGATTTATTGGTTCACCGGACAACCGGGCGCAGGCAAGACGACGCTGGCGCTGGCATTGCAAAAGGAATTGCGGCAGCGCGGCCACGTGACGGTGCACCTGGACGGCGACCTGCTGCGGATCGTCACCGCCAACCAGGATTTTTCCATGGCCGGGCGGATGAAAAACATCCGGGCGGCGCAGGCGCTGGCGGCCAAAATCCACGATGACGGGGCCTGGGTGGTGGCGGCGTTCGTGTCGCCGTTCCGCACCTTGCGGGAGGAATTCAAAAAGCGGCCGGAAGTCCTGGAGATCTACGTCCACACCAACGAACGGCGCGGCCGGGAAAAATTCTTCTCGGATGTTTACGAACCGCCGATCGAGAACTTTGTGGACATTGACACGACCAGCGCCGGCATTGATGACTGTGTGCAGCGCATTCTGGCCGCGAAGGTTTTGTGACCGGGGCTCACGGCTTGGCCACGGCGAGGTCCGCATCCGTCGGGTAAAAAAGCCGGTGCCGGATTTTGTAGCACTGCCGGAACCACACCTTGTTGAAAAGCCGGCTGGATCGAAATTTCAACTGCCCGTCGTTGGTGGAGACTTCGTAGGACGGAACCTGGTCCGCCGGATTGACGCCCGCCTTCCGGCACAGCCTGGGAAAAATTTCGTTCAGGGCGAACTCGTATAATTCGAGGTCCAGCCGGTTGTGTTCGCGGGCCAGTTCGAGCATCCATGGATCGGCGAGCAGGGCTTTTTGGATTTTGCTGTTCTTCGCAACGATCAGCCGCTTGTAGTTCAGGTTCATCGGGCTGGGTGCCAGCTTGCCGAACACCTGCAGCGACAGGTTGAATTTTTCCGTCAGCCCGATGAAGTCGCAGCGTTCCAGAAACCGTTTTGCCTTGTCCAGATCTTCCCCGCCGGCCATCAGCTTCACCTGCCAGTTGTTGAGCCGGGTGTTGGTCTTCAGACTTTCCGCAAAGGTCGCCCGGTTCGTGCCGCGCAGCACTTGATCCTGATAATGGGAGATCACCCGCGCCACCGGTTCCCGCAGGAACGTCGCGTAAAACGGATCGGGCACGGTGAACTGCAGGGGATCCACCAGATTGTGGCCGGTGATGACGCGCAGGCCGGGGAAAAACCTTTTTACAAACTCAACGTCCGCCTGGCAGAACTCTTCGCGCCGGGTCTGGTTGGTGTGGCAGCAGGCCGCGCCAAAATTCTTCTCCAGGATGGATCGGAAACTGGTGCCGCCGGTCTTGTGGATGTGTAAAAATACGATCACGGAATTAGTGTTGGTGGGTTAAAAATTCCCGAATGCCGCCCGTCTGGCAAACATAATCATGTTCCCGTAGTGGCACGGGCCTCCCGCCCGTGTGCTTCAGCCAAGCATGGGCGAAGGTGCCGCCAGAAAACTCACGGGCGGGACGCCCGTGCCACTATCAGCGCCCGCCGTCCCCGCTGCGCTGCGCCAGTTGGCTGGGCAAACTGGAATTATCGAAATTGTATCCCAAAATCCGGAGGTCGTCGGCATAGGCGTCCGCGACGATTGCCCGCGACTCATCCGTGTAATAATCCGTGTAGGTCTTTTTGCGCGACAGGTTGCGGTTGGCTTCGATCAGGGTGGATTTGATCTCCAGCTTGCGGCAGATGAACTCGAAATCCGCCGCCAGGTTTTCGTAGTAGCCGATGAAATCCAGACCGGGCTGATATTTTTTAAGGCAGATGAAGCTGTGTTGCGGACGGAAATGCAGTCCTTTCCAGAGGTTGTCCCGGTTGACCCAGCCTTTCACAAACGCGTCGAAGTCGGCATACGGCGCCAGATTTCGCTCCGCCCAGCGCTTGTCCTTGTCATTGATCCCACCCTTTTTCATAAAGAGAAACGCCGACACCAGCCGATCAAACGGGTTGCGGACCACGGTGAACTTGAAATAGCGGTTGAACTCCTCCGGGCCGAACATGATCTGGTATCGCTTCAGGTTGCCGTGGCCGCAGGAAAAATCCCCGAACAAGCTTCTGACCACCGAAATGCCCGCGCATTTGGGGATGTGGACGAAGATGCAGCGATGCTCGTCAAACGGGCCGCGCTTCTGTTGGAGGCCGGCGAACTTGGCCGGGCGGAAGGTCCGGAAATTCCAGCGACGGAAACGATGCCACATCTCGTTTGGGGTCGCCTGCGGGTTCGCCTGCTGAATCATGACGAAAATTAAAACAGGCGGAATCAATGACAAGGGAATTCGTAGTGGCACGGGCGTCCCGCCCGTGCGTTTGTGGCTCGTTGTGATTTAACACAAGCGCTCGCGCCTTTCATTAACTCACGGGCGGGACGCCCGTGCTACCATTCTTTGTCCTGTTCAAGCTGGCGGACGCCATTTAGTTTCCTGCGCATGAAAGTCAGCGGGTTCACCTTTTTGCGGAACGGGCAGAAGCTCGGCTATCCGTTTGTCGAATCCATCCGCTCGGTCCTGCCGATCGTGGATGAGTTCGTCGTGGCGCTTGGCCCGTGCGACGACGACACGGAACGGATGCTGCGCGAGATCGGTGACCCAAAAATCCGGATCATCCCGACCCAATGGAACGAGCGGGTCAAAAACGATTACAGCATCAAGGGCTACATCTACGGCCAGCAAAAATCCATCGCGCTCTTCAACTGCACAGGCGACTGGGCGTTTTATCTGGAAGGCGACGAGATCATCCACGAAAGCGAGCTGGCGAAAATCCGCACCGCCATGGAGCAGCACCTGGAGGATCCGCGCATCGAGGCGCTGGCGTTCGACTATCTCCATTTTTACGGCAATGCCAACACCACCGTCTGGTCGCCGCGCTGGTATCGCAGCGAGGTGCGCATCCTCCGCAACACGATTCCAGCATGGGGGCCGAAGGGCCTGTTTTTCGTGGTGCTGGACACGGCGTTGCGCGGCCATTACCCGCGCGCGGCGCACACGGGCGCGACGATTTATCACTACGGCTGGGTGCGGAGCGAGGCACAGATGAACCTCAAGGTGACGTCGGTGCGCAAATTCTGGGACAGCCAATCGCCAACGGAAAAGAAATTCTCGCGGATTGATGCGGCCACGTTGAAGCCGTTCACCGGCGCGCATCCGCAAGCCATCCAGGCCTGGCTGCCCAAGGCGGATGGGGTTTTTAAAGCCGACCCGGACTACCGCCTCACGAGGCGCGACAAGAAGCATCGCTTCATGTTGAAGCTGGAGCAGTGGTTCGGTTTCCGGTTTAACAAGAAACACTACAAGCTCGTCCGCTGATTTTCGGAGCGCGAGTTGTCTCAACTCGCAGCGCGCGGCAACTGATAAGGCCTTTGAAGCTTTCGACAGCTGATCTGCAATACATGTGCTGCGGATTGGGACAATCCGCGCTCCGGTCAAATCACCCTCGGGCGTAATCGCGGTAATTTTTTTGATACGCCCAGCGGTTGCGGAGCAGCCAGAGGCGGTGCTTCATCCGTTCCATCCAGCCGAAGTCGGCGTCGTGCAGCATTTGCTTCCGGCGCGCCGGGGAAACTTTTAATTCTTCCAGCCAGGAAACCAACAGCGCAAAAAGCTCTTCGACCACCGGACGATTTTGCGCGGCGACGTTCTTGGTCTGGGACGGATCGGTGGGCCGATGAAATAATTCCGCCCCGGCCAGACCTTCAGCGGGCGCGTAGACGAGGCACCAGTCATCGGTCAGCACGGTCAGGCAGCTCACCTTGCCTTTGTGCGGATGACAACCGCCGACGGCGAAGCGTTGCTTCCCCGGCTGCCCGTTCAAACGCGGCACGAGAGAATTTCCCTGCGCCCACTCAACCTTGGGAATGCCCGCCAGTTCGAGCGCGGTGGCAAACAGATCCGGCGGCTGGCACAGGCCGCGCAACGTCTGTCCCGCGCCGATGCCCGCCGGATGGCGCACCAGCAACGGAATGTGACCCAGCTCTTCGTAAATCGTCGTGGGCCGCGCGAGCTGGCTTTTCAACGGTTTGCCCAACATGTCGTGCTCGCCAAAATAATAGCCGTGGTCGGAGCAAAAAATCACCGCCGTGCTTTCGAGCAGATTTTTCCCCCGGAGATGCGCCAGCAATTGGCCGACCCAGAAATCCGTCTGGCTGACTTCGGCCTTGTAGAGGCTCCGCATGTTTTCCAGATCCGCCGCCGGATAACGGCTGGCCTTGCCGGAGTGCGGCCAGAAAACTTTATCGCCCGATTTGTTCCAGGGATACTGATCCAGATAAAGCTGCGGCGCGTCCCACGGTTCATGCGGGTCGAAGGTGTCCAGCCAGAGAAAGAATTTTTCCGGCGGCTGATCGAGCCAGCGCATGGTTTCGCGGAACACCGTCTCGGTGGTGTTCGTGTTTTGCTGGCGATACCAAAACGCGTTCCGGCGATAACGCTCCAGACGGTTGGGCTTCGGCTCCAGTTTTTCCACCGCGCACGGCAGTTCGATCATCGGTGTCGTGGGCGGCTGAAAATGGTCGTGCAACTGGCCGGGCACATCCTTGACGAAATCAAATCCGCGCCCGAACCCAAAACCTTCCTGCATCATGTGCAGGTTATCCGCAAGCAGTGCGGTGGTGAAACCGTGATGCTTGAACACTTCCGCCAGCACGGGAAATTGAAAGGGCAGCGCGCCCCAGTCCATCAGCGGAAACGTGTAACGCCCGCTGAACACTTCGATGCGGTTGACCAGCGTCGGAAACGAGCAGAGCCAGAAATCAGAGAAGCTCGCGCTCTCTTTCGCCAGTTGATCGAGATGGGGTGTGGCGACTTGCTGCCGTCCGATGAAGCCAAGATGGTCGTAGCGAAATGTGTCCGAACAAATGACGATGACGTTCATGCGCGGCCGTCCTTGTTTTCTTTCGCCCAGCGGCGCTCCTGCACGAAGGCGTATTTGGCGAAGACGTTGACCATCTTCACGCCGGCGATGAGCCAGCCGCGCCAGCCTTCGCGCCAGCCTTGTTTGATGACGAGCTGTTTGAAGAAAGCGATCCCCGGTGCAAAAAGAATCCCGGCCCACGGAAACGATTGCGCCACGTTCTCCGTTCCGTAAGCGGACATGCGCGCCCATTTGATGCTTTTGTGCAAATGATCCTGAAGATCGCGAAAGGAATAATGCAGCAGGTCGCCGTCCAGCCGCGCAGTTGCTCCTGAGACGCTCAAAACGTAATGCGGTTCGCGGCCGGTCCATTCGGCGACATTTCGCCGCGCCAGGCGCAGTCGCCATTCCGGATACCAGACATGCTTGATCCAACGCCCCAGATAAAACGTGCACCGGTTGATGGAGAAGCCATCCGCTGCCGGCTCGCCGTTGGAAAAAATCTTGCGGATGGACGCAGCCAGTTCCGGGGACAAGGCCTCGTCGGCATCGAGACACAACACCCACGGCTGGGTGCAGCGGCTCAAGGCCACGCGACACTGATTGATCTGTCCCTGCCACGGATGAACTTCAAACTTCACCCCGAATCGTTCCGCCACCGCACGGGTGCCGTCGGCTGAGTTGGAGTCAACGACCACGATTTCCGCAGCAAGTTCACGGATGCTTTCGAGGCAGCGCGGAAGATTGCGCTCTTCATTCAGGGTGATGATCGCCACGGAAAGCGGCAGTCTGTTTTCGACCGACATGATGGCGGAGTGTAGTCGGGTTCTTTCACCGAGCGCAAAAAGATTCCGCCGGACCAACCAGCTGACGGCCCATCGCCTGTGTGGTTGCTTCAATGACGATGCGGATTTCCACCGACGAAATCGGCTGGCCGGGCGAGGCCACGACCGCCCAATCCAGGTGCCGGAAGGGAAAGGTCGTCGGGGCGCTGCCCTTGCAACGCATGATCATCACCACGCGCCGTCCCATCGCCACCGCAAGATGCAGCAGCCCGGTGTCGCCACCCACGACGAGCGAGGACAATTTCATCAGCCCGCCGGTGACGAGCAGCGGCACACCGGCGGAAATGGGAAAACCCGCCGCGCGGGCGGATTCCAACGCGGCACGGTCGCCCGGACCGCCGCCAAAAATGACCTGCATGCCCTGCGAATGCCAGTGCCACGCCAGCTTGAGGAAGTTTTCCAGCGGCCAGTTCTTATGCGGCGTGCTGGTGAACGGCTGGAGGAACAACGTGGGCTTGGCGGAATCCAGTTTGTTCTCGGTAAAAAACCGCCGGGCGTCTGCCAGCGCGTCTTCCGGCAAAACATATTCATTGCGGATCGACCCGATATTCAGGCCACATGCCCGCAGCAACGCCAGGTTTCCTTCCGCCGGATGCGTGGTGCCCACGCGCGGAATGCCGTGGGTGTAGGCCCAGCTGCGCGGCGTCTGATAGACTGTGCCCCAGCGTTCCGGCGCACCGGTCCACCACGATAAAAACGCCGTCTCGCCGTAGCCTTGAAAATCAATCGTGCGGGAGAATTCCGGGAGGCGCAGGCCGCGGAACAATCGGAACGTGTTGCGGCCGGCCGAGGAAAAATTTCCGGAACCATAAATCTTCCGGTCGAGCGGAATGACCGCGTCGATCTCGGCAAATCCGCGCAGCAGTGGCGCGTGTTCCTTGGAAACGAGGAAATGCAGCCGGGCGTCCGGAAAGTTTTCCCGGACGGCATGGACGGCGGGCAGCGTGAACAGGACATCGCCGATGGATTTGAGGCGGATGAGCAGAATGTTTTCGCGGGTGGCCATGCAAGTGACGCCGCCAGCTTACGCAGCGAACCGTCCGCCGGCAAAAATAATCCGCGCCCCGGCTGCCGTTCCGTCTCTTGAGGCGGGGTTTGGCTTGCGTGAATTTTTTCTGCCGCGCAGAATCCGTGCATGTCCATCCGGCAGAATGCCCGCCCCCTTTTTGCGCTGCTGTTTATTTGCCTCTGCCTTGCGATCCCGGCCGACGAACCCAAGCTGCCCCATTATTTCCCGCGTTCCTGGAAGACGGAAAACGGGCTGCCGGACAACGCGGTGACGACGGTGGTGCAGACACGCGACGGTTATCTCTGGGCCGGCACTTACGGCGGGCTGGTGCGGTTCGACGGCGTCCGTTTCACCGTTTTCAACAGCGCGAGCACGCCCGGACTCCAGAGCGACCGGGTGACGAGCCTGTTTGAAGATGCGCAAGGCGCCCTGTGGATCGGCCATGAACGCGGCGACCTGACCTGTTACCGGAACGGGAAATTTGAGTCGCTCGAGGTCCACGAGTCGGGCGTGCGGCGGAAAATTCCCGCCATCGGCGCCGATGCGGAGGGTGACATCTGGATGGTGAACGAGGAGGGAACCCTGGTGCGCGCGCGGGATGGCGCGACCTGTTCACTGCCGAACAAGGACGGCGTTGCGGAACTGGCGCAGGACGGCCGGGGGGTGTTGTGGGTGGCGAGCGGCGGCCAGCTGGCGGCGGTGGCGCATGGCCGGCTGACCATGCTGACCGACACCGATGATTCCCATGGCATCGGCAACTATGTTCTGGGCATGTGCCCCAGCCGCGATGGGGGTATCTGGATCGTCAGCGACGCGCAGGTGGTGAAATGGGACGGCCACGCCATCACGGAAAACCGCGGCCCGAATCCCTGCCACAACACCGTCATTGCGATGACGGAGACCAAATCGGGCGCCCTGGCGATGGGAACGTCGAGCGACGGGCTGTATCTGCTTTTTTCCAACCGCGCGGTCATGCATTTCAACCATGCCAGCGGTTTTCCCAACGACTGGATCCGTTGTCTCTGTCAAGACCGCGAAGAGACCTTGTGGGTCGGCGCCGGCAGCGTTGGCTTGATCGCACTGCGGCCGGGAAAAATTGAAACGCTCGACGCCCCAGATAACTGGCAGGGGCGGGTGGTTTTATCGGTGTCCACGGCACATGACGGAGCCATCTGGGTCGGGAGCGAAGGGGCGGGCATGTATCGGGTTCTCGACGGCAAGTGGCAGCACTTCGCCGAAAACGCGGGGCTTTCCAATTTGTTTGTCTGGTGCGTCTCCGAGGATTCCCAGGGCCGGATGTGGGCCGGCACCTGGGGCGGCGGAATGTTCCGGCAGCAAGGCGAACACTTCGTGGTGCCGCCCGGCCTCGAAAATGTGAATGTCCCGATGCCCGCGATTTTACACGCCCCCGGCAACGTCACGTGGATCGGCACAGCGAGCGGTTTGATCCGCTACGAAAATGGCCTGGTGAAATGGTTCGGGGAACCGGACGGTCTGAAAGTGCCGGACGTGCGCACCATTGTCCAGGACCGCGACGGCACGGTGTGGTTCGGGATGCTGGGCGGCGGGCTGGGCCGCCTGCAAAATGGCCGGCTGACGCAGTTCCTCAAAAGCGACGGGCTTTCGAGTGACTACGTTCAATGCCTGCATTTAGGTGCGGACGGCGCGTTGTGGATCGGCACCTATGGCAGTGGACTGGATCGTCTGAAGAACGGCCACTTCGCCAAAATCACCATGGCGGAGGGGCTGCCGAATAATTTCATCTGCGCCATCGAGGAGGATGGCCGCGGCAATTTCTGGATCAGTTCGCATGACGGCATTTTCCGCGTAGCCGAATCCGCGCTGGAAAATTGCGCCAACGGCATCACCTCTTCCGTCAGCTGCCTCGCCTATGGCAAAGGCGACGGCCTGCCCTCGCTCGACTGCTCCGGCGGCCTGCAACCGCCGGCCTGCAAGCTCGCGGACGGACGGATTTGTTTCCCCACGAGCAAGGGGCTGGTGATCGTCAACTCCGCGGATGCGAAAGCAAACATGCTCGCGCCGCCGGTGGTCATTGAGGAGGTGGTCGCGGGCGGCCACACGCTGGCACAGCATCCGGACGGCCAGACGCCGTTGAAGATTGCACCCGGCCTGCAACGGTTCGAATTTCATTATGCCGGCCTGAGTTTTGTCGCGCCGGAAAAAATGCAGTTCCAATACCGGCTGGAAGGCTGGGAAAACGACTGGGTGGACGCGGCCAACAACAAGCACATCGCCGAATACAGTTACATTCCTCCGGGGGCTTATAAATTTCACGTCCGCGCCTGCAATAGCGACGGCGTCTGGAACCAGGACGGGGCATCGGTCGCCCTGGTGGTGCTGCCGCATTTCTGGCAGACATGGTGGTTTCATGTGCTTGCCGTGCTGGCGGCCATTGCGCTGGTGGTCGGGATCGTCCTGTTCATCACGCGCCGCCGGATGCGGCTCAAGCTGGAACGCATCGAACGACAGCAGGCCCTGGAACGCGAGCGCACCCGCATCGCCAAGGACATCCACGACCATCTAGGTGCGAACCTGACGCGCATCTCGCTCTTGAGCCAGTCCGCGCACGGCGAGCTGGAGAACCCCGCGCAAGCCGCCGCGCAGCTGGACCGGATTTACGACACCTCGCGCGAGCTGACCCGTTCGATGGATGAAATCGTCTGGGCCGTCAATCCACAGCACGACACCCTGGACAGCCTCGCCAGCTATCTCGGAAATTTTGCGCAGGAATATCTCGTCCCCATTCATATCCGCTGCCGCCTCGACATGCCGCTGCACCTCCCGCACTGGCCCATCACCGCCGAAATGCGCCACAACGTGTTTCTCGCGTTCAAGGAGGTGCTGCACAACGTCATCAAGCATTCCGGCGCGAACGAAGTTTCCGTCTCGCTCGCGACCGATGAGAACGGTTTTCATCTGGCCGTGCGCGACAACGGGAAGGGATTCGACCCCTCCGCGCTGCCATCGCGCCCCGGGCGCGGCAACGGCTTGAAAAACATGCTGCAACGGCTGGAAAAGATCGGTGGACACTGCGGGATTCAAAGCGCACCCGGCACCGGCACCGAAATCAATTTCCGGATCCCGGTCCCGGTGGCGGGCCGCAAGAATGCTTAAAACTCAAACGTGTCATCAATTAACGTGACAAGACTTGGGTGGAACGCGAGGTTAGGCTATGTCCAAGAGCAAAAAATCTGTGAGCATCTCAGTGGCCATTGTGGAAGACGATGTTCCGGCGCGGGAAATCCTCGCCGGCTGGATCCGCAATGCCGACGGCTTCCGGTGCGTCGGCGAATTTGACGACGCCGAAAGCGCACTCGCCAGACTGCCGCTGGAAAAACCATCGGTCGTCCTGTTCGACATCAATCTGCCCGGCATGAACGGCATCGAGTGTGTCCGCAAACTGAAACCGCGGCTGCCCGACACCCAGTTCGTCATGGTCACGGTTTACGAGGACGCCAACCACATCTTCAACGCCCTCTCGGCCGGGGCGTCCGGCTACCTCTTGAAGCAGACGCGGCGGAATGAACTGATTGATGCGTTGAAGGATGTTCACGCGGGGGGCTCGCCGATGAGTAGCCAGATCGCCCGCAAAGTCGTCCAAAATTTTTACCGCACCGAATCCCAGGACGCCGGCGGCGAGACGATCGAACTTTCGCCGCGCGAACGCGAAGTCCTCGAACTGCTCGCGCGCGGCTATCTCTACAAGGAGATCGCCGAGATGCTCAAGATCAGCGTGCAGACCGTGAACACCTATATCCGTCGCATTTACGAAAAACTTCACGTCCGCTCGCGCGCCCAGGCCGTGGCCAAGTATGCGCACCTGCCGATGGGCGCAACGCATTGATTTCCCTGCGGCGGGGCGTGAAGGTCGCGCTCCGCCCGCACCCACGCTCAAATGAAAATGCTTCACCTCGCCAACGCCGGAGTGGCCGCCGTCCTGGCGCTGGCCGCGGGCTGCGCGTCCCTGCCGGACCAGGCCGATGGGAACGCGCCGTTGCCGCTCAAAGTGGTCGGGACGAAAATCCTCAACAGCAAAGGTGAGCCGGTTTTGTTGCGCGGGGTCAACGCCGCCAGCATGGAGTGGACGAGCGACGGTCAGGGGCACATTCTCCAAACGGTGAACACGGCCATTCACGATTGGCAGGTCAATGTCATCCGCCTGCCGCTGACGCAAGACCGCTGGTTTGGCAAGGCGCCGGAGCAGAGCGACGGCGGCAAGGCCTATCGCGAACTGGTCCAACAGATCGTGAACACCTGTTCCACCAACAAATGTTACCTCATCCTGGATTTGCACTGGTCGGATTGCAACGAGTGGGGGAAGAACATCGGCCAGCATTCGATGCCCGATCTGAACAGCGTCGCTTTCTGGAAAGATTTTGCCCCGGTTTATGCGAACCACCCCGCCGTCCTGTTCGACCTGTATAACGAACCGCACGACGTTTCGTGGGATGTCTGGCTTCACGGCGGAATGATCACCGACAAGCCCAACACCCGGCGGGCGGCGCAGAACCCGCGAACCTACGAGGCCGTCGGAATGCAGCGGCTCCTCGACACCGTCCGCTCCACCGGCGCAAACAATGTGGTCGTCGCGGGCGGACTGGACTGGGCTTATGACTTCTCCGGTATTCTGGACGGACGACAGCTGGCCGACCCGCACGGGTCCGGCGTCATCTACGCCAACCATTGCTACGACAACAAGGGCGACAGCGTTAACACCTGGATCGCAAAAATGGAGGAGGCATCCGCCAAACTGCCGGTGATCGTCACTGAATTCGGCGGCAACTCCGGCCCCAGCCGCGTGGTTCCCTCGGACGACTGGCTGTTGCACGTCATGCAGGCCCTGGACGATCACCAATGGTCCTGGACGGCCTGGGATCTGCACCCCGGCGCCGGGCCGATCTTGATTTCCGATTGGAACTACACGCCCTCGACCCGGTTTGGTGTCTACGTGAAACAGGCCCTGGCGGAGACGCCGGGCGGGGCAAAGTGAAATCGTTCCGCCATTGGTGAAAAATTCCGGGCGCCGCGGGCGTGTCATCAAAATTCGCTACGGAGATTAGCCTCGAAAGTTTTCCACCGTGGCCGCAGCCTTTCCCGGACCCATGAGACTTCACGCCATTGATGCCGCCATCATTTTGATTTATTTCCTGTTCGCAATCGGAGCGGGCATCTGGGTGTCGCGGCGCGGGGCGAAAGACCTGAATTCCTACTTCCTCGGCGGGAAGACGCTGCCGTGGTATTATCTCGGCGTCTCCAATGCCTCGGGGATGTTCGATATTTCCGGCACGATGTGGCTGGTGTATGTGCTGTTCATTTACGGCCTCAAGAGCATCTGGCTGCCGTGGGTCTGGCCGACCTTCAACCAGATTTTCCTGATGATCTTCGTCAGCGCATGGTTGCGGCGTTCCAACGTGCTGACCGGAGCGGAATGGATCCAGACACGTTTCGGACGCGGCACCGGGGCGAACCTGGCGCATTTGAGCGTGGTGCTGTTCGCGCTCGTCAATGTGGTCGGGATGCTGGCCTACGGCTTCAAGGGCATCGGCAAATTCGCCGCCGTCATGTTGCCGTGGCATTTCACCGGGGCCACCACGGGCCTGTTCAGCAACGCCAACATCTACGCAATCCTCATCCTCTCGCTGACTTCCATCTACGCCATCAAGGGTGGCATGGTGAGCGTGGTCATCACCGAAGTGATGCAGTTTACGATCTTGACCGTGACCTCGCTCATCATCGGCTTGGTGGCGATGTATAAAGTATCGCCGGACATGATCAAGGCGGTCGTGCCGGAAGGCTGGACCAATCCGTTTTTCGGTTACACGCTGGGTCTGGATTGGGGCACGATCCTGCCGCAGGCCAATGCGGCCATCCAACAGGACGGCAACGAACTGTTCAGCATCATCTTCGGACTGATGTTTTTCAAAGGCGTGATGGCCAGCCTCGCCGGACCGGCGCCGAACTACGACATGCAACGCATTCTGGCCACGCGCAATACGCGTGAAGCCTCGCTGATGAGCGGCATGGTCAATGTGGTGCTGATGTTCCCGCGTTATTTCATGATCGCCGGCATCACGGTCCTGGCGCTGGTGTTTTTCATGCCACAGCTGCACGGCCAGACCACGCCGGATTTTGAAGAGCTGCTGCCGTCCGTGCTGCAATACCTGCCGGTCGGCGTCGTCGGGTTGTTGCTGGCGGGATTGCTCGCGGCGTTCATGTCCAATTTCGCGGCCACACTCAACGCCGCGCCCGCCTACATCGTCAACGACATCTACAAACGCTTCATGAATCCCGATTCATCGGCGCAGACGCAGGTGCGCTTGAGCCGGATCTGGTCGGTGATCGTGCTCGCCACCGGCATCCTCTTCGGCCTGCTGACCACGCGCATCACCGACGTGATGATGTGGATCGTCGGCGCGCTGTATGGCGGCTACGTCATGGCCAATGTGCTCAAGTGGATCTGGTGGCGGTTTAACGGCTACGGCTACTTTTACGGCATGCTGGCCGGCATCGTCAGCGCCATGATCCTGCCGGCGCTGGTCGAAAAAATCCTGGGCCACGGCGTCAATGCGCTTTATCTCTTCCCGATCATTCTCGTCCTTTCAATCCTCGGCTGCGTGCTGGGAACGTTTTGGAGCAAACCGGAGGATGAGGACACGCTGAAAAAGTTTTACAAAAACGTCCGGCCCTGGGGCTTCTGGGGACCGATCCGCGACCAAGTGATGCGGGAAGATCCGGCGTTCAAACCCAACAACGATTTTGGACGCGACTGCCTCAACGTCGTCGTCGGCATCGTCTGGCAGATCACCATGGTCACGCTGCCCATCTACATCGTGCTGCGCCAGTGGCATTGGGTGGGCTTGATCATCCTTCTGTTCCTCGCCACCTCCACCATTTTGAAATTCAACTGGTATGACAAATTGGAGAAAGCCTGAAATGAAAACTCGATTTGTAACCGGGCTTTTCTTTGCCACGGCCGTTTCCATTTTTGCCGCGGAAAGGCCGTTGCAACACTTCATCACCGCCCGCAACGGCCAGTTGTTTGATGGCAACAAGGCATTCCGCTTCATCTCGCTCGATGTTCCAAACCTGTTGATCGTCGAAGACAACGTGCCATTCACGGAGGAAAATCCCTGGCGACTCCCGGACCCGTTTGAGATCAACGATGCGCTGGAAACCCTGCAACAGTTGGGCGGAACCGTCACTCGCAGTTACGTCATTACCGTGGTGAAGACGAACGATCTGCCCGGCACGCCGCGCCATGTGCTCGCGCCGGGAAAATTCAATGAAGCCGCGTTTCCCACGCTCGACCAAGTTCTCGCCAGCGCCACCCAAACCGGCGTCCGGCTCATCATTCCGTTCGTGGACAACTGGGCCTGGCAGGGCGGCCGCGCCGAATACGCCGGTTGGCGAGGCAAGACCAAGGAGGATTTCTGGACCGACCCGCAGCTTATTGCCGACTTCAAGCAGACGATTCATTTCATCCTGACGCGCACGAATACCATCACCGGAATCCGTTACTCCGAAGACAAATCCATTCTCTGCTGGGAAACCGGGAATGAAATCGATTCGCCGCCCGCATGGACGCGGGAGATCGCACATTACATCAAGTCGCTTGATACAAATCACCTCGTCATGGACGGCTTCAACGCTTCCGTGCTGCGCGATGAATCGTTCGAAATTCCCGACGTGGATATCGTCACCACGCATCATTATCCCGGCGCCAAAAAATCGTTTGCCGAACTCATCCGCGCCAACGCCGGGAAGGCCAAAGGTAAAAAGCCTTATATCGTCGGCGAGTTCGGTTTCGTCAGCACCACCCAAATGGCGGATGCCATGCAGGCGATCATGGACACCAGTTGTTCCGGCGGCATGCTTTGGAGCCTCCGCTTCCGCAACCGCGATGGCGGCTTTTACTGGCACAGCGAACCGGGCCTGGGCGGCAATCTCTACAAGGCGTTCCATTGGCCGGGTTCCACCATCGGCAATGACTACGACGAAAAAAACCTTCTGGCGATTGTCCGCTCCAACGCCTTCGCGATTCGCGGAATTTCCGTGCCACCGGTCGCCATTCCCGCGCCTCCGCGGCTTTTGCCGGTTCCTGATGCCACCGCGATATCGTGGCAGGGCTCGGTCGGCGCGACCGGCTATCAAGTCGAACGCGCGCGCAACCACAACGGTGATTGGAACATCATCGCCACCAACGTGGATGAGGCGTTCACGCAATACCGGCCGCAATTTGCCGATGAAACTGTGCCGGAAGGAGACTGGTTTTACCGCGTCCGCGCCAAAAATGAATCCGGCGTTTCCGGGCCGTCCAACATCGCCGGCCCGGTGTCGGTTCAGGGCGTGACGCTGGTGGACGAACTGGCGGACTTTTCTAAAACCCACTCCAAGCGCGGTGATTGGAAAACCGCTGATCGCGACTGCCGCTCCGCCAAGGAGGACGCGCATCGCACTGCGGGAACGGCGGGGGCTGCGTTGATTTACCAGTTGCCGGATGAAATCCAAAGCTTCCGGGTGTTTGCTTTTTTCCCGAAGGAAGTCAAAGAGCTGAAATGTTCCATTTCGGACGACGGCCAGGATTTTCGCAACGTGTCCGTGCAAAAGGAGATTTATTTCCACGGCGCGGGCGAATACGGATACTGGAAGCCGGTTTTGTTTCATGCCTCGAATGTTGGCGGCGGCAGATTTCTGAAAATCGAACTCACCGGCGAAACCCAGATCGGCCGCGTGGAGATTTCCCATCCGGCCCCTACCCAATGATCAAACCCGACGAACTGGAAACGTTTTCCGCACAGGTCAGCGACCATCTGTTCGGACATTACCTGCCGTTCTGGTGCGGTCCGGCGCTTGACCATGACCAGGGCGGCTGGATGGCGTGGCTGTCGAATGACCTCCAACCCGACCGCACAAAGCCAAAGGGGTTGATCGTGAACACGCGCATTCTCTGGGCCTTCTCCGCCGCCCACCGCGCGCGGCCGATGCCGGTGTTCGCGGAGATGGCCGATCGCGCTTATGAATTTGTGACGAACCGGTTTTGGGACCCACGACACGGCGGCGCGTTCTGGCGGCTGGATGACACGGGCCAGGTGATGGATGATGCCAAAAAAATCTACGGCCAGGCCTTTTATATCTATGCGCTGACAGAATATCATCGCGCGTTCGGCTGCCACCTGGCGCTGGAACAGGCGAAGGAATTGTTTGACCTGATTGAGCGGCATGCGCACGACGCGAAGTTCGGTGGTTACCTTGAGGTCCGCCGCCGCGACTGGTCGGAAGCCGGGGCGGACGCGCGGTTGAGCGAGAAGGACATGAACGAGAAAAAGTCCATGAACAATCATCTGCACGTTCTGGAGGCTTGCACGAACCTGTATCGCGTGTGGCCGGAGGCGCGCGTGGCCGGACGGCTGCGCGAGTTGATTGAGCTGTTTTTAACGCGGATTTCGGATGCCCGCACGAAACATCTGCATCATTTTTTTGACGAACAGTGGAACGTGCGCTCGGACACCTACACGTTCGGGCACGACATCGAGGCGAGCTGGCTGTTGTGCGAGGCGGCGGAGCAACTGAACGACCCCCGCTTGCTGAAGCGTGTGCGCGCCTTCGCGTTGCAGATGGCGGAAGCGGTTTTCAACGAAGGCTTCGGCGCCGACGGCGGCGTGTGTTACGAGGGGCGCGACGGCCGGATCATTGATGGGGGTCGCGAGGGCTGGCCGCAAGCGGAGGCCATGGTCGGTTTTTTGAACGCCTTTGAGCTGTCGCGGGACAAGTCCTATTTTGCCGCCGCCGAACAGACCTGGAAATACATCCGGCAAAACCTGGTTGACCTCGTCCACGGCGAATGGTTCTGGCGCATCAACCCGGACAGGCAGCCTGACGCCCATTTGCCCAAGGTGAGCGAATGGAAGGGCCCGTATCATGCAACGCGGGCCTGCTTGGAAACCATGAAACGTTTGTCCCGTCTGGAGCGTCCTACCAGAGACTAAAGATGCAGGATGATTCACAGATCCGCCATATTAGCCATGTTGACCGCCGCTCTGACTTTAAACCCGGCGGCGTGGGCGGTTGATGTCCAAACGGTGGACTTCAAAAAAAACATCCAGCCGGTGTTGCAGGAATATTGTTATGACTGCCACGGTGACGGGGAAAGTCGTGGCGGTGTGGCGCTGGATTCACTGGCTTCCACCAATCTTGCCGCCAGCCGCGAGGTGTGGTGGCGTGTGCTGAAAAATCTCCGGGCGGGCCTGATGCCGCCGGCCAAAAAAAACCAGCCGACGCCGGCGCAAAAAGAGACGATCCAACAGTGGATCAAGGACGCCGTCTTTGAAGTAAACCCGCTGAATCCCGATCCGGGCCGGGTGACGATCCGGCGGCTCAACCGCGTCGAGTATCAGAACACCATCCGCGATCTGCTGGGGGTGGAGTTCGACGCGCCCGGGGAATTTCCGCCGGACGACACCGGCCACGGCTTCGACAACATCGGCGACGTGTTGACCATGCCGCCGATGCTGCTGGAAAAATACCTGGTCGCCGCGGAAAAGATCATCGGCCAGGCCGTGCCCACCGTCAAAGGGGTCGCCCCGGAACAGGTCATCTCCGGGAACGAATTCCAAGCCGATGCCGGGAAGCGAAATTCAGGCGCCCTTTCACTTTCGTATTATTCACCCGCGTTCGTCACCAACCTTTGCAACGTGACGCAGGCCGGGAAATACCAGCTGGCGGTGGACTTGATGGTGAACGAAAAATATGTGGACGATGTTTTTGATTACAACAAGTGCGAGTTGATCTTCCGCGCCGACGGGAAAACGCTTCTGAAAAAGGAGTTCAGCTGGGAAGGCGGCAAGCCTTATCACTTCAATTATGATCAATCCTGGTCGGCGGGAAAACACCAGCTGGATTTTGAACTGCGACCGTTGACGCCCGGTATGGCGCAGGGGCGGACGTTGTCCATGCAGATCACGGCGGTGACGGTGCGCGGGCCCATGGCCAATGAGAACCGGGTGAGGCCAAAAAATTACGCGCGCTTTTTCCCGAAAGCCATCCCGGCCGATGCCGCCGGCCGCCGTGAATATGCGCGCGAATTGTTGGGCGATTTTGCCCGGCGCGCGTTTCGCCGGCCGGTGGACCAGGACACGACCGACCGGCTGGCGAAGCTGGCGGAAAATGTCTATCGCCAGCCGGGAAGAACTTTTGAGGCGGGCGTGGCGGCGGGGATGGTCGCGGTCCTGGCCTCACCGCGTTTTATCTTTCGTGAAGAAAAAATTGAAGCTGAAAGCACCAGCCCAGCCTCACTTCCTCGTGCATCTCAATCCGTCGCAGCGCCCCCTCACCCTGCCCTCTCCCCCGCTGGGGGAGAGGGTGGCGTCTCGCCGGGTGAGGGGATTCGCGGATTCAAGACGCCCGGCTTAAGAATGCCGCTTGAAAATGAGGACTATGCCCTGGTGGATGAATATGCGCTGGCCTCGCGGCTTTCGTATTTTCTCTGGTCTTCCATGCCGGACGAGGAGCTGTTCCAGCAGGCGGCGGCGGGAACGCTGCGGAAAAATCTTTCCGCCCAGGTCGCCCGGATGCTGGCGGATCCGCGCTCGGACGCGCTGGAGAAAAACTTTGTCGGCCAGTGGCTGCAGGCGCGCGACATCGACTCTGTTCAAATCGAAGCACGCAGCGTGCTGGCGCGGGAACAGAAATTTGATCCGCAGCAGGATGCCAGGCGCAAGCGGTTTCGCGAGTTGAACGAGAAACCGGAGGCCGGCCTGACGCAGGAGGAAAAAGATGAACTGGCCGGCCTCCGTGCCACCTTTCGAGCACGCCAGCAGCCGCCCCGCGCCGTTTTGGCGGGGGATCTACGCCGCGCGATGCAGCGGGAGACGGAAAGCGTTTTTGATTACATCGTGCGCGAGGACCGCAGTCTGCTGGAGTTGCTCGACAGCGATTATACCTTCGTCAACGAACGATTGGCCGGGCACTACGGGATTCCCGATGTGACCGGCCCGAAAATGCGCCGGGTGACGTTGCCGCCGGACAGTCCGCGCGGCGGGATTCTGACCGAAGGCACGGTGCTGGTTGTGACTTCCAATCCCACGCGCACCTCACCGGTCAAGCGCGGCGCCTTCATCCTCGACAACATCCTGGGAACGCCGTCGCTGCCGCCGCCCCCGAACATCCCGCCGCTCGAGGACGCCAACAAGGGATTGACGAACCGCGCGCCGACTTTACGCGAAACCCTGGCGGCGCACCGGGAAAATGCCTTGTGCGCCTCCTGCCATGACCGGATGGACCCGCCCGGGCTGGCGCTGGAAAATTTCAACGCGCTCGGCATGTGGCGCACGCAGGAATTCGGCCAGCCGATTGATCCGTCCGGTCAGCTGGCCACCGGGGAAAAATTCACCAACATCAAAGAGTTGAAGCATATCCTCGTCACCCATCATGCGGAGGACTTTTACCGGACGATCACGCAGAAACTTTTGACCTATGCGCTCGGTCGCGGGCTGGACTATTATGACGTGGAGACCGTGGATCAGATCGTGGCCCGCGTCGAACAATCCGGCGGCAAACCCTCCGCGTTGATCGCGGGTATTGTGGAGTCGGCGCCGTTTCAAAAAACGCGGGTTGGGACGCAGACCAGCGCCGCCCTGGACGAAAACGTGAAAGGAAAGTTATGAAAGTGGGCTTGATAAATGTGGCGTCGGCCATTTTGGCTGACGTAGAGCCGCGGCTTCCAGCCCGGCGGCAAATACCCGGCTATTTTGAAAGCGTTATAAAATATGGACGCTTAGGTCATGCAGGAGTTTTTAGATGCCGCCCTCTGCGGCAGGCCGGGAGGCCCGCCGCTACTCGTGAAAACGTGAAAGGAAGATTATGAAAGCAAAACCGACTGGGAATCTTGCAGCGCAACGTTACGCCGGCTTTAGCCGCCGCCACTTTCTGCGCGGCCTCGGCGCCTGCATCGCGCTGCCCGCCTTCGAGTCGCTGCTGCCGACGAAACTGCTGGCCGCCGCCGTTGCCCCGGAAGGCGCTTTGGCGACGACCGCCACCGGGGCGCCGTTGCGGACGGCGTTTGTTTATTTTCCGAATGGTGCGATCCCCGCCGCATGGTGGCCGTCTAACGAAGGGAAGGATTTTGAATTGAGCCGCACATTGCAGCCGCTGGCCGCAAACCAGAAACAAATCCAGGTCATCGGCGGGCTGGATCATTTGAACGCCATGGCAGGCGTGGACGGTGGCGGTGATCACGCCCGCGCCAACGGAACGTTTCTCACTGGCGTGCGCATGAAAAAAAGCGCCACGGACATTCACGCCGGAATTTCCATTGATCAGGCCATCGCCCGGCAGATCGGGCATCTCACGCGGTTCCCGTCGCTGGAATTGACCTGCGACGCGGGACGCAACACCGGCGCGTGCGATTCCGGCTATTCCTGCGCCTATCAATACAATCTTTCCTGGAGTTCGCCCAACACGCCGATGACGCCCGAGGCCAACCCGCGCCAGGTTTTCGAACGGCTCTTCGGCGCGGGCGGGCCGGGCGAGCGCGCGGCCAATTTGAAAAGCCGCCGTCAGGAACAGGGTTCCATCCTGGATTTTGTGCGGCAGGACGCGCGCGCCATGCAACAACGGCTCGGCGCCCGCGACCAGGACAAGCTGGATCAATACCTGACCGGCATCCGCGAACTGGAACTGCGCATTCAAAGGGCGGAAAAACTTGGCGACGTGAAAGACCCGATGGTCGAAACGCCCGCCGGCATTCCCGCCGATTACGGCCAGCACATCCACCTGATGTATGACATCATGCTGCTTGCGTTCCAGACCGATTCCACGCGCGTCGCGACGATGCTACTGGCGCACGACGGCAGCAATCGCTCCTTCGCCGACATCGGCGTGCCGGAAGGCCATCACGACCTGTCGCATCACCAGGGTAATGTCGACAAGATCGAAAAGATTTCCGAGATTGACCTGTGGTATGTGGAACAGTTCGGAAAGTTCCTCGAAAAAATGTCGGCGATGAAGGATGTGGACGGCCATTCGCTCCTGCACAACTCGATGATCGTCTATGGCGGCGGCAATGCGGACGGCAACCGGCACACGCATACGAACCTGCCGATCCTGCTGGCGGGCGCGGGCGGCGGCGCGGTGACGCCGGGCCGGTTCGTGAAGCACGGCGGCAAGCCGGCGACGAATCTGTTCCTGAGCATGGCCGACCGCATGGGCGTGAAAAATCTGGAACGGTTCGGGGATTCGACGGGGAGGTTGGAGAATGTTTGAACTTGGAAACAGCAGTTGAAACCACGAAACACACGAAACACACAAAAGAGACAAGGCATTGCCGAACCTCGCTATTTCACCCGGAGGATGAAGGTGGGAATGGAGACAAAACGGACATTTTATCCTTTGTTTTCGTGTATTTCATGGTTCCTCCCTACTGCGGATTTTAGGTTGAATGACTGTTAAACTGCTCATGCTCATTTTATGAATAAAATAACTCTTAATCTTGTCGTGCTACGGTCTCCCGATATTGCGCGTGCCGCAGCTTTTTACACGCATTTGGGTTTGCATTTCACGCAACATCGGCATGGCAAAGGTGCGGAGCATTTTGCCGCAGAGCTTCCTGGTAGTGTGTTTGAGCTATACACACAAACCGCTGACAGTCCTTCCACGCTTGGCACGCGCATTGGTTTCACCGTTCCTTCGGTAGATGCAGTGATTGCTGCATTAAGTGATTTTGCTGGAACGGTAGTGTCCGCACCAAAAGATTCAGAGTGGGGGCGTCGCGCTGTTGTTGCCGACCCTGACGGTCATCGTGTTGAATTGATTCAGTCCAAACTATGAGCCAGTCGTGCCGCGCGAAACGTCTTGGACTGCTCCAGTCCTCTGGCGCTTTTCCACGCAAACCCCAATGTGCCCAAGTCCGATGAACTGTTTTGCCATAAAAAATTAAAAATGAATTCACATGAATCTTAAAAAATTATTCCTCGTGCCGTCTCGCCAAAAACCAAATGCGGTGGCAGAAGAATCCCAAAGGGATTCCGGCTCAAAGCCCAGGGTTGCGAGGTTGACCAGTCCGGCTCGGACCGAGCTACCCTGGGTGAACGTCCTCCAGAATTTCTTCAACCCCAGCGGGGTTATGTCCGTTTTGACCGCGCAATCGCCGCAACCCCGTTGGGGTTGGCGGATTTTGCGACTGACCCAGGGTAGCTCGTACCTCGCAACCCTGGGCTGGTGGACACAATCCCCTTGGGATTGCTCAGATGAACGCCACGCTCTGCTTGCGCCAAACGTGCGTCGTCCAAAATTACGCGCCGCACAATTATTTCTCACCGCACTGCTCCTGCCGATAACTTTGCTGGCCGCCGCCGAGCCGCAAACCATTCCGCTCTGGCCGAATGGCGCGCCTGGGTTTGAATCGCGCAAGGACATCCCCGAATCGGCCGCGAGCTATTGGATGAAAAACATCAACAACCCATCGCTCACCGTTTTTCTACCACCCGGGGAAAATGCCAACGGCGCGGCGGTCGTGATTTGTCCCGGCGGCGGTTTTCGCGAACTCGTCTTCGGCGCGGAAGGCGTTGAGCCGGCCAAATATTTTAACAAGCTCGGCGTCGCGGCCTTCGTCCTGAAATACCGTTTGTTCCGCGAAACGAATTCCATTTACACGTCGGAAAATGCGCGTGAAGACGGCCTGCGCGCAATGCGCCTCGTCCGCAGCCGCGCGGGTGAATGGGGCATCGATACGAATCGAATCGGCATGGTCGGGTATTCGGCGGGCGGCGAGGTGGTCTCGTTGACGAGCTTCGGCGAAACAGCCGGTGTCACGAACGCGCCCGATCCGATTGACCGCACAAGTGCGCGGCCGGATTTCATCGTGGAGATTTATCCCGGGCCGCTGGGCGTTCCCGCCGTGCTGCCGACGAATGTGCCGCCCGCGTTTTTACTCTGTGCGGACGACGACCGTTCTCATTCCGTCGTGGTTACCGGCTTGCTGGATAAATATCGCAAGGCCAAAGTCCCGGCGGAATTGCATCTCTACGCGAAAGGCGGACACGGCTTCAACCAGGGTCAGCGCTCGAAACTCGCGAGCATCCACAACTGGCCGGAGCGCCTCACGGATTGGATGAGCGACAACAACATCCTTGATCCCGCCGTGCCCCCGCCGGCAGACGTCCGGTATGTCATCCGCATCAAGGCCGGCTCGGCAGTTCCCTTCACCGATGCGGACGGCAACGTCTGGGAGGCCGACCACGGTTTTGCCGACGGCGATACGACGTCGCGCAATGAAGATCTGCCCATTGCCAACACCACAAATCCCGCACTTTACCGGAGCGAGCGTTACAGCATGACGTCGTTTTCACTGCCGCTCGCCAACGGCAAATACACCGTCAAACTCCACTTTGCGGAGACGTTCGAGCAAAACTTCGGCCCCGGCCTGCGGGTCTTTTCCTACAATGTCGCGGGGCACGAGTTCAAGGATTTCGATCTGTTCGTGAAGGCGGGCGGTTCGCAACGGGCTTATATCCAAACCATCCCGGTGAACATCACGGGCGACAAGCTCGACATCACCTTCGCCTCCAACATCGAGAATCCCGAGATCAACGGGATTGAAATCATCCCCCAGCCGTAGCGTCGGGCAGCTTGCCTGACGTAGTGGGTGGCATCCCTGCCACCCGGAAAAAACCGTGGTAACGCCGACGACTCCGGGAAATTCCAAAGCGCTTTGGTTTGCGCGAGGTGCTTGCCGCCGGGCTGGAAGCCCGGCTCTACGGCAGGCAGGGATGCCCGCCGCTACATGGCCAGTCCACTCAGTTTTTTATTTGCCGATTGGATCACGGCCAGCGTGCCGGCATCGGTGTCGAAGACGGAATTCAATCCCTGTGGTTCACAGGGCGGATCACCGAGAAATGAACCGGCGGAATTCTGTGGCGCGCTGGCGCGGCCCTCGCCGCCCCAAGCCCAGAAATTGGCGGCCTGCAACGCGCGTCCGGACTGACACGATTCCGCGACCTGCGCGAACATGCGGCGATAATATTCATCGCGCGCCGTCGTCGGTGAACCGGGCGAATAATTTTCGTGGTCGCGCGGCAGGCCGAATTCCTCCAGCACGAGCGGCCTCTTCAATGTGTCCGTCGCGATTTTGGTATGCAGTTCGACATGATCCCGTGCCTTGTTGGCGGCGATCTCAAATTCCGCACCGAGCTGCGCCTCTTTGAGCCAGCTCCAGTTCTTCAGCCACATGTGAACGGTGACGTAATCGATCGCCGGCGTTTTATGCGCAGCGATAAAAACCTCCGGCTTTTGCAGGCAGCCCCAGATGCCTTCGCTGCCGGCGCAGACCAGATGATTCGGGTCTTGTTCATGGATGAACTGCGCCGTCGCATCCACCCAGTCGCAAAAGATGGGCACATCCTTTTCCGCCGTGCGGTCGTCGGCGCAGGGACGTGGCTCGTTCGCCAGTTCCCAAGTCATAATCGCGGGGTCCTCGCGATAAATCCGGCCGTTCACCGTGTTGCGGCGATGGATGAGCCGCGAAGTGTAATCGCGATACAGTTCAACGGCGGCGGGCGTGTTATAGAAACGTGCGGAGAACTCCATGAACGCGTGCCAGTCGCCTTTGGCCATCGCCGGCTGGTCGGGATCGGGAATTGTTTCGCCGGTAACCCAACGGACGTATTGCGCGAAGCTGCCGGACCATTGCCAGTAGTTCGAGAGAAACAGAATTCCCCGCTGGTCGCGTTTCGCCATTTCGGCCAGACAGAAATCCAGGCCGGTGAGCAAGGCCTCGTCTTGCTCATGCGGCGCGCGGGCGATGCCGCGTGGAATCGCACCGACCAGCGGGGAAGCTTCCGAACCGGCGAGCAGGCGGATGTTGGTCACGCCCAGGCTTTGCAGTTGGTCGAGTTCGCGCACGAAGCGCGCACGGCCACCCGGCAGCGACGCGTCGCTCAGATAGCAGCCATACCACAAATTTGCGCCGACAAAAAAATATGGGCGATCGTGCAATTGAAACTGTCCGTTGCGGACGCGGACAAAATCACCCCGCCGGCTTGAACGGGTCGCCACGTGCGCACAGCCGGAGGCGATGAACGGCAACGCCAGCGCGGTGGTTTTGATGAAATTTCGGCGGGTGACAGGATGAGGGTTCATGATCGTTTTAGCTCGTGCGAATGAATGCGTGCCATTTTAGACTGGATTGCCGCCGGGAAAAGGCCGGGCAGTGTCCCGCGTTTTGATGACATTGCTTTTGCCACCATCCGGCTAAACTGGCGGACGATTTCCTATCGAACCAATCCAATCCCGGCGTTTCGATTGGATTTGCCGGCAAAATAATTTGTGAACCACGAAATACACGAAAAGAGAAATGCTTTGCCGATGGCATTGATGAAGGATCCGCCCTGTTTTGACTTTCCTGTATCTCGTGTATTTCGTGGTTAAATATTTCAACCTCCATTCACATGAATCCGACCGCTTTTGCCAGAAAACTGAAGCAGCTTCAACAAACGCACGCACAACTCATCCGGCGCAGGAACCGCCCGCAGAAACATGGCAACGGGATTTTTGACCGTTACGAAAACCCGGTGCTGACCGCCGGGCACACGCCGCTGACGTGGCGCTATGATTTTGACCGTGCGCGCAATCCGCATCTGATGACGCGTCTGGGCATCAACTGCGTGTTCAACGTGGGCGCGATTGATTGGAACGGCGGGGTGGCGCTGATGGCGCGCGTCGAAGGCTGGGACCGCAAATCGTTTTTCGCCGTCGCCGAAAGCAATAATGGCGTGGATCATTTCCAGTTCCGGGATTACCCGGTGCGGATGCCCGAGTTGGAAGACAAGGAAACGAATCTCTACGACATGCGTCTGGTGCGGCACGAGGACGGCTGGATTTACGGGCTGTTCTGCGCCGAGCGCCATGACGATTCCAAGCCGCACGATTTGTCGGCGGCCATCGCCCGCTGCGGGATCGCCCGCACAACGGATCTGGTGACGTGGGAGCGGCTGGCGGATTTAAAAACGCCCGCGCTGCACCAGCGCAACTGCGTGCTGCATCCGGAATTTGTGAACGGCAAATACGCCTTCTACACCCGCCCGATGAGCGATTTTGCCGCGACCGGCAGCGGCGACGGCATCGGTTGGGGACTCGTGGATGACATCACCAAGGCCGTGGTGAAGAAGGAGAGCATCATTGATCCGCGCTTTTATCACACGATCAAGGAAGGCAAAAACGGCCTCGGCCCGGCCCCGATTAAGACGGCGAAGGGCTGGTTGCATCTCGCCCACGGCGTCCGCAACACGGCGGCGGGCATGCGCTACGTGCTCTACGTTTTTTTGTGCGATCTGAAAGATCCCTCGAAACAGATCGCCGCGCCCGGCGGCCATTTCATGGGGCCGGAGAACGACGAGCGCGTGGGCGATGTTTCAAACGTGGTGTTCGCCAACGGCTGGGTGGCGCGCAAGAACGGTGACGTGTTCATCTACTACGGCTCCTCGGATACGCGCACGCATGTCGTCACGACAACCGTGGACAAACTGCTCGACTACTGCCTCAACACGCCGCCGGATGCGCGCCGTTCGAAGCTCTGCGTGGATCAGCGGTGCCGGATGATTGAAAAGAATCTGCGGTAGGTTTTGAAGTTTTTGTTGCGAGAATAATCCTTGATGAAAATCCGCAAGTCCGCTTCCATAACTCCGTGCTAGCAGCCACAGTTAAAAAAGTTAGCCGTGCACGCGGTCGCGCATGCACTGTTGGATAATAACAATATTAGGTGTCACTACGCCATCGCCGATGATTACAGTTGGTTCGATTTCACGTGAGACAGCCGCAGACAGATTTCCGTTTCTTGCCACCCACTTCTCAGGGCGTCGCAACGCCATTCGAGACCTCACACACCGCGACCCGGAGTTTGTGTTCTGGATTTTTCCAGACGGCAGACTGCACGACGCGAGGCGCAGCCACCGCGACAACGTCCCGAAGGGATTCGAGCACATCTTGCGTGAGGAGCCGGGCTACTGCGGCTTTCTTCGCGGTCGAGTTGTTCGCCTCGACGGACACCAGCTTATTGTCGTTTATTGTCGGTCAGAGGCACTCGCTGAGGTTGGGCCGCCGGTCGAGCAGTTTGTGCACGGGCTGGAACAGATGCCCATACCGATTGAGGACGAGGCGTTGGTCGTCAGTGACAACGCCGACATCTACGGCACAGTCGCAGATATTTGGCAGAGACGATAGAGCATGACCGTGACACCATGCGCTGAGCTTGGGTCGTTGGCCGTTCGACCATACTCCTCCATGAATCGACCATCACAAACCGCACTGGCGCTGATCGGAGTCGTGCTGACATTGCTCACCGCCTGCTCGAAACGAGACAAGGTCGTGGGAATTGGCGACGATGACCCTGAGATGGCGGCAGCCATCGCCAGGGCGCAACAAACGCTTCCGCAGTTCTGGCAGGTGTTCGATCAACGAGCGCACCGCGAGAGCAACTTTGTGCTCGTGGTCAGGATTGCCGACCAAGGACGGATTGAGCACTTTTCCACCACCGACTTCGAGCGTCGCGACGGGAAGACGATGGTCACCATCAGCAATGCCCCGAAGATCGTCGCGAGTGTGAAATCAGGCGACCGGATTGAGATTCCAGCGGCGGACATCACCGACTGGAGCTACATGCGCGATGGAAAGTATGTCGGGTTGTTTACGCTCAAGCCCCGGTTTAAGGAAATGCCGGCAGCCTGGGTTGAAGAAGCCAAAAAATCGCTGGCTGACCCATGAGTGAACCGACGATCGCCGGCATTCCGGCTGAATGCGGATCGTGTGCGTGACGGGAACGAAATCCCTGGCAATCGCATCGGCCAGTGGTTGGCGGGCTTTCTCGGTCACGGCGGCCGTGCCGTCGGCGTCGGCTTTGCCTGCCGGCCCGTGGAAAAGTTCCTTGATCTGCCGCGTCTCGTATTTTTGTTTCTCAGCGACGGCGGCATCCACCTTGGCAAACGCAGCGGAGAAGGGATTGACGGCGAAATCCTCGGCGAGATTCACACCGGCCGCGAGCTGGGCGGCGGAATAATCGTGCGTTTCACCACCCCACGTCACGGCATAATTCTTTGCCGTGCCGCCCTTGACCACGAGCAGGAGCCGGTTCAGATCCGCATTGAACGGCACGAGCGACATTCCGGAGCGGATGGAATTATCGCTGTTGGTAGCTCCGGTCGCGTAGAACGGATAACGGCGGATGGTGATGGTGAGCGTGTTGTTGGTGAAACTGTCCAGCGTGTGGCCGTCGGAAAACGACGCCTGACCCGCAGCCAGGTCCACGGTGAACGTGCCGATGCCGCCGTCGAGCCCCATCGCCTTCAGAAACGCGTAGGCCATGACGACGTGACCGGCCCAGTCGGGATGCACGCCATCCTTGCCGGACAGCGCGTAGTCCGGACCATATTCCCGTTTCGCGACAACGCCTTCGGTGAGCATCGGCCAGAACACATCCGCAAACCGGACGTGGTATTTTTCCGCCATTTGAACGTCAATGTTGCGCAGACGGCAGAGATTCAGATTCAGATCTTCCAGCGGTGCGTTGGTGTCCGGCGCCCAGCGGGGAACTTTGCCGATGCTGCCCGCGTTCACCAGACATTGCGTGTAACTCCAGCAATGGAAGCGGGGATTTCAAATCACGTCTGGACACTTGCAGAAATTGTTGGATTGTTGCATTGATTTCAGGGCGTGGCCGGTTCAGTTTTTTGGAATTACGCTGATATTGCATGAGCCCAATACCGCCAGTTATTCAATCACCATTGCCGCCGGAAAAACGCCCAACATTTTCGGCCATCGCAGGACTTTCAATTGCCTCATTACTGCTATTCATTCTCAATGTCTTTGCGACGCTTATTATAGAGGCTTCGCGCCATCCACACCTGATTTTAGGTTCATTTATTTTTGGATATGTAACAGGGAGAATCATTATTCCGCTAGCGGCCATTATGTGCGTCTGCATTTACATTAACCGAAAATCCAAAAATAAGGCATACCAATTTCTTGTTTGCCTTTTTTGGGCTTCGCTTGGTCTATTGGTGCTTATAGTGCCGGAATTTAGTTTGGCTATTCAAAAATTGGTTCACCACTGATTTCAAACTATACCACTACCGCGGTTTGCGCCCATTCAAATGGCGCATCCAGTTCATGGCACCCAGACCGCGCGCCAGAATTTTGCGCCGAAAGAAATGCTGTTGGTCACGTTCCAGGTCGTATCCGAAAGCGTGGCGGTGGAATTGGAACTCCACGCAAGGAGATTGGTCGAGGTCTGGATTTGATACGGCACGCCGGCCTGGCCTTCCAACCGGAAGATGTATTGGCTGCCGGCAGCGGAGACACTCCGCATCCTGGGCGCATCCGGCGCAAACGTGATCAGCGTCAGTGAATAGGGCGGGAACGACATCATGAAATTGGTGCTGGCGGTGGCCAGAGAGTTGGTGGCGATGTCTTGCGCGGCGGCGGGACCGTTGGTGCGCGTCGCTTCATCCTGTGCGATGCCGAAGGAGCGGGTGACGGCGGTTGACCACGGGAAAAAATTCGTGAGCACGATTTGGGCGGTCAGATTGGAGGCGCTGTGTTTGTTGATGACCAGCAGATTGAGTGCGCCATTGGACTTTCGCGCGGCATGGCTTGCAAGCAGCGTGTAATCACTCGTCGGATTTAAAACGGTGTCACCGGGACGGGCGAAGTATTGCATCAGCTTGAAGGTGTAGAACGTCGGGTAACGCGTGTTGGCGTTGCCGATGATGCCGAGGTCGCCATAGGTGCGCCAGCCGTAGAGGGAGGGGTTGAAATCGCCGCCCGCTCCCTGATTGTCCTGGCCATTTCTCAAATCCCACCAGATGAACGCATTGATCTCGGTCTTCATCAACTGCGCCAGGCTGTCGGCCAGATAAAGGCCGTTGACGATGCTGGTGGATTGGCGGCCCTGTGTGCCGGCGTCCGCATTATTTTCCGTGCACAGGATTTCAACGTTGGTGCCGGTGACGCCGACATAATCGGTGATTTGCTGTCGCAGATTCGCGGCGTCATTCGCCCAGTTGGCGGAGGCCTGGAGCAGGGTCGCGTCGCTGTCGTTCTGATACTGAGGGTAGATGTGATGCACGATGAAATCAGGCGTGACGCCGAGTGATTTCAAGGTGGTCAGCACGACGGGCGTCCATCCGTTGTGGTAGCTGGCGGTGCGCGCGTTGTAAGCCGGGTGGCTGGCATAGCCGTTGTCAGAACTATCTTCGCCAGTCACGACTGGCAGGCCAATCTTGATGGTGGGATCCGACTGCTTCATCAAAGTGATATAACCGGCGGCGCGGACGGCGTAGGTGTAGGGATCATGCGGAAAGGTGTTCGAATCTGTTTCCCACGTGCCGTAGCATTCGTTGCCGACTTCCCAATACTTGAAGGCGTAATGATTGGTGACGTTCGCATGGCGCACCCAGGCGGCGGCTTCGTTGCTGGCGCCGGTGCCGTAGTTGACGGTGATCATTGCCTGCACACGGGCGTTGGTGGCAATGTGGACAAAGTTGGCAAATGTGGTCACCCACGTCCAGGTGTTGGTGGAACTTTTACCCGTGGCCCAATGATACTCATCTGAAAGCGATCCACCGGGAAAACGCAGGATTTGCGTGCCGAGTTCGCTCAAGGCATTTGAAGTGAAGGCGGTGTCGAAATAACCATCCCAGATGGCGGTGTTCAATCCGAACCAGCGCGCATCGGCGACGCGGAGGGTTTGCGCGGCGTTGACGTTGACGTGAACCAATGCCGGCGGCGGATTGCCGTCAAGCTGGATGTCATCCACATAAAACGTCGACTGAACCGCGCCGATGCGGTTTTGGATCACGAAGCCGGTGAAATTGGATTTGTTCGCCAGACCCAAGGCCGATAAGGGAATCGTGAACTGCTGCCAGGTATTGGTTTGCAGCGTGCCCAGCGAGACATAGAGTTGTTGCCCGAAGTTATTCGTGCTGCCCTGGTGGGCCAGGCCGTAGACTTGCAACTGTTGTCCGCCACTGGCGCCGCCGTTGATCCAGAAGCTCAAGCTGGAGTAGGGCGTGCTGCTCAAGTCCGTTCCCCGGCAGATTTGCAGACCGTCAAAATTTGCCGTGGCGATGGTGACACTCGCCGAGGCGCTGCCGGAATGGACGGGCGAAGCATTCGCGTAATTATGCGTAGCCCAGCCCCAATCTTGAAAGCCGTTGACGAGGCCATCGGAGTAGACGGACAGGGAAGTTTGCGCCTGCAATCCCATCGCCGGCAAAGCAAGCAGGCAGCTAAAAAGCCGTTTTCCGGAACAACAGAATAATCTCATGGTTGCGATTGTCAGACTATAAATGAATACTTATTAAAAGAAAGGGCACCGACCTAAACAATGTCGGTGCCCTTGTTAATATCCGGGATTTTCAAGTTATTTCACGAGCCGGAAATATGCGGCATTACCTACCGGCAGGCTGGCGGCCGGAACGGCCCCAAAGATGTTGGTGCCCGTTGAATCAGTATATGAATAAGTGACTCCAGCGTTTCCCCAAGTGCCAGTGATTGCCGGGGCCGACTGCACGGAGTAACCTGACGGGAGCCCCCACTTGAGCCACCAAGCTATGCCACTGGGCATCCAGAGCACTCGGTTGGCGGCATACTGATAATATTGAGCGACTTGCCAAGCGTTATTTGCGGACAACCCGGGGCCGCTAAAATTATCACTGATGGCTGCCACAGTATTTATCGCCGATACATGAGTAAAGACATTGCCCAAGCTATTGTTGTTTGTGTTTCCATTCTTGAAAATCCCAAAATGAACAAATGAAGCTGCCGGGGTAAAATTGGCCGTGTAATTAGGATCGCTGGAAAAGTCCGGCAAAGTAAAACTATTCACGGAACCGTTCGCCGCCACGATGCTGCCGTGCGTATTATCACTGAAGCTTAACGTCCAGGTTCCATTGGCACTGGCCATGCCCGGGAAATGAAACACAATTTGGTTCGTCGCGTTGGCGTTCGGCGAATTGGTCTTCCAGTCAAGAATGGCAACCACTCCGGGGGGGAGTCCATAACTATTATTAGTAGTGACTACTAAGGTTATATTGTTTGTAGTGTAAGTCACCGCATTCGTTACGGGCTCGTTTTGAACATGCATGCCGAGATAGTCCACCATGTTGTAACTAGCGCCACTATAGGTTTGGTTATAGCTGGAGCTTTGCCCATTGGCCACAACCGAATCGCTATTGCAAAGGTAAATGTGGGCATCATATCCAGCACCCGGGGATGCAGGAGCGGTGGGAGCGCTGCTGAAAGGTGCAGCCGGCACTGGGAAATTGGTAAGCGTGAAGGAATAGTTAGCCGGGGTCTGGTTAATCCAGAAAAAGTCAGTAACGGCATTCGTGGCGGCCGGAGTGCAAATGCCCTCTTGATCGTTCGAGTTACTATTTCCATTTGCATCCAAATTGATTTGCACGCCGCCCGGAACGCTATTCTTGGTCAAGGCGGTGATTGAGGGTTGCGTCGCCGGCTTGGTTAGCTGGACATTGTCCATGTAGAGCACCACGGGGCCCATGTAGTTGCCAATCAGTTGAATGTCGTAGCCGGGGGAATTTGTTATCGGGTTGCCTCCACTATCTGTCGTCGGCAGCGCCAGCTTAAGATGCTGCCAGCTGGTAAAGGCTGCCGTGGTCAGTGGAATGGAATTGGGGGAGCAACCATGGGGGCCATCGTAGCCATTCCCTCTGATAGCAATTGTGAATGCACCATAATCACTCCCACTGCTGAAGGGTGTGGAGGTGGGATCCACTTTTACGTCGCATTCAAAAAAGGCATAGCGACTGGGATCCATCGCCTGTCCTTTAAACACCCATGACTGTGCCCACGCTGCCCACTGGGCAGCAACCGGAAAGCTTTCATTTATCTGAAGTGCCCCAACCGGATTAAAACCACCGCCAGCATCTTGAGAGGTATTCAACGAACTGGTTGACGAAACCCCCGTCCAATTTTCTTGCGCATAGCTCGAGGACGTGTCGCTCGTGAATGCATCCATAACCCACGGGTTCGGCACCGGGGTGATGGTTACGTTGTCAATATATGCGGTGACCGGGGAGGAATAGCCGGCACTACCCTGGAACTGGAATTGGAGATATTGCTCGGCGGGCTTATAAGGCTGGGCGATAACAAACGTATAGGTCACCCAATTATTTGCGGCTGGTGGATAAAGGGTTCCATACCACATGCTGTCCCAACTGCCATTCTGGGCATCACGAAAAACCGCCTGCAAATTGCCATAACCTCCGGAACCGCCAGGGCCCGTCGTGCCGGAGGCCCCATCAACTTTCATGTGAATGGAAACACTTAAATACTGTGCCTGGTTCAGGGGGGCGGGCAAGGCCACACTCGGATCCATTTCATTGGTGCCCGCGCCGCCAAACGTCACCTGCATACAGCCGCCACCGGCGCTGCTTCCGGTGGCGTTCCAAGTGTAAGTTGCCGGGAAGCCGGACGGCTCATTGCCACCCCAACCTTGGAGATTGCTGGCAAAATTATAGACGATGGGGGATTGGGCCTGACATAAACCGGCGGATCCGGCCAGCGCCACGGCCGCAAACAACGAGGGAATCCAACGCTGTATTTTTGTTTTCATTTTCATAGTTCTTGGGGGGGGGTCGGGTTTTGATTCGGGTTTAGTTAGCAAGGAGGAATGTCATGCTATTGGTATCAGCGTATGCTGGTTGTCGGTGAAAATGAATGCTCTGCAATACATTTGTTGGGCTTGGGTTCTTAAATTCTATCATAACTGGAATCTGGTGCATGTCGTCAAAAGTCGGGACAAGCGATGCGGCGTCCATTTGAAAAGGGATTAATCTCCCGGCATCGCCGTCCACATCCCCTTGGGGGCCGCCAGGGTGCCGCTTCCGATGGTCTGTTCCACCTTGAGACCTTCAACATGATTGTCATTAAATACATAGTTGAATCGTTTCTTGTGGGCGGCATACAACAATGCACCTTGATCCACACTGGCACTGACATTTGGGTCCTGTAACTTCGCTGTCGTGTCGATCTGATATAATTCCGAATTGGCGGTCTGCGGCCCGTTGCAGATACAAGTCCAGATGTTCCCCGCGCATTGCTGCCCGCTGGTCTGCTCGACCAGAAGGATGGTTCCCGCCGGGTCACGCACCACGGTGGAGCGATAGCCTCTGGCCTCCCAGTTAGGCGCTGACACCCCGCTGGCCGTCCAATAAATACCAACGCCCAAGCGCCCGGCCTTGCCGAGATCCGGCAATGGTGATGTGGCGGGAACCTGGTAGTCGGCCTGCCAGTTCGGGCCGACTCCGACCATGGAGTAAGAGCGCAAGGCAAACCAAGGACTGGTTCCGCCCATCCAGTTCACCTTCGGAAAGCTGTCAGCCGGACAAACCAGCGTATTCGGCGCGGAGCCGGCGTAGAGAATCCCCACGCTCAAATCGGCATCCGACGCGTTGCCACCGATGTATTTGTTGATCCAGCTGTCCCAGGACAATTGAAAACCGCCGCCTTCCCAGCCCGCCGGCGGCAGCATGTCATTGTGGTCGCCTGCGAACAGGGTCAAGCCCATGCCCAACTGGCGCATGTCCGACATGCACTTGATGCGTTGTGCCCGGGCTTTGGCGCTGGCCAGAGCGGGCAGCAACATGGCCGCAAGAATCGCGATGATGGCGATGACAACCAGCAATTCTATCAACGTGAAACCCCATGGCCTTTTATTCCGCACCGGGAAGCATTTCCGGAAGAGTGAGTTTGAATTGAAGCTTAAGGTATTCATGTGAGATGGGACCGGTCATCTGCTGACCAGCTGGATTTTCATGTTGCTCCCGAGAAAATATTTTTTCCCGGCGGGGGGAGGTGGAATCGCCACTCCGGCGGTCGCCGCAAAGTCTTCAAAGTTGTTGGGTCGGCGCTTATTCTTCAAAACCCAGCGCAGGAGGCTGCGGTTCAGCTCGGCCATGTCCGGCTCGCCGCTTGGTGTCGCCACGGTGGCGGGAACCGTCGCCGATGCGGGTGAATAAACCGGCATATGATCCGTTTCCGCTTGTTTGACATTCTCGGGAGAAGGGGCGGTTGCTTCGGTGCCGGATTTTTTGGCTTTTCCGCATCCGGCACAAATCAGCCCGCCGACAAGCAGCGCGGCACAAAGCACCGGCCTGAATCGAAAGACGCACTGGCTGTTGCCGGGGGAAATTTTCATGTTTGCAAATGGCGATACCGTGATTGCGGTAATTTGTCGGGTTGAACTGTGCTTAATCTAGCTCATGGCTGGCCATCCGTATTGTCCCATAAAGTAATTACAAGCCCGGCCTCACGCTTTCGGTTATTTTGGATGCAAACAGCCCCAGAAAATGCGCCAAACTGAATCAGTCCATGACTCCGCCCGCATCATCGCCCTGATGGCATGGCTGTTGGTGGTTACGGCATCGTCCGCCGAAGCCCAGATAATGTCAAATTCTCCCACATGTAAAATCCTCTGGTCGGACGTCCGCCAGTTCGGCGTTGAAGGCCGCGGCTGGAACGACACCAAGGCCTTTTATGACCGTCTGCCGGCGAAGGCCGAAGGTGTCGTGCGCAAACCCGTGTGGGATTTGTCCCGCAATTCCGCCGGGATGTGCGTGCGCTTTGTCACCGATGCCACGACCCTGCGGGCCCGCTGGGCCGTGACCGAGCCGTGGCTCTATCTCCCGAACATGACCGCCATCGGCAAAAGCGGGTTGGATTTATATGTGAAAACGGACCAGGGCTGGCACTGGCTCGCCGGCGGTCAGCCCGTGGCGCAGACAAATGAAGTGACGCTGGTGAAAGATCTGATTCCCGGCAAACGGGAATATCTGTTATATCTGCCGCTCTACAATGGAACAAAATTTGTGGAACTCGGCATTGCCGCCACCAATACCATGGAGCCGGCCCCGGCTTGGGGCGCGGGGAATCGCAAGCCCATTGTTTTTTACGGCACTTCCATTTTGCAGGGCGCATCCGCTTCGCGCCCCGGCATGGTTCACAGCGCGATTCTCGGGCGGAAATTCAACTGGCCGGTCATCAATCTCGGCTTTTCCGGCAACGGCAGGATGGAACCGGAAATGGCCGAACTGCTCACCGAACTGGATCCGTCCGTTTACGTCCTCGACTGCCTGCCCAACCTGGTCGTCGCAGAAATCAAGGAGCGCGTCGAGCCGTTCGTCAAAAAACTGCGCGCCAGGCATCCGGAAGTGCCGATCGTTCTGGTGGAGGACCGCACCATGCAGGATTCCTTTCTCATCGCCGGCCGCATGAAGTGGTATCACTTGAAGGACCGCGCGGAATTGAAGGCCGCCTATGAACGCCTGCAGAAGGATGGCGTAAAGAATCTCCATTATATCCCCGGCGAACACCTCTTCGGCGACGACGGCGAAGGCAGCACGGACGGGTCGCATCCCAACGATCTTGGCTTCTTGCGGCAGGCCGAAATTTTCGCCAAAGTTCTGGCACCGCTTTTGCCAGCTGAAAAGTAAACATCCGTCCAACCCGTCTTGAACAAAAAAAATTTATGCCAAAGTCATTTCAGATCTCGCGCCGTTCGTTCCTGCAAAAATCCGCGCTGGCCGCCGCCGCGTCGGGTCTGCCGCTGTGGTTTGTGCAGCGTGAACTGGCCGCCGCCGAGGCGGCCAAGGCGGTTATCAGTCCCAATGACCGGCCCGGCCTCGCGCTCATCGGCTGCGGCGGCATGGGGCAGGGCGACGCGCAGAACGCCTCGCGCTTCGGCGACATCGTGGCCGTGTGCGATGTGGATCAAAAGCATGGTGACGAGGCCGTGCAGAAGTTCACCAGGGACGGCAAATCTCCGGTGAAATATGGCGATTTTCGGAAGGTGTTGGAGCGAGACGACGTTCACGCCATCGTGCAGGCCACGCCGGATCACTGGCACACACTCATCAACATCGCCGCCGCGAAGGCCGGGAAAGATGTCTACGGCGAGAAGCCGCTGACGCTCACGATTGACGAGGGCAAGCAGGTCATCAAGGCCGTGCGCGACCATAAAATTGTTTTCCAGACCGGCACCCAGCAGCGCAGCAGCAAGCGTTTCCATCTCGCCTGCGAACTGGTGCGCAACGGACGTCTCGGCACCCTGAAAGAGGTGCAGGTGTTCGTCCCTGCCGGCATCCGCGGCAACCATTTCAAAAAGGTCTCCGTCCCCGCCGGATTCGATTACGACTTCTGGCTCGGCCAGGCACCGGCGGCAGAGTACTTCACCGAGCGTTGCCACGGGACCTTCCGCTGGTGGTTCGACTATTCCGGCGGGCCGGTCACCGATTGGGGCGCGCATCACAATGACATCGCGCGCTGGGCCATTGGCCTGGATGGCCCGGTCGCGGTCGAAGCCCGCGTGATCACTCCGCCGCTGCCTGACGGCTACACCACGCCGGGTGAATTTGAAGCCACGCTCAACTGGGCGAATGGGGTGAAGCAGGTCGTCAGAACCACGACCGCCGACAGCCCGTTCGGCGCGATCCTTGACGAAAACGGCCAGCGCAATGGCGTGAAATTCATCGGCACCGACGGCTGGATCTGGGTCAACCGCGATGAAATTTCTGCGAGTGACAAACAACTGCTCCTCACGCCGCTGGCGGACAACGCGGTCAAGCTGGAGGCGAGCGACGACCACATGAAAAACTTTTTTGACTGCGTGCGTTCGCGCCGTGACCCGGTTGCCAGCGTGGAAAATGGTCATCGTTCCGCCTGCATCGGGCACCTGATCATCATCGCCATGCAGGCCGGCCGGAGACTGGCGTGGAATCCGGAGAAGGAAATTTTCACCGGTGACGGAGCGGCCGAAGCGAACACCCGCCTCGCCCGTAAAATGCGAGCGCCCTACGACGATCAATTTGCCGGATAGCCACCGGCAGCCACCGCCACCCTGCCGGCCGTAAAGCGGCTGGAATTATAACTGCCGGCATTGATTTGCCAAAAACAGACGGCACGTCCCGAACTGAATCCATTTAATTCGGGACGTGCCAGGAATTGGCCGGGAGGATATTAAACCGGCCAAAATCGTTAATTGCGGGCCGTAGGCGTGGTGGCGGCGTTGATCGCATTTGTCGCCGCTATTTTAGCCAGGGCAATCCGGTTGGCCACGTTGATGCCATTGATCTCGTCATAGCTGATCGTCAGATTGTCATTTGGTTTCAAGTCGCCCAACCGGCCATCGATTCGGTCGCGGCTGACGATGATGGCGCAGTCGTTGGCCACGTTGAACTTCTTGGCGTCAAACGTCGCCCGGGTCTTGACCGTTCTTTCGCCGAGGTCAATCGCGGTCAGCGTGCCGGTGAACTCCATGCTGGTCTGGGCGATTTGCCGCGCGGTCGGCTTGCCACCCGGGGTTTCGTAAATCACGGCCACTTGATTGCCGGGTTGAATGTCGGCCAGCGTGCCGGTCTTTTCATCACGCAACACGATTTTACAATCCCCGGCGATCTGCATCCGCTTGTCCAGCGTCGGGCGGTGCAACGTCAGCGTATGCGTGGCGGGGTCGATCGCCGCAACCTTGCCGACGAACTGCATCGGGATTTGCTCGACGCGATCCGCCACCAGCACCCCGTCCACGTTCTGGTAGGTGACCTTGACTTTTTCTCCGGGCCGCAGGTCGCCGATCCCCCCATCACTCTTGCCGGGCACCAGGTAGCTACAGGCCTTGCCAAGATTGAATTTTTTACTGAGCAGAAGCCCTTTCGTTTCAAGCGTGCTTTCCTTCGGGTCAACGGAAACCACCGTGCCCGTATGGCTTTCTTCCGGCTTGGCGGCCGCCGCCGGTTGGTCGGCTGACGCGAGGAATGCCGAGGTCGCCGTCCAGACAGCCGTGCAAACTGCCATCCAGTTTTTTGCCCTGTTCGTTTTCATAATGTTCCTTTCGTTGGTTGTTCGCTGAATCTTCATCAAAACCAGTAGCGGATGCCCACCCCGCCGGTGATCTCCCCGCGAACGTGCGGCGCGACATCAAGCGCCGGACCCAGCTCGGCAAAGACATCCACCGGCACATTCTCGAACATATAGGACAAACCCACCGGCACACGGATGCCGAACTGGTTGTCATGCTGATCGTCGCGGAATCGCACCAGGCCGCCGACGCCGAAGTAAACCGGCAAACTCCCGTGCGACACCGGTATCAAATCGAAGTTGTGCCAGAGAACGTCACTGTGCACATATAAATCCGTGTTATCGTGCGATGACCAGCCGACGGCGCCGTCAATGGCCAGCCGGTCGTTGAACCAATACTTCAACGATGCGCCGATCGGTTCGCCAACAATGACACCGGCGCCCAGTTTCTTGGCGTAACTTTCCGTCGAGCTGCCCGGACTGGAACTTTGGGTCAATGCCGGTGCTTCCTCCGCGCGGGCACAAAGTCCGCACCCCGCTGCCAGCAATGTCACCGCTAAAATTTGTTTCATGGTCTGCCTTTCTTCGTTTCGGCGCTCACGGGTTGGGAGCGCCTGGATTATTGGTGGCGGGCGCGTTGGTCGGAGTCGGATTATTGGTGTTGTTCCAGGCGGCACCCGGTGGAGTAACGACGGCATTGGAAACCGTCGCGTCCGGCATCGGCTGGTTGCCTGGCGCATTAGTCGAGGTGGCAGGCGTGTTCTCTTCCGAACGCGGTCCGCACCCGACCAGGGCGATTGAAGCCAAAGCCAGACCAGCCAGAATTGAGATTCTTCTCTTCATGGTTTTTGGGGTGATGATTAACGGGTCGGTTCGGCCATAAATCGGCCGGCGGCTGGATGCGTGTCATCGTTCTTGAAACGTTTTTTTTGACCGACGGTGGCGGTGTCGCTCCGGCTAAACCTCCGCGAATTCGCGAAAGCATCATTCTCCCTTCTGGCGGCTTGCAGTGCGGCCGCCAGTTTTTCCGGGTGCAGCATCAAGTCGGCAAATGGCGTCTCGTTCATTGAAGGTGTTGTTTTCATAACATGTCGTATTTGAATTTGAATCGATAGATGTGGGGCAAACCGGACGTCTATGTTGTTGATCGTCGAGGGGACGTCCGGTTTGCCGCTTGAATGCGCGGGACTTGTTTCGGGTGGCACCCGCAGGCATTCATTTAGTGTCTGGAGCCGAAGCTGTGCGTTGATGGGGTCGTCGGTTTTCATTTAAATTTATGGCTGCCCTTCGGCTCGTCGGCCTCCGACGGGATGAAGCGAAAGGCCGACGGCCGGCCCAGGAAACGTTCCACGCGTGCCTGGGGCGGTTCATCCAGCAGGTCGCGGATCGTGTGAAAAAGTTTTACGAAATCCAGCGGCTTTTCCAGCAGGGCATCCACGCCCGATGCGAGCGCGGGGAAAAACTGGTTCGAACGGGCGGTGATCAGGATGACCGGTAGTTCCGGATTTTTGGTCGAAAGTTGCTTGAAGGTCTCCCATCCGTCTTTGAGCGGCATGCTCAGGTCCAACAGCGCGAGGTCAAACTTGGTGGCACTGGCCAGCGCCAGCGCCTCGACGCCGTTGGGCGCCGCCAGCACAAAATAATCCTCATCCTCAAGCAGCCGCAACAGGATCTGGCGGATGGCGCGATCGTCGTCCACCAGTAGAATCCTGCGTTTGGCGTGGCGCACGACTCTCGGTTTGGCGATCGGCGCAGGCATCGGCAATAGATCATTCATAAGCATGTTCTTTTTTTATAAGGTTGATATTCGTGTGGCGAAACACCCCTGCGCTCCGTCCATTCATTGCCAAGTGGGTTTAGCGCAAAGCGTGCCATCGCCGCGAGCGCAGCCGGTTCTCCGCTTATGTTGATTTTTGCGAGAAACCATGCACCGCCGGCAATCGCGGGCGGCAAATTCGTTTCCACCGCAGGCAAGTCACTGGCCATCACGCGGCCAAAAATAATTTTGGCGGATCGGGCCGTTCCGTGTATGGTGCGTTCGTCTTCGGGAATCAACGGACTGGCCGGAGGTGCCGCTATGAATCCGGGTATAATTTTCAGAGTCATCATCTTTTTTACGACGATCACGCTGCTCACAGTGCTGATTGCCTGGACGGCGCACACCTCCTGGCGGCGGACGGGCGAGCTGCATGAACAACTGTCGGCCAAGCAATGGAAAAGTTTTCAGATCGCCGACCATCTGCAGCAAACCGTCCTGAGCCTGAACAACATGGTGCTGCGTTTCGCCGCGTATCGTAACGTCGAGGATTGGACGAACTTCGAGGCGGCCAGCACGGAATTAGGCACCTGGTTCAACGAGCAGCAGCCGATCTTGTCGTCGGAAAAGGAACGTCCGTTTCTGAACCGGATCAGCTCGGCCTATCAGGACTACCTGAAGGCGGCGACGGCGATCCACACCAAGATTTACGCCACCAAGCAATCCATCACGCGCCTTGTCGAATTCACGGAATTGGAAGCACAGTCCAAGCGCATCCTTGACCTCGGGATCCAGTTGTCGGAGGCGCACCAGCAGTCCATTGACCTGTTCCAGACGCAAAACATCAAGTCCCTCGACTTCCTGCGGTTTGAATTGCTCGGGTCGCTGGCGTTGCTGTTCCTCGCCGCCGTCTGGCTGGCGATTGTGGTCTATCGCGAGATGATCTCCCCCCTGCAAGTGCAGCTCGTGGAAAGCCGGCAGCTGGTGGAACGCCAGGAGAAGCTGGCCTCGCTCGGCCTGCTGGCCGCCGGCGTGGCGCACGAGATCCGCAATCCGCTCACCGCCATCAAGGCCTGGCTTTACCTGCAGCAAAAACACCTGAAGCCGGGCACGCCCGAATTTGGGGACGCCGAACTCATCAGCGGCGAGATCAACCGGCTCGAACGCATCGTGAAAGGGGTTTTGCAGTTCGCGCGTCCGTCCGAGCCGCAACTCACCGTGGTTGCCGCCGAACAGCCGTTGCGCGATGTGCAGACGCTGCTGGGGCCTCAGCTGGAAAAATCCCGGATCAAACTCACGCTGGATGGAATGGTGCCGGCGCAGATCCGCATCGACCCGCAGCAGATCAAGCAGGTGTTGATCAACCTGATCCACAATGCCGCCGAGAGCATCGGCGAGCACGGCACCGTGACCTTGCGCGCGCGGCTCGATGAAAAACGGATCAACGAACGGCAGATGGAAGTGGTGATCCTGGAAGTCACCGACACCGGCAAAGGCATTCCCCCCGAGGCTGAAAAACGCTTGTTCGATCCGTTTTTCACGACCAAGGATTTTGGAACCGGCCTCGGCCTGCCGATCGCGGCGCGCATTGTTGAGAAACATCATGGCGCACTCCAGTATCAAACCCAGGCCGACCACGGCACCACCTTTGGAATCATCCTTCCCTTGTATAAATCATGAATAATGCTCCCGCCAAAATCCTGCTGGTTGAAGATGACGCCGCCATTGTGACCACGTTGCGCCGCGTGCTCACCGATGAAGGCTATGAAGTGGCGGTCGAGCAGGCCGGCGACATCGGCCTGGCCCGCGCCAAGGCCGAAGAGTTCGATGTCATCATCACCGATCTGAAACTGCCGGGATTGAACGGGCTGGAACTGGTCCGCGAACTCCATGCCACGCGGCCCAGGCTTCCCATCCTGATGATGACCGCGCATGGAACGACCGAAACCGCCATCGAGGCCACGCAGGCCGGCGCCTACGATTACCTGCTCAAACCGTTCGAAATACCGGAACTGTTGAAGCTCGTTGAACAGGCGGTGACGGCGAGCCGCCTCATGTCTGAGCCGGTGGAGATCGGTGAGGCCGGGCACTCCCGCCACGCCATCGTCGGCAACAGCCGGGCGATGCAGTCCATCTACAAGGAAATCGGACGCATCGCCGCCAAGCCCGTCGGCGTCCTGATCCGGGGCGAGACCGGCACCGGCAAAGAACTCATCGCCCGCGCGATCTACCAGCACAGCGACCGCGCGGACACGCCATTCGTCGCCATCAATTGCGCGGCCATCCCGGAAACCCTGCTGGAGAGCGAATTGTTCGGGCATGAACGCGGGGCGTTCACCGGCGCGGACTCCCGCCGCATCGGCCGGTTCGAACAGGCGGATCACGGAACCATTTTTCTCGATGAGATCGGGGACATGACGCCGGGCACGCAGGTCAAGCTGATGCGCGTATTGCAGGAAAAATGCCTGCAGCGGCTCGGCGGCAAGGACACCATTCCCGTGGACGTGCGCGTCATCGCCGCCACGCACCGCGACCTGGAAACGGCCATCAAGCAGAATCAGTTCCGTGAAGACTTGTATTATCGGATCAGCGTCGTGGTGCTCAACCTGCCGCCGCTGCGCGAACGCAAGGAGGACATCCCGGATCTGGTCCGGTTCTTTTTGCAGAAATACGCCGCCGAATTCAGCGTGGAGAATCCCGCCATCCATCCGGACGCGGTGGAATTCCTCCAAGCCCAGCTGTGGCCGGGCAACGTGCGCGAGCTGGAGAACGTCACGCGCAAGATGCTGTTGCAGGCGCAGAGCTACACCATCAGCATCGAGCACGTCCGCACGGCGCTGGCCAAAATCAATCTGCCGCCGGCGGCCGGGGAGAAATCCCTGCAAGCCTGCGCGGATGAATTGCTGGCGGCGGCGCAACGCGGCGAACTGGCGGATGCCTACGCGCGTCTCCACGAAACCGCCGAGCGCGCCATCATCGGCCGCGCCATCGAGCTGGCCCAGGGCAACCAGGCCAAAGCCGCCCGCTGGCTGGGCATCTCGCGGATGACCTTGCGCGAAAAACTGATCCAGTTCGGCTTGCATCCCGGCCAGGAAAATTCCGCGTAAACGGCCCTCCTTTGGAAAATAAACCTGGAAACAGCAGTTGAAACCACGAAACACACAAAAGAGACCAGGCACTGCCGAACCTCTCTATTTCACCCGGAGGGTGAATGTTGGAATGGAGACAAAAAAGGCATTGTATCCTTTGCTTCGTGTGTTTCGTGGTTCATCCCCACTGCGGGTTTTAGGATAAAAAACCCCGCATCCAAATGCGGGGCTTGAAAAACATGTCCGAAATTTATTTCCGGCGGCGAACGGCCACCAGCGTTGCCAGACCGGAAAAACCCAGCAGCGTCATAGTGGCGGGTTCGGGAACGATCGTGTAAGACGCAAGCGCTGTCTGTAAAAATGGATTCCACCCCTGCGAACCCGCGTCGTTGCCTGCCACCGCTTCATCAGAGCGATAGCCGCCGTTGGAAATATAAGTGCCCAACATCAGGAAGGTGGCGCCGGAGTTTGGTGTCAATCCAATCTGGCTGACGTTGAAAGAGAACGTGTAGGTCGGAGAATTGGCGTTTCCCGTCGGGTTGAGATTCACGCTGCTGACGAAATTCAAACTGTTGTTACCGCCGTTGGCCAGTTGCCAGAGGCCGCCAAAGTTGTCACTGGCCGGCCCCAGTGCAATGGCGTAGTCCGGCAACATCCCACCGAAAGTCAGCAGGCTGCGATTGGCACCGCCGTCGAAGCCCGAAATCGCCTTGCGCAATCCGTCAGCGCCATCAGCGAAACCGGATGTGTCGGCGAATCCGCCAACGGTGGAGTCAATATAAAGCACCAGCACATCGTTGACCCCGTTCGGGCCTTTGTTGACCGTGCCGGAAACAGTTGTACCATTGTCAGTGAGGGTAAGGCTGCCCAATCCGATTGGGCCACCAAAGCCACTGTTGCCATTCCCGCTGTAAGTGGCTGCTTGAACGGACAGGCTAAACACCCCTAAAACTGTGGTTAAAAGGATAAGAGAATTGTTTTTCATAGATTTGCGTTCTGAGTTGCAACTTTTCTACTGGTTTCACAAAAAACGGTCAACCACATGTTCATGCGGTATGCTCAGGGGAACAACTGGATCCAGAAGCCGGAGCAAAGAGTGCCGGTCGTGTTCGTCCCGATTTCAAATTCGGGATGGCGCAGGTTGACGCCGAGGCCGGTGTGGTTGTCGGGGATGTGCCAGACGGTTGCCAGCGAGCCCCGGGCCTCGGGGTTCAGGAAAAGCGCAACTATGGCACCGATCACTATGAGAATGTCCGGGACACCATCGAGCATCGAGCATCCAGCATCCCCCCGCGCTTGTCACCCGTCACCCGTCACGGCATACTCGCCGCATGTCCCGCCCGACCGCCATCGTTACGCTGCCCTTTCCGGTTCAATTAAAAAATACCAGATTAAGCGTGGTGCGGGCTGCAGCGGCCGGTTTGCTCCGGCTGTTTTTCATTTTTAATTTTGCATTTTTAATTGGGTCGGCACGCGCGTCGATTTTGTGGAGCGACGAGGGCGCGCGGCTCACCCATAACACCGGCATGGGCACGGACATTCTCGGCGGCGCGGTGAAGCGGAGCGATACCAACAACGACGCGCTCTATTTCAAGTTTCATGTGGACCCGCTGTCCGATGCGGCCTCGGAGCCTTACTTCGCCGGCCTGCAATTGTTCGAAGGCAATGTCGAGCGGCTCGGCGTGGGCAACGCGATGGAAGCCTGGGGCTATTCCGCGTTTAACACGGCGGAGACTGGACCCTCGAACTCGATTGCTTTTCCCGGCGAATTCAACCTGAAATCCGCGCATCCTGAACCCGCCAATCTGGGCTTGTTCCGGCCCTATGAGTTGGTGCGCCACGACGTCGAACGCACCATCATCTTCAAAGTTCAATTCGTCCCCGGCGGCGATGACCTCGTCACCGTGTGGTTGAATCCGAATCTGGGGCGCGGCGCGACTGAAAAAAACCAGCCGGAAAACCTCACCACGAAATTCAAGGCGAACGCCGTCTTCAATCAAATCCGGCTGCGCCAGGGCCCGGGCGACAAGGGCGACGGCGGCAACGGCTGGATCTTCAGCGACATGGCGATCGCGACGTCGTTCAACGATTTCGTGGTGGTGCGTTTCTGGCAGTCCTGGTGGTTCGTCACGCTCGTGGCGTTCACCCTGCTCACCGGGGTCGGCACCACGGTCCGCATCGTGGAAAAGAAAAAATTTCAACGGCAACTGCAACGCGCCGAATCGGAGAGCGCGCTCGAACGGGAACGGGCCCGCATCGCCCAGGACTTGCACGATGAACTGGGCTCGCAATTGACCCGCATTTCACTCCTGAGCGGCCTGCTCCGCGCCGACAAGGACAACCCCGGCCTGGTGGCGGCGCACGCGGGCAAACTATCCCTGTCGGCCGACGAGACGGTCCGCGCGCTCGAAGAGATCGTCTGGGCCGTGCGGCCCGACAGCGACACCTTGCAGAGCCTGATTGATTACATGACCCATTTTGCGGGCGAATTATTTGACGGCAGTCCGACGCGCTGCCGGCTGGACCTGTCACCCGACCTGCCCGCGCTGGCCCTGCCGCCGGACAAGCGGCATAATATTTTTCTCATCATCAAGGAAGCCCTGACCAACGCCCTCAAACACGCGGCGGCCAAAGAGGTCCACGTCGCGGCGAAGGCCGATGGCAGCATGCTGGAAATCGTGGTCACCGATGACGGCAAAGGTTTCACCGAAACTGCCACCGCCGCCGCCGCGGGGAAACGAAACGGACTGGGCAACATGCGCCAGCGCGCCGCGGCCATCGGCGGCCAACTGGATCTGCAAAGCACACCCCAAGGCACGAGCGTCCGGCTGACCGTGAATCTTGACGGCGGCAGCCATCACCGGCTGGCTTGAGAAAATCCGCAACGCCGCGAGCCGCTGCGGATTTGACCGGGACTTTTACAAGCGACAATGGCGGGGCGATGGGGGCGCAAGACGTCCAAGACTGTGCAGGCGCTGCCTGCGCTCGGCTTGCAGAAGCTTCAACGCGGCCACCTCCACTGGCAACACGTCCCCATCGGCGAGTTGATTCAAATTGTTTTTCATGCGGCCCGGGCGTTGTGAACGGCGAAATTAATTATATCCAGCCCCATTTTCCTCAAATCCTCAACCAAGGCTGTTTGCACCTTGGCGGCGAACACGGCTGGATTTTGAATAATTTCCTCGCCGCTCGAATTCCGAAAGACACCACCCAAGTGTCTTTCTAACACCAGTTGCACGATGGATTTCACCTCCGCCGGATTCTTGCTTAAAAAACATTCAGCGGCCGCCATAATCGAAGCGTCGTCACCATGGATCTTCAGTTGGGCGGCGTAATCCACTTGCACGGCCTGTCCGCCAACGGTTGGCACTCGCCAGCGGGGCGTTTCGACGCTGAACACTTCCAGCGACAAGACATCCACCTTTTCGATCACCGGAAAAACAAATGTGCCACCGCCTTTCACAATGCGGCAGCCAACCACCCGACCGTCCGGCAAATGAATTTTGCGACCCGATACAATCAATACCTGGTTCGGACCGACTTTGGTATAACGGCTCAAAACGATTATCATCAACACAATCGTCACTAGGACGAATGCACCGCCGGCGACTATGGGCAGAATTTGGGGATTCATAATTCTCCTTTAAACGCTTTGTCCAAGGTGGCGGGGAGCAAGGCGTCCAGTTCGGCGGCGGTCTCGGCTTGCAGGCGCTTCAGCGCGTCCACCTCCGTCTGCAACGCATCCAGATATTCATCATTAATAAACATGTGAGATTTTCGTTACTGCCCCGTGTAATCGCCAAAATCCACACCAAATTTATGGTTCGGCGGACTGCTCTTGATTTCGTGATAATTGCCGTCCTGCCAGACGATCAAATCCATTTCCGGCCCAGCCAGCGAATCGCGGAGATACATGTATTGGGCGAATGTGTGAGTGCGGGCGCCGTTGAGCGCCACAATCACATCACCGGCCCGCAGCCCAGCCACCGCTAACAAATTGTTCTGCTGCCGGATGGAGACACCATCGGCGGGGGCGCCATGGAAATCCGCAAGTGAAACTTTTTCCATACCGGTGGGAAACAGCTTGTTCAGGCGTTTTTTCACCTCGGGTTCAAACCGGGTGTCGCCGGTCATGTTCTTGTAGCGCTCACAAAAGGCGATGAGCGGCTTGGAATCGTCATAGCGCTCTTCAAGCTTGGCGAACCATTCAAAGGCACCATCGTAGTTGGTCGTCATTTCAAGAAAAGTCGCCTTGGCTTCCAGACCTACCGAGGAATACACCTCGGCACCTTCATCGGCAATCTGGCGTGCCTTCGCGATCTGGCCATTTTTCAAATAATACTGCACCCGCCAACAAGCGTGGTTTGAGACGCGGACACTGTCGGGGTCGGCGGCGCAGGCCTGGTCAATGTATTTTGCCCCCAGGTCCTCCTTATGGCGGTCGATCTCATAATCGCCCAACTCATAATAGCAGACCGGATCAATCGTGGCCGCCTGCAGCATCAATTTCGTGTATTGTTCCGGCTGGTCGTAAACCGCCCTGGCCACGGTGCGCATGGCATTGATGCTGTAAGGCAGCACGGCTTGGAACAGACCCGCGGCCTGTTCATAGGACGGCCGGTCATTGTATTTACGCTCCAGCAGAAAGTAGATGATGCGGCAATCATAGGGTGCCAGCTCATGTAATGTTTCGAAACGCGCGACGGCGTCTGGACGGTTGACCAGACTGGGATGATTTAATCGCGGATGAAAATCATAGACCGTTCCCGGTGGCGGGTTGTGGCTGTGCCATTCGTTGACGTGGGGGTTGGGATTGGGGTTATACGGCGGGGCAAATTTGACCTTGTAGCAAAGATAATTCCAGCATTCCGCAGGCACCAGCTGCGGCGTGGCGACGGTCACCTTGAAACCATCATCCACGGCTCTGTGATAGGCTTCCACGTCGGTGCAATTGAACCTGCGGACGAAAGGATACAACCGGAGTCCGCCGAAAGACTGCTCACATCTGGCCGCTAATTCCTTGGCGTCGTCGGGCACGCCCCACTTGTATTGCATGAAGTTAAAATTCTGCTGGATGGCTTGACACAGGTGGCGCTGGAGAAAATCAGCCCACTGCCCCCAACCGATGACGTGCACATGGATTTGGCCACCGTTGCGCGCGAAACAACCGTCCGGCAGTTCGTTCAAGGCCGTGACCAGATTGGTTTTAGTCAGACCTTCCGGATGCGACATGGTGTAAACGCTTTGAATTTCCCGCATTTCCAGCGGGATGGAAACGGCCAGCAATTGATGCCCGATCTCAACGGAGTAACCCAAGCTGTCGGCGGCGCGCACAAAATCAATCGTCTGCTTCTGCTCGTCGTTCAACTTTGGCCAGGCCAGAGTCGTGGTGACATACCCCGCCCGGGCGGAAAACCACTCCACACACTCAACGCTGGAAAGTCCGTCCAGCTTGTCCAGCGGGCGGTAGTCTCCTGTGTTCCTCGCCTGCAAGGCCCGCACCAACGGCAGCACTCCCGGATTATTGGTGGCGATGGAATTCAATCGCTCCAACGCCGGGGCTTCAGCACCCACCAAGGTGAGCATCATCGCCTCCGCAATCTGGCCATTCAGGCCGGCGGATTGGGAATCTCGCAAAAAGCGCGACATGGCCAGATGCGCCGTGAGGCGTGAAAGCGGTGAACGGATCTCAAAGAAATTTCCGGAATGGTCGCGCAGCAAAAAAGCCCCCAACAGCGCCGCCGCCTGCTCATGCGATTCCGGATCGCAAAAATCATTCTCCAAGGCCGCTGACAAATGCTGGTTTTCCCGTTCGATGGTCTCCGGCTTGCCATCGATCAGCTTGACCAGCAGTGCGGCGTCGGCCTGCCGGCCGGGCTTGGCTGGTGGATTCAGCGCGACCGCCCGCGCAATTTGCATCGCAACGTCCTGGTAAACCTGCGGCGACCAGATCGGGCCGTTGATGGTCACGTCACATTTCACCTGCTTTGATCCCAGGCTGACCTGCAATTCATAAACCGGCATGTCCAGAGACGATCCGGGTTTTTCGGTGACGACGACGGAGCAGGATTTTTCATCGGACAGCCGATGGTTGGTGGCGTAATACATCTGTTCGGCCAGGTCGGACACAATCGCCTGCACAACAAATTCGCACTCGCTCTGGAATGGCGTATGGAAATAGGCACCGGCGTTTGCCGGCCCTCCCGATGGTTGTGCGGCTGGCGAAGCGGGCGGCTTCGGTTTGCAACCGGCGGCCAAACCCACCGCGAGCAGAAGAAAACCCGTAATCAGGCCCAGATGTTTAAAGCGAATTAATATCGAATGGAATGGAATTTGTTTCATAAAAGACGGTCGCAACCAGAACATAAGTTTCTTCCCGATTAAACCAGCAGCGGCACCCCGCCGCCAGCCTGACCTCGCCCTTCCGTTGACATTCGTGTTCCGATTCCAGATTCATTCCCCAAGCTGGCGGATTGGCGGGAATCGTAAGCCGCTGAAGATTTTAAGCAAGGTCTTTGCAGACGACCGTTGCTCGCGCAGGGTCACCAGCGAAGATGGAGAATTGAGAATGGAAGAGTGGTGGATTGATGGATGCCAGACGCCAGACCCTATTCCAATAATCCAACTCCCATTTCCTCTTCACCGCGCTTGAATCCGATAAAACCGAGCCGCGTTGGAAGTCGTCAGCGCGTCGGAAAAAAGCTTCATCCCGCCCGTGCCCGGCGAGGGCGCGTTAAGGTTCGTCCAGCCCGGTCCGGCTCCCAGGGTGTCCCGCCGCTGAAGCTGAAACGTCCAGGTTGTCGCCGCCACGCAGCTCACTTGCACGCTGCCGTTGGTCAGGACGATTTGTGCGATGTTGAAGGCGGGCCCGGCCGGCACGGAATTGACATTCAATGGATTCGCCCCGTTGAGAAACTCCGTCAGATTGGATACGCCATCCGCATCGGCGTCATCACCGCCGCGCGAGTTGTCGGCGGCAGAACCGAGCGCGTGGCCAAAATACCCGAGCCGCCACCAGTCGGGAATGCCATCGGTGTCGCTGAACACGTCGGCGATCTTGCGGACCTGCACGCCGGAGACGCGCGCATTGTCCACGACCGGTGTGAAAAGAATCTGCAATTGCGAATTCGTTACCGCGTTGGTGAACACACGGCTGATGGGAATGTTTGCTCCGCCCGCCGCCGCGTAGATGTCGCAGTTGGTCAGGACTTGCCGGCCCTGGATGAACACGTTGAAAACGCGCTTGCCGGCGGCGGCCCAATACGTCTCCGCTTCCAACAACGTGGTCTCGTAGATGCCGGGCGGACAATCGAACTGGTAGAAAAAGCCTGCGGACGAGGTGCTGTAATGCTCGCGCTGATAAAGTGATTGCGCGCCTGCGCAAACGCCGCTGATGGTGGTGGCCAGATAACCTGCCGCGCCGCCGGAATAACCGAACGCACCGAACGCATAGTTGGTGTCCGCCAGCCAGACGCTGGCGTTGCAGTCGGTGACGTTCGCCGGATTGCCGCCGCTGAGGCGCTGGACGTAATTGCCCGGCACGTTGAAAAATTTCACGTTGATGGTGTTTGTGCTGGAAATGTTTCCCGTCGTGTCCGTGGCCCGCGTGGAGATTTGATGCGGCCCGTTGAGGAAATTCGAGCTGTTCAGAGCCGCGCTCCACGCGCTCGTCCCGCTGCCGGTGAACCACGCATTGCCATCGAGCCGTAGTTCCACTTTCGCCACCGCGAGATTGTCGGTGGCCGTGCCGGTAATGATCAGGTTGCCGGAAATCACCGCACCGTTCGTGGGCGTCTGCACGAGCAGCGTCGGCGGGGCGACGTCATAAACGCTGAAGGCGGCGGTTTTGAATTTCAATTCATACGGCGCGAACAGCGCGTTGCCAGAAACGGCGTCCACCGCCGAATTCGTCACGCGCACAAAGCAATTGGTCAACGGCGGCAACCCCGCGCCGCCGGGGGTGAACGTCAGCGTGTCGTTCGCCGCCGACCATCCGAAGGTTCCGCTCACCGCCGGGCTGAGGCTGAAGGCGTTTTGAATGCTGTTCGTGTCCATCGGCCTGCTGAATTGAAGAACGATGGGCGACCAGGTCGGCACGCTGGCCGCGCCGTGCAGCGGATAGTTCGTGGTGACGACCGGATCAAGCGGCAGCACCTGCGCTTGCGCGAGGAAAATTTTGGCGGTGGTGGACAGCACGGCAATCGCGGGCGTTAGCGACGCGCCGGTGATGGAAATGATTTCGTTCGTGTTCAGCAGATTCACAAGCATGGTGCCGGGGGCGTAAATCGTCCCGCAGCCGGGCAGGGTTTGCGTGGAACCGGCGGTATTGAACACGACAAACACTTCCTGCGTGCCCAACCGGCGCGAATAGGCGTAGAGTCCGGGGGTGGAATTGCTCCACTGGTTGACCTGCGTGCCGAGCGACAGCGCGGGATAGAGCCGGCGAAAATTATTCAGCCTGGCGACAAGTTGAAACAGCGGGTGCGTCATGTTGAAATTGTCGCCGAGCGAAGGGCCTTGCTCGAATCCACCGGCGAACATGTCCTCGCGGTCGTTTGGATCGGTCGCGCCGTTGAACGCCTGCTCGGTGCCGTAATAGAGACACGGAATGCCGCGCGAGGTGTAAAGAAACGCGAGCGCCATGGCGAGGCGGTTCGTGGTGCTGGAACTCAAAAAGCGCGGCTGGTCGTGGTTGTCGAGAAAGGTCACAAGCCGCATCTGCGCGTTGGTGTCGTAGCGGGCATCAACCTGCATGTAGTGATAACTGAGATTGGTGGTTGCAGCGCTGGCGGAACCGAAGACGCCGCCGATCATGAAATAGAGCGGGTAATCGAGCACCGAATCCAGCATGAATGCGCCGCCGCTTTTCGTGCCAGTGTAGGAACCGCAGAGGGTTTCGTTGCCGTCATACACTTCGCCGAACATGAAGAAATCCGGCTTGGCGCTGTTGGTCGCGGCGAAGGCGTGGACGGCCGGACACCAGTTCTGCCAGAAGCCGTTTTCGATGTGCTTGACGGTGTCAATGCGGAAGCCGTCAAAGCCGGCCTGTTGGATCCAATAATTGTAAATCGCCGCCATGTTCGAGCGGACGTAGTCCGACTCGGTGCGGAAATCATCCAGGCCGGAGAGTTCGCCCAGTTGATAATGCTGCGGGGTGTTGTAATCCGGGATGCCGCCGTTGTTATGAAAGAGATTGGTCAGGGCGTTGTTGGCCGGAGTGTAAGTCGAATTGTATATGTCAAACGGCGGCGCATAGGTCAGCGAACCGCTGCGATACTTCAGTGCATAGCCGGACGGCGGAGCGAGGTAGCCGGCGTAACCGGCATCGGTGCTGTAGATGAGATCATCGCCGTGATTGCAAACGATGTCGTTGATCACAAGCAATCCCCGCGCGTGCGCCGCCGCGACAAAATGCTGCAAGTCGGCAAGGCTGCCCCAATGCGGATCCACCTTGTAAAAATCGCGGCCCGCATAGCCGTGGAACTGGCCATGCCCGTTCAACACCACCGGCGAAATCCAGATGGCCGTCGCGCCGAGCGCCTTGATGTAATCGAGCTTTTGTTCGACGCCCTTGAAATCGCCGCCGTGGACCGAGCCGCTGTTGGCGGGCGAATAGTTTCCGTCGGCATTGTTGTTCGAGGCGTCGCCGTCGAAGAACCGGTCGGTGATGATCTGGTAGATATTCTGGGCCTGCCAGAAACTGTTCGAGGCGGATTGCGCCGAGATCCCTGGCGGGCAGCCGCAGAACGCGATGAGCAGAACGCCGGCGAACAGCCGGAGCGGCGCAGAAAATTTAAATGACCTGGTGAACTTCGCTGACATTATCAAACCGGGATTATACGAATTCTGCGAGGCGGATTGCCATCGCATGTTTATGCCGAGAAATTACCTTGCGCCGGACGTTGTTCGCAGGCTGATTGGTCAGGTTCACCAGCGGCAAAAAACCAGCAAGCATGCAAAAACCACAATTAAGTTTCTGGCAGATCTGGAACATGAGCTTCGGCTTCCTCGGCATCCAGTTCGGCTGGGGCCTGCAGATGGCGAACATGAGCGCCATTTACAGCTACCTCGGCGCGAACGCGGATTCCCTCGCGATCTTGTGGCTGGCCGCGCCGGTCACCGGCGTGATCATCCAGCCGCTGGTCGGACAAGCCAGCGACCGCTGCTGGACACGGCTGGGACGCCGGCGCCCGTTCATTTTAGCCGGCGCGATTCTGGCGTCGCTCGCTTTGGTGTTGATGCCCAACTGCCCTTCCGTCTGGATGGCGGCGGGACTGCTCTGGGTGTTGGACGGCACCATCAATGCCAGCATGCAACCCTTCCGCGCACTGGTGGCGGATAATCTTCCCGAGAATCAAAATTCCCAAGGCTTCGCGATTCAGTCTTTATTCATCGGCCTCGGCGGCACCATCGCGTCGGCGCTGCCGTGGATGATGACGAACTGGTTTGGCGTCACCTCCGATGGCGGCGGGCATGTGCCGCATTCCGTCCGGCTTTCGTTTTACATCGGCGCGGCGGCGTTTCTGGGCGCGGTGCTTTGGACGGTCTTCAGCACCAGGGAATATCCGCCAACGGACGCCGAACTGGCCGTCATTCGCGCGCGGAAGTTTGATTGGACACTGGGTTTGGGCGACATCTTCGCGCTGATTTTTCATCTGCCCCGCCGCATGTGGGAGCTGGGCCTGGTTCAATTTTTCACCTGGATCGGGATGTTCGCGATGTGGGTTTATTTTTCCCCCGCCGTCGCGAAAGATATTTTTCACGCGGCCCCCGGTTCGCCGGAAATGGAAGCGGCCGGCGCCTGGTCAGGATTTTGTTTCGCGGGCTACAATGCCGTCTGCTTCATTTTCTCCTTTGTGCTGCTCTGGGGCACGAAATACACCGGGCCGAAGCTGATGCACGTCCTCTGCCTCGCGGTCGGCGCGCTGGGGCTGGCGTCGGTGCCGCTGATGGCGGACAAACACCAACTCTTGTTTTCCATGACTGCCGTCGGTATCGCGTGGGCGAGCATCCTCTCCATGCCCTACGCCATGCTGGCCCCGTCGCTGCCGAAGGAAAAAGTCGGCGTGATGATGGGCATGTTCAACCTGTTCATCGTGCTGCCGCAGATCGCCGCGTCCAGCCTGCTCGGTTACTTCCTGAAAAATTTTCTCCACAGCGAACCGATGAACGCGCTGGTGCTTGGCGGTGCGAGCATGGGCCTCGCCGCCCTGCTGACCCTGTTGGTGGTGACCTATAAAAAAACCGGCGCGGGAATTTTGCCGTCCGGCGGCGGCGGCGGACATTAATTTTGGAAAATCTCTGCCAAGGCCCGTATTGAAATGGAATCCCACTGCGCCACCAGCCTGCCCGTATTTTTTGATGACTCACGACCGTTTTTGATAAATTTTAGCACGCCATGAAACTTACGTTCCGGCTCCGCTTTCACACTCACGTCGGGCAGTCGCTCTTCATCACCGGCAATCACGATCTCCTCGGTGCCGGACAGATTAGCCGCGCGGTTCCACTTCAATATCTCAACGAGGAATCCTGGCAAGCCACCATCAGCTTGCCGGCTGACGCGCCCGCCAATGTCGCAATCACCTACCATTACCTTTTGCGTAATGCCGACGGATCAACCGTTCAAGACTGGGGCACTGACCGCGTCATCCACCCGTCAGCCTTCAAACAAGATGACCTTTTGATCATTGATTCCTGGAACCCTGCCGGCGCGATTGAAAACGCCTTTTATACTGAGCCGTTCAAAGCTGTTTTGCTCAAGGAGAATCACACCGAGGTCCGCATTGCCACGCCGCTTGGCGCCACGCACACCTTCAAGGTCAAGGCGCCGCTGCTGGCCAAGGGCCAGACCCTTTGCATCCTGGGTGGCGGCACCGCGCTGGGCAACTGGGCCACGACCGCGCCGCTGTTGTTAAGCCGCTCGGCTGGTGAAGATTTTTTGAGCGTGCAGATTGACCTTGGCCGCGAATCCTTTCCGGTCAGCTACAAATACGGCGTTTACGATGTGGCCAGCGGAAACTTCATCCGCTTTGAAGACGGCGACAACCGGGTGTTGCACGATGCCGTTGCGGACGGGAAACACACGGTGTTGCACGATGGTTTCGTCCGCCTGCCGGCCGACACTTGGAAGGGTGCGGGCGTGGCGATCCCGGTTTTCAGCCTGCGCAGCGAAAATGGTTTTGGCGTCGGCGAATTCGCCGATCTGAAACCGCTCGCCGAATGGTGCCAGCGCACGGGCTTGAAGTTGATCCAGATTCTGCCGGTCAACGACACGATCGCCACACACACCTGGGTGGACTCGTATCCTTACGCCGCCATCTCGGCCTTTGCGCTGCATCCGTTGTATTTAAATTTGAATCAGCTCGTCGCCGGCAAAAAACAGCGCCTGCCAAAAGCATTGGAGACCGAACGAAAACGACTGAACGCGCTGGACGCCGTGGATTATGAGGCGGTGATGCAGGCCAAATTGAAATTTGTCCGGACCCTCTTCCCCGACCACAAGGAAGAAACTTTTGCTAGCGGCGCATATCGGGAATTTTTCGGCCAGAACCAGCACTGGCTCGTGCCTTACGCCGCGTTCTGCGCCTTGCGCGACAGATTCGGAACGGCGGATTTCAGCCAGTGGCCGGATCACCGCGTTTATCGCGCCAGAGAAATCGCCGCGCTGATCAAGACCGATTCCGCCGTCCGCGACGAAATTGAATTGAACTATTTCATCCAGTTTCACCTGCATCTCCAGCTTCAAGACGCGACGCGATATGCCCATGAACTCGGCGTGATCGTGAAGGGCGACATCGCCATCGGCGTCTATCGGCACGGCGCGGATGTCTGGCAGCAGCCGGAACTGTTCCACACCGACATGCAGGCCGGCGCGCCGCCGGACGCCTTCGCGGCGAAGGGACAAAACTGGGGCTTCCCGACCTACAACTGGCCGCGCATGAAGCAGGACGGGTTCGCGTGGTGGAAGCAGCGGTTCGCGCAGATGAGCTGCTACTTCGACGCCTTTCGCATCGATCACATTCTCGGCTTCTTCCGCATCTGGAGCAGTCCGGCGCACGCGGTGGAAGGCATCCTGGGAGTTTTTGTTCCCGCCATTCCGGTGAAGCTGGCGGAGTTCAGCCAGCGCGCGATCCCCTTTGACCAAGACCGTTTGCTGAAACCGTTCATCACGGGCGAAGTATTGCTGCAGATATTTGGCAACGAAAGCGCCACGGTGAAACGCGACTTCCTGGCTCCGGTCCGGGCCGGCCATTATGGGCTGAAGCCGGAATTTGCCACGCAGCGGCAGGTGGAAAACCACTTCGCGACCCGGGAGCCCGACGAAGCAAACCGGAAGCTCAAGGAAGGCTTGTTCGATTTGATCAGCAACGTGATTTTGTTTGAGGCCGAAAATTCCCATGGCCGGGAATTCCATTTCCGATTTGCGATGAAAGACACGCTGTCCTTCAAAAACCTCGATCCGCAGACGCAGGCGAAACTCAAGGATCTTTATGTGGATTATTTTTTCCGCCGGCAGGACGATTTCTGGCGACGGGAAGCGCTGCAAAAACTGCCGGCCTTGAAACGCGTCACCAACATGCTCATCTGCGGCGAGGATCTCGGACTCGTGCCGGCCTGCGTGCCGGAATTGATGAAGGACCTGGGGTTGCTGAGCCTGGAAATCCAGCGCATGCCCAAGGCGATGGGTCTGGAGTTTTCGCGCCCGGCCGATGCGCCTTACTTGAGCGTCGTCACGCCGGGCACGCACGACATGAGCACCATCCGCGGCTGGTGGGAGGAAGACCCGACGTTCACGCAAAAATTTTATCATCGGGAATTGAAGCTGGACGGCACCGCGCCGACGCACTGCGATGCCGCGATCAACCGGGCGATTGTGCTCCAGCATCTCGCGTCACCCGCCATGTGGAGCATTTTTCAATTGCAGGATCTGCTGGGCATGGATGAATCGTTGCGGCGAAAGGATTTTGCAGCGGAGCGCATCAATGTGCCGGCCAACCCGAAAAATTACTGGCGCTACCGGATGCACCTGACGCTGGAAACATTGCTGCAAGCGGATGCGTTCAACAATGAGGTCGGTAGCCACATCCGGCAAAACAAGCGATGACTCGAACCCGAATTCCGAAGTAGCCGGGCCGACGCGGTGAATCGTCCGCGGTCGGAGTGCGCCCGGGGACGGGCGCACTCCGATGGTTTGGAAATCCAACTTCGGAGTTCGGGTTTAACCGCCAGCCGGCCTGGGTGGATGGGCAACTGCAGCGGTCGAGCATCAATTCTTGTCCCGGAGATATTTCACCACGGCCTCGGTGCGGGAGTGGACGTGGAGTTTTTCATAGACCGTCCGCACGTAGCTGCGCACGGTATCAATGCTGATCTTCATGCGGTCGGCGATTTCCTTGTAGGCGTAACCGTTGGCGAGCTGGTCCAGAAATTCCTTTTCGCCGGGCGTCAACAGCGCGACCGGGGAGGACTTGTCCGCCGGCTTGGTGAAAAACTGGACGACGCGGCGCGCGAGCTGCGGGGTCATGGGCGAGCCGCCGGCATGAACATCACTGATGGCTTCCAGCAGCCGCGCGGAGGCCGTGCGCTTGAGCAGATAACCGCTCGCCCCCGCCTTCAAGGAAGCGAACAGGGACTCGCTGTCCTCATAAACCGTGAGCATCAGAAACTGCACGGCCGGCAGTTCCGCCTTCAGGAGCCGGACGCATTCCATGCCTTTCATTTTCGGCAGGTTGATGTCCATGAGCACCACGTCCGGCGGATTGCGCGGAATTTCCTTCAACGCCGTCTCCGCATCGGGATAATCGCCGGTCAGTTGCAAGGCCGGGGCGCGGCGGATCAATGACGCAAGGCTGGCACGAATGCCGTCATCGTCGTCCACGATGGCAACTTTTATCTGCATGGTTTAATGGAATCGGCTTTCAACAACAAAGCCAGCGCCCATATGGCTGGTCCGGTTACGCTCTGAGCTTGCCTCAAACACGACACGGTCACAAGTCCAACTGCGCTTACTGGACAGAAGCCGGCTTGGTGGAAGCGGCGCTGATGGTGGAGACCGTCCGGTGGTAGATACGCCACTCAAAGCCACCGAGATGCATGGCGGGGAAATCCGAGGCCGGCGGCGCGGTCACTCCCTTGATTTTCACGAATTGAAAACCGGCCGGGTTGGGAACTTCGGCCGTGACCTTGACGGAACGGCTGGAGAAATTGATGGCGACCACAAATTGTTCGTGCTCATCTTCACGCATGAACGTCACGATATCTTTTGATTCCGAGTTTTTCACCCAAGTCACCTGATCATTCCGGAAAGCCGGCGACTGCTGTCGCAGTTTGATGAGTTCCCGATAAATATTCTGCAGCGCCGGACGTTCCTTGGGATGCCAGACAATCGGGAGCTTGTCGAACAAGGCCGGATCGCCGGATTCGGTGGCATCGCCCACTTCCATGCCGTTGTAAAGCAACGGCACCCCGTCGAGCGTGAACATCAGCACCGATGCCGCCAGCGCGCCGTGAATGCCGTAGCGGGCGACGGCCCGTGCCTCGTCGTGATCGTCGGAAATGCGCAGGTGGAGCGCACCTTTGGGAAACTGCCGGCGATTCTCCTGCCAGGTGCCTTGCAAGTCCGACGCCGGGGCGCCATGAATCAGGACGTTGTTCAGCGTGGCCAGCAACGGCCAGGAATAATCGAGATCAAACGCATTGGTGAGCAGTTCGGGTTTGCTCGCCTCCGCCAGCATGATGATGTCCGGTTTGATTTTCACCAGCTCGGCGCGCGCCTGCTCCCAAAAATCCGTCGGCACCATGTAAGCCACATCGCACCGGAACCCGTCCACATCGGTTTGCTGGATCCAGTATTTGAGCATCGCGAGCATGTAGGCGCGCAGTTGCGGGGTGGCATAGCTCAGGCCGGCCACATCCGTCCATTCGGGCACCGGCGGGATGACCTTGCCGTTCTTGTCCTGCTTGTAAAAGCCGGTGTTGGTCATCATCACACTGTCCCAGGCCGTGTGATTGGCGACGATGTCCATGATGACCTTCATGCCGCGCTGATGTGCGCCGACGACCAGCTTTTTGAAGTCGTCGAGCGTGCCGTAGTTTGGATCCACGGCGTAATAATCCTTGATGGAATAAGGGCTGCCGAAATCACCCTTGCGAAATTTTTCACCGATGGGGTGGATCGGCATGATCCAAAGGACATTCACGCCCAGATCATGCAATTGGTCGAGTTTGACGGTGACGCCGTTGAGATTGCCGGCGGCGGAAAAGTCGCGGGGAAAGATTTCGTAAATGGTGCCGGCGCGCAGCCAGTCGGGTGACGGCCGGGCGGTGGCGCTGGAAACCTCGGAGGCGCGAACCAGCGTCGCGGCGAGCAGCAGGCCGGCGGTTGACAAGGGCAGGATCTTAAAAGCTTTTCGCATGACGTTCATGATGCTGAAACGGACGTGGTCCCGGCTCATTTTTTCAGAGTCTGGGGATAGTGATAGATTTGCCACCCGTAACCAGGGAGTTCGAAGTCCGGCAGGACGGTGTCAACCGGGGTGGGCCGGTTGCTGATCTTGACGGGTGCAAAGTCCTGTGCGTTTGACAGGCCAACCGATCCGGAGGCGCGACGGCTGGAAAAGTTGATCAAGACCAGGAAGGTATCGGCGGCGTCCTGGCGCAGAAAACTGACGACCTCTTCCGAAGCCGTGTTCTCCAGCCACTTGACTTCCGTGTTTTGGAGCGCGGGATATTGCCGGCGAAGCTTGATCAACTCCCGATAAATGTCCCGGAGTGGCGGACGGCCGCTGGACTGCCAGAAGACCGGCATTTTTTCGAACAAGGCCGGGTCGGCCGACTCGGTGGCATCGCCCACCTCCATGCCGTTGTAAAAAAGCGGCACGCCGTCCAGCATCAGCATCATCACCTGGGCGGCCAGGGCGCCATTGACACCATAACGGACCACCGCGCGGGGTTGCTCGTGATTGTCGGTGAAACGCAGGTGCAATGAGCCTTTGGGGAACTGTTGATCCGTATGTTCCCACGATTTTCGGAGGTAATCTGCCGGCACCACGCTGGCCATGACCGTGTCCAGTGTGCTGGCCAGGGCCCAGGAGGAATCCACGTTGAAAGCTTTGTCCAACAGTTCCGGCTTGGCTCCGGCGTCAGCGAGAATGATGACCTGCGGATTGATCTGCGCCAGTTCCAGCCGGGCGGCCTCCCAGAAATCAACCGGCACATTGGGGGCCACATCGCAGCGAAACCCGTCCACGCCATAGCCGGTCATCCAGGATTTCATCATGTCCGTCATGTAACGGCGCACGTCCGGGTTCGCATAATTCAATCCGGCCACATCCGTCCACGCGGGATCCGGCGGAATGACCGCACCGTTGGGGCCATGCAGGTAAAACTCGGGACGGGCCATGAGCACGCTGTCCCAGGAGGTTTGCCCGGCCACGATGTCCAGGATCACTTTCATGTTGCGCTGGTGAGCCGCCTGCACCAGTTGCTTGAAGTCGTTGGTGGTGCCATAGCCGGGGTTGACGGCATAAAAGTCGCGCACCGCAAACGGGCTGCCGACCGAGCCTTTCTTCATTTTTTCACCGGTCGGGTGAATGGGCATGAGCCAGAGGACATTCACTCCCAGATCGTTCAATTCATCCAAGCGGGCCGTAATGGCCTTGAGATCTCCGGCCGGGGAAAATTCGCGCGGGAAGATTTCATACACGACCGAACTCCGCAGCCAGTCGGGCGAAGGTCGGGCGGGCTTGCTTGAAACATTCTGATCGGCGAGACCGCACAAGGGCGTGACCAGCGACAGACCCAAAGCCAAGCCTAAGAGCCGGCACTTTTGGGGCAGAAAGCCATTAAGTGGTTGAAAATTCATGGTTTTATTTAACCTGCTTCGCCGAAGAAGTGCAACCACACAACCATGCGCGAACATACTTCTACGGTTTAGATATCCCCACCGACCGTTGGATATTCAGAATAGTAAAACCAGCTTTCACCTTAGTTCTGCGGTGTGTGCTGGGCGAGATAAAGCATATCCGGGTCGGTGGCGCTGCAAGTCACCTGCTGCTGAGTTTGATACTTTACCGCAACATTGGCAATCGGCCCTTTCCACTTATGAATTTCGGAGTGCCCATCGGCAAACGTCATTCCGCAGGCGCCGGCATGTTGACTGCCCGGCAGTTCAGTGAACTTGGTCACTGCATACGAAGATGTATACATCAGCGCATCGTCAATGCTATCGGGATGCTCATCGGAAAAAACCCAGACGTCACTGGGGCCGGGAGTATGGAAGTCCGTTGACTTCTTCGCAAAATACCAAGCCGTCCAGCCAAACGGATTCCCCGGCTGTTGATACTTGTCCCCATCACCCACGCCACCGTTCATCGCTACGCTCCGGCTGCGATGCTCCCATCCCAGAGGGCGCTCGACAGGACTCACATAATTGGCCGCCGGACAGGCAAAGACTTTCGCCGACCGGCTAAGGAAGCTCCCAAAAAGAGAATGGGTGTCGTCTACCAGATAACTCGTGTTGGTATTTTGCTGGCCGGTGCCCCAGTCCATGCTTCCAGTGATCCAAGATTGTCCGCCTTTAAAAATGGTTGTGTTATTGACATGAGGATCGGAATTGATCGCCAAACGTTCATTGTTGTCGCCGGAATACATGACCCAAGCCAGACCAAGCTGTTTATTGTTGCTCATGCAGGAAACGGCGACGGCTTTCTGTTTCGCCTTGGCCAAGGCGGGAAGCAGCATGGCGGCCAGAATTGCAATGATGGCTATAACTACCAGCAACTCTATCAAGGTAAATCCTGAATGACGACTTTTCATATCGCAAACCATTCTATTTTTATTTTCCCGTCCAGCCGGAATTTCGTCCGGCTGGACGGGCTCAATCATCCACTATGGCTTAACCAGGCGGAAGAATTTGGTGCTGGTTGCCGGCCAGTTGGTCTGGCTCACAAAACCATTGGTGGAACTATAGCCGGTTGTCCAATTTGTGCCGTCCGTCGCGGGAATGGTTAGCCAGGCACCGCTAGTGAGGCTGTCTTTCACTTGAAGGAGGGCACCGGGGCGTCCGAGCCAGGTAACCGGAACCTTGCCGGCAACCGGCGCTCCCACTCTTAAATTGCCTGCACCAGTGTTGCCGTTGTTGAAAAACGGTTCGCCATATTGATTGCCAAACTTATCCGCGGCCATGACATAGGGATTTAAAGCGGAGGCACGCACCACCCGATAATGGTTCGATCCAGAAACAGCTTCATCATCTGCAGGACCGTTATAACCAGACCCAGAAATGGCGATGCCATATTTATAGTTAAACGCCACCGGCGTTCCGGCAGGAATGGTTAAGGTATTCGAGTAGATTCCACTGCCAGGCGGATTTTCTGTCATCAGGTAGTCTTGTGATGGAGCATCAGCTGGGTTTACCCCGCTAGCCCAGGCATACCAGTTGGCGAACTGGCCGTTGATATAGACCCTGTCCCCCCCATTGCCATCAAATACATGCGAGTCAGTTCCGACGGCTCCATTCATGTTAACAAAGAATGTAACGGGGGTGGGCCGTGTCAAATAGTCGTTCAAAGTAGCGTCATTAAAGACGGATAGAACATTGGTGCTGGGAACATTGGCGACGGTATAAAGACGGTTGTTATTGCCGCCGTTGGCACCGTTGTAATGGTCGTAAACCGTGCTTCCATCCGTCAATTCAGTGTATCGGTATTGGTAGTTTACGGGTTGCCCGACCGTGTCGAAGTAGGCACCCACGCTGGTATAAATGTTGGTGTTGGCCGCATTCGGATTGTTCGTCATTGCGACTCCGCCCCATCCCATCAAATCCCCATTGACCGTCACCGAGCCCGGATTGAAGTTTGTGTCGGTCAGCGCCACAATGCTCATGTCCACGCTGAATGTGATGTTGCTGGCAACCAGCAATGAGAACGGAGCATCCTTAATGAACACCACGGGTAATGTTTGATTATTGGGCAACATGGTAAAAAACCGGTTTCCTCCGCCGTCGTTGTTATCACCTTGCGGGCTGTCCACATAGTTGCCGTTTATTCCAAACTGATAGGCCATGTGCGCATTGGTCGAAACCGCCGCGCTGGTAAAAGTTCCTGTATAAACATTCGAAGTTACAATGCCGGAGGGTTGATTAGTTACCAGGATGGAGGTGTCCCGAGTCAGCGGGTTCCCGGCTATGCTCCAACCGTTGAAATTACCCACGACGTAAGCAGTATCAACTCCATTGGCAAACAATCCCAGATTTATTTGTTGGGACATATCCACCTGGAAAGTGATGGTGCTGGTAAAGGTAACCGTCGCGCCCGAATCTGCGTAGAATGGTGTGGGTAAAATCAATGAACTGCCACTGACGGAAGGAAGGACCGCACAACGATTGCCACCACCATCACAAAGATTTTCATAACCGCCGGAGCCGTTAAAAGCAGCATTGCTGTTGACAAACTTATATTTCACGACGCCGCCATTGACATCACTCGCATCGTTAACCGTGTTGGTATAAACCGTGCCGCTGCCGCTTGTATCTTGAATCAGGTTTACTCCTGTTCCCCAGCCGTTAAATGTTCCGTGAACAGAAATGGTGTCGGTGCCTGGAACGAAAGTTGAATTGGCGATGTTTGCGCCCATGTCCACGCTGAAGGTAATTATGGTGGAAGATGCTTGGGCCGTTAATACTCCTGCTGTGCCAATAAGTGCCCCGACCAGCAGTGCGTAGCTTTTAGAATTTACTTTCATACGTTATGTTTTTCAATGGTTTGCACGCTAAAGGTGCTGGGTGATTTCAGATCCAAACTACTTCAACACCTACAGCCCCACAACCGCATGTTTGTGCGGGCGGAGGCTGTTCAGAAAACTCATATCCGTGAACCGATGGCAAAGAACAGTCGAGTTGGACAATCTATGGTTACCGCCGCTGGTTCTTCCAGCCTTGCACCCGGACCAGATACTCACGCACCTGCGGGTTGCCCGGATCCAGACGCACCGTTTCCTCAAATTGCTGCAACGCCTCGTCATACCGGCCCAGCCTGGCCTGCATGACGCCCAGATCCAGATGCGCCAGCGCATCGCCCGGCTTGAGTCGGACGACTTCGGCATATTCACTGCCCGCCTCGGCGAACCGGCTCACCGCCGCCAGTTCATCCGCCAACGCGAAACGAGTTTCCCACAACTTCGGCCGCAGCCGGAGCGCCTGTTTGTAGTGTTGGAGCGCTTCGGCATGGCGGTTCAGCTTCGATAACGCCTTGCCCGGAAAGGAAGCGTAGGTCGCTTGTAGCCGATCCAATTCAAACGCGCGTTCATAATCGCTAAGCGCCGGTTCAAACCTGCCCGTTCCGAGATGCACATTGCCTAATTCATACCACGCCTCGGCCAGCCGTGGACGCAATGCCACCGCCTTCGTCAACGCCGCTTCGGCCTCCGGCCATTGATCGAGCCGGCTCAGAAGCCGACCGGCCTGATAATGCGCCAGGCAGTCCTGGGGCAACAAGTCGCACACCCGCTGCCACTGCGCCGCCGCCGCTTTCAAATCACCGGTGGATTCCGGGAACTCCGCGAAGTTTTGCACCAACCAATGATCCTGCGGAGAACGCTGGAGGGCCGACTGGTAAAGCCCCACCGCGGCCAGCGCCGCAGTGGGATTCATGCGCCGCCGCAATTCCCCGGCCTCGGCGTGCAGCGATTGCATCCGCTCCGCGTTGTTCACCTGCCCGCTTAACGGCGGACGCTGCAGCCGGTCCATGACCATCTCCGTCACCGCGCAACGATTCCAATCCGTGAGTCCGAGCCGGCGATCGCAGGTTGCCTGGGACGCCCAGCCGTTGGTGACGGCGCTTTTCTAGATTTCCGTCGGCAACATTTTGCTTACCTGTTCCGCCCACAGGCGGCCCAGCCGGAAATTTCCATCAAAGTTGAAGTGAACGTGTTCATAAAACGTTTCGCGCCCGCACAGATTCTCCGGGGTGTTGGTCGCCAGACCCGCCGGGGCGTCGAAGAACTGGAGCCGGTCACCGGCAAATCGTTGCGCTGCTTTTTGGATCGCGCCGTTGATGCGCGAGTCGGCGCGAAACGGCAACGCATCAACATCACAGGCTTTTTGGAAATGCTCTTGCGCTCCGGCGAAATTGGTCAGCGCCAGCAGGCATTCGCCCCAGCGATATTGCAGTTCCGGAGACAGCGCGTCCCATTTCGCCGCCCGGGCAAATTTTTGCGCCGCGCCGGCATGGTTGGCCTGGGCCTCATCCGCGCAGGCTTCGGCGTAAATTTTATCGAATTGCGCGCGATCCGCCGCGGACAGATTGGTGTTTGCCATCGAGGCAAACGGCGGACAATCCTTGAGATTCACCGCCACCGTGTTGAGCAGAATTTTTGCGCCCGAATCCAGGCCCGCCTTCACGATGTCATTCAGATTCCGTTCGAAGTTTTGATACACCGCCTCCTTGCGCGGGTCATCCGCGCGCAGCTGGTTGCCGACAAACATTTCCATTCCGCCCCAGGAGGCGTTGGCGTTTTTTCCCTTCCACTTGCGGCCCAGCTCCACCAGCAGCTGGCCGATGCGTGATTTTTGGATCGCCAGATTCAGCCGCACAAAACCGAGCGGCGGGGCTTTCGCGCCAAAAACGGTCGCCGCGCCGAATGGGCCGACCATTTCGTTGTTGCCCATGTAAATGATCCACAGGTCGCCGCCGGCCTGCACACAATCGCGGGCGATCGGCAGGATGACGTGTGAGTTGATGGCGGTGACGCCGAGATTGACGACCTCGAAATGCGTGTCTGGGTAACGCCCGTTCAGCAGCGTTTCCAGATAGCGCGACGCGGCGTAAGGCGGCTCCGGTTCACCGCGCGCCGCCGATTCTCCCAGGATGAAAATGCGGTAAGTGTTCGCCGGCTTCTCCGCCGCGATCATCACCGGCCCCGGCCAGCGCGCCAGTTGCGGCGGGAAAAACCGCAGGCTGAAGTTCTCGTTGTTGACCAGAAATTCCTTTTCCCCGACGCGGATTTTTTCAAAGAATCCGGTGGCATACCCATAACCCGCCAGCCGCAAACCCATTTCCAGCCCGCCCAGCAACAGCAGCGGCAGAACGATCACGGCGATGAAACGGAAGAACCATTTTTGGCGCGCCGTCAGCGGCACGGCTGGCTCACGTTGGGAATTTCCCCCGGCCGGTTTGCGTTCGCCTTTCGACTTGTTCAGGCGGTGTCTCATGATGGGGCCTCAAAACAGGCGGTCCAGCGGGGTGCTCGCTTTCGCCTCGTGCCAGCAGGTCGCCGCGCCGGGCGGACGTTTGAGTTGCAGCGGATCCTTGCCCATCAACCGCAGCACCCATCCGAGCGGGGTCATTACGAAAATGAAAAACACCATCAGCACGCAGCGGCCGATGAACTGGCTGGAATAAAATCCGAGCCGCAATGAGAGCCGATACCAGCCGCGAAACCAGCGCGGTTGCAGAATTGCGCACATCGCCACAATGGCCCACACCACCTGCACGCAGCACCAGACGTCTGTCGGTAAATGCTTTCGCCACAGGAGGAGTGTGCTGAGCAGCGCCAAGCCGAACGCGGTCAGCAACGCGGACTTGCGCCATTCCTTCGGGTCTTCCTTGTAAATCAGTTTCATTTCAATCGGCCTGCGGCAAAATGCGCCGCTCGATTTTTTGGCGTGGCTGGGCGGTGCGTTCAATCACAAAACTGCCCAGGACGAGATAATCCATCTCCGTGTTCATGAAGCAGCGATACGCGTCGTCCGGCGTGCAAACAATCGGTTCCCCGCGCACGTTGAACGACGTGTTGACCAGCACACCGCAGCCGGTCGCCTGTTCAAAGCGCAGCAGCAAATCGTAGAGCAGGGGATTGCCCTCGCGCTCCACGGTCTGGATACGCGCCGAGTAGTCCACGTGCGTGATGGCCGGCAGCGTGGAGCGGATTTCCTTGAGCCGGTCCAGCCCCTTGATCTCCGGCGCGACTTCGCGGCAGAGCTCTTTTTTCACCGGCGCGACGAGGAGCATGTAGGGCGACTCCACCTCCAGTTCAAAATAATCCGCCACGCGTTCACGGCGGACGATCGGCGCGAACGGGCGGAACGATTCGCGGAATTTCACCTTCAGGTTCATCACCGACTGCATCCTGGCCGAGCGCGCATCGCCGAGAATGGACCGGTTGCCCAGGGCGCGCGGGCCGAATTCCATCCGGCCCTGGAACCAGCCGATGACCTTTTCGGTCTTGAGCAGTTCAACCGTGAGATCCAACAGCGCGGCCGGGTCCATTTTTTTAAAGACGGCATTGTGCGAGCGCAGCACCGTTTCGATTTCGTCGTCGGTGAATCCCGGGCCGAGCAGCGACGATTGCATGGAATCCGAAGCGATGGCGACGCGCGGATGTGTTCTCCCGTGCGCCGTTCCGACAGGTGCCACCCCCTCACCCGGCGGGACGCCACCCTCTCCCCCGGCGGGGGAGAGGGACGGGGTGAGGGGGCGCCCGGCGTTGCGGAATGAGTTGCCAGCATCCTCGCCCCCATACCACGCGGCCAGCGCCGCGCCCAGCGCGCCGCCCGCGTCGCCCGCCGCCGGCTGGATCCACAGCCGGTCGAAAATCTTTTCGCGAAGCAGGATTCCGTTGGCGACGCAGTTGAGCGCCACGCCGCCGGCGAGGCAGAGATTTTTCAGCCCGGTCACTTCGCGGGCGTGCCGGGCGAGCAGCACCATGATTTCCTCCGTGACCAGTTGGATCGAACGCGCCACGTCCATGTGCCGCTGCGTGATCTTCTCCTCCGGCCCGCGCGGCGGCCCGCCGAACAGCTGGTGAAACTTCTGGTTCGTCATCGTCGTGCCGCTGAGAAAATTGAAATAATCCAGGTTCAGCCAGAACGAGCCGTCGGGCTTGATGTCGAGCAGTTCGCGGCGGATGACGTCGGCGTATTTGGGTTCCCCATACGGCGCGAGGCCCATGAGTTTGTATTCGCCGGAATTGATGCGGAAGCCGCAGTAGTCCGTAAACGAGGAATAGACCAGGCCGAGTGAATGCGGAAAGTGCAGTTCCTTCAGCATTTTGATTTCGCGGCCGCGCCCGTGGCCGATGGTGGTGGTCGCCCATTCGCCCACGCCGTCAATCGTGAGGATCGCCGCCTCGTCGAACGGCGAGGGATAGAACCCGCTGGCCGCGTGCGATTGGTGGTGGCCGGTGAAAAAAATCTCGCAGTCGGGCCGCAGCCCCGGCAGTTCTGCGCGGATGGCCTTGCGCAAGTCCAGCTTCTCACCGAGCCAGTTGGACAGCACCGTCGGAAACGTCCGCCAGCCGCCGGGCGCGACGGCCAGATAGGTTTCGAGCAGCCGCGCGAATTTCAAAACGGGCTTGTCGTAAAACACCACCGCGTCGAGCTGCGGCGGCACCAGATGCGCGTGGCGGAGGCAGAATCCGGCGGCGTGCCGCGGGAAGTCGGAATCGTTTTTCTTGCGCGTGAAGCGTTCCTCCTGCGCGGCCGCAATGATTTTTCCGCCCACCACCAGCGCGGCGGCGGCGTCATGATAATACGCCGAAATCCCGAGGATATTGCGCGGCGCGGGCATCGTTCAAAGAAACGGATAGAGCGCCCAGGCGATGCCGGAGTTGGCGGTGAAGACCAGGATCGCGCCCAGCAGCAACAGCACGATGATGAGCGGAACGAGCCACCATTTTTTCTCCTGCCGGGAGAACTTGAAAAATTCTTTAAGGAGCGACCACATGAGATACTGTGAATCTAGTTTTTGTTCCGCAACTGGCAAGCGGAATCATTGCGGGTGTTTTTGCAACTTCAGCAGCTGGCTGAGGTATTCCTGCGCCCTGGCGTAGGATGGTTCGAGCCGGAGGGTGGCTTCAAACTCGCGCTGCGCCCCGGCGTAGTTCCCCTGCTTGGCCAGCAGGACGCCGTAGTTGAAATGCGCCCGCGCGTTGCCCGGATTCAACCGTGCCGCCTCGCCGAATTCCGTCCGCGCCGCGTCCAGTTGGCCCGCCGCATCCAGTTCGCCGCCGAGTTCGTGATGCGCCTCCCAGTCCAGCGGATTCAACCGGCTGGCCGCGCGATAATGCTCCATCGCCTCGGCGTGACGGTTCAATTTCGCCAGCACCCTGCCGCTGCGGAACAGGGTCGGCGCATCCTGCGGCCGCTGTTTCAGGGCGACATCATAACTGGCGAGCGCTTCGGCAAATTTTCCCTGCAAGACCTGGACGTTGCCCAGCTCAACCCAGCCTTCGGTCAGGCTGGGACGCATCACCAGCGCCTGGCGCAGCGACGCTTCCGCTTCAGCCCATTGGCCCTGCCTGTTGAGCAAAGGTCCGATCTGAAAACAGGGGAGAAAATCGTGCGGCAACAATGCTTGCACGCGCCGCCATTCCGCCGTCGCGGCCGGCAGGTCGCCGATCGACTGAAGAAACAACGCAAAATTTCCGCGCAGCTCGCAATCCTCCGGCGCGCGTTCCAGCATCTTCAGAAAATTCTCCCGCGCCTGCGTGGCATCCTTCGCGTTCATCTGTTGATGCACCTGGTTCACGCGCGCCCGCAATCGTTCCATCCGTTGCGGATTGCTGGCCTGCCCGCTCAACGGCGGCTGCTGCATCCGGCCCAACATGTGTTCGAGGACCAGCACGCGATTCCAGTCCGACAATCCCAACATCTGCTCGCAGGCAGTCTGCGAAGCCCAGGCGTTGGTGTTGCGCGGCAGCAGGGGCTCGATCCGTTCCGCCCACGCCAGCGCCAGGCGGTAGCTGCCGTCGAAATCAAAATGCACGTGCTCGTAAAACGTTTCCTGTCCGCACAGGTTCGCGGCGTTGCCGGCGGCGAGCATGACGGCGGCATCGAACCCGATCAGATTGTCGCCGGCGGATTTTTTCTGCTCGTTCCGAATCGCGTCGTTGATGTGCGAGTCCGCGCGGAATGGCAGCGCGTCGTCATCGCAGGCGAGCTGGAAATGTTCCCGCGCCGCCGCCGGATTGGTCTGTGCCAGCAGACATTCGCCCCAGTGAAATTGCAGGCCGGAAACTTGCGGGTCCAGTTTCGCCGCCGCCGCAAATTGCTGCGCCGCCCCGGCATCGTCACCCTGCGTCTGCAAATGGACACCCTCGGCATAAAGTGTTTCAAACCGCGCGCGATCGGAAGCGGACAGGTTTTGATTGGTCAGCGAGGCGAAGGGCGGACAGTCCTTGAGATTCACCGCAACGGTGTTCAACAAAACCTTGGCGCCCGAACCGGTCCCGGCGCGCACGATGTCGTCGAGGTTTTTTTGAAAATTGCGATACACGTTTTCCTTGAGCGGACTGGCCGGCGCGATCTGGTTTTGCAGAAACATCTGCATCCCGGCCCAGGCGGTTCCATTCGCTCCGCGACCTTTTAATTTTCGCGACCTTGCCGCCAACCACTGGCCGGTGCGCGTCCGCTGCAATGCCGTGACGAGGCGCACATACGGGAGCGGCGGCGCCTGTTTGCCGAACACCGTGGCCGCGCCGAACGGCCCGACCATCTCGTTGTTGCCCATGTAAACGATCCACAGATCGCCTTCATGCTGCGCGCACTCGCGGGCGATGGGCACGATGACGTGCGAATTGATGGCGGTGAAGGCGACGTTGATGACTTCGAATTTCCGGTCCGGATATTTTTCGCGCAGCAACATCTCGAGATACCGGGATGCGCCGAAAGCAGGTTCCGGATCACCCATCGCCGCCGATTCGCCGAGGATGAAGATGCGGAACGTGCCGGGCGCCTTATGGGCGCGCATCCGGACCGGGCCGGGATTGCGCGCGGTTTCCGGCGGGAAAAAACTGAAGCTGAAATCGTCGTTCTGGACAAAGTAATCGTCGCCGCCGATTTTCATGCGCTTGAAAAAATGCGGGTCGTAACCGTAACCGCCGAGCCGGAGGGACAGTTCCAGCAAGCCCAACAAGAGAACCGGCAGCAGCAACGCCGTCAGCCGAAACAGCCAGATCCGCCGGGGCGAAGGCGGGGCGGCCATCGTCGCCGCGCGCCGGGATTTATCGGGTCGCCTTTTCACAATTTTGGTTCGCGCCGCATCCGGAATGAATGTCTGGCAGGTTTGCTTTTCCCGGCCGGACAGGAATCAACGCCGGGGTTTTGGTTAAGATTGTTACTTTTTTTTGCTTTGTCCATCTCCCGCTTGGGAAAACTCACAGTCCAGCCCTGCTCTCTTGGATGGCTGCCGGTCGTTTTTAAAGCGGCGGCGAATGACCATTTGCCCGCCGCAGATCTTGAATTTTTCCGGGCAGGTGCCCTTGACAGTCACGGCGACAAAAGTGACTACTACTAGCATGAGAATCGTTGTCGCCTCAAACCGTCTCCCCTTCACGGTGTCGTTTCAAAATGGTTCGCCGCAGTTCAAACCCAGCGCCGGCGGGCTGACGACCGGGTTGTGGAGTTATCTGGATCGCAAGCTGCTCGATGGCGCGGAACGTCCGGACTATCTGTGGATGGGCTGGCCGGGCGCCAGCGTTCCCCCGGAACACGAAGCGGCGGTCCGGAGTCACGGTGAAACGCAATTCAAATCCAGCCCGATCTTTGTGCCGGAAGAGAACATGGACCGGTTTTACCTGGGCTTTTGCAACAAGACGATCTGGCCGCTGTTCCATTACTTCCCGATGCTGACGCATTACGAGGAGGAGAACTGGCAGGAATACCGGAACGTCAACCGGGTGTTTGCCGAAGCCGTGATCCAAGCGCTGCGGCCGGATGACGTGCTGTGGATCCACGATTATCACCTGATGCTGCTGCCCGGCCTGGTGCGCGAAAAATTCCCGGACATGCCCATCGGTTTTTTCCTGCATGTTCCGTTTCCGTCCTGGGAGGTTTTCCGGATGTTGCCGCGCCCCTGGCGGGAGGAAATCATCAACGGCCTGCTCGGTTCGAGCCTGATCGGTTTTCATACGCACGACTACGCGCGTGATTTCCTGACCTCGGTGCTGCGCACGTCTGGCTACGAGCATCAGCTTGGCAACCTGACCCTGAACGACCGCGTGGTGGATGTGGATACGTTTCCGATGGGGGTGGAGTTTGACCGGATTGCGCAGGCTGCCACGTCCCGGGAGACGGAAATACAGGTTGAGGAGCTGCGCCAGAAATGCATCGGGCAGAAGATCATTTTTTCAGTGGACCGGCTGGATTACACGAAAGGCCTCATCAACCGCCTGCGCGGCTACGAAACGTTTCTGAAGCTGAATCCGCAGTGGCACGGCCGGGTGGTGTTCATCATTTCCGTCGCCCCATCGCGGATCGGCGTGGACAGCTACCAGGCGATGAAGCTGGAACTGGAACAAACGGTCGGCCGCATTGTCGGCGACTTCGGCAACGTGCATTGGACGCCGCTGGTCTATCAATTTCGCCACCTGACGTTCGAGGAAATTGTCCCGCTCTACCGCCTCTGCGACGTGGCGCTGATCACCCCGTTGCGCGACGGGATGAATCTCGTGGCGAAAGAATTCATTGCCTCGCGCCCCGACCAGACCGGCGTTTTGATTTTAAGTGAAATGGCCGGAGCGGCGAAGGAAATGGGCGAGGCAATCATCATCAACCCGTTTCACCGTGAAGATTTTGCCAAGGCGCTCGAACAGGCGTTGACCATGCCGGTCGAGGAGCAGATCCGGCGCAACCAGCTCCTGCAGGAGCGTCTGCGCCGCTACAATGTCGTCCGCTGGGCGGATGATTTTATGCAGGCCCTCATGTCCACGCAGAAGACCGAAGCCGCCCGCCAGGCGCGCCTGCTCACCGGCAAGGCGAGCAGCAGCATGGTGCAGCAATACCGTGCCGCCACCCGCCGCACGCTGCTGCTGGACTACGACGGCACGCTGGTGCCGTTTTCGCCGGAACCCAAACTCGCGCGACCGGATGCAGAACTCCTGGAATTGCTCACCGCCCTCGGCTCGGATCCGGCCAATCAGGTGGCCATCATCAGCGGCCGGCCGCGGCGCACGCTCGAGGAATGGGTCGGCACGCTGCCCATCTCCCTGATCGCCGAACACGGCGTGTGGCTGCGGAACCGGGGCGAAGACTGGCGGATGTTGAAAGCCATGACCTCGGACTGGAAGGAGCGCGTGCGGCCGATTCTCCAGCTTTACGTGGATCGCCTGCCGGGCGCGTTGCTGGAGGAAAAAGAATTCTCGCTCGCGTGGCATTATCGCCGCGCCGACCCGGAACAGGCCACGCTGCGGGCGAAGGAACTGTTGGACGATCTCGCCGGTTACACGCGAAACATTGACGTGCAGGTGTTCGAAGGCAACAAAGTCATTGATATCCGCAATTCCGGCGTCAACAAGGGCACCGCCGGTCTGGCATGGCTGCAACAGTACAATCCGGATTTTATTCTCGGCATCGGCGACGACTGGACGGATGAGGATTTGTTTCGCGCCCTGCCGCCGTCGGCGTTTTCCGTGCGGGTCGGCCTGGCCAGCACCGCAGCCCGTTATTATTTGAGCGGGCCGGCAACCGTGCGGAAGCTGCTGCGCGAATTGAGTGAAGGCCCGCGGGAGAAGGCCGGTGGCGCCGTGCCCGTCAAATAAGTTGGACGTTATACCCACCAGGATACATGGTGAACCAAGGATTATAAGTGACCGGCCGGCCTGTTCAGTCATCCACCCATTTGTGGGTTTGGGAGTGACCGTCCGCAACAGAAATGCCTACCGCACCATGGTGGTAACTTGCGGCCATCTGCAACTGGGGCAACCACGAAGCAGCCAGAACGTCAACCCCACAACTGCCGGTCGAGGGAACGGTATTGGATCGCCTCGGAAATGTGTTCGCTGGAAATGTTTTCCGTGCCCGCCAGATCCGCGATGGTGCGGGCGACCTTCAAGATGCGGTCATACGCCCGCGCGCTGAAATTCAATTCCGTCATCGCCATCTTCAGCATTTCCCGGGTCGCTTCGTCGAGCGCGCAGTATTCCTTCAGTTCCTTCGGCCCAATGCGGGCGTTGCAGGTGATCTTCGGTTTATGCGCAAAGCGCGCCTGCTGTCGCTGGCGCGCGGCGATGACGCGATCCCGGATTTCCGCCGAGGTCTCGCCGGCTTGGTCGCCGGAGATTTCCCGGAATTTCACCGGCGGCACTTCCACGTGCAGATCGATCCGGTCCAGCAACGGCCCGGAAATCCGGCCCAGATAATTTTGTATCTCGCGCGGCGAACTTCTGGATTCGCCCGGCATTTTGCCGTCGGGCGTCGGGTTCATCGCCGCGACGAGCATGAATTGACTGGGAAACGTCATCGTCCCCGCGGCGCGCGAGATCGTCACGAAACCTTCTTCCAACGGCTGGCGCAGCGTCTCCAGCACGCTTCGCTTGAACTCTGGCAATTCATCCAGGAACAAAACGCCGTGATGCGCCAGCGAGATTTCACCCGGCGTGGGATTGATGTTGCCACCCAGCAATCCCGCGTCGCTCGCCGTATGGTGCGGCGCGCGGAACGGCCGTTGGGTCACGAGCGCCTGGCCCGGCTTCAACAGGCCGACGATGCTGTGGATCTTTGTCGTCTCCAGCGCTTCGCTCAAAGTCAGCGGCGGCAAAATCGTCGGGAGCCGTTTCGCGAGCATGGATTTGCCGGTTCCCGGGGAACCCAGCAGCAGGACATTGTGTCCACCCGCGGCGGCGATTTCCAAGGCGCGTTTCACGGATTCCTGACCCTTGACTTCCGCGAAATCCACATCGTCACCGCACGGCCGGCTGAAAATGTCTGCGATGTCCACTCTCAGCGGTGAAATTTTTATTTCGCCTTCCAGGAACTGCGCGGCCTCGCGAAGATTTTGCACCGGGATGACCTGCAGGCCGGCAACGACCGCCGCCTCGGCCGCGTTTTCGGCGGGAACCACCACGCCGGTTTTGCCTTCCGCCTGCGCCCGGAGGGCAATCTGCAAGACGCCCTTGCAACTCCGCACCGCGCCGGTCAGCGCCAGTTCGCCGACCACGATGAAGTTGTCCAGTTGATCCGTCTCCAGCTGTTCGCTCGCCGCCAATATTCCCAGCGCGATGGGCAGATCAAAGCTCGGCCCTTCCTTTCTCACATCCGCCGGCGCGAGATTGATGGTGGATCGGCCCAGAGGAAATTTGTAGCCGGAATTCGTGAGCGCCGTCGAAACCCGATCCTTGGATTCCTTCACGGCCGCATCGGGCAGACCCAGCAAAACGACAAGGGTGTCGCCGAAGCCGACGTTGACTTCGACTTCGACCGGATACGCCTCAATGCCGTTGACCGCCGCTGAGCAGACCCTTGAGAGCATGAGCCAACTTAATCACAGCCCGCAGACGATGGCAAAGGCAGAATTTGCCTCAAAGCCGATGACAAGAATTCCAAAAAGAATCGATTGCTGGTGTCAACAGGGCCATCTGCCTTTAAATCATCAGGGGTGATACAGACGGAAGAATACTGGTGGATTGGCCGGGTTTACTGTGACCGCAAATGGGCTGATCGTGCCGCTGCCGGTGCCGCTCCAGTTGGAGCCAAGGCCGCTACTATTGGTTTGCGCCTGGACGCTGTAACCCGGGAAGGCGGCGCTGTCCCAGGACAGCGTCAGTAGTCCGGCATTATTTGATGCCGCGAGGATGGGAGCTCCCAGAATGGTTCCCGTGACAGAAATAGATCCACTCGTCGTCAGATTATCCACCCAGCTCAGCCCGGCGCCGAGGCTGGGAAACGTCTCGGAGACAAATGATCCGGCATAATTTGCGGCACTGAAAAATTTATAGCTATTGCCGGCCACCGGCGCGGCGCCGGAATTTACAACCACCAAATTGCCGCCATAGTAATTGGTCGCCGTGGTCACCGTGTTGGTGCCGGTGGAAGGCTTCAGAATGATTTTATTGGTGTAGGCAAGATCAAACACCAGTGTTCCATTCAGCGTGGGATTGTTGGTGAACAGGGTTATCGTGGTGCCGATTTTATAGCTGCCGTTGACTGTCATGGTCGGAAGCGTGATGTTCTTGCCGGCGATGGTGCCAGTTCCATTAAAATTGATGCTGCCATACCCCGTGCCAAGGAGGGTTCCATTGTTGGTCAGGTTTCCATTCAAAACCCAGGCTGTCACGTCCGAAACAAACCACAAAAAGGAAGTGGCGGTGATGGTCATGTCGCCATTGAATGTGTTCACGCCGTTGGCGCTGTCCAAATCCAGCAGAAACCCGCCCATGACCGTATTGCTCATGACCGTGAGGTTGGCGACCGAACTATCCCAGCCACAGTATTGACCAAGAAAAAGATTACCACCAATCGTCATGTCGGCACCCTCTTGCACCCGGATGTTTCCCAGCACCGTCATGTCTCCAACAATGTGCATGGGAGTGGGGCCATGACGTGAAAAATTGTTGAAGTTTTGGTAGTTGCCTTGATAGCTCTTGTTGGTGCTGGCATAGTTGGTGTTACAGAACACCAGATTGAAATAGTCACATTCCTTGGCGAAGAAGGGATTGTCAGAATAAATGACCGTGTTTCCCGTCGCTGTGGCGTTTAACAAGGTGAGTTGATCCGTCCCGAAATTGCCATAAATATTCAGCGTCGAATTCGGCCCCATGGTTACCGCACCCCCGGTCGTGTTGTCGGAAATTGAATTGGCCATTGCATTCGTGACATCCACCGTGACATTGACTCCATTCATGATGAAAACATCATCGGTGTTGGTCGGCAAGGTTCCGCTATCCCAGATGTTGGTGTCCGACCAGTTTCCGCTGGTGGTGGCAGTGACAAATGCCGCATGGCTCATCGAGCCAAAAGCCAGCATGGCCAGATATACGAGGACAGATTGAATTTGTTTTATTTTCATCGGAGGTATTGGTTTGACAGGTCTGATAATTAAAGCAAGTGGTGCTTGTCTATTCGAGCTGATCATCGATACACCGGATCGACAGGGGCAATCATCTTTCGTGAAATCAACATTGACCCTTTTAGACCGGATAAAAAAAGTTGTGGTTGATTTGCGTGAAAATACCATGCCTCGTCGGGAAATGGTAGTCGCATAAAACGGTGACAATTTGAATTGTGACAAGCAACGTCTGGTCGTTTGCCGAATGAACAAATTGGCACTAACAGCCAAGTCAAATAAAACTCCGCAGACGGCGTCGCCGCTGCGGAGTGATTGGTATGACAGTAAATTGGAGCTTAGCTGATCTTAACCAGGCGACGGCGTGCAATCATCGCCCCGACCGCACCGACAGCAAGCAACGCCATTGTCGCGGGTTCGGGAACGGGGGTGAGTAAAACAAAACTGTTATACGTCACGTCATAATCACCCGCGCCGACATAAGAAGCATTCTCAAGATTAAACCCGTAAATGATGGACGTATTGACTATTCCTGGAGCCGTTTCTCCAATCGCGGCCGCCGCCGCAGCGTTCAACGGGTAGGTGAGCGTGTAGGTCTGACCTGCGGAATATCCGGGCCCACCACCAATCCCATTACCCGGATATGAAACAAAGGCACCATCCGAATTTATATCAAACTGCGGATTCATATTTGCCGGGGCTGGGTTGCCAGCTCCCAAACCCGAATTATTAACAGTAAAAGTCAACTGGGCATACATTGCACCCGAAGCATTAAGGGGGCCTCCCGGCAAATCATAAGCTCCGCTGCCATAGCCATTCGCCGCGACTCGATAACTTCCCGGTGTTGCGCCTGACGTGATGGTGGCGTTGCCGGCAGGGAAGGGAGCCCAACTGCCATACTGGGCCGACAGGTTGAAATTGGCGAAATCGGTAACCAGCGTCGTTGTGTAGGGTCCCAAAGGTGGCGGCGTCTGCCACAGCTGTGCTTGCACTGGACTGACAATTATCAGCCCGCCCCCCACGGCAAGCGTGGCCGCAAACCATTTTGTATATTGTTTCATAAGTCAGATTTATTAGTAATGCCGTTGTTTAGGTTGGCCGATGATGACCAGTATCGAGCCGGTATTTAAACCAAGCCGTAACGCTCACACCACGTTTGCCGGTCAATGACCTTGGTTTTCATCGGGTTTTTTTACTGGGTTCAAAGCAAATTTAGCAAATGGGAGATTTTCCCGGGAGTCGCATGAAGTGGTGACAGGGCTGATCAGCCTGGCAACCATCAGAACCTCAGCGCTGTCGCCACCCCTTGGCAGTCAGATGCTATGGTTGGGCGAATGATTTCGTTCATATATCAAATCGCTGCCCAGCATCAATTTTGAGTTGGCACAATTTTGTTGCCGGGCTTTATGCTCCCGCTGCGGATGCTCATACCTTACTGACCCTTGATTGTTTTTAGCCGGCAATAATTGTCATCCGATTTGCCTGTCACCGCTTTATGCGACTGTTGAGATTCGGAGCAATGTTGTTAGATTAGGATATTCACCAGCTCCCAAGAGCGAACGGTTGGATTTGTTCGCCGAAGACCATCGGCCAGAGATGAGATTGCCATGATAAACATCGCAAAGCGCAAAACACCCAGCGACTCGGAACAGCTTAGGGCGCCCTCAAGCGAGATCCTATCGCGTTCCACCGTCCGCTTCAAAGCGAAGACGTCGCCGTCGGCCTTTACGTTGATTGAATTATTGGTCGTTATTGCCATCATTGCCATTCTCGCAGCCATGCTGCTCCCCGCCTTAAGCAAAGCAAAAGACAAAGCGCTGGGGATTGCCTGTTTGAGCAATACGAAGCAGATCGCCCTGGGCTTCACCATGTATGCCGGCGACAACGGAGATCTTTTCCCGTCGCCACCAAAATGGTGGACGCCAGGGCCTTACAAAAATTCAAGAGGCAAGCAATGCGGTGGAGAATGGCTGCTCAGAGATCTCGTCACCCCCAATACTCCAGCGCCCATGATGGTCAGTTACCTGCCCAACAACCAAGTCTGGGTATGCCCGAAGCGCAAGCGGGGTCTGACCTATACGAGCGAGCCTGGAGATTGGGATCCCAGCATCACAGGTTATCTTTCGTATGGATTCAATCAATGCGGTGTTTTTGGCGCCGTGGATTCCACCGGCGCCATGCAAAATGCCAAACCCTTCAAGGCTTCTTCGGTCACAAAGCCTTCCGATGTGGTCGCCCTCACGGATATTAGCGGCTCAACTGACTCTGCAAACGGAGCCGGCGGTTCCTGTTGGCTGGATTCCGTCTGGTCAGGAGCGTCCGGGCCATCAGTCGTCGCAACCGACTCGTATAACGGCCGCCTTCAGACCTGTTACGCCAAGCATAGTGATCGGGTGAACATTGTTTATGTGGATTCTCATGCAGCGCCCTCAAAGCCAAGCGCTCTTACTTGGGGACATTTCTATGGAAATTTTACTCCGGGCGTCGCGCTTGGCACTTCTTACGGCACCGTGCTATCGGACGATTCCATCAGCAAACCGGCCTATGACAGCCAGCAATGGAGCACCACCCCGGAATAGCGCCCGATGCAGCCAGCCAATGTGCCGCGACGGAATTTGCAAAAACCATCCTAATAGGGCCGGTCAATCCGGCCACCTTAAAAATCGAAATATCCCATGAAAAAACTTTGTCTGCTCTCAGCCGGTGTTGTTGCGTTGTCCCTATTCAGCGGCGTTCCAAATTTTTCAGCGGCTCCAATCAACGAGAAGGCTCCCGTCCAGAACGTGGTTGTCTCGCCCAATGAAAACATTTCCCTGGCCTTCAGACTCACTGATGGCACGCCGACCTATGCGGTGAATTTTAAGGGGCGCCCCGTCATTCTTCCTTCGGCCCTTGGCTTCCAATTCAAAGAGGGTGCGATGAAATCAGGCTTCACGCTGCGGGATACCAAACGAACGTCCCAGAATGAAACCTGGATTCAACCCTGGGGCGAGCAACGGAGTGTCCAGAACCACTACAATGAACTGGCCGTGCTCCTGCAGGGTGATCAAGGGCGCGAATTGAAGATCATCTTCCGGGTGTTTGATGATGCCATCGCCTTTCGTTATGAATGGCCTAAACAAACATCGCTCACGAATTTTGAGATCATGGATGAGCTGACGGAATTCGTTTTTCCGTCCGATCCCACGGCCCTGTGGCAGCCGGCTTTGCGGCCGCAACAGACCGAACAGCTTTACGCGAAAACCCGGTTGAGCGAGCTGTTGCGACAGACACGACTGGAACACGGTGACGCTTACGCGGGCGACAATCCGAAAAAAGAGCCTGTGAAGGCGGTGACCACGCCGCTGACCATGCAAACCGACAATGGTCTGTTTTTGGTTGTCCACGAGGCCGACTTGACGGATTACGCCGCCATGGAGCTGCAGCCTAAAGATAACAACACCCTGAAATGCTATTTGGCGCCGTGGTCGGATGGTGTCCTGGTCAAAGCTTCCGCGCCCTCGGTTTCTCCGTGGCGGTTTGTGATGATCACCGACAAGCTGTCGGACATCGTCGAAAAAACGTCGGCCATTTCGCTCAACTTGAATCCGCCGTCGCAAATCGCCGACACCTCATGGATCAAGCCGGGCAAATATGTCGGCATCTGGTGGGGGATGCATCTGGGCAAATATACCTGGAATCCGAGCAAGCCGGGCGAGCAGAGTTCTGACGGCTTGGGAGCCACCACGAAAAACACCCGCGATTACATTGATTTTGCCAGCAAATACGGTTTCAGCGGCGTTCTGGTGGAGGGGTGGAATGTCGGCTGGGCTCAGGACTGGGTCGCGCATGCGGCCGAATTCAGCTTCACCAAGCCGACCCCGGAATTCGATCTGCCCGGATTGGCCAGCTACGCCCACAGCAAAGGGATTGATTTGATTTCCCATCACGAAACCGGCTCCATCATCACAAACTACGAGGCACAGGTTGAGGCGGCCTTTGCCCAGTGCGAGCGCCTGGGCATCCACCATGTGAAGAGCGGCTATGTGGGAATGGAACCGCGCGTGAACCGCTACGACGAGAATGGTCAGTTGATCGGCACGGAATATTTGGACGGACAATACATGGTGCGCCACTACCGCAAGATCGCGATGCTGGCCGCCAAATATCACATCATGCTCGACGCACATGAACCCATCAAAGACACCGGCGAACAACGCACCTGGCCCAATTTCATGTCCCGCGAAGGCGCTCGAGGCCAGGAATACAATGCGTGGGCCTCGGATGGAGGGAATCCTCCCAACCACGATATTAATCTGGTCTTCACCCGATTCTTGAGCGGGCCGATGGACTTCACTCCCGGCGTCCTGCAAGTGACCTATCCGCAATACAAGAAGAACAACCGGGTGAACACCACCGTGGCGAAGCAGCTCGCCATGTATGTCACGTTCTACAGCCCGCTGCAAATGGCCGCCGACCTGCCGGAGAACTACGAGAAATACCCCGCTTTGTTTCAGTTCATCCTGGACGTCCCGGTGGACTGGGAGGAAACCCACATGCTCAACGGGGAGATCGGGGAATATGTCACCATCGCCAGAAAACAGCGGGGCGGGGAGGATTGGTTCATCGGCAGCATGACCAACGAAAAGAAACGCAACTTTGATCTGCCGCTCACCTGTCTGGCTAAAAACAAAAGTTACATCGCCGAAATCTACCGCGACGGGGACGACGCAGACTGGAAAGCCAATCCGTATGCCTGCAAAATTGAAAAACGGCTGGTGACCCGTGATTCTATTTTGTCTCTTCATCTGGCCCCCGGAGGCGGTGCCGCGATCCGCCTGAAACCGGCGACTCAAGAAGAAATGCTGTCGCTCAAATCCAAGAGCTGAAACGCTGAAGCCACCTTCGGCATGGCCCGGTTTCCGGGCGCGCCGAAGATGGAATCAACGGCCCAGATACTTGGCCACCGCCTCGGTACGTGACTGCACGTGAAGTTTTTCGTAAATGCGCCGGAGATAAGTCCGGATGGTATCAATGCTGATTTCCAGCTGGTCGGCAATTTGTTTGTAGGTGAGTCCCTTGGCGAGACAGTTTAAAACCGCTTCCTCACGCGGTGAAAGATGGGTCTGCTTCTCCCCGGTTTGTTTGGACTTTTGAAATGACGCCACGACCTTGCGCGCGATGGAACTGGTCATGGGCGAACCGCCGGTATGAACCTCCCGGATCGCCTGCAGAAGCTTCGTCGGACTGCTGCGTTTGAGAAGATAACCGCTGGCACCTGCTGCCAGCGCCTTGAAGATCTGATCGGTATCCTCATAGACCGTGAGCATCAAGATTTGCATGGTCGGCACTTCGGCTTTCAATCGCTCCACACATTCGATCCCGTTCATGCCGCCCAGGTTGATGTCCATCAACACCACATCCGGCTTGTCCTTGGGCAGGTCTTTGAGCGCGGCCTCGGCGCTGCTGTAGGCGCTGACGCAGTGGAATCCGGGCGCGCCATTCACAAAGGTCGTGATGGAGTGGCGCAATTCTTTTTCGTCATCAACAATGGAAACGGAGATCATATTTTTAAGTGTTTTTTACCAATGGATTCAAAGTGATCACAAAACGGATGTTGGTTCCCCGCCCGGACGCGGACTCGATGGAGCAATGACCGCCGATGTCGGCCAGGCGCTGCCACATGTTGTTCAGACCATCGCCGGACGCGGCGGTGGTCGATGGCGGTTTTGATTCGAAGGGGGGTGGTTCGAAACCCTTGCCGTCGTCTGAAATATTGATCTCAAAGGTGGCGTTGCTGTAAGCCATCGAAATCTTGGCATGGGCGGCACCGGAGTGCTTGAGAATATTCGTGAGCGCCTCGTGCGTGGCAAGGAACAAGTGATGGCGCATCTGCGAGGAGAGCGGATGCGCTGGCAATTGAGCAGGGATATCGAGTTCGCACTCGATGCCGGTCAGCTGAAAGTATTCCTGGGCATACTGTCCGATGTAGGAGGCCACATGCTCCAGCGTGTCGTTTTGTGGATTGACCGCCCAGACAATTTCATCCAGCGAATGCAGCACCTCGCGCGAGGCATCCGAAATGGACGAGATTTGATCCCGGAGTTCCTGCGGCGGAAGTTCTCCGCGGCGGGCGTGTTCGCTGAGAAAGGAAATCCGGCAGAGTTTGGCGCCCATCTCGTCGTGCAAATCCTGGGCGATGCGCGTGCGCTCCCGCTCCAACGCGCGCTCCTGCTCCAGATGTTTCAAACGTCGCTGCAGTTTTCTTTTTTCCACAACGCGGACGGCGACCCCCACCGAAATCATGAGACTCAATCCCGCCAATGTGATGAACCACCACGTCTGCCAAAAATGCCGTGAAACGGTCAACTCCAGGCTCGATTCACTCTCGCTCCATAGACCATCGCTATTGCAAGCGGCGACACGGAAGCGATAATCGCCCGGCGGCAGGTAACTATAAAAGGCCGTTCGCCGGGTTCCGGCATCCACCCAGTCGCCATCCAATCCTTCCAGCCGGTAGCGAAAGCGGATCAAGTCGGGCGCGTCAAAATTCAAACCGGTATAACGAAACTCGACCCGATGTTTGCCGGGGGTTATCCTTAGCATTTCCAAACGCGATATCTCTTTACCGGATTGTCCATCCTGCTTTGCGGTTTTGCCGGCCGAGCCGTGGAGCAGGGGATCGGGAACCCCGTCCACCAGGACCTCTTCCAACACCGTATTCGGCATGAACGCCGTTGCCGGCTGCACGCGGGGATTTACCACCACCACGCCTTTGGAAGTCGGGAACCAGAGCAGACCGGATTTGGTTTTGAGGCCGGCGGGACCAAACCCGCCGGTGCATTCTTCGGATAACATTCCTTCCGCCCGACCAAAGTGTTGCGGATAGACATTGGCAATTTTTCCGGCGGCCAGCTCGTCCAACCGCGCTTTCAACACGCTGGCGATGCCGCCGCTGCTCCCCAGCCAAAGACGACCGGCATCATCCTCGAGGATTTGTGAAATGGTGTTGTCGGACAAACCGTCCCGGGTGGTAAAGCTGGCCATGCGCCCATTGCGCCAACGGCTTAATCCTCCACCATCGGTGCCAATCCAAAGCGTGCCTTGAACGTCGAGATACAGCGTCCTGATCTTGTCGCTCAACAGCCCTTCACCCTTGTCAACACGGCTGAAAGTTCCATTCATGAACCGGTATAAGCCACTTCCATCGGTGCCGAACCAGATGGAACCGTCCGGGTCGGGTACGATGGCGGTGACGGCATTGGTAACATTTGCCTGGGCCAGCCATTTTCCTGCGCGCAATTGCCAGATCTTTCCTGCGCGCGTTCCGAGCCATAACGCTCCTCCGCTGTCTTCGGCCAGTGAAATGATGCTGGCGTTGGTCAACTCGATGGATTTCACCTCGTCCGCGGCGGTGAGGGGATCTTTGTAAAGCAACAAGCTGTTTGAGGTGGCCATCCAGCAATGACCGTCGCGCGTCACCAGCAATGCACTCACCTGGGAATCATGTGAGAGCAGGCCCGCAGTGGTCAGCCAGCTGAAGTATTTTCCGTCCCAACGATAGAGGCTGCCATTGGGTTTCGCGGCCCAGATCACACCGGGCGCGACTTCAGCCAGTCCCTGCACGGCTCCGAAACCGAGTCCTTCATTCTGGCCGAAGGCGAAAAGGCATTTTCGTTGGAGCCGTTTCAGCCCGGCCGCCGTCCCCACCCATAATTTGCCTTCCCGATCCGTCAGCAGCGATTCGATCTGATTGCCTGCACCCTCGCCGCCCATGGAGATTTCGACGAATTTGTTTTCCTTGAACTGGAGCAATCCGCCACCGTCCGCTCCGGCCCAGATCGTTCCGTCTGATTCCTCAGCCAGGGAGCTCACGGGAGATTTTGTCATGCTCCGCGGAATCCGGTAGCGATACCAGTGCCCCCCTTCGCGACAGAGCACACTGTCTTCGCCGGCCGCAATCCACATCCGTCCCGTCTGATCCACCAGCAAACCATGCGGGTCTTTAAGGAGGTCATCCAGCGTGTCTCCGGTCACTGGAACAAACTTGTCGCCTGCCAGCTGAAAAACGCCCGCCCCTTTCACGCCGATCCACAGGGTTCCACTTCGGTCCTTGAACAAGGCGGTGATCGGCTGGCCCTTGAAAGGTTCCGCCGCTTTCAGCGACACCAGTTGTCCGTCCTGCCACAACACCAAGCCGGCATCCGTGCCAATCCAAACCCGCCCGGTGTTGTCCTCGGCCAGCGCGGTGACCGAACCGGAAGGCAAACCCTCGCGCATCGTGAACCCGGTCATCTGATTGTTTTGCCAGCGAATCAAACCGCCGGGCGCGCGCCCAACCCAAAGCGCGCCCAGATGATCCCCGAATAAAATTCGCACCGGTCCGTTCGACAATCCCTCCTGCATTCCCGGCGCAACAAAACGCAAGCCATCAAAACGCACGATGCCATCCCCGCAGCCCAGCCAAAGGTAACCGTCCCGCGTTTGCGCCAGCGCCTGGATGGAACTTTGCGGCAATCCCTGTTCTTTTTCCCACGATCGAAAATTGAACGACAACGGTCCACCGGTCATGGCGGCAGTCCCTTCACCGGGCCGGGCGCTGCTCACATCCACAAAATCCGTGAAGGACGTTGCGACGGCCATGTCACTGAACGTCCAGCCGCCGCCGCCGCCGGCATGCCGCAGCCGGATCTCGTTGAATCGGGCATTGGCATTGAATTGCGTCGTCAGGCTTTCCGGTTGATAGACTTCATTTGCGCCCGGCCCAAGATCCGGATTCAGCCAGACCGTGACGAGATCATCTTCCCCGGGAACATATTGAACTTTGAAGACAATGGTGACGCCGACGTTACGGCGCGGAAATTGATAGGAACCCGAAGGGTCGCCGGCGGCTTCGGGTTTGGAAGTATGCAGGTCGGTATAACCGGCCAGGTTGTTGGATTCACCGGCTTCATCGGCATGAAAAAATGCGCTGTAAGCCCAGGCCTTCATCGCGTTGCCGATCCCCACTCGTTCCGAATCCCCCTCAAACAACTCAAACGCGGCGGAATATTCCTCCGTATCCTTGTCCGACAACGGGTCGACGTGAAATTTGAAATAGAGGGTGTCGTTGGCCGAGTCATCGCGTTTCACCGCCCCACCCAAAATGTCCCGGCCGGTCCCGGTTTCATGCACCAGCATCGGATCCGGCGCATTCCATAAGATGACTGCGCGAGCCGGGAACGCGCCCGCCAGAACCATCAAAGCCCAAACGCCCCATCGGGCCAGCGCGCGCGGCAACGGGCCGGAGGAACAGGAAAATGCCGAAGTTCTGAACATGGTGCGATTGGTGAGGAAAATTATGGAACTAAACAACTGCCGACACAAGGGGACAACTTGTGTCACCACTTCATGTGACTATCTGCTTGCCGCAGGCATCATAGATTGTTGGGATGCCATTCTAGCCAGATGGCCATAAAAACCATTTACAAAAATTTTTGCAAACGTGTCATCACATGAACCCACGCCGGCATGCTCAGGTCCACACTGAAGCGCCGGACGAATTTTTTCCCTGTGTCCGCAACCGGGGCCGGGTCCAGCCGGCCGCGAATTCTTGATGCATCGACTACGCAGCGAATCATCCAGTCCCGTGAAATTTAAAAGCCTTTTCATCCTCGCCTTGCTCGCGCCGCTCTGGTGGACCGCGCCGATGGCCGCCCGGGGCGGTTCCAAGCCGGTGATGGTTCATTACATGCCGTGGTTTCAATCGCCTTATTCGCTGGGCGGAACCAATTGGGGGGCGCACTGGACTGGCAACGGATTGTTTTCCTACCACAGCAATCCCTTTTTCTATTTCAACCCCAACATCACCAATAAAATCGCCTCCTGGTATGCCCCGCAAATCGGCCCTTATGATTCCATCGATCCAGCCGTGCTGGAATACCACGTCCTGCTGATGAAGCTGGGCGGGATTGACGGGGTGATTGTGGATTGGTATGGCCAGGATAATTATTACGATTTCCTCATCAACAACCAGCGAGCCCTGGCCCTGTTCAAATACACCCGGAAGGCGGGGCTGAAATTTTCCCTCTGTTACGAGGACGCCACCATCCAGGCGGAGATCAACGGCAGCACCATGAACGGGATCACCGTGACTGCCGGCAACGCCATCCCGCACGCACAGCAGACCCTGAGGTATGCCGAAACCAATTTCTTCACCGACCCCAGTTTTCTGCGGTTGAGCAACGCCCCGGTGTTTTTGAATTTCGGACCGCAGTATTTCACGAACAGTTCGGATTGGACGTCCATCTTTTCCGTGCTGGATCCAACCAACCAGCCGGCCTTCTTCACCGAAGACAATCGCCTTGCCTCTGGCAAGGGTGCTTTCAACTGGCCGCCCATGTCCCTCTCGAGCGGCAGTCCGCTGACCCTGTCAAGCAACACGCTGCAAACGTATCTCAACGGGTTCGAGCAAAAAGCCAAAAACCAGGCGTGGCCCAGCTTTATCAGCAGCGCCTTCCCACGGTTCCACGATTGTTATGCGCAAATCGGCGGCACCGGGCTTGGGGTTCTGGACGATGCCAACGGAAACACTCTGGCCAGCACGCTGCGCCGTGCCCTCACCAATAATTCAGCCCTGGTCCAGATCGTCACGTGGAATGACTTCGGTGAAGGCACCGTGATTGAGCCGACGGTCGCGGGCGGCGAGCCGACCACCAAATACGGCTTTGATGATTTAGGCATCATTCAGGATCTGCGCCGGCAATACTTGGACGCGAACTTTCCCTATCACACGAACGACCTCGCCCTGGCATTGCGGTTTTACAGTTTGCGCAAACAATATGGCGGCTCTCAGTCCATGACCGCGGAACTGGACCGCATCTTCACCAACCTTGTCTCGGGAAACATCTCGACGGCCAATCTGCAGCTCACTGGAATCGAATCCGGCCATCGGGTGATTTATAATCTGTCGTCCCAAGGCAATCAGTTGCAGTTTCTGATCGGCGGCCATGTGGCAGCCGGCGCGCAAGTCCAGATGTCCACCAACCTCACGACCTGGCAAACGGTCCAGACCTTCGCCAGCAGCACCAATCTGCTCGTGTTCAGCACCAACACGACCCAGGCCATGTGCCGGTTTTTTAAAGTCCCATAGCTTGCGTGATTGAAACGGTCCGGCTCCACGTGAAACCCGGCGATGATTGATTGCGCGGAATTGCACTGCCCGGCAGGTTTGATTAAAGTTCCAAGGAATGAAGCCAAGAAAATTATTAACCGTGCTCGTGCTTCTTGCCTTCGTTTTGATCGCGCCCCGCCCAGTCCATGCCGCTCCCAAATCCGTGATGGTTTATTACATGCCCTGGTTCACGGCCAAGCCTTACACCGATAACTGGGGCTGGCATTGGACCATGGATCATTTCAATCCGGATGTGGTGGGCCCATCCGGGGAACGGCAGATCGCCTCGTGGTATTATCCCCTGATTGGCCCGTATGATTCCTCCGATCCGGCGGTGCTCGAATATCACGTCCTGCTCATGAAGCTGGCCGGGATTGATGGCGTGATCGTGGACTGGTATGGCTCGGCCAACGTTCTGGATTACGGCCTCAACAATCAGGCGACACTGAAGGTTTTTCAATTTGCCCGAAAGGCCGGCCTCAAGTTCTCCGTCTGCTACGAAGATCAGACAATCCAACACTTGATTGACGCCAACCACCTCACCGCCAGCAACGACCTTTCCCATGCCCGGCAGGAAATGCTCTACCTGCAAACGAATTTCTTTTCGGACGCGAGTTATCTGCGGTTGAAGGGCCAGCCGGTCCTGTTGAATTTCGGTCCGCAACACTTTATGACCAGCATCAACTGGGAGAATATTTTTTCCGTGCTCGCCGCGACAAACCAACCCGCCTTTTTCACCGAGGACAACCGCCTGCCCGTCGGCGCGGGCGCCTTCAGCTGGCCGCCCATGTGGATGAGCCAGGTGCCCGGCACCGGCGGCGTGCTGTCCGGCGCCGCCTTGAAAAGTTATCTGACCGGCTTTGATCAGAAAGCCAGCGCGTGGCCGGCATACATCAGCAGCGCCTTTCCCCGGTTTCATGACATTTATCAAAAATCCGGGGTGCGGAACTATTGGGGCTATCTGGGCGACCGGCACGGCGACACCTTCCGCGAAACCCTGAGCCGGGGCATGACCAATTCCTCGGCCATCGTTCAGGTCGTCACTTGGAACGACTTTGGCGAAGGCTCCATGATCGAGCCGACGCACGAATACGGCTACCGGGATTTGGGGATCCTCCAGGATTTTCGCCGGCTCTATCTGGAACCAAGCTATGCTGGCAGCACAAACGATCTGACGATGGCCCTCCGATTTTACCAACTGCGCCGGCAATCTGCGACCAACGCCATGATGTCAACGGATCTGGACCGCATTTTCACGAACATCGTCTCCGGCAATCTCACCGAGGCGAATCTTCAATTGAATCAATTGCAAAAATAGTCTTTCTCCTGAGCGATGGTGCGCGACGAAAATTCTCCGCCTCAGCCAGCTTCATCCGTGAAGTCGGGCACACCCAGCGCGGCCGGCGCCGGTTCTATTCGACCGGTTTTATGCCGCGCAACAAGGCGGGAAGGCCGTGGAGCTGCTGGTGGAAGTCCGCAACAACACCGTCTCCGTTCTGCAATACAACACGAAGAAAGGTTTTTATGTGGAAGGATGCGATGCCAATCGATTCAGGGATCCTTGGGCGCTGATCCACACGCGCAAGATGCATCCGTCGCTCTACGATTCAAAGACCATGCATCCGTCCAAGCTGGGGATGGATTATCTGATGCCGATCTTCACGGACGCGATGGGTGAGGACGACACGGAACACCTCCGGCGGGCAATCTTTCGCAGCCGCATTACTCGATCGACACGAATGTGCACAAGCGCATCCGGTATTTGTCCGAAGCCGGTTAAGCTTTTTCGAGGTTCGCAGGCGGAGGCATCGTCGCGGCGTTGTTGCGCGCGATGAGTTCGACCCGGATGCGATCCAGCAGCAGGACAAACACTTCAAAGAAAACAAAGCGCATGCAGAGATTCCAGGCCAGGGCGATCTCCATGGTCAGATTAAGCTGGCCCAACACGCGAATTTCACCAAGACGCAAAACCGTGATGGCGAGGGCGGTGAGGGCGGCGGCGGCGGAAGCCCAACCCCGGCCCACCACCAGGGCCAGCGTCGCACAGGGAATCAGATAGAGCGGGCCAAACGTGAATTCCGGCCCGGTCAAATGATCCAGCCACACGATGGCCGCCCAGAGCAGGAAACTCGCGAGTATGGTGATGCTGTGCTGCTGGAACTGTTCTTTGACAGGGACGCGATCGGGTTGGAGATCGTGCGAGAACAGCCAGTTTTTAAAAAGACGGTAGGTTCGCAGCCACGGCATGGGGAGAAACTCAAACCCCAGCCGCTTGATGTTTTCCGCCACAAAAAAAACTCTGCCGATCAGCCGGTGATACCAGCACTCCACCACAAACGGTTCGCGCGCGCCGTCGGATGGTTGCGCCGGACCGGCCGGCTGGCCACTCAAGCGCTGCCAGCGTTTGCCAAAGCGCCGCAGCTTGGCGGCGGCGGCGGGCGGCACTGCGGCCGCGGAAAATTTCTGCCGTTCGATGACCCCGCGCCGGAGATATTCATGCTGCGGTTCCTGATAGATGGCCGAGAAATCGGCATGCTCCAGATCCAACATCTCCTCCCGAAAGACGACCCCGAGAAATTCGCAGGTGGCGCGACAGGTCGCTTCCGTGCGGTCCACCAGATCGTCATAGCGGATGTGATGCAGCCGCGCGCCCGCCTGCCGCAATTGCCCCGCCTCCCGGATCATTTTTTCCTGGTGAAAAATCAGGCGGTGCAACATGCCCGGACGGCGGAAAAACGGGGTTGTTTGCCCCGCTTTCAAGATGCTGCGATAAACCTCCACCGGATCGCGCCAGATGAGGATGAACCAAGCCCCGGGATACTGGCGTGACAGCTGCGCGAGCCGGGTGGCATAACCCGGTGCTTTTTCACCGCAAAGCAGCGCGTCCTTGGCATCGCGGTGACAACGGTAGAGATCGTCCGGTGCCTGGATGTTTTCGAGGCCGTTCAGTCTGCCGCCAAAGATAAGCCGGTGCCGGGAGAGTGCCTGATTGTAAAACTCCTGCCGCTCCAGCCAGTTCCCCGCAAAGCGCTGCCGGCTGGCCGCACCCGGAAAATCCCACACATCGCACTCATACATCAACGCGATTTGCGGATGCTGGTTGAGCAAGGAATAGAGCAGGGACGTGCCTGAGCGGAAAACGCCCACGACAAAGACCGGATTCGCCGGCGGCGGATTGGATTCTGACACAACTTATTCCGGCTGAAATCCGGAAGGGTTTATTGTCTATTCGCGTGCCGTTTTTTCAAGATAAATCCTGACAACCTCGCTTTCAGACGCGAGCGGGCGGGAAATGTTACGCCCGGCATGGCGAAAAAATTGTTTACCCGCCGCGTCTCTGCTGGCATCGTAACCCTCAGGGAATTGGTCGGGATTGGAGATTTTTAACCCCAACGGAAAGATTTTAAATGAACGACAGACTGCCAGCCCAGCTCATTGCCCACATCAATGTCAAACTTGCGTTGATCGGCAGTCCCCCCGTGCCGATCGCGGGTGACAAGGAGTTCACGGAGATCGTCTCCGCCATGGCCGCGCAGTCGCGTGAAAAGGACCGCCTGCTCGGCCATCATCTCTGCCCGGTGGACCAGCGCATTCAGACGTTTCTCTACGATTACTTGCAAGACACGCCGGTGCCCAAGCTGCCCGCCCGCACCTTCACGCTCGACCGCCCCGGCCTCGCCCGCGTGCTCTCCTTGCCGGTGGACCGCGATGAATTTGCCTCTGACATCATCAATTCCTACCGCGTCAAGCAGGGCGTCCTGCACAATCCGAAAAGCGACCGCCGCACCACCGCCGGCATTTTCCATGTCACCGAGGGCGGTCTGCCGATTCCCGACGACAAGCTGGGCGTGCCAAAACTCACCTTCGCCAAAATTCTGCAGTTCGCGCTCACCCCGCCGGTGGAATTGCTGAAGCTGCCGTTCACGGCCACGCAGCCCAAGCCGGCGGAATGTTTCGTTTCGCTCCTGCTGCGGCCGCTGGTCTGCCCGGAAGTTCCCGGATTCACTCCGGAAAAAACGATGGAAGTCCGCTTCTTCGTGCCGGGCAACCTGGTAAGCAACCTGGATTTTGTCGAGGCCATCTTCAACAACGGCGGCGACCCGCTTCTGCCGGAAAACGACGCCGCGCTGGACAGCGAACATTGGACCGGCCACACCGGCTGCGTCATCCTCGCGCCGCACCTGACCAAGGTGACCAAGCAGGCCGCCGGCCTGCCGCACTTCGACCAGGCCACCGAACGCCAGCGCCGCGACGGCATGTGCTGGAAGCAGGAGCACGAACTTTACAACGGTGGCAACGCCTTCAAGCTCACCGCCCGCGACGAATCCGGCGTCATCGTCACCATCATCGCCGACAACTATTTCGGTTACTGCAAGAAAGAGGTGAAGACGCAGTTGAGTTACGCCGCCAATCTTTTCGGCCTGACCGAGGAAGAACACGCCGGCGGCGCGCTGGTTTTTCCGAGCTACGATTTGGGCGAGGAATTCAACGGCGACATCGTTTCGCGCCGGATGCCGCATTCGTTCGTCGAGATGACGAAGCTGTTCGGCGACATCATGGACGTGCAGCCCGAAGGCTACGCCGTGGACAAAAAGTTCCCGGAAATCGTTTACGTCCCCGCCTCCGCGCTCTTCGATTTGCATGCCCAGCGGATTTTCTGGAACAACCCCGTCTCCGGCGAACAAAGCATCCGCCTCTCGCCCGAAAAAACTTACGTCCGCCCCTCCGGCTACAAAATTCGCATGGAAAAACCGCCCGGACACGGCCGGCAATGGCGGCTCGTCGGCACCGTCGCCGAGGGCACTTTCTGTCACAAGCCCTGCACGGTTTCCGGCGGCGGCAAATCAGAGATTTCCAAGTCCATCACGGACGCGGTTATCACCGGCCCGGTGTTTGTTGCCGATCTCCAGGATCCGGCCCGGGTCGAGGCGCTGATTTCGCGGGATTACTCGGATCGCTTTGCCGACAAGTCCCGCATCGACCAGCGCTCGGTCCTTTCGCCGGAACGTTCGCTGGGTTCCGTCATCAAGCTGCTGACGCCGGATGAACACGATTACACGCCGGAATACAACGCGTGGCTGGCGGGCATTCCGCAATACCTCAAGGAACTCGTCTTTGTGGTGAAACGCTATCACAAGCCGGAGTGGGGCGCGAACTGGCGCGAACATTTCAGCGTGGACATCATCAACGGCACGCCCGGCAACGAACTCAAGTGCGACAACCGCAAGCTCGTCACTACCTATCTGCGCGTCGGCTTCGACGCCGATGGCGCGTGGCGCACGTTCGGCCTGCGCAAAGATTTTCATCCCGCCGTCAAGGTGCAGATGGAGGACGACATCACCGCCACCACCGTCGTCCCGGCCGGGGCGCTGGAAAATCTTCCCGACGGCACCGACAAAGCCCTTTCGCTGAAATTCGCGCAGAACTGCGAACAGCGCCTGTTCCAGCGGCCGGACGACGCGATCCATCGCGGCTATGACAAGCAGGCCGAGAACGACTTCATCCAGCCGGAAAATTTCTTTTCCAACTACCAGCCGCTCACGCCGAAGGACGCCAGGGAAATGGTCGCGGACGCGCTGGGCTTTGACCAGTTCACCGTGCCGATGCAGAAGTTCATCCGCGAAGTCGCCGCCACCGGCGCACCGGATTATTTCGTCTGCACCGCCAGCCCGCGCCTGGTGGACGGCAAGCCCACGAAAAATCCGCGCTATCTCCAGAAACGCCCCGATCTCGTCCGCGCGAGCGAAACGTATCTGGCGGAAATTGCCGCCCGCCTGCGCCGGCTCGTGCCGATGAGCCAGCCGCTGCACACGCCCGTCACCGCCGTGCTGCCCGGCCGCCGCAATAATCCGCCCGAGACCGGCATCCGCGCGCTGGCCTGCTACAACCCGGTTCATTTCATGGAGCTGCCGGAATTCTTCCTGGAAGTGATTTGCAGCATGACCGGCAAATCGCCCTCCACCACCGGCGCCGGCTCCGAAGGCGCGCTGACCAAGGGACCCTTCAACGCGCTGCCGCCGATCATTGACCTGAACAATGCGCTCGTGTCGTTCATCCTCACCGGCCACAACGCCTTTGTCACCGCTGCCGGCTACGTCGGCCCGAACCTCCGCGTGGATCATGACGTGAGCCTGATCGTGCCGGAAGTCTGGGCCCGCATGACGCCCGAGGAACGCGACCCGAAATTTCTGATTGAGCATCACTTTCTGGAAAAATGTACGGACTTTGAGCATGCCGGCAAAAAAGTCCAGGCCAGCCTGCTCGGCTGGCGCATCAACGCGCGGTTCGTTCACGCGTTTTTCGGCCGCGTGTTCAATCATCCGCACGCCGTCTTCACCGAGGCCATGCTCAAGCCGGAGTTGCAGGACAAGGGCATTTTCGCCGATGGCATGGACAACATCATCGCCACCCAGAAACGCGTCGCCAAAATGTATTTCGCCGACGGCAGCATCGCGCAGGCGTGCCCGCCGTTGAAGACGCTGCTGCACATCATGCTCAACGACGAGTTTGAGGGCAAAGGCCTGGAGCATCCGGAAATCCGCAGGCAGTTCACGCGCGACTATCTGATGGCGAGCGACTGGTATGCGGTGCGGCTCGCATCCAAACAAAGAATTGACCGCGCGTTGTGGAAACGGCACGTGGAATATCTCAACGCCTTTTTGCGGAAGCCGAGCCACGAAGATATCGCGGCCAGCCTCAACATCGCCGACCGCCTGGCACAGGCGCGCAAAACCTTGGAGACTGTCGAGTCGCCGGATTATTTGAAACAGCTTTCCGGCACGCTCGGCGCGGAGCCGATTGAGGCGTATCGATAGTGAGATGTTTTTTCATATGTTTGGGTTTTTTAAACATCGCCCGACGCAACTTTCCGACGAGCAATATTTAACGGAGTTTCACCGGCTTATCCGCGAGGTTGCGAATCAGTTCGCGATAGGAGACACGCCATATGAGCAGCTTGTTTCTTCGATGGGAGTGATTGAGAAGGAAATGAATCACAACGGTGGCTGTAACTGGCAAGAGAAGGACTATGTCGAGTATTTGGATGCCATTCGTGACTGCCTTACCGGCGAAACGAGATTCAAACCCGATCAACTCACCAAGATTCGTTGGTCACTAGACGAGATTATTGCCTGTGGCCGAGAGCTTGAGGAGATCGGCGAATCACGCAGAAACGCCACCGAAGCCGTTGATTACTTGGTTGCGAGAGTTGTTGATTGGTGTCAGATACATCCACGACTAAATGACGGTGTCCAATAAGTCGCGAGGTCGTGTAAAAACTATCTTGTGGTAGATGAGTGAAGGGAAAAGTGTGTAGTTTGCGTCTTTACCACTGGGTTGTAAGCCATGACTGTTCAAAAATGCTTCTGCACCCACTGCAGCGCCTGCTTCAGCCATTCAAAATTGAACAGGCCGCGCACAAATCCAAAGTAGGCCAACCAAAGCGCGCTGAAGACAGTCGCCCACTCCCAGCACAATCTCCGGTTTTGCTTGTCCTTGATGAGTTTCCACGCGCCGAGAAGATTCAGGCCGGCCGCGAGTCCCAGACCCCAGAACATGATCAGTCGTGCGGTCGTTGCGGAGGAAATCTGCCAGTTACCAAACTCGGCACGCGTCGCCGCCGGCACGCCGACCAGGATAAGGAACAGCAGACTGAAGTTGATGATCTGGATGAGGACTCGTTGCATGACTTAGCTGGAACGATGCAGTTGAAGACAGAATTCCGGACCAACGCAGAGGCGCAGAGAACGCGGAGTGCCGCGGAGTTTTAAGATTCCTCCCGCCATTCCTGATCTTGGACAAAACTCCGTTTTCATTCTCTGCGTTTCTCCGCGCTCTCTGCGCCTCTGCGTTCCGTTTTCCGCCGTCGGCAGTCAATTGATCCGGTCACCGATCTTGTATTTGAACATCCGCTTCTGCATCCAGCGCACCGCGAGCAGATCGTAGAACGACGCAAACAGCCGGTTCCACACGCCGTAATGGCTGATCCCGGCGGAACGCGGATTGTGCCGCACGGGAATCTCCGTCACGGTGAAGCCCTCGATCTTGAACAGCGTCGGCAGAAACCGGTGCATGCCCTTGAAGAATTTCAGATCCGCCACGCACTCCCGTTTGAACGCGCGGTAGCAGCAGCCGGCGTCGGTGACATTTTCTCCTGACAGTTTGTTCCGCACCCAGTTCGCGATCCGCGATGACGCGATGCGGATAAAGTTATCGCCCTCGCCGCGCGCCCCGACGCGCGAACCGCAGACGCAATCCGCCCGCTCCAGCGCTTTGATGAACTCCGGAATGTCGCGCGGATCATTCTGCAGATCGGCATCGAGCGTGACGATGTAGCGGCCGCGCGACTCCTTCATGCCCGCCCACAAGGCCGCCGACTGGCCGCAGTTGCAGGCGAACCGCAGCCCGCGCACGCGCGGATCACCCGCCGCGAGTTCCTTCAGCACCGCCCAGGAATTGTCCGAGCTGAAATCGTCGGCGATGACGATCTCGTAACTCCGTTTCAGCGGGTCGGTCGCCTCGCGGATGGCCGCGACGAGGGCGCGCAGATTGTCCTGCTCGTTGTGGCAGGGAATGACGAAGCTGATTTCCACCGAAGTTGCTTCTGCGCTCAAGGTGACATCAATTTTTAGCAATCACCGCGCGGCAGCAAGATAAAAGCTCCAAGCAGATCAAAGCTCCAAGCACCAACATCCAAGCTCCAGAGAAATTCCAAGCGATAATCACCAAAAGAAAACCCGCGCCGTGCGCTTGAAGGTTGGAGCTTGGTTATTCTCTGGATATTGGTGTTTGGAATTTGGAGCTTCCGCCCCTCACCACGAATAATGCACCGTGTAGGTCACCGTGCGTTCCTCGTCGGGCTTGACCGGAATGCGGAACTCAATCGTCTGCGCGTCCTTCTTTGTGAACTCGTCAGATTTCTTGGTGATTTCCCAATTGCTCCAGCGATAGAGATGCTCGACCACGCGGATTTCCACCGGCTCCTTCTTGCGGTTGCGGAGCTTGATCTCGAAGGTCTCGTCAATCCATTTTTCCGCCGTGTCCACGCGGAAATTGATCTGCTTGCGTTCCCCCACCAGGTCGAAAGCGTTGCCGGTCGTCACGCGGACGGTTTCGTTGCGCGGAGTGTGGTCTATCGTGTTCTCGCCGACGAATTGCAACTGTCCGCCGTCATCCCGGCGATAGAAGCGCAGCTTGCCCGCCGGCAGCGCGATGCCGAGCTGGTTCGTCTCGGCGTTCTTGAACTCGCGCTGGACGATGACCTTCTTGTTGTCAGACTGGCCGTAACCCTGGTCGTAATTCAAACCGTAGAATTGATAACCGGTCGCGCCGTCGTAAACGTAAATCGTCGGGGCCAGCATTTTCTCCGCGTGAACAAATTCAACCTGCTTCGTCTCGTGGTCGTGCAAGGTCGTCGGGCGCGCGATGGAATAAAGGTGGAATTCGTCAAAGGCTTTTTCGGTGACGGCAGGAGCGGACTCGGCCATGGCCATGTTGAATGCCTTCATTCTCACGCCCCCCATAGGCATGGCCATGCGCGGAGGTTGGATTTTATTCACATCGCCGGCCATCAATTTGATTTTGGCGTTTTCGAAGGTCTTGCCGC
>DATLVR010000028.1:0-16432 GCA_035577265.1 Verrucomicrobiia bacterium | reverse complement strand
GTGCGTGCGCATCGTGGACGTGAACCAGCCGCACAGCGAAACCTCGCTGCCGCTGGGCGAACCGGGATTGCTGCTCGTGCGCGGGCCGAACGTGATGGTGGGTTATCTGGGTCAACCCGAAAAGACGGCGGCGGTTTTGATCGACGTGCCCGGGAGCGCTGGCGTCCCGCCGGCGGGTTTGACAACCGACGGTTCTTGCCGGCGAGACGCCGGCGCTCCCAGTGCCAAGTGGTATATGACCGGCGACGTGGCGCTGGTGGACGAGGATGGTTTCGTGCAGATCACCGACCGCTTGAGCCGGTTCAGCAAGCTCGGCGGCGAGATGGTGCCACACATCAAGATCGAGGAACGCCTGCACGAACTCGCCGGCGTGACCGAGCAGACCTTTGTCGTCACCGGCGTGCCGGATGAAAAGAAAGGCGAACGCATTGTCGTGCTGCACCGGCGCGCGGAAAAAGATCTGCCCGCCTGCCTGGAAAAATTTGCCGCGTGCGACCTGCCGAATTTGTGGAAGCCCAAGGCGGATTCTTTTTTCCGCGTAGAACAGTTTCCGCTGCTCGGCACCGGCAAACTGGATCTGCGCGGGGTGAAGGAGATTGCCGCCCGGCTTGTGGGCTGACCCGGAGTGCGCCCGTCCTCGGGCGCTGCGACTGACTTACGACGGACGGATGGAACTGTTTAAAGATGTCTGTAGTTTGGGCATTGCAGCGCCCGAGGACGGGCGCACTCCGCCGATGTCCGCGTGTGACCTGCCGAATTTATTTTGCATCTTTATCTAGAGAAGAACAGGTGCGGCTCCATCGGGGTAACCAATAATTCTCCCTGTCGAGAGAAAGAACCACGCTCGCGGTTCGCCCCACGATCCGGTCACGGGCAACTGTGCCAAAATATCGCGAATCAAAACTGTTATCGCGATTGTCACCCATCATGAAGTAGTGGCCGTCAGAAACATGCACTGGCCCGAAAGTGCGCATCGCCGGCACTCCGTTGATGGCCATGACCGCATGTGAGTGGGAGGGAAGTTTTTCGGTCGCGAATCTACTTTTGGCACGCTCAGGCTCGGCGAGTTGTTCCGATATTTTTGGCTCCAATGTTGTATAATCCACCGGCTGTCCGTTGATGATCAGTTGTTCATTTCGCAACTCAACTGAATCGCCGGGCAAGCCAATGACACGCTTGACCAATCGCGTCCCATCTTTTGGTGAAAAAAATACAACAATATCGCCTCGTTGTGGATTACTCCATTCAGCAATGTGCATGGTGGTGAAAGGCACTTTCAGGTCGTAGGCAAGTTTGTTTACAAACACCCGGTCGCCTTCCAGAATCGTGGGCTTCATTGACCCACTGGGCACCACATTCCAATCTGCCAAGGAGGAACGAATGGAAAACAGAACCAGCGCAAGGATCAAAAGCGGGCGGATTTCCTGTCGCCACCACCGGCAGGCGAGAGCACGGTATTTTTTAACGCACATGATATTACGACAACCTGGCCGGTTACCCGTTCAATCATGCGCTGGAAATGCCCGCGTTTCAAATTCCTCGCTTCATCCGTGTGCATCTGTGTCCATCCGTGGTTAAAACTCAAAGCGGAATAAATTCATGCCGGATTTCTTTTTCGTCGCAATGGAAAAGGGCCACGCTGCGTTCCGTGCCGAACTTCGGCTTGCCGGAATAGCCGGGATTGAAAAATAAAATCCCGCCCAGCGTTTCGGCATACGGCTTGTGCGTGTGGCCGAACACGACCACGTCCGGGCGGACGCGCGCGAGCCGGCTCTTGAGTTTATCGTCAGGCGCCGGCGGATGGACGATGTGCTGCACGAGGAATTTCCGCGCGCCCAGTTCCACCACCTCGGTCAGCTTGTAGCTCAACCCCAGATCCGTGTTGCCGAGCACGACGGTGACCGGCGCGATCTGTTCCAGTTCAAACGTGGTGAACGCATCACCGACGTCGCCCGCGTGGAGGATGTGATCCACGCCCGCAAAAATCTTTTGAATGCGTGGATCGAGAAACCCGTGAGTGTCGGAGATGACGCCGATTTTCATAGTGGTGACAAGAGGCAGGTGACGGGTGACACGAAGGCAAATGGTGCGGTTGACGGTTTCATCATGTCACCTGTCACCCGCCACGAGTCGCCTTTTGTCATGCGCTGGCTTCCTCCGGCTTTTCTTCCGCCTCGGCTTCTTCATCGCGCGCCCCGGCTTTTTTGTCGGCAGGTGATTCGGCGGAGGCGGTGAGTTTCATCGCGCCGACGAAGAGCGCCGTGAACAGGCCGGCGCTGGTGAGGGTGTTGCGAAAAAATTCCCATGCTTGCGGCCAGCCGTTCGTGCCTTTGATGAGCGCGATGAGCCAGCCGAACGCTGTCTTGGAATATTCCGGATTTTGAAACGGGTTGAACAGCCAGGATGCAGTGTTGGTGATGACGTAGAACAGGATGGCGCCCAAAATCCCGCCGCCAAGCAGGCTGGCGAAGGAGGAATTCGGCTTGAACCGTTTGCCCAAAAAGATCAGCACGACATAGGCCGCGTAGTTGCACAGTTGATAGCGCAGCACCGACCAGTCCCAGACATTCCAGCCCTGGCTCCAGTAATAAAAATTCAACGCGATGTCCGAGAGCAGCAGGGTGCCGAGCGGCAGCCACCAAGCCATGCGTCCGGTGAGGAATACGCCCGCACAGAACGCCAGTGCATAGACGGCGCTGAAGCTGGGCGGGAACAATCCCGGCCAGCGGCTCAACGCCACGAGCGCCAGGAACAGGAACGGCAGCCAGCGATTCAATTTCTCTTTCACCGGCGCACATGATACGCCAGCCTGACCTGAAGACAAGTTGCGGAAATGGAAAAACTGTTCGACATCATCCACGAAGACGACGAGTTGCTGGTCATCAACAAGCCCGCCGGGCTCGTCTGCCATCCGACCAAGAACGGCGAGATGTCCAGTCTGATCGGCCGGGTGCGATTATATCTCAAAACTGGTAGCAGCCGACGTGAGTCGGCTCTTATTACTTCCGAAGAAAATACCAGAATGAGCGAACTCACGTTCGCTGCTACTCCGCACCTTGTGAACCGCCTCGACCGGGAAACCAGCGGCGTGGTCATTGTGGCGAAAAATTCCGTCGTTGCCGGTGAACTGGGAAAAATCATGGAAGGCCGCGCCATTGAGAAAGAATACCTTGCCATCGTCCACGGCCACGTGAGCGAAGACCACGGCCTCATCGACGCGCCGCTCGGCAAAGACGAATCGAGCGTCGTGGCCGTGAAAGACTGTGTGCGCGCGGACGGAGCCGCCGCCCAGACCGAATACTGGGTCGAGCACCGATTTGTCCGTCCCTCAACTTTCAACTCTCAACCCTCAACACCATTTTCCCTCCTCCGCGTCCTGCCGCGCACCGGCCGCAAGCATCAGATCCGGATCCATCTCGCGCATCTCGGCCACGCGATCGTGGGCGACAAGATTTACGGCGGCGACGAGGATTTGTATCTCGCCCTCGTCGAGCAGCGCCTCACCGACGAACAGCGCGTCCGGCTCATCTTGGAAAACCACGCCCTCCACGCCCGCGCCGTGCGCTTCAACTGGCGTGGCGAGCCGAAGGAATTTTCCTGCCAGCCGGAGCCGTGGTTCGCCAGGTTTATTGAGGAAGTGGATACAAATGCCAGGCAGGGAATGGCGAGCGGATGGCTTCCGCCGGTGTAGCGGCGGGCTTCCAGCCCGGCGGGAAAAACTTTCACCTCACGTAAGCCGTTTGAAAATACCGTGAGAAACCGACCGTTCGCAGGTCTGATCCGGGCGGCGCGACGCCGCCCTCTACGGCAGGCGGGACGCCCGCCGCTACGCCGTTGCCCGGGAGTTCTGGTTGAACGGTGATTCCATGTCCCCTACAATCGGAGCCAGACATGAAAAAACTTCGCATCGGATTCCTGAGCACCGCCGGCATCGGCCGGAAAAACTGGAAGGCAATTTTGAATTCCGGCAACTGCATCGTCTCCGCCGTCGCCAGTCGCGACGCGCAGAAAAGCCGCGAATATATCCGCGAATGCCAGGGCGAAAATGCTTTCGACAACCTCCCCGAAGCGCTTGGCGGCTACGAGGAATTGATCACTTCGCCCAATGTGGATGCTGTTTATATCCCGCTGCCGACCGGTCTCCGCAAGGAATGGGTGCTGCGCGCGGCGGCGGCGGGCAAGCATATCATCTGCGAAAAGCCTTGTGCCGTCACCACGGCCGAATTGGAAGAGATGATCGCCGCGTGCGCAAAACATCGCGTGCAGTTCATGGACGGCGTGATGTTCATGCACAGCTCGCGCCTGGCGAAAATCCGGGAGGTGTTGAAGGACGAAAAGAATGTCGGTGAAATCCGGCGGATTGCCTCGGCTTTCAGTTTTTATGTCGGCGATCATTTTTTCCGCGACAACATACGAGTGAACGCCGCGCTGGAACCGGCCGGTTGTCTTGGTGATCTGGGCTGGTATTGCATCCGCTTTGCCCTTTGGACGATGAACTGGCAGCTGCCGCGCGAAGTCACCGGCAATATTCTGTCGCAGTCCGGCTCTGCGGTGCCGACGGAATTTACCGGCGAACTGATGTATGACGGTGGAGTTTCCTCCGGGTTTTACTGCTCGTTTCTGGCGGCGAAACAACAGTGGGCGCATGTCAGCGGCCAGAACGGCTGGCTGCGCGTGCCCGGCTTTATTCATCCGCTCAACGGCTACGAGCCGGCCTTCGAGGTCAACGACGCCGAAGTCGTCACGGTGTCCGACGTGAAATGTCCGCCCGGTGCCGACCCGTCGGGATTTGGCCATGCGACGGCGCAAGACACGCGGATGTGGCGCAATTTTGCAAACCAGATTTTTTCAGGCAAACTCAACGAGGACTGGCCGATGTGGGCGCTGAAAACGCAGCGAGTGATGGATGCCTGCTTGGAATCTGCGCAGAATGGCGGGGGCATGACCGCATTGGACCAGTCGCGCAAGTAGAAATTATTTTTCACATTTCGGATTGTTTTGTTTTATCAAATAATCATCTAATGCGGGCGTGGATTGAGATTTGATCCATCGACACCAACCTTCATAAAAATATGCGCATATCAATCCTCGCTGGCCTGGTTCTTCTGGCTGGTTTCACGAGCTTTGCCGAACCTGAGATCAAAGGCACCGCTTCCGAACTGGCTCATTACCTCAACGCGGTTCCGAAGACGGTCCGGATCACCGGCGAGGCGGAGATCCGGGTGCCGGCGCACCGCGCGATATTGAGTTTGCGGGTCGTCACGGAAAACAGATCGTTGCAGGAGGCCCTGCGTGCCAACCTCGAAATCCGCGGCAAGCTGGCCGATTACTTGAAAAATCTCGGGATGCCGGCGGAGCGCATCCAAGCCGCGAAGTTTTCCTCGACGCCAAAATTCGGGATGTTTGGGGAAAAGGCAAAAAGTTATCGCGTCGAAAACGTGATGCGGATTTCCGTTCAGGATGAAAAAGAATTTCAGGCGGCGACCGGAGTGGTGGACAAGTGGTCTGAGGTGCAGTTTGACGGCGCGGAATTTGAATACGCCGACAAGGAACTGCAAAAGCAGAACGCGATCGCCAAAGCGTGCGAAAATGCCGGCGAGCGGCTGAAAATCTACGAGGAGAAAATCGGCGTGAAGCTGGTGCCGGAGACATTCAGCGAGGGCGAAGTCGAGAAGAGAAACGCCGGTCCAGCCAACTACGGGCTTTCCAAAGCCGTGGGGTACGACCGTAGTTTAGCGCCGGGGGCGTCCATGGTGTCGGAACCGGCAGCTGAGGAAGCGATCTCATCCTTTGGCGAGATCGTTTACACGGCCAAAGTGTCAGTGGAATACACGGTGCAGCCAAAATAACGTTCCGGCCGACCATCGCATTTCATTGCTGAATGTAGCCAAATCCCCGGCCCGCCCTTCGGGCTGGCCGCAAATAACATTTCAATCTTCCATCTGCCATCGTCTATCCGTTATCCTGCGCGGCGTGCAATTTCGGAAGATCACCATCGTCGGCGTCGGTTTGCTCGGGGGCTCCATCGGTTTGGCCGTCCGGCGGCATCGCCTGGCAGGGGAGATCGCCGGATTCGTCCGGCGCGCGGCGAGCTTGAAGGATTGCGAAAAAGTGGGCGCAGTGGATTATGCCGTGACCGATCTGCTTGCCGCCGTTTCCAATGCCGATCTCGTCATTCTCTGCACGCCGCTCGCCCAGATGCCTGCGCTCGCGAAACAGATTCTCCCCGCCCTGAAACGTGGCGCGATCGTCACCGACGTCGGCAGCGTGAAGGCCGATGTCGTGCGTGAACTGGAATCCATCATCGCCAGGTCCGGCGCGCATTTTGTGGGCAGCCATCCGATGGCGGGCGGCGAAAAAATGGGCGTGCTGGCCGCGCGGGCGGATTTGTTCGAGAACGCCGTCTGCATCGTGACACCTTCAAAAAAATCCAGTGCGACCGCCGTCCGCAAAGTGGAGCAATTTTGGAAATCCCTCGGTGCCTGCACCCTGAGGCTTGGCGCGGTCGAGCATGACCAGCTGGTGAGCCGTTCCAGCCATCTGCCGCACGTCGTCGCGGCGACATTGGCCGGATTGGTTCTGGATCCCCGGCAGCCGAAGGCGCAGGCGGGACTTTGCGCGACGGGCTTCCGCGACACGACCCGCATCGCGTCCGGTTCGCCGGAGATGTGGCGTGACATCGCGCTGGCCAACCGCAAGAATCTTTCGCAATCCGTGGATGCGTTTGTAACGGAACTTAAAAAATTTCAAGATGCTTTGAAACGTGGCGACGCGAAGGGGGTCGAAACGATTTTTGCGACGGCCAAGCAGCGCCGTGACCATTGGTGCACGAACGGCGCCTCAACCTCATCCGAATGAACCAACCACAGATGGACACAGATAAACACGGATGGGGCGAAACGCAGAGGCGCAGAGCCCGCAAAGAACCGCAGAGATTTTTACTCTGCGTCTCTCCGCGTTCTCCGCGTCTCTGCGTTTGGTTTTGTTATCCGTGTTCATCCGTGTTTATCCGTGGTTAAAATGGCTTTACCTGACCTCATCGAAATCGTTCCGCTCACCAAGCCGGTGCGCGCGGAAATCACCGTGCCCGGTTCGAAGAGCATCACGAACCGCGCCTTGATTCTCGCCGCGCTGGCCGACGGCGAAGTGACGCTCAAAGGCGCATTGTGGAGCGAGGACACGCAGATCATGGTCGCGTGTCTGAAACAGCTCGGATTTCTGGTGAACGTCGCGCCCGACCCGGACGAGCCCTGCAACCGCACCATCATGGTCATCGGCGAAGGCGGCTTGGTGCCGGCGGGTGGCACGGAGACCTTGCCGCTGGATCTGTTTGTCGGCAATGCCGGGACGGCGGCACGGTTTCTCGCGCCACTCCTGTGTCTGGGCCGGGGTGTTTACCGGTTGCACGGCGTGGCCCGGATGCACGAGCGTCCGCAGGCTTCCTTGTTTCAGGCATTGCGCGAACTGGGTTATCGCGTCGAATCCGATTTTGACAACGACAAGCTGCCGGCGAGGATTTTTGGTGGTAGGGTCGCTTTCCACAGCGACCCAAACTCAAGAATTAAGGATGGGGACGCGGTGGAACGCGTCCTTACCAGCCGCTCGTGCAAAGTCAGCATCGAGGAAAGCTCGCAGTTCGCGTCGGCATTGTTGTTGAGTGCGGGCATTGGCGGCTGGCAGGTTGAAATTGTCGGCGAGAACGCGGAGGAATCGCCGTATGTGGCGATGACTTCAAAATTGATGGAAGCGTTCCCGAAAAATGGCGGCACTTTTCAAATCGAGCCGGACGCCTCGAGTGGCAGCTATTTTTGGGCGGCGGATTGGATTTTCTGGATCACCCGACTCCATTCGAAACTGGGGCAGGTGGGTGTTCAACATTGGCCCAAGACCACCTGGCAGATCGATACCAGTTATCCCAAGCTCCGGAATTTGCTGGAATTGAACGGGGTGCTCTCCCGCAAAACGCATTTGGGCGACAGCATCATGACGGCGATTGTCAAAGCGCCCTTGAACCAGGCACCGCACCACAGCCCCTTTTCCGGCGGTGAAGACACCATCATCGTTGCGCGCGCATCCAAGCCGATGCGTTTTACCGACCTGGGGCGTCTCCGGCTCCAGGAAACCGAGCGCGTGGTCGCGTTGCGGACCGAGCTGACCAAATGCGGCGCCAAAGTGGTCGAGGAAGACGACACGTTGACCGTGTGGCCGTCGGCACTGCACGGCGCGACGATTGAAACCTACAACGACCATCGCATGGCGATGTGTTTTGCGATTCTAGGATTGAAAGTTCCGGGAATAAAAATTACAAATCCGGCCTGCGTGAAGAAGACGTTCCCGAATTTTTTCCAGAAGCTGGCGGCGCAACCGCCTCACGGCCTGGGTGCGGAGATCTGGGAGATCAAAAACGGCCAGCGCACGCGGAAGCTGGCCGGCGAAGAATTGTTTGCGGATTAACCGTAGTGGCGTCTCGGCAGAGCGCCGCTGAATTAATAATTTTGCTGCGCTCTGCCGAGACGCAGCCACGAAAAATAAAATTGAAACAGCCAATTGTCATTGCGATTGACGGCACGAGCGCCAGCGGCAAAAGCACGAACTCCAAGCTCGTGTCCAAGGCGCTCGGCTTCGTTTATGTGGACACCGGTGCGATGTATCGCACGCTCGGCTGGTATTGCCTGCAGAAGCATGTGGACATCCATGACGACAAGGCGGTGGCCGTGGCCTGCCGCAAATGGAAGACGTCGCTCGAATGCATCGAGACCAAGAGCCATCTGCGCGCGGTGCATCTGCTGGTGGACGGGTATTATCCCGACAAGGAAATCCGCACGGCGGAAGTCAGCGCCGCGACCTCGTTGATCGCCGCCATTCCCAAGGTGCGCGACTGGATGAAGAAAAAACAGCGCGAGTGCATCCAGTTCGGCGACCTGGTGATGGAAGGCCGCGACATCGGCACCAATGTGTTTCCGGAAACGGATTACAAATTCTATCTCGACGCGCATCTGGACGAGCGCACCAAGCGGCGGACGGCGGACGGCGTGAATGAAAACCTCGCGGCGCGCGACCAGCGCGACAGCCAGCGGGCGAGCGCGCCCCTGATGATCGCGCTCGGCGCGAAGGTGATCAACAACTCGCACATGTCTTCCGAACAGACGAGCGGCTTGATCCTGGCGGAAATTCAAAAACGTCTCGCCGAAGGGCGAGGATAGAGGACTGAAGATGGAGGATGGCAAAATCAAATCACGCGGCCTGCTTTCCAGCTTCCACCTTCCATTCGCCATCCTCGTCTTATGAATCTCTCCTACCGCCTCGGCTGGCTGGGGTTCCGCGTCATGTTCGCGGTGTATTTCCGCTGGCGCATCTTCAATCCCGAGCGCGTGCCGCAGACCGGCGGCGTCATTCTGGCTTCCAATCACTCCAGCTTTCTGGATCCGCCGCTGGTCGGTTCGGCGTTGCCGCGCGCCATCAATTATCTCGCGCGCGAAAGCCTGTTCCGCTTTCCGGGCATCGGTGCGTTGCTGCGTTCCTGGAATTCCGTGCCGGTGGACCGTGATGGCGGCGGCGCGTCGGGTCTGCGGGAGATTCTCAACCGGCTGCTGGCAGGTGGCGGCATCATTCTGTTTCCCGAAGGCACGCGGACGCCGGACGGCAAATTGCAGCCGGCGCGGTCGGGCATCGGGCTGACGGTCATCAAGTCCGACGTGGTGGTGATTCCGGTGCGGACGTTTGGAACGTTTGAAGCGTATGGGCGTGATCACAAATTTCCGCGTCCGTATCGCGTCACGGTGAAATACGGGAGACCGATGAAGTTTGAAGCGCTGCGCGCCGAGGCCAGGACCTGCTCCAAACCGCGGCTCAAGGAAATCTACCAGGAAGTCGCGGACGAAATCATGGCGGAGATTGCAAAGCTGGAACCGAATGCGGATTAAACCTGAACTCCGAAGAGGCATTTTTTTTGTCGACGACGCGAGTGAGGCCGTGGCGCAGACTGGCAGTCTGCCGTGTCGCGGATTGGCAATCCGCCGGGCGGGATTGGCCGCCTGTGCCGGGATTTTTTAGATTATCGCGTCTTCTTCATGCCGCCGCTCTGCCGGCTGCCAGCCGGCGATACAGCAGGTTGGCAACCTGCGCTACATGACAGACTGTAATAAATTCGTCCTCGAATTATAACTGCCGATTACGAGGGCGAGAACGAATCGAAAATTCAAATCCCCAGATCCGCCAGCGTCTTGCTGATGCTGTTGACGATCTGCACGAGCTTGGGATGTGATTTTTCAAACCCGTCCACCGACGAACGCAGGCCTTTCAGCGAAAGTTCGAGCGACTCCTGGTTTTGTCTTTCGCGCGTGGCCTCGTGAGCGGACGCTTGCGCGAAATTGGCGATGCTGCTGGCTTGTTCATTGTTGGTTTTGGCGAGCGTGCCGACCTCGGATTTCAGCGTCCCCAGCAATTGGAGCAGTTCGCGCTTGCGCTCGTCGCTGATGGAGGTGGAACTGTGGATCTTCGCCTCAATCTCGCCAATTGTGTTTTCGATCATAGGTTAAAAGTATTCGCTCCGGGAAATTCGGCAAGTGTGTTCACCAACGCCCCAGCTTGGGAAGGGCCGGTTGGACGAGTTCCCAGATGGCGGCGCAAACGGTTTCAATGGGCTGCGCACCGTTGATGAGCTTGACGCGCTGCGGTTCCGTGGCGGCCACGACACTGAAGCCGTGAGCGACGCGCTCAAAGAATTTCCGGTCCGCCTCCTCGATGCGGTCGCGGACGAACGGCAAGGTTTCCTGCCGCGATCGCAGCCGCTCCGCGCTGACTTCCGGCGGGACGTGAACGAAAAAAGTCAGGTCGGGCTTGGTTTCGCCGACGGCAATATCAATCACCGCCTTCACTTGATCCAAATCCAGCTGGCGTCCGTAGCCTTGATACGCCGTGGTGGAATCGTAGAAGCGGTCGCACACGACGATCTCGCCGGCGGCGAGGGCGGGGCGGATGACCTCGCGCACGAGCTGCGCGCGGCTGGCGTTCATCAACAGCAGCTCGGCCTCGGCGGTCATCGCGTGGTTCTGATGGCTGTGCTTGAGCGTGTGGCGGATCTCCTCCCCGATGGGGGTGCCGCCCGGTTCGCGATGCTTGCGGACGATGTAACCGAGTGCGCGCAACCGTTGCACGAGCAATTCCACCTGCGTGGATTTGCCGCAGCCTTCCGTGCCTTCAAAGCTGATGAACAAGCCCTTCATTTTATTTGTGGGAAAACATTCAACATTGAACATTCAACTTCCAACATCGAAGCGCCCATCGTTGGGCATTGGGTGTTAAATGTTGAGCGTTGAATGTTTCCATTTCTCAAATTTTCTTCAGTTTGATTCCTTTGGGCGAATCTTCGATGACCCAGCCCTTGGCTTTCAATTCATCCCGGATGGCGTCGGCGCGTTTGAAATCCCTGGCTTTCTTGGCTTCCGTGCGGGCTTCGGCCAGGGCGAGGATTTCAGCGGGGATTTCCGTCTCCGTCTTCACGCTGATGCCGAGGACGGAATCAATCCTGTCCCACGCGGCGAGATGGGCGGCGGCCTCGGCGGCGCTCAAGGAATTTTCCGCCAGCTTCTTGTTCGTTTCGCGCACCCAGTCAAACACCGCGCCCCACGCCGCAGCAACGTTCAGGTCTTCCGAGATCGCGGCGGTGAAGTTGGTGAGCAGTTTTGACGGAGCGCCGAGCACCGGCTCGGCTCGTTGCAGCGGACTTGCCGGGACGGTGCCCGGCGCTCCAATTTCCCGCAACTTGCCGACACACTCATCAATTCGCGCCAGCGCCGTCTTTGCGCCGGACAAACCGTCGAGCGTGAAATTGAATGTCTCACGATAATGCGCCGTGAGCAGCAGATACCGCACTTCGCGACCCGTGAACCCTTTGGCCAGCAGACCGCGCAGCGTGAAAAAATTCCCAAGGCTCTTGCTCATCTTTTTGCCCTCGACGAGCAGGTGCGCGCCGTGCAGCCAGTATTTCACGAAGGGTTTGCCGGTCGCGCCTTCGCTCTGGGCGATCTCGTCCTCGTGGTGCGGGAACTTCAGATCCTCGCCGCCGAGGTGCAGGTCGAAACTTTCGCCGAGCACTTTCATGCTCATGGCGCTGCACTCGATGTGCCAGCCGGGCCGGCCTTCGCCGAACGGGCTCGGCCAGAAAATATCGCCGTCGTCCGGCACGCGCGCCTTCCAGAGCGCGAAATCGGCCACGGATTCCTTTTCGTATTCATCGCTGGAAACGCGTTCGCCGGCGCGCATCTCGTCGAAATTCAATTTCAACAACTGGCCGTAATTGCAGCCGCAGCCCTGGTATTTGGTGATGGAAAAATAAACCGAGCCGTCGGGCGCCTTGTAGGCCACGCCGCGCGCGATCAGCTTTTCGATGAGCGCAATGATCTCGGCGATGTATTCGGTGGCGCGCGGTTTGACGTGTGGTTCGCGGCAGCCGAGCGCTTTCAAATCGTCGAGGAAGGCGGTCTCAAACTGGCCGGTGAACTCGCGCAGGGTGGTCTTGTTTTCGCGGACGCCCTTGATGATCTTGTCCTCGATGTCCGTGATGTTCATGACGTGCTGGACGTCGTAGCCGGAGAATTCGAGAACCCGGCGGACGAGGTCGGCGAAGACGAACGTGCGCCAGTTGCCGATGTGCGCGAAGTCATAGACGGTCGGGCCGCAGCAATACATGCCGACTTTTCTGCCGGTGGGGTCAAGGGGTGTGAACTCCTGGACGGAGCGGGACAGCGTGTTGAACAGTTTTAAGGCCATTGGCAGCGCGCAAGTTAAAGTGCGGCGAGCGAAAGCTAAAGCGGAAATTTATTTGGGTGAGGATTTGTCCTGCGGCCAAGTCGCCGCATCTACTGCCAATTGTTTGATTATATCTTTCAGCAACTCACGCAAACTGTCAGCCATGGTCACGCTCATTGCCTGTTCAATGAACGTTACTTGTGATCCGGTATATTCCTTGTCAGCGTCGGTAACGACCTTTTCGAATTTGCGGTCGACAAGTATCTTTCCGTTTTGCTCCAACGTTACGTGCAATGAAACAATTCCGGCAACGCGATCAATCAAAAAGCCCCTGACTTGTGAACAAAAGGCATCGATCTCTGTCTTCAACATAATATCTGTGGCTCCCGTCGAATTGGTTGTGACTTTGGCGAAGAGCCCCGAAGATGCCAGTTCCTGGATCAATCTTTTCTGGATAAGTTCGGGAGCATCGGTGGTCCAGAGCGGATCTGTTGAGCAACCTGCCCATTTTGTTTTGGCTACAGGTTCTCCGTAGTGTTGAGTACGATCATCTACAGGAACTGCTACTACAATGGTGTAAGCGTAATTGGTCGTTGCCACATAGCCGGTCGTGGTTTCAGGAAAGGATGCGGAGGCACCAGGAATGCGCAAAGTTGCACGGTTACATCCACCTGTGATCAGCAGCATCAGAATAAGTCCACACGCTCCAATACTTTTGAGGCTCTTCATTTTTTGTGACTATATTTCTGGCAAAACTCTTTGTCGACCGAAATGCGCAGGCAGAATTTCCTTTGTGGGAAAAAATCTAATGAGGAAAGCAGGAAGGCAGGAATGGAATCCGTTCCTGAATTCCTGCTTTCCTTATTCAATATTTTTGTCCACCGGTTTGGGTTTCAATTTTTGGCAGCGTTCGACGAACAGGAAGTAAACGCCGGGGCCGAAGCAGAGCAGCATCACGGAAAGGCCGGTGGCGATGCCCCAGAACGTTCCCGCTGGCGCGCAGCAATCGTCGCGGCGGCGGACGATGACGTGGCTGGGCACGGCGATGATGAGTTCGAGGATGCTCCCGCGCAGGAGCCAGCGGGTGGCGCGTTTGAGGAGCGCATCGGGTTCATCGGCTCGGGTGGCCCGACGGAATATGAATGCCCAGCCGATCCAGAAGATAATCGTGATGATGCTGATGCTGACGATGCCGCCCCAGGTGGTCTCCTGATCCGCGGAAGGCTGTCGGAAGCAATTTGCCATGCGATCCGCGAAGGTGAAGATTTCAAATCCGTCGTCCCGGAAAATGGCGCACAGCAATGACACCAGCCCGGCCAAAAGGAGATTGGCCAGAAAGAAGGTGGTGACGATGATGGGGATTTTGAGCGGACGGCGCGCGGGCAGGCGGCGTTCGGCGATGTGGATCGGGAGGATTAGCAGCAATGCCTGGCCGGAGACCATGACAGCGAGCCAGAGCCAGTAGCCCCAGTTCAGATAAAAACTTTGGATCACTTCGTGCAGCCCGTGGCTGGTTTCATTTTTGCCCCAGTTGCCGAAGGCAATCAGGAACACCGGCAAAGCCAACACCAGCAATGCCAATGCGTAAAGCAGGACGGTGAGGACGGCCCAGCGTTTCATCGGCTTTGATTTCGCCATGAAGTTGAACGTCGCGCCAGCCAAATCGGTGCGGGGTTTCTTTGAAAATCGAGTTTCGCGGCTTGCCAAGTTTTCCATTCACCGGCAGATTTATGCCATCATAATCATTCATATTAAATAAAGGAGCCATGAGCAAAGAAGCGAAACTGGAACTGGACGGAAAGGTTTTCACTCTCCCGACGCTCGAAGGCAGCGAGGGCGAGAAGGCGGTGGACGTTTCGTCGCTCCGCGCCAACACCAATTACATCACGCTCGACGACGGTTACGGCAACACCGGCTCCTGCACCAGCAAGGTGACGTTCATTGACGGCGACAAGGGCATCCTGCGCTACCGCGGCATTCCGATCGAGGAGATGGCGGAACGTTCCAATTTCATCGAGACGGCGTATTTGATCATCTACGGCGACCTGCCGAACCGCATCCAGTTGAAAAAGTTTTCGGATCTGCTGGCGGAGCACCAGTTTTTGCATGAGGACATGAAGTATCACTTCCAGGGTTTTCCCACGGGCGCGCATCCGATGGCGATCCTGTCCTCGATGATCAATGCGGCGAGCTGCTTTGACGAGGGGTTGATGAACTGGAAATGGGGCAGGACGAAACAGTTCGATCTGTATGTGGCGAAGCTGATTTCGCAGGTGCGGACCATCGCGGCGTATTCGTATCGCAAATCGAAAGGGCTGCCGCTCATTTATCCCAAACAGACCTACAAATACACGGCGAACTTCCTGCACATGATGTTCTCGATGCCGTATGAAGATTTTGAAATCAAACCGGAGGTGGTCAAGGCGCTGGACCTGATTTTCCTGCTGCACGCGGATCACGAACAAAATTGCTCCACCTCGACGGTGCGCATGGTGGCCTCCAGCCAGGCGAATCTGTTCGCGAGCTGCGCGGCGGGCGTGTGCGCGCTCTGGGGGCCGCTGCATGGCGGCGCCAACCAGGCGGTGCTGGAAATGCTCGAACAGATTCATCGCGAAGGCGACGACGGTTCGAAATTCATCATGGCAGCCAAGGACAAGAACAGCGGCAAAAAACTCATGGGCTTCGGCCATCGCGTCTATAAAAATCACGATCCCCGCGCCACGATCATCAAAAAGGCCTGCGACGACGTGCTGGAGAAGCTGAACATCAGCGATCCGTTGCTGGACATCGCGAAGAAGCTGGAGGAAGCGGCCTTGAAGGATTCCTACTTTGTCGAACGCAAGCTGTATCCGAACGTGGATTTCTACAGCGGCATTATCATGCGCGCCATCGGGATTCCGATGGAGATGTTCACGGTGATTTTCGCCATCGGCCGGATGCCCGGCTGGATCGCGAACTATAAAGAAATCATGGACGAACCGAAGAGCCGCATCTATCGTCCGCGCCAGATTTACACCGGGCGCACGGTCAACAGTTATGTTTCCCTGGAAGCGCGGAAGTGATTGTTTTACGGTTCTGGTTACATTACGGTGTTGGCGCGTGTTTCAAACGCCTGGTTGTGGTTTGATTCAATTTGTATAGATCGTGAAAAAAATCCTGATCATTGACGACGAAGAATGGTTGCGCGAGATGATCCAGCTGGCGCTGCGCCAGCGTGGTTATGAAGTGGTCGAGGCGCACAATGGCCAGGAAGGCATCGAGAAGGCGCGCAAGGAACTGCCCGACTTGATCCTGTGCGACGTGAACATGGGCAAGGTCAACGGATATCTCACTCTCGCCGCGCTCCGCACCGAAGCCCCCACCGCCGCGATTCCGTTCATCCTCATGACCGGCCTGGCGGACAACGCCGGGATGCGACACGGCATGGAGCTGGGCGCGGATGATTATCTGCCCAAGCCGTTCACCACCGAGGTGCTTTACGCCGCCGTGGAGGCGCGCCTGAAAAAATCCCAGACCGTGCGCGACGAGGCGGAAAGCAAGCTGCGCCATCTGCGTGACAACATCAGCCTGATGATGCCGCATGAGCTGCGCACGCCGCTGAACGGGATCATCTCCAACGCCGAGTTGCTCGCCAGTTCCGCCGCGACGCTCAAGCCGACGGACGTCACCGAGATGGGGCAGG
>DATLVR010000027.1:0-6131 GCA_035577265.1 Verrucomicrobiia bacterium | reverse complement strand
CACCGTCTTCAACCCCGTGCGGATGACGCGCTCGATAAGCTGCGGGTAATTCAGGCCGTGAGCGCGGATTGCGCGAAGTCTTCGTCGGTGTCGAGGATGGGGTTCGGGAAGCCGCTTGCAGGATTTCGTTCCTAAGATTAGAGTGCCGACGTGAAAGCGATTTCCATCCGGGATGCCCAAGGTCAGCTTGGCGAACTCATCGCCCAGGCGTGTCGCGGCGAAACGATCGTGCTGACGGACGGCGATAATGAAGTGACTTTGTCGCCACGCCCGGTTTTGGATTTGGAAGAAGACAGTCCTGAATTGGAAGCGGAATTGTTGAAGGCAGCCAACGGGCCGTTCCGTCCTTTCCATGAAGGCGAACTCCGGGAAATCGCGGACAAGGCGTTGCGCGAGCACCGCGCCAAGCGGCAGCAATGAAATTGACGCTGCAACGCGCTGATGAATTCAACGCCGACTTTGAGAAGCAGTATCGTTGGTATGCGGATCAAGCTGGCGAAGAAATTGCAGAACGTTTCCTGCGCGCGGTTGCGGACACATTGCCACGGTTGGCCGAACTGCCGGATTTGGGTCGCCGCCGAAAATTTCGCCATCCCCTGCTTCGCGACCTTTATTCGTTTCAAGTCGAGCGTCCATTCAACAAAATTCTCATTTTCTATCGCGTGACGGAAAACACTTTGCAGGCTTGGCGATTGATACACGGTTCGCGAGATTTGCCCCGGCGGTTGGTTGAATCGCCAGGTTTGGAGTGAAGTTGGGATTCTTTAGCGGCTGAATTGAATTCGACACCTCACCCGCAATCCCTCTCCCCGATTGAGGCGGAGACGGAAATCATTCACTCCCGCACCGTCTTCAACCCCGTGCGGATGACGCGCTCGATGAGCTGCGGATAAGCCAGGCCGGACTTGAGCGCGGATTGCGCGAAGTCTTCGTCGGCGGCGAGGATGGGATTCGGGTTGGCTTCGATGAAATAAATCTCGTTGGCGGGCGTCACGCGCAGGTCCACACGCGCGTAGCCGTCAATGGTCAGCAGCCGGTAAATGCGTTTGCAGGTCTGCACGATGTCTTTGGCGAGCGCGGGGTCGAGTCCCTCGGCGAACTGGTTTTGCAGGCCCCAGCGTTTGCGGTATTCCTCGTCCCACTTGGCCCGGTAGGTCGCGATCTTCGGTTCGTCGGGCGGCACTTCCTTGAAGATCATCTCCCGGATGGGATAGACATCGAGCCGGTGGTTGCCGAGCAGGCTCACGTAAAATTCGCGCCCGGCGATGTATTCCTCGGCGATGACGTCGTTGTTATGCTTTTCGTGGATGAATTGGACACGCTCTTTGAACTGCTCGTCCGTCTCCACGAATGACGCCTGCGAGATGCCGTAGGACGCCTCTTCCTTCAGCGGTTTGATGAGAATGGGGAACTTGAGGCGCGCGGGGCGGATGCAGCGCTTGCCGCGTGGGATGACGGTGAACGCCGGCACGTGAATACGATGGTAGCCGAGAATTTTTTTTGAGATGGCCTTGTGTTTGCAGAGCGTCAGGCCGGTCGAACCGCAGCCGGTGAAGGTGACGCCGTGCATTTCCAGAAATGAAACGATGTTCTGGTCGAAGGCACGGTTGTTTTTGAACTGGTCGGCCAGGTTGAAGAGGATGTCGGGCTGGAAACTCTCGAGTTTTTGCCGGAGCAGATTGAGGTCGTCGAAGATGGCGAGCTGCTCGACGGTGTGGTTCAGTTCCGTCAGCGCGGCCAGGACGTTGGCCTCGGTCTTCCAGTCCTCGGTTTTCAACTCCTTGGTCAGATCCTGATCAATCGTCGTGGGCGCGATGGCGTCGAACAGGGCGAGGATTTTGAGTTTCTTCTTCACGTTGGAAAGCGAACGGAGCGCCGGTCTCCGACCCGGCACGAGGATGTGTTGGAAGCAGGCCGGGTCGGAGACCGGCGCTCCAATGCGAGGGTGAGTTTGACTGCCTTATTCATCAGCTTTACTTCGTGCGCTTGAACTTGCCGGTGAACAGGTGGTTCATCACCAGCGTGGTGATGTAGGCGGCCACCGACAAATTCTGTTTCGGGTCATAGGCTTTGATCTTCAGGTTCAACTCATCGCAGCGTTGAATCAAGCGCGTGAGCAGTTGGTTGACGCGGTATTTGTTTTCGTTGGTCCACTGGCAGACGGCGTTTTCCAGTTCGCGCCGGTGGCGGCGCAGATAATCCGAAGCTTTCACATGTCCTTCAACATCGGCGCTGGCGGCAAACAACTGCCGCAGGTCGTTGTCATAAAAATCCGGGAATGCATGCTCATATTCCTTCCGCTTGCGCGCGTAATAAGTCTTGAGCTTGACGTTCAGGCAATCAAGGTCGGCCACGCGGTAGTCCGGCAGGGGCAGGGGCGGCTTGCCGGCGAGCGAGCGCATGAGCTCGTCCACATATTCCAACTTTTCCAGCGCCCGCCAGTCTTTGTAACGGATGCGCCAGTCGAGTCCGGGCGTGAGCCACACGGCAAATGTCTCCGCGAAATCTTCGTCGGGATGGCTCTGGGCATACCAATCGTCGAGATGCACCACGAAGCCGTGGCTGTGGGGACGTGGGCGATAGAACGAGGGCGTTTCATCTGCGGAAGATTTACCAAACGTATGCTGCCATTTGCGTTTTCGCACAAACTGATACGCATAGGCGTAGGCATGCGCCGCTTCATGACGGATGAGTTTCATGAACCACTCCGGCGATTCGCCTTCGACTTCAAGGATGATCTTTCGTTCGAGCTGTCGCAACCGGTCGTGGGTGAGAAAGAACGGGATGAAAATCGCCGGGATGCCCACGGGCACAAACCATTCGTCGCCGACATGGCAGGGCGGATGAAAGGTCAGCCCTTTCTGCGACAACTCGTCGTAAAGCTGCTGGATCAGTGGCTGGAGATTTGTGCCGTCGAGTTTCAAACCGAGTTTGGAGATTTTTTTCTCCAGCAACTCGTCGTCGCTCAGACTGGCCCAGTCCGGTGAATCCATGACGGAGATTAGACACACCACCCGCATGCCACAAGCAAAGCCCTCGATTGTAGCCACGAAATCGTCAAACAGGTGTAGCCGGAGTGCGCCCGTCCTCGGGCGCAGCATTGTCCGCCAAAACGGGGTGCCGCAATTTCATACGGTTCCAGCTGATGAAAGTTGCTGCGCCCGAGGACGGGCGCACTCCGAATTTTGAAACAACCTCCCGGTTGCCGCCGGGAATGGACAGAAGCTATTTCTGTGGCAAGATGGTTTCCGCATGACAACCGACACCATCCATCCGCAATCGCCCATGAGCGCCGTGCTGGAGCATTTTCCCGGCGCGCAGCGGGCGTTGTTCCGCCGTTATCACATCGGTGGATGCAGCAGCTGCGGCTTTCAGCCGACGGAGACGCTGGCGGAAGTCTGCGCGCGCAACGGCAATCTGGATACCGCCGAAGTGCTGGCCCACATCCAATCCAGCCACGAGCAGGACGCAAAAGTTTTGATCGCGCCCAAAGAACTCGCCGAATTGTTGCAAAACGACAAATCAGTGAAGCTGGTGGACGTGCGGTCACGCGAGGAATTCGAGGCGGTGAATATCGCGGGTTCCGTTCTGCTGTCACAACCCGTAATGCAGCAATTGATGGCGAGCGGTTCCAACAGCCAGCCGATCGTCGTCATTGATCACGCGGGCAAGAACGGGCTCGATGCGGCGGCGTATTTCATGGGTCACGGATTGCAGAACATCCGCTGCCTGCGCGGCGGCATTGATGCCTGGGCGCAGGAAGTGGAGCCGGCGATGCGGCGTTATAAACTGGGGTAAAGCCGTAGCGGCTTCTCGGCAGAGAGCCGCATTCTTACATTTCAGGTATTCGCGGCGTTCTACCGAAGCGCCGCTACGAGTTTAGACATTGAACTTGAACAGCAGCACGTCGCCGTCTTTTACGACGTATTCCTTGCCTTCCATCCGGTAGAGGCCTTTTTCCCGCGCGGCGGCGACCGAACCACATTTCACGAGGTCATCGTAGGCGACCGTTTCGGCCTTGATGAAGCCGCGTTCGAAATCGGAGTGGATGACGCCTGCCGCTTTTGGCGCGGTGTCGCCGACGTGGATTGTCCAGGCGCGCACTTCCTTTTCGCCGGCGGTGAAATACGTGCGGAGGCCGAGCAGATGATACGTCGCGCGAATGAGCGTGCCGACGCCGGACTCCGCCACGCCGAGTTCCTTCAGGAATTCCTTCGTTTCCTCGGGGTTCAGATCAGTCAGGTCGCTCTCTATCTGCGCGCTGATGACGACGGCCTCGCAGGCCAGATGCGTCTTCACGTATTCGCGGACCTTGAGGACGTAAGGATTCTGGTCGGCGGTGGCGAGATCGGATTCCTTGACATTGCAGGCGAAAATCGTCGGCTTGTCGGTGAGCAGGAAGAAGGGTTTTGAAATGGCCCGCTCTTCCAGTGTGAGCGTGGCGGTGAGCGCAGGTTTGCCGGCATCGAGCACGGGTTCCAGTTTTTTGAGCACGGCTTCGTCGGCGAGCGCAACCTTGTCGCCGCGCTTGGCATCCTTGGCGACTTTCTCCAAGCGTTTCTTCACGGCTTCAAGATCGCACAGGACGAGTTCGGTGTTGATGACTTCGATGTCGCGCACGGGATCCACGCTGCCGGTGACATGATGGATGTCGGCGTCGTCGAAGCAGCGGACCACCTGCACGATGGCGTCCACTTCGCGGATGTGGGTGAGAAATTTATTGCCGAGGCCTTCGCCCTGCGACGCGCCCTTGACGAGGCCGGCGATGTCCACGAATTCAATCGCGGCGGGGATGACGACGTTCGTCTTGGCAATGCCCTGCAGGACATACATGCGTTCGTCCGGCACGGTGACGATGCCGACGTTGGGGTCGATGGTGCAGAACGGATAATTGGCCGCCTCGGCCTTGCGCGTGCGGGTGACGGCGTTGAACAGGGTTGATTTGCCCACGTTGGGGAGTCCGACGATTCCAGCTTTTAGCATAAATTAAATGGCTCTCACTTCCACGGGTTAAACACGGGGTGGAAGAAATCTTTTTCGTTTCGCGTCACGACCGTCAATCCGAAATGGATTGCCGTTGCCTCAATCTGACTGTCCAGCACGGACAGGTTGCGCCCGCTTTTTTTGGCGGCAGCCACGAGCCGGCCCCATTCGACCGCAACGCCTTCATTAAAATCCAGGATTTTCCCGGTGTAGTCTTCGCGCAAAAATTTCAGCGCGCGTTCGAGCACGCGGCGGCGCTTGCTTTCAGGCATCCGCTCGATGCCGGCCACCATTTCGCCGAGGCTGATGGCGCTGACGGCGGATTCCGGCTCATGCGTTTCCAGCCAGTCAATCAACCCGGCGAAGGGTGCGGGCCGGGTTAGTTCCGAAAGCGTGTTGGTATCCAGCAGCCAGGTCACCAGGCCACCTCGCGGACCGGCTCGGGCTTGCGTTCCAACCGCAGGCCATGCAACCGGCGCAAATGCCAGGCCAGCGTTTTTTTGGGCGCGCGGGCGCGCCGCAGAACGATGTCGCCATTGGCCAGCTCGAATAACAGCAGATCATCCCCGGCCCGCAATTTATGCCGTTCACGAACCGGCTGCGGGATCACCACCTGGCCCTTGCTGGAAATGGTCGTTGTCACGCAGTAGGAATATCTTACTTTGCAATGGAGTCAATGCCGGATTAAAGCTTGTGTTTGGCGAGGTGCCACGCGATCCGCACGCCTTCAAAGACGGCCGTGGTGAGCAGGCACAGGCCCGAGATATGTTGCAGGCGCAGCAGGGTCTGCTCGCTGAATTTGCCGCGGCCGCGCGAGACGGCATAACTCATAAACAAAAACCACAGCACCGTGCCGATGAAGACGCCACCCACGCACGCGGCCTTGGCGGCAAACGTGTCATCCACCCAGTCGTGCGACATCAGGGTCGCGGCGAGCACCAGCCAGGCCGCGAGCACACCGAGGTTGGCCGCCACGCGCAGGAACCCGGTGGCAAAGGCGGAGTGCGGATGTATTTTTTGTTCGAGCTTCGCCTCCAGTTTCTCCGACGCCGCATCCAGCCGGGTCGGCACCTTGACGGACGGGGCCAGCAGAAATTTGCAGCCGAGAAACAGCAGGAAGACGAAGCTGGCCACCTGCATCGAGGCCT
>DATLVR010000026.1:0-9115 GCA_035577265.1 Verrucomicrobiia bacterium | reverse complement strand
AAAACGAACCAGCCGCGTCATAACCTTACGATCAGAGCGCGGCAATTTGGCTGCGAATTACGATCCGAGTGCGGCCAAACACCCGAAAAGCTTGCGACGGCAGTTCGGCAATTTTTACGATGCCAAAAAAGTTCGTAACAGCTGGGCTGGTCGCATCCATGACCGAGGGGCGAACTGAATGTTGCGAGTGAAAGAGCCTCCTACAACATTCTTGGTTGGCCGGGACAATGCCACGAGGCGGGCAAGGCATTTGGGTGTTCAGTTTGATGTAGGCCGAACTTTCACTTGGTTCGTCGGACGAGAAGCCACGCCAGCGTTTATTTTCATAGCATCCCGCGTGACTTGGTTGGCGTGTCGGGTTCGATTTAGAACTCCGGTTCTGCTATCGCTTGTTCTTGCGAAGGTCTCGAATTACCTTATTCCAGTAACGCACTGCTTCAATGTGTTGCTGCCGCGTGAGGATAGTCTTGTTCGCCGGGTCTGTCGGACTTCCTCCCAAGATGACGGGCTGGATTTCAAAGACCTCTTTTCCGACACAGTCTTGGAATCGATTTTTGCGGATGTCATTTGGCGCTGGCATAGCTAAAGGTTCAACACTTGAACAGTTCCTCCAGGAAAGCTTCAAAACTCTTGGCCACTGGGCGAGCCAGCTTCAACTCCATGCCCACGAACGGAACGGCGACGATTGGGTTTGCATCGGAGCGTGTGTCGAACGCAAAAGCCTCGCCTCCGCCGTCTGAACCAAATAGGAACAGACCTGGAGCATACTCGGTAACTTGGTAGGCTTTGTTCATTTCAAACAACTCTTCTACGCGCCAGAGGATAACATACGCGTTGCCGACGAATCCTTCGCCCCCATTCGTTTGTTGCAAGAACCGAGCGTAGTCATCTGGCAAGCGAAAATCCGATTCGGTTTCAAACTGCCGAATTGCGGCAGTATCCGATGGCAGATTGCCATTAAATTTTGCAAGTAGCCGATCTCTGTCCGATGGAGTCATCATTGAGTTATATCACGTTGTAGTTGATTCCACCAAGTTGTTACCGGCGCGTGCTGCTGTGGTGTCAGTGGGATTTTGTTCAATGGGTCGGTAGGACTGCCGCCGAACTTCACCGGTTGTATCTCATGAAGTTGAAGACCATTCAGAGACGGGTCGGCTTGGTGCATTGCTCGATTGGCGGCGTTCGCTTCTGTTCTGGCCGCGTCATACTCCGCACCTTCCAAAAGATTGAAAGACCCTGTTGGTTTTGGCACGTTCGCAGGATAGTCACTCCAATCGACTATCGAAAAACTGCCTTCTCGCAGCGTTGTTCCCTCTGCGGCAGTTAATCCTGGGATTTCTTCAATGGCGCCAAACCCTCCTCCTGCAGGAAGAAATGGAACGATGCCAATCTTCATGCCCGGAGACGGTGGCGGATTAAATGCTGTATATAAATCCCCTAAATAATCGAGCGCGTTCATGAACGTGTCGGTGTTTTGCGAGCCGTAAAAATCTATCATCCGCTGATTCGCAGCTGGAATGTTCAAACTTGGGTCTAACCAACTGAAGAACGAATCTCCCGTTGACGCTGCATTTAACCCAAACGGATCAATCAAGCTCACCGGATTGCCATTCGCATAGGCATAGCAATTCAACCCGCCGCCAAAACCAGAAGGGTCAGCACTGATGAAGCGGCAAAGAAACGGGTTGTAGTATCTTGCGCGCATGAACAACAACCCATTCGGGTCGGTCTGGACACCATAACGGCCGTTAAACAGGAATGGCGTGTCACTCGTGCCGGTGCGATATGTCATCAGTCCGTAGGCTGAGTATTCAATCCGGTCGGTGACAAGCCCGCTATCGGCTGACAGCGCAATGGTGCTGCCGCGATAATCATAGTGATAGGTCAGCGTGTTGGTGGCCGTCGCCGTCTCGGTAATTTGGTAGAGCAAGCCCGCACCGTAAATGTAGTAGTTGGTAACGCCGTTCCTGATCCGCATCAACACTTGCGGCAGTTTTGCGTTTGGATTTACAAGCAGCACCGTGGCGTTCGTGCCTTGCACCAGTCCTACCCGATTTCCAGCCGCATCGTAAGCGTTGGTGACTCCGCCTGCATTCAGCAAGCGGTTCCGGGTATCGTAAGTGTAGCTGGCAAACGTCCCGTTCGTCAGCGGCGCGCCGGTCAAATTTCCATCAAGGTCGTTGGTCACCGACGAACCATTGACCGTCGCCAAACGATTGTCATCGTCATACGTCATGTTCCGCGTCGGGATGGTCGTGGTGTGTGGCAGCGGCGCGGCAAATTCCCATTGCGGCCGAGCCGCAGCATCCCAATTCAAACGAAAGATCGCAATCGGCAGACTGTTGGACATCTGCTCCATGATGTTGGTCGCCTGTCCTGCTGCGTCGTAGCCAATCGTCCGGTAGGAACCGTTTGGGCGCGTGATGCCAGTGATGCGGCTGGCCAGATCGTAATTGATGGTGGTCTGGCGCTGCGACCAATCCGTCACGTTCGTCATCCGATTCAAGCTGTCGTAAGCGTAATAAATATTTTTGCCGCCAGGATACACGAGGTTGGTCAGGTTCCCGTTGGCGTCATACTTATACTGAATCAAGTTTCCATACACGTCCTTGAACGAACTGACCCGGTTATACGCATCGAAGGTTTGCAACAGGCTGCCAGCCTGTCCCACATTGGTGATGCTGGTCACGTTGTCATTGGCATCGTAACCGTAAAGGGTCGAGGCCACGCCATCCACCCGATTGGTCAGGCGTCCTTTGGCATCGTAAAAATTCGTGGCCATCTGCCCGGATGGTTCGCGCAAGGTTTTCAACAAGCCGCGCTGGTCAAACGTCAGTGACGTGCTGCGAGTGAGCGGTGTAATGATGTTGGTCAGCCGGTTCGCGCCGTCAAATTGAAATTGCCATTTCTTGCCGTTGCGGTTGGTGAGGATGATTTGATTTCCGGCAGCATCGTAAGCATGCGTGGAAAAATGTCCCGCGCCATCGGTCAATTTCAATAAACTGCCGCGAGCATCCCAAGTCTGACTGGTGACTTCCTGCGCCGCGTTGGTGGCGGCGAGTTTGTGGCCGTCTGCATCGTAGCCAAACGTCGTGGTGCGCTGCACCGGGTCAGTCACCGAAATCAACCGCCCGGCCACATCGTTGCTGAAGAGTGTCGGATTTTGTAATGGATCAACCGTTCGCGTGAGCCAATCCCGGTTGTCGTAAGCGTTGGTGATTACCGGCACGCCTTGGGGCGTGACCGGAAAGACGGTCGCCAGCAAATGCCGGGTGGCGCTCCAGCGGTTACTGGTGACATTGCCGCGCGCGTCGGTGGTGCTGGCGAGATTGCCCACGGCATCGAAACTAACTTTCGCCGTCAGATTGGTCGGGGCAATCGAGTTCGTGAGTTGACGGCGTGCGTTGTATTGGAAACTCGTCACGTTGGCGTTGGCATCCGTGTGGCTGGTCGGGTCGCCAACCGAACTGTTCACAAAACTTTCACCGCCCAAGCTGCCGGGGTAAGTGATGTGGGTCAACTGCCCGTAACTATCATAGGTATCATAAATTGTCGTGCCCTCAGCATCAGCGCGGGTGTGAAGCGTGCCGTCACTGTTGAAATTGTAATTCACAAAATCGCCCGCGCCATTGGTCTGGCCGATCAGGGAAAATTGGGCATTGTAACCGTAGGTCGTGGGATTACCGCGCGCGTCAATCGAACGGGTCAAATTATTCTGGCTGTCATAGATGAACTGGTTGGTGAATCCAAGCGGGTCAACCGAAGCGATGAGATTATTGTTGCCGTCGTAGATGGTCCGGTTTGTTTCGTTCAACGGCGAGATGGTCAACACGACATGGTCTTGTCCGTCATAAACCATTTGGGTGACGTTGCCCAAGGCGTCTTGAAAGGAGGTTTCCCTTGACTTGTCATCGTAAGAGAACTGCCGTTGGTCGCCAGCCGGGTCAACCTCCACCGTGTCATAGCCAGACGCAAAAACCTGCCAAGTACTGTTTGTGTTTCCCTGCGTAAGCTGCGTGGTTATGTGCCCATAGGCGTCATAGGAATTGGTGATGACTAGCCGGCTCAACGCGTCGAACGTCGCCGTGATTTGATGATTGGCGTCATAGGCATAAGTGCTTGTTTTGCCCTCGGCATCGGTAAATGAGGTCAAATCGCCACTGGTGTATTCGTAGGAAACCGAGCGCGTGCCGTCTGAAACAGAAGTCAGTTGGCCACTGGTATAACTGAATGTTAGTGTGCGTCCTTTCCAATCGGAAACTGTTTTCACATTGTTGTTGGTATAGGTCAGGTTCAGCGACTGGCCGTATTGATCAGTGATGCTGGCAAGCAGGCTGTTGGTGCTGAATTTGAAAGTGCGGCCATGCCGTTCCGAAAGCCAATAGGCGCCGTTGGTTTTAATGAGCGTCATGGTGCAATTGGCCGGTGGCGTGTAGGAGCCGTCCGGCTGCTTCACAAACTGAATCGTGGCATTGCCGAGATTTACGGATACGGCGTTATTGATGAGCTGGTCAAGCCCCCATTTGGCGATCAGGGCGGTGGTCATCCAGCCCTTCGGAGTAGGCTGGCTGCTATCATAGATGTTGGCTGCCGCGCGCAAGGCAACGATCATGGGGGCCATCTGCTGCGGTGTCGTGCCGCCCAAGCTGGCCAGCGCGGCGCTCGTGGGAACCGCCAGGCAGTAATAATTGTGCAGCCAGCCGGGAGCCATTCCGGCCACATTGGAGTTGCGGCGGGCCGATGAATAATAGCGCGTCAAGTTCAAGCCGCGCGGTTCGACTCCGCCGAGCGAAAGATCGGCAGCGGAGATTAGGAAGCTGCCATCCACCATATTGACGGGGTCGGCGCCGGTGGGGGTGATAAACGAGGAGGTGGCCGATTGCCGGTTAAAGTATAGGGATTGGTAGGCAGCGGCCGATTGGATGAAAGGCGTGTTGGGGGTGGCCGTGCGACTGCTGACAAATCCACCGTTGTATCCTCCGCCAATAATCATTTTGACCTGCGCTCCATCCGCCAGCGCTTGATAGGCCACAAATCCCGAACCGGCCCAGCTGCCGCTTCCGGCGGTTTGGACAGAGCCGTTCTGCGGCAGCAGCAGATAATAGCCCTGATTGACGAAGTTGGTGAAGAGACTGCTCGTGGTATAATTGGAGATATTCCCGGAGACATTCGCGCCCGCAGTCCAGTTGGCGGATGTTGCCAGATAAATTTTTTGCCCATTGGCGCTTGCCAGTTGCAACAGTTTCACCGTTGAGGCCGCCACAAGGTTGCTGCTTTGCAGTTGCTCAATGATGGCATGTTCCATCGCGCTGCCAAAATAGACGCCAATTTGAAACGCCTGGTTTTGCGCGTAACTGCCGCTGGCGTCTATCGAGTTGTTTGAGACGATGGGAATAAGCTGCGCATAAACGTCAATGTAATAGCCTTTGCCGGTTTCCTGTGCCATCCGCCCAAGACGATGATCAAAATGGTTAATGGTGGCCGTTTGACCGGCGAGCAATTCCTGGGCGAGTTCCGTTTGCACGAGCCACCCAAGACCCATGACGTTCAGTGTTTCGGATGTGACCTCTCGGGACGAGTCGGCATAACCCTGTTCACGATAGCTGTCCAGTTGCTGTTGCCGTTTAGTCAGCCATGCGGAATTGGCGTCCAGACCATAGAGCAAGACATAGGTGGCATTGGTGCGCTGGTAAGGTTGGGTCGAGACGGATTGATCGTATCCAGGGTAGCGTGCCGGACCAAAGCCGGGCGTGGTGAAGTCCCAATTGGTTCCGAACGGATGCTGGATGCCAAGTGTTGGAGTGAACGTCGCGCCAGTTCCCGTGGTTTGCACCGATGAAACCATGGTGTCCTCCTGCCATAATTGGGCGACGCCACTGGCAGTGCAAATGATTGAGAGCCGGCTGCCGGCCAGGTTTGGCAGGTAGAAGAAATTGTTCGTTCCCGGCAAGTTGACGATCAACACGGCCATCAGGTTGGTGGGAATATATGTCCACGTTGATACGGGCCACTGTCCGTTTTGAGTCTGAATCGTGAATGGAGTGGACTGACCCAAAGGCTGCCCGGTTGACGGGACGATGGATTGGCCGCTCACAATCTGCTGGACGGAGGCATTGGGGCAGGTGCTTTGAATGTAGCTCAAGAGATTCGAGTTATACGAACCCAACGTGCTGCGCAAGTTAGCCTCATTCAGATTTTGCACATAATCGGCGGTTGCGGTGCTGCCAGAAGAGACCGAAGAAATGAGTGTGGTCGTGTTCAGTTGCATCGCGCCATCCAAACCGATGCCGCCAATCGGCTGATTGACCTTGTAAGCCGGGTCCAGAGTGTAATTGGTTCCATTTAGCGTCACCTGCACCCAAACGTGGTGAAACAGAACATCGTTGGTGTTCCCGGTGAAATAGATCGTCTTTGGATAACCAAAGTTCCCGTTGATGGTTGCGGCCAATTGTTTCGTTGTGTTCCAGTTCGTATTCGGCAGCATGGCACCCACCCAGTGTTGATAATCCTGCTGGTTGGAGACGGAATAGGGGATGGAAATCATTCCGAACGCATAGCTGGGCGCGCATCCAGCCGCCCGCAAAAGCGCCACCAGCAGGGCGCATTGGTCAAAGTCATTGCCGCTGCGTTCCAACAACGTCATCTCGGCTCCTTTGTGCGAGCCGAAATAGTGGACGTAGCGAATGTGATCGTGGACGTAGTTGAAGATGCGCGTCGGGTCGTTCTCCAAATTCCGGGCCAACGCTGCAATGTCAGGCGAGATCGCTTCGGCCATGGCGCTGGAGCCTCCCGGATACGTCGGATTTGAGATTAAAGGGTGAATGCCGGAAATCTCGGTCCAGGGAGTGACTGCGTTTGTTGGAAGATACCAGCCGTCGTCATAAGACGCGGGTTGGTCGTCCTGCGCGAGACTTGCGGTGACGGTCAGGCCAAGTAAACAAAGGATTTGGATAATTTTCATGTGATTGCCTTCTGGATTATTGAGAAGCCGAAAGCACATTGCCCTCGTTGTCCAAACCAACCGTCCCGCTCTTGATCCCTGAAATCTCGTTCAACCAGTCCGCCAGCGTGTAGTTGTAATTTGCGCGGGATGCGGGCTGGGCGTTGTCATTCGTCAACGGGTTCAACCCCAGCAAGACCTCCCAGCCATCAAGGAGGCCGTCGCCGTCTGTATCGGGATTATTGGGGTCGGTGTGCCTGACCAAGCTTTCGTAGGCATCGGTTAGACCGTCGCCGTCTGAATCCAGAGGCGTGCCAAGGATCAAAAACACCGCCGTGTTGGGCATGTTCGTCAGCGAATAAATCTGGCAATGCTGGCCCTGGCCCTGCCATGCCCATAACGCTGTGCCAAGCGGTGAGTGCAAGGCACTCGTCGCAAAAACGTCATAAAAATAACCGTCATCGCCGCCCGCAATAGTGAACGTCACGTTCATGGTTCCGTCGCCTGCCGCCGTCGCCGTGATGTTGGTAATCCAGACTTGGTAGGCGTTGGTGCCGTAGGAACAAATCGGTGACGCTCCCAAACTTTGCAGGTTGCCCTGCCCGGTGACCACGTTGGGCGTGGAGGAAATCGAAGGGCTCGAATGGGCCGAGTGAAGTATTTCCATGGCCATGTTGTAGGGATTCATCATGTAGTAGGAATATTCATCATCGAAAATGTCTTGAATGATGCCAGCGTCCAAGGGGACATTGTAAGTCACCACGCTATTGAACAAACCATGCGCCTGATAATCTCCGTTGCGATCGCTCCCGATGAAAAAGCCATTGGTCAGCACATCGGGGCCGGGATAAACCGTCAACGGCGGGCCGTTGGTAGCCAATGTCCCGTCCAGATAAAGGGCGGTGTTCGTGGCCGAATAGGTGAGTGCAATAAAGTGGAAATAATTCGTCGTCCACGCAATCGGGGTGGTAAGGTAGTTGGAATAATTGCCTGACAGGTCATTGGTCTGGGTCGAGAAATAAAGGTTGGCCCCGTCAGGATCAAAGTAAAGGCTCCACCAGCCATAGCTCGAATTGGTGGTGTAGTTGCCCAGTTCAAACAAGCGTCCCCATCCGCCCGGCCCGATGCCGCCCATATTCGTGCTCGACCAATTACCCGGCGCAAACCAGAACATCACCGTGCCGGTGTCCACCGCGAGGTTCGTCGCTCCGTCACTTTCATAGACGTTGTATTGCAGCCAAGCCGCGTTCGTGCTGTCTACCAACACCGAGGCAAGGTTGCCAAGCGGGGAAAAGGCAACATTGCTAAAGGAAACCGGCGCGTAACCAGTGTCACTCGTCCAGTTGGTGCGGTCACTGAACCACCAGGAATCCAGCGGAGTGTAGCTCGGGCTCGAATTGGTGCTGCCGTCTCCAGGGTCAATCGAAATGGCGTGAACCACCGGCAGCAGGCCAAATAAAAAAACCGCGACCACGAAGGCGTGGGCAAAATTTGATATGAGTTTGCAAGGACGATGCTTTTCTCCTCTGATTGTTTTCATAATCCTGTCCCGTTCACCGAATTGATCTTCTGAAAAAGTTCGTCTGGGTTTTAGCCGATTGCCCGGAAAACACAAGGGAAACAATTTTAATTCTCATGTGGGAGTAATTTCAGCCTCGGCCTGCGCTAGCGTCGTTGGCTGATGAAGCTCGGTTTGAACGTGGTCGGCCCCCAAGTGCGGAAATTCCGCAATCGCAAGGGATGGACGCAAGCCGTCCTCGCCCAAAAACTCCAATTGCAGGGCTGGAGTGTCAGCCTTGGCTCGGTCGGAAAACTCGAAGCGCAACTGCGCCGGGTGCCGGACTGCGAACTGATCTTTCTGGCAAAAGTCCTTGGCGTCAACGGCGGTGAACTTCTGCCAAAAAACCTGCCCCTTAAACAGCTCGGCTCTCAATTTCAGTCCGGCAAACGGCTGGCGGTTTTCCCAGCTCGCGGGGAAAAATAAAGGCGTATTTTGCCGGGTCGAACCTCAAAGGTTTTGCCAATGTTGAATAACTTCCCCAAAGCGCTGCGGGCAGCGATCTAAAACTGTTGGCTTCAATTTTGTCCACCCGTTGTGGCCTTTTCATGCCACGTGACGGAATCATCAGCGGCCAGTATCTTGACTCATTCATGAAACAGCGTTGTATCCACACC
>DATLVR010000025.1:0-12780 GCA_035577265.1 Verrucomicrobiia bacterium | reverse complement strand
AAACATCGCGCGCGGATTCTGCCAGCCGGAGCAACAGCACGACGAGGCCAGGACCGAAGACTGGTGGACAAAGAGCGTTTCCCAGCCGCTGCGAAATTATCTATCGGACTATTTCGGCTCGGCGAAAACGAAAATAAATCTCGGCGGCAACCTCGGCCTGGTGGAATTGCAACTTTCCCAAAAGCCGGCGAAGGAAACCGTCCTCACACTCGGGCTGAAATCCGGTGACAAAAGCATCGCTCTCGCGGAAGGGGCGCGGCTGGTGTTCAACGAAACCAACTGGAACCAGTCCGCCGCCGTGGTGTTTCAACTGGACCCGAAACTCCGGGGCGCGTCCGCCGCCGTTTATGAAATCCGTTCGGGAAATGTCCCACTGTCCTGGTCGCTCACGTTTTTTCTGTTGGCGGGAATGTTCATGGTCTTCGGCCTGTGGCACAAGTTTATCCTGCCGCGTCCGGCGCGCGACCAGCCGGGTGCCGCGGGTTCCACCGGACGCTTCCTGACGGAATTCCTGCTCACGTTCGGCAGCTATTTCCGGAAGCCGCAAATCATCGTGATGCTGCTGTTCCTGCTGCTCTACCGTTTCGGCGAGGCGCAGCTGATGAAAATGGTCGTGCCCTTTCTGCTGGATGGCCGTGAACTGGGCGGGCTGGGGCTGACGACGGGTCAGGTGGGTTTTGTTTACGGCACGGTCGGCATCATCGCGCTCACCTGCGGCGGGTTGATCGGTGGAATCGTTGCATCACGGTATGGATTGAAGTCGTGGCTCTGGCCGATGATTTTCATCATGCACCTGCCGGACTTGGTCTTCATCTATCTCGCGAATGTGCAGCCGGACAATCTGACGGTCATCAATCTCTGCGTCGCGGTCGAACAATTCGGCTATGGCTTTGGCTTCACGGCCTACATGCTCTATATGATTTACATCGCCCGCGGCCCGCACCCGACGGCGCATTACGCCATCTGCACCGGCTTCATGGCGCTGGGCATGATGCTGCCGGGCATGTGGAGCGGCTGGTTGCAAGAGATCATCGGTTACCGGCATTTTTTCGTCTGGGTGCTGCTGGCCACCATCCCCAGCTTCATCGTCGCGGCGAAAATCCCGCTGGAAGCGGAGTTTGGGAAACGCGCTGGAAATTAACCACGAAATACACGAAACACACGAAAGGCAAAACGGCAGAATGGCTGGTTTTTCGTGTGTTTCGTGTATTTCGTGGTTTCAATACTCTGACAAAAAAGATTGCTTTGAACACACTGGCCTTTCCAGAATCAAAGCTCACAATGAAACGCCATTGCCTGTTTGTCCTGATCGCCGTGCTGCTACCGTTGTCGCTGGTCGCCCGCGCCGACAGTCTTTCCGCCATCTTCACCAACGTCACCCCGGCGGCCACGACCGCAATCCCGCGCCGCGCGAACATCATCTTGATCGTCACCGACAGCCTCGGCTACGGCGATCTGAGCTGTTACGGCCAGACAAAATTCGCGACGCCGAACCTCGACAAACTTGCCGCCGGCGGCATCCGCTTCACGAATTATTACGCGGCCGCCGCCGCAAGTTCGCCGGCGCATGCCTCGCTGCTGCTGGGCCAGGCGGCGGGTCACTTGAAACAGCGGGCGGACGTGGATGTGCCGTTGGCGCCGGATGAAACCACCGTGGCGCAACTGCTCAAAAACTCCGGTTATCACACGGGGCTGATCGGCGAATGGAATCTGGGCGATGAAACCACCGCCGGCGCGCCTTGGAAAAAGGGCTTCGACGAATTCGCCGGCTATTTGGATTCCACCGACGCGGAAAATTATTACGCCGACTATATCTGGCGTTACGCGCCCCACAGCATCGTCAATCCCACGAACAACCAGATTGAAGATTATGCCGGCAGGGAAATGCTGTATCCCAACACCGGCGGCAAAAAGGAACAATACATCCCCGATCTCTACACCAAGGCGGCCAAGAATTTTGTCGTGAACAACCGGCCGGATCAGTTCAATCGTTACCGGCCGTTTTTCCTGGTGGTGAATTATGTCACGCCGCGCGCGAGCGCCGCCGAAGCCAAACGCACCGGCAACGGAATGCAGGTGCCAACCGACGCCCCCTTCTCCAGCGAAGCCTGGCCGCCGGCGGAGAAAAACAAGGCCGCGATGATCGCCCGGCTGGATGGCGACATGGGGAATCTGGTGGAGCAACTGCAAAAATTCAACCAGTTCAGCAACACAGTTTTCTTTTTCACCAGCGCCAGCACGGCGAAGGCGGGCGGCGGGGTGGATCCCCAATTCTTTGCCAGCAATGTCGCCACCAATGATCTGCGCGTGCCGATGATCGTGAGCTGGCCCGGGAAAATTCCGGCGGGCCGCGTCAGCAATCTGCGGTGGGGTGCCAAGGATTTTGCGCCGACCGCCCTCCAAATTGGTTATGTGAAACCGGCGGCCAATTTCACGGGAATCTCGGTGTTACCGGTGCTGCTCGGCCACCCTGGGACAAACACGCCCGCTTTGCCAGACAGCCGCAATTTTGTGCCAGCCACCACCCTGCCCAATAATTAGCGCGCCGGCGCGCTGCCGGGCAACGGCTCGCTGAAATCGCGCTGGTCCCGTTCGTGTTTGACGGCGTAGCTCATCCACACCACCGCCAGCACCACGGCCAGCACGACCGCCGCGAGCACGAACCACGGCCATTTATAGTTTTGTTTCGGAAGATTGTCGCCGGGTTCATTCATCGCGGTCCGAGTGTCGCATGGATCAAGTTGGGAGGAAATTATTTTAACCACGGATGGACACAGATAAACACGGATAAAAGCGTTCCCGCCCAAAATCCGTGTTCATCCGTGGTTGTTTGATTTTGGCTTCGCGCAAGTCGTCAGCGAGAACTCGACCGCACACGGTTTTCGTTTAGATTGTCAGCCAGATTTAATGCACGAATCGGAATCAGAGGAATGCCTGCCCGAAGCCCCGCCGCCCAGACCCGGCGACGAGCATCCGTATGCGGTGTTGCGAAACGCGGATTTCGTGCGTTATCTCATCGGCCGTTTCGTGGCGTCGCTCGGCCAGCAGATGCTCGTGGTGGCGATCGACTGGGAACTGTATGAACGCACGCACTCGGCCCTGCCGCTGGCGTTCGTCGGCCTGTCGTTGATGATCCCGATGATCCTGTGCACGCTGCCCGCCGGCCATTTCGCGGACACCTTCAGCCGCAAGACCATCATCCTGGTCTCGACGCTCGTGCTGACCCTGGCGAGCGTGGGACTGACCTTGAGTTCCGCGTTGAAAGCGCCCATTGCGTGGATTTATGCCTGCCTGGCGGTCATCGGCACGGCGCGGACGTTTCTCTGGCCCGCGAGTGCGGCGTTTGTGACCAGCCTGGTCTCGCGTCATCAGCTCGGCCGTGCCGTCACTTACACCAGCGGAACGTATCAAATTTCCTCCGTCGTCGGGCCGGCTGCTTGCGGCATGGTCATCGTGCTGGCGCATCACACGGCTTGGGCGGTGTATGCGATCAACGCGCTGGCTTCACTTATCTGTTTCGCTCTCGTCTGGCAGATCAAGCATGTTCACAAAATAAAAAAGCCTGAACCGATGTCGACCCGCAACCTGGTCGAAGGATTCCGGTTCGTGTTCGAGAACAAAATCATTCTCGGCACGCTCACGCTGGACATGTTCGCCGTGCTGCTGGGCGGCGCCGTGACGCTGCTGCCGATTTACGCCAAGGATATTTTCCACACCGGCCCGTCCGGTCTGGGCTGGTTGCGCGACGCGATGCCGGTGGGCGCGGTCATTTGCGCGGTCATCATGACGCACCGGGCGCCGCTGCAGAAGGCGGGGCGCACCATGTTGTGGTGCGTGGCAATTTTCGGCGCGTGCACCATCGGGATGGGCCTGATCATCATCCCATCCACACCATGGTTCTGGCTGGCGCTCACGTTGCTGGCGATCGCGGGCGCGGTGGATCAAGTCAGCGTGGTCGTGCGCCAGACGCTGGTGCAGATCCTGACGCCGGATGAAAAACGCGGCCGCGTCTCGGCGGTGAACAGCCTGTTCATCGGAACGTCGAACGAACTGGGCGGCTTCCGTTCCGGCGTCGTGGCATATTTGTTTTCCACGTCAACCTTTCTGGGCAACGCGAACGCCACCGGCGCGATCGTGTCCGTCGTGAGCGGCGGCATCGGGACGATTCTCGTGGTGCTCGCTGTCTCGTGGATCTGGCCGGAGATCCGGAAATTTGGCAAGCTGGCCTGAACCTCTCATGAACGAAACCCACTTTAAAGGCTGGGCCAAGCCCGGACCGGGGCCGCCGGGGCTGGGAGCGCCGAGCACCGTCTCGGCCAGTATGGAAATTTCTGCCAAACACGCCGAGACGGTGCTCGGCGTTCCTCTCGTTGTGGAACCGCACGAAACGCTCGACGCCATCAGCGGACATTTCCGCCTGTTCCAATTGCGCGACGGACATCGCTTTTCCACCGACGACATCTTGACCGCGTGGTATGGCACGACCTGGTGTCCGGCGGCGCGCACCGCGCTCGACCTCGGCAGCGGCATCGGCACGGTCGGCATGATCTGCGCGTGGCGGCTGACCGGAGCGAGGTTTGTCACCGTCGAGGCGCAAGGCGACAGCATCGCGCTCGCCCGAAAATCTGCGCGTTACAACGGCCTGACTGAACGCTATGAAATCCGCGAGGGCGATTTCCGCGCACCGGAAATCCTGCGCGCTGACGAGAAGTTCGATCTCATCACCGGCAGCCCGCCGTATTTTCCGCCGGACGCGGGCGTGAAAAGCGAGCACCCTCAAAAGCTCGCCTGCCGCTTCGAACTGCGCGGCACCGTCGCGGACTATTGCACCACCGCCGCAAAACAGCTCGCCCCGGGCGGCTTCTTCGCATGCGTGTTTCCGCACGAAGCGGCGCAACTCGCGCGCATGGAAGCGGGCGCAAAGGCGGCGGGCCTGGTCATCGTCCGCAAACGCCCGGTGGTTTTCCGCGAAGGCGATCCGCCGCTCGTCGGGCTGTTTGGCCTGATGCGCGCGGAGGATTTGCCGGAATGGTTTCGCGATCAGACGTGGACCGAACCGGAACTGATCATCCGTCAACGCGACGGGAAAATTCATCCCGAATACTCCGCCGTAAAACTGGCCATCGGGTTTCCGCCCTAGAAAATTGTAACGTGTTTCTTTTTGCCGCGTCTGTTTTGGCATGAAACGGAGAAGCGCCTTCACTTTGATCGAATTGCTCGTGGTCATTGCCATCATTGCGATTCTGGCAGCCATGTTATTGCCCGCGCTGGCCAAGGCCAAGGAACGCGCATGGACGATCGCGTGCAATTCCAATCTGCATCAGATCAGTCTCGGCATGACCTTGTATGCCGATGATGCGCGCGGGCTTTATCCCGAGTCCGGCGGCGCGATCGCGTGGGGCCAGACCGATCCACACACGCACAGCGCAAGCTGGATGGAACAGATCAATTCCTATGTCGGCACCACGAACGTCTTTCATTGCCCGGCCAACAAACTGGTGCCCCAAAATGTCCAATCCTGGTTCAACTACTTCAATGGCGCACGTGCCGCCTACGTGCTGGTCAATGACGATGCCTCGGTGGACAGTAAGAAAATCATGTTTCCGTCCGCCTTTGTGTTGTCCGGCGACACCTTGGATTTTACCCAGGACGACGCGGATAAGGATGATTACAGCCAGAATTGTGTAGGCGGCGCCGTCAATGGTCTGCCTTGGGAAGACTGGCAGGCGCACAGCAAGGGCCAGAACATCCTCTTCGCCGACGGCCACGCCAGGTGGTATAAAGGCTATGACACCAATGAAATGACTTTCCGCTACGATTCCATGTCCGGCTGGCAATAAATCCTGCAAAATTTCTGTTCTCTTTTCCGTCCGGCGGACATTACTTGGTGAATGACCGAACCGGATGACCACCAGTTGCTCGCGGAATTTGCGCGGGAAAATTCCGAAGCCGCCTTCGCCGCGCTGGTGTCGCGGCACGTCAACCTTGTCTATTCCACCGCCCTGCGGAGTGTGGGCAATGCGCATGCCGCCGAGGAAATTTCGCAGGCCGTGTTCATCATTCTGGCGCAGAAGGCGGACAAGCTGTCGTCGCGCACCGTGATTTCTGGCTGGCTGTATCAAACCACACGGCTGACGGCGGCGAATTTTCTGCGCGGAGAAATCCGCCGGCAGCAGCGTGAACAGGAGGCGTATATGCAATCCACCTTGAACGAATCGCAGGCAGACGCATGGCCGCAGATCGCGCCGTTGCTTGACGCTGCGCTGGGCAAACTCGGCGACCGCGACCGCAACGCGATTGTGCTGCGGTTTTTCGAGAACAAGTCATTGGCGGAAGTTGGTGCGGGAATTGGCGCGAGTGAAGACGCGGCGAAAATGCGCGTGAACCGCGCACTGGAAAAGCTGCGGAAGATTTTCACCAAGCGTGGCGTGACGTTGTCGGCAACGCTCATTGCGGGCGCGGTTTCAGCCAGTTCGGTGCAAGCCGCGCCGGTTGGCCTGGCGGCAACCATTTCCACCATGGCGATCACCAAAGGCGCGGCGGCGGGCGGTTCAACTTTAACTTTGGTAAAAGGAGTGTTGAAACTTATGGCGTGGACAAAAGCGAAAACGGCGGTCGTTGTCGGCGCGGGAATGTTGCTCACAGCGGGAACGGCGACGGTGGTGGAGAAAGCCATTCATCCCAAACTTTCGGAAACCAATTTGTCTTGGGCAAATGACCCGAAGTATTGGCAGATAAATTCTGAAGTGATCGAGAGAGTGCCTCCAGTTTTTATTTTGAGGCCAACTCGTTTTCCTCAAGACGGCGGCAGCATGGTCTTTAGATCTTCTTCCATCAAGTATTCCAAACGGGTATCCAAGAATTCCGATCTAAAATGGTTGATGGCGTCAGCCTACGGCGGATATTCACAGCAACGGTGTGTTTTTCCATCGGACATGCCCGATGAACACTATGACTTCATGTTCACTTTGCCAGAGGATTATCAGAAAAGAATGCAGAGTGAGATGAATTCCAAATTCGGCCTGACCGCGCATATTGAAACGAGAGTCGTTGACGTCTGGTTGCTACGGGTCAAGGTTGCTGGCGCAGCGGGCTTGAAAAGATCCGATGGCACCCGCACTGACTGGATAGGCCTTCAATACGGGGCGAAAGTCCACGGTCAGGAAATTTCAAATCTTATCGGCTGGCTGGAAGGCAATTTTGGCCGGCCGATCCTAGATCGAACAGGATTGAAAGATCATTTCGACATGGATTTGAATTGGAAACCGCGACCGGGCCAGCCGGAAAAAGCCGCGATTTCGGAAACATTGCTTGATCAACTTGGCCTCGAACTCGTGCCCGGCCGCGCGCCGGTGGAAATGCTCGTCGTGGAAAAGGCAAAATAGTTTTGCGCAACGTAGCGGCTTTCGGGAGAAAGCCGCCATCTGGAAAACTCCGACTCGGTTTGCGGCGCTCTGCCGAGACGCCGCTACATCCGCCAAATAATTAAAATAGTTTGTCCAGTTTCGTGGTGGGCGGACATCATTGGGTAGATGACCGAACTGAACGACCATGAGTTGCTGGCCGAATTCGCCCGCACCGGATCCGAGGCGGCCTTCGCCACACTCACCGCGCGGCATGTGAATCTCGTTTATTCCGCCGCGCTGCGGTTCAGTGGAAATCTGCATCATGCCGAGGAAATCGCACAGGCGGTGTTCATCATCCTGGCGCGCAAGGCAGGCAGCCTGTCGCCACGCATTGTGATTTCCGGCTGGCTGTATCAGGCGGCGCGGCTGACCGCAGCGAACTTTGTGAAGGGCGAAATCCGCCGGCAACACCGCGAACAGGAGGCTTACATGCAATCCACCTTGAACGAACCGGACGCGGCGGCATGGGTGCAAATCGCGCCGTTGCTGGACGAAGCGATGGGGCATCTGGGCGAAACCGACCGCAATGCCGTGGTGCTGCGGTTCTTTGAGAACCAGACCGCCGCCGAAGTCGCCGCCACGTTGAAACTGACCGAAGCCGCCGCGCACAAACGCGTAAACCGCGCGCTGGAAAAGCTGCGGAAGATTTTTGGCAAACGCGGTGTGACGCTGTCGGCAACGCTGATTGCCGGGGCTGTGTCAGTCAACTCCGTATCCGCCGCGCCAGTCGGTCTGGCCACCACCATTTCCACCGTGGCGCTCACCAAAGGCGCGGCGGCGGGCGGTTCAACCCTGGCTTTGGTGAAGGGAGCATTGAAACTTATGGCTTGGACAAACGCGAAAACGGCGGTCGTTGTCGGCGTGGGTGTATTGCTCGCGGCGGGAACAACCATAATCACCGTCGAGAAAATAATTGCGCCAGCCGTGCCATTCATCCGAATTGAGGGAAAAGGTCAGATTGAGCTTTATACTCAACCGCCAAGGGTCATCGCAAATGCAGACATTGCGATTTTAACTGACGGCAAGTCTTATCGTATATCCATTGTTTCGAGAGGCGAAGGTAAGCTCGAAAATGACGCATACGATTTGCGGGCCGAATATGGGAGTGACGGCGTTGACTTGTTCGTGGTGTCGGACCAGCTTTCACCGTTCCACCGGACACACGAAGGCGTCGGCGGCTTTGCTTATGCGGGAAGAGTTCTCGGAAACGATAATTTTGTTCCGTTAGCGGCTCAAGCTGTTTGGCTGGCATATTGTTCGCAGAATTATTTTAGCAATTCAAACCACCAGACTGGCCTTAAATTGTTCGACAGTTTTTCAATGGTTTGGCCGGATTTCATCACCAATCAAGTCACTTCCTGGCCGGGTTCGACTTTGCCTCAAAGCATCACCGGCTGGAGTCGGAATTGGATTATGGGCGTTAGAACCAATTCAGATCAGCCAAAACAGGCAGTGGAGTTGAAACAATACCCGAACGGATTCAAAGCGTGGAAATTCACGGCCAGCGATCCCGTCATGGTTGGAAATATGCGCGTGCCGCGACAGATCATTTTGGAAACATTTTTCCCCAAGCCGCCCAATACCGCGACAACGGGCGACGAAACTCTGCCACTAAGAAAGGCCACTTTCACCGTGGATTCAGTTGAAATCGGCAAAGGCAGATTTAATCCGCTGCCGCCGGTGACGGTTCCTGATTTGCAGATAGAGGATTGGCGTTTCAAAGACTTGGCCGGGAATTTCATCATCGGTTCGCACGCCACTCCTCAAGGATGGCCGGTGCGCGGGTCGAAAGGATTCATACAAGCCGCCGCCGAAGCCAATAAACTCGCGGCAGGCGAAAACCGCGCCCTGATTCAGGCGGAATTGAAAAAGGAAGCGCAAATCATCCCGCCGCCTTGAACTTTTGCCCAGTCGCGAGCCGATTGAGAAACTCGTTGTGGAAAAGGTGAAATAGTTTTGCGCGGTGCCGTGTGTAGCAGCGGGCATCCTGCCTGCCGTAGAGCCGTGGCTTCCAGCCTGGCGGGAACAACCTCACGCACTGCCAAGCCGCTTGGAATTTTCGAGAGTCGCAAGAACGTCGTCGCCTTTTTCCGGGCGGCAAGATGCGCGCCCTCTACGGCAGGCGGGACGCCCGCCGCTACAGTGGAGCGCGGCCGTGTCGCGGAGACCAGCCGCAGCAGGTTGCCATTGCCAGACGCGGTGGCTGATTTTTACGGCAGCGGTCGTGGTCACATTGCTGCCGCTGATCCCGCCCGGCGCGGGACACAGCCATCGAAAATAGTTAAAATAATTTGTCCGGTTTGGCTGTCCCGCGGACATATCTATTAAGATGAGCATAAATAGTTTGTAACAAAACGGCTTTGGCGGTGTCTTATTAAACATGAATCTCCGGCGCGCTTTCACTTTGATTGAACTGTTGGTGGTCATCGCCATCATCGCCATCCTGGCGGCGCTGCTGTTGCCGGCATTGTCGTCGGCCAAGCAGAAGGCGTGGATGATCAGTTGCACCTCCAATCTGCGTCAGGTTGGTTTGGGCATGAAAATGTTTGCGGATGACAATAATGAACTTTACCCGAAATCCGGCGGCAACATTCCCTGGAACACCATTAATCCCAATGAGCCGAACAATGGCTGGATGCAGCAGATCATTTCCTTCACGGTGAACACGAATGTCTATCATTGCCCCGGCAATGCCCAATTGTCCCCCGACAACCAGTCGCCGTTCAATTATTTCAACGGGGTGCGGGCGGTCGTCATTGACACCGGCGGCTTTGGTTCGCTCAGGAACACGAAAATTATGTTTCCTTCCGCCTTTGTTTTATCCGGTGACACCATTGACAACGCGCAATATTTTGAGCGCGATGACTGCGACAAGGACGATTACACCCAAAATTGCGTCGGTGGCGAAGACAACGGATTTCCGGCCGTGCAATGGAAGGCCCACAGTCGCGGACAGAACCTGCTGTTTACCGACGGTCATGTGAGGTGGTATAAAAGTTACAATACCAACGAAATGACCTTTCGTTACTATTCCATGCAAGGCTGGGAATAATTTGCAATGAACCCGCGCAGCAAAATATCCGGTGGCTTCACTCTGATGGAACTGCTTGTGGTCATTGCCATCATCGCGATTCTCGCCGCGCTGCTGCTGCCGGTGCTGTCCAGGGCCAAGCAAAGGGCGCAAGGCATTTTATGTTTGAACGGCGGCAAACAAATCATGGTCGCAATGATCCTTTACGGCAGCGAAAACAATGATTTTTTCCCGCCCAATCCCGATGATGGCAATTCATTGCCCGGTTACAATTGGTGCAGCGGCGATGTTTCCACTGGCGCAGCCGATGAGTTCAATCCCGACGTGCTCAAAGACCCGAAATTAAATTTATTGATCTCCTATCTTTCCGGGAACACCTCCTTGTTTCACTGTCCTGGCGACACTCGCATGGGGCTCTATTCCGGGTCTGACCCGACCTTGACTGGCCAGACCGTGCCGGCGGCGCGCACTTTTTCCATGAATCAGGCCGTGGGCACGATTGATCCGATGTATGACAACACTGGCTATGGCGGACCGCACGGCGGCGTCCCGACGTTATCCGTCAACGGCCCGTGGCTGAACAATCAGCATGATCATCGGCGGAATTCGCCATGGTTCACCTATGGCAAATTTACCAGTATGAACCGCCCCGGCCCATCAATGACGTGGGTGTTGTTGGATGAAGACCCGGTTCACATCAACGATGCCGCGTTTGCCTTTGCCATGGCAAGTCCGCAATGGTTTGATGTGCCGGGTTCCTATCATAATTCCGGCTGCGGTTTTGCTTTCGGTGATGGACATTCCGAAGCCCACAAATGGAGGATGAGCGGGCGCAAGCAAGGCTATGGATTTAACATCGTTGATGCCGGCGACAAGCAGGACTGGCTCTGGATGCGCGAACGAACCTCGGCGGACAGCTCCGGCACCATGCCCGCGCCGTAATAATTCATTTCCACTTTGCGTTCCGGGCCGCTTGGCGGTTTAATATCGCCCACATGAAAATTGTTTTAGCTTATTCGGGCGGACTCGACACCTCGGTGCTGATGTCCTGGATCAAGGAAAAATACAACGCCGAGATGATCGGCTTCTGCGCCGACATCGGTCAGGAAGAGGAGCTCGACGGCCTCGAAAAGAAAGCCATCAAGACCGGCGCCTCCAAGATTTACATTGATAACCTCCAGGAAGAATTCGCGCGCGACTTCATCTATCCGATGATCCGCGCCGGAGCGATTTACGAGGGGCAATATTTTCTTGGCACCTCCATCGCGCGCCCGCTCATCGCCAAGCGCATGGTCGAGATCGCCAAAAAGGAAAAAGCCGACGCCATCGCGCACGGTGCGACCGGCAAAGGCAACGACCAGGTCCGCTTCGAACTCACCGCCGCCGCGCTCGCGCCCGACTTGCAGGTCATCGCCCCATGGCGCGATGAACGCTATCGCGCGGAATTCCCCGGTCGCCAGGAGATGATTGATTACTGCGCCAAGCACAAGATTCCCGTGCAGGCCAGCGCCAAAAAACCGTATTCGATGGACCGCAACCTCCTGCACATTTCCTACGAAGCCGGCATTCTCGAAGACCCGTGGTTTGATTCTTACGATCTGAAAAATCGGAATTATTTCACCACGCTCTCCGTGCTGCCCGAGGACGCGCCTAACAAACCTGAGTTTGTGACGATTGACTTCAAACGCGGCGACGCAGTCGCGGTGAATGGAAAGGCGCTTTCCCCGCTCGGCGTGATGAAGGCGTTGAACAAACTCGGCGGCAAACACGGCGTCGGTCGTGTGGACATGGTCGAGAACCGGTTCGTCGGCATGAAGTCGCGCGGCGTGTATGAAACTCCCGGCGGCGCGATTCTGCAGTTCGCCCATCGGCAGATGGAATCGCTCACCATGGACCGCGAAGTCATGCACCAGCGCGACGCGCTCATCCCGAAATATGCCGAACTCGTCTATAACGGTTTCTGGTATGCGCCCGAACGCTACGCGTTACAGGCCTACGTCGAGGAATCGCAGAAGAACGTCACCGGCACGGTGCGCGTGAAACTCTACAAGGGCAACATCATGGTCAGCGGCCGCAAGAGCCCGGTGAGCCTCTACAACCCGCACATTGCCACGATGGAAGCCGACCCGACCAAGGCCTACAACCAGGACGACGCCACGGGATTCATCCGCCTCAACGGCCTGCGCCTGAAAGTGGCGGCCCAGGTTCACGGCGCGGCCGGTCCGAAAGGGAAGTCGCGGAAAAAGTAAATCCGCCGGCTTCCCCCCATGGCCTCCGCCGCGCTTTCATTCATTGTTCCCGCACACAATGAACAGGCCGGACTGGCCCGGACGGTGTCATCCA
>DATLVR010000024.1:0-36104 GCA_035577265.1 Verrucomicrobiia bacterium | reverse complement strand
AGGGGAGAACGGTTTCGGAATTGCTCGCCGGACTTGCCAGTGACGAAGGCGTCACACGACTTTGAGTTTCTTGCCGAAGAGACGTTCACTTTCGAGCATGACGTAGCGATCCGTCATGCCGGCCAGGTAGTCGCACACCGCGCGGTGCAGGCCGGTCTTCTTGATGCGTCGTTGCGAGCTTTCACCGATCTCGTCCGGATGAGCGAGAAAGTGTTTAAACAACAGTCCCAGCAGCTTCACCGCGCGCAGGTTGGGCTGATGCACGACCGGATTATAATAAAGATTTTTGTAGAGGTAATGGCGGAGTTCGAGATTCAATTTGCTCCGTTCGGGGCTGTGTTGCACCAGCGGTTTGGCGCAGAGGCGCACGTCATCGGCAGATTTCACACCTGCCTTGGTGATGAGCCTTTCGCTGTTCTCAATGACGTCGCGGAGCTGCATGTCGATGATCGTACGGATGGTGAAATAGCGGCGCGATTCATCGGGCAGGTTTCCGTATTCTGTTTTAACCAGCTTGGCGGCGTGCGCCCACATGCGGACTTTGGCCGTGAGTTCTTTCTCGGATAACAATCCTGAATCCAAACCATCGTCGAGATCGTGGCTGTAATAGGTGATCTCGTCGGCGAGATTGGCGATCTGCGCTTCGAGCGAGGAGTTTTTCGCGGCGAACCCTTTGCGCTTGGCGGGATGATCGTAGGCGGTGAAATGTTTGGCGAGCCCCTCGCGGACTTCCCACGATAAATTGAGACCCGGGAATTTCGGGTATTTCTGTTCCAGTTCCTCGACGATCCGGAGGCTGTGCTGGTTGTGTTCAAAGCCGCCGTGGCCCTTCATCAAACGGGCCAAAACCGTTTCCCCTTTGTGGCCAAACGGCGAATGGCCGAGGTCATGCGCGAGCGCGATGGTTTCGGCCAGATCAGTGTTCAGCTTGAGTGCGCTGGCGATATTCCTGGAAATGGCGGCGACTTCAATCGTGTGCGTCAGCCGGGTGCGAAGATGATCGCCCGTGCCGTTGAGGAAAACTTGCGTCTTGTATTCGAGCCGGCGGAAGGCGCGGGAATGGATGACACGGTCGCGGTCGCGTTGATATTGCGTGCGCCATTCCGGCGGGGCCTCTTTATACTTGCGTCCACGCGTGTCGCCGCTGAACTGCGCATACGGCGCGAGGGTTTGCCGTTCGATCTGCTCGAGTTCCTGACAGGTGCGGGGCATGATGGGAAGCGCGGAATGGAAATCAGTTCGCCAGCAGTTCTTGCACGGAAATCCCGCGCAGTTCAAAGAGCCGGCGGATGGTGTCTTCGATCAAATTGTTCGGGCAGGAGGCGCCGGCGGTGATGCCGACGGTGATATTTCCTGCGGGCAGCCAATCGGCGGTCTCCACTTCTTTATGCAGATGCTGGTTGTAATGAACGATGAGTTTGTCCGAGGCCATCTTGCCCGCGTTCTTGATGAAATAGGTCGGCAACTTGGCCTCGCCCATCTCGGCGAGGTGCGAGGTGTTGGAGGAATTGTAGCCGCCGATCACGATGAGCAGGTTCATCGGTTCGACCAAAAGTTTTTGAAGCGCATCCTGACGGTCTTGCGTCGCGCCGCAAATCGTGTCAAAGAAGCGGAAATGCTTTTCCAGTTCGGCCTCGCCATATTTTTTTGCCATGGCGGCCTTGAACCGGCGTTGCACCTCCTCGGTTTCGCCGCGCAGCATGGTGGTCTGATTTGCCACGCCGACCGCTTGCAAATGAAGATCCGGATCAAAGCCGGCGGAATAGGCGCCCTTGAACTTCTCGAGGAATTCCTCCTTGTCGCCGCCTTGCAAAATGTAATCACAGACGTAATCCGTCTCCGCCAGGGTGAAGACAACGAGATAATGTCCACTGCCGTAAGCCCGGGCCTGTGAGGTCGTGGCTTTGGTCTCTTCGTGTTTGGCTTTGCCGTGGATGATGCTGGTGACGCTTTCCTTCGAGTATTGGCGAACGCGCTTCCAGACGCTCATCACGTCGCCACAGGTGGTGTCCACCAACCGGCAGCCTTTGGCTTCGAGTTTTTTGCGCGTGCCGACCTCGGTGCCGAAGGCGGGGATGATCACGGCGTCGCCGGACTGCAATAGCGACAATTCCTCGTCCGTGGGCTTGGGTGAAATGATTTGAATGCCCAGATTGCTGATCTGATCGTTCACTTCCGGGTTGTGGATGATTTCGCCGAGCAGATAAATCGGCGTATGAGGTGAAACCTCGGAAAAATACTTTTTGGCGGCGTAGGCGAGGTCGATCGCGCGCTCGACACCGTAACAAAAGCCGAATTCCTTCGCGAGTTTGACGGTCAGTTCGCCGGCGGACAGGACGCCACCACTGGCACGGATGCGTTCAACGAGCTCGCTGCGGTAATGCGTGAGCACTTGCGCCTGCACCGCTTCCATGATGTCCGGGCGGCGCAGGTTGATTTTCTTTTTGCTCGGGTCGTTTTTATTGCCGTCGGCATCCGGTCCCGAAGGCGCTGCAACTATCGTCATGACTAGAAGATTAGACGTGGCCGGAGGAATCGTCTAGCATAACTTCCCCGTGCAGGGACGGTAATCCAAATCCCCAGCCTGTCCGGAAGGGACCCTTGCGATATAAATTTTATTGCGCGGCAGGGAAATCATGGGATGATTTGCAGGCATCGGAGCGTAGCTCAGCCTGGCTAGAGCGCGTGGTTTGGGTCCACGAAGTCGCAGGTTCGAATCCTGTCGCTCCGACCACTTTATATTCATTCTTTGATTTGCTGATTGCAGTTCAAACCATGATTTGTCCGGAAACGGACCGGATCCGGGTTAAATGCTCAGGGTCAAAATGCGGCTTGTTTTTCCGGCTACCCCGCCGACTGGCTGCACGGAGCCAGGTGCAGCATGAAAAACGTTCCAGCAGATGTCCGCCTCGTTGGTGGCGGATTTTCCCAAAAAATGTTGGAATCATACCTGACGCTAACAACACGATCAGTCAACGAATACGTGAGCGTGGGGCGGGCGCAGGCGATTTGTTTTCGAAGAAATTACAACCTGCTGTTAAAGCGATCAACTGGCTTGGATTTGCACACAGTTGACAAATCGAGACACGGTTCGATTTCCTGCACCCGCTCCACTCCCTGTAAAAAGTGGATTGCGAGCTTTTGACCCTCGAAGTAACAAACAATTCTTCTGTGTGCGGGCCGTTCGCTGAACTGGCAATCCACCCGATCAGACTTGAAATTCAGATCGCGTGTCTTCCAGCAAGCATGAATCCCAAGACGTGTGATTGTTTGAAGCAAGCATTCCAAGATCTGTGAAGCATGGAGGCTTTGCCAACAGATCCACTCGGACGATCACGGGGCAACGTGCACCAAATTTGGCCAGCACTGCCGCCGGTTGAAAATCCGTGAGGTGACGTTGCACAGCCATCGCCATGCGTGAACCGAACGCGCCAGAAAGGCCGGTCAGCCAGTCGCGCCATCCGTGCTTTTGCCGGTTCAGGGCGTGATTTCATCGCTCACTGCAAATATCCCATCGTTCAATGCATTCAATTATCAATTAATTCCCACGGAGTGTATCAATGCTGCAGGTAGATTTAACAATTGGACATGATAACAAATCATACAGTTTTGAACGGGGGTTGCCGACAGGCGCGGGTTCAAGCTTTCTCGTTGATCGAGGTGATGATTGCCGCAGCCATCATGTCGATTGTGTTTGCCGCACTGTTTGCAGGCATTTCGACCACCTTCAGTCTGATGGATGCGACGCGGGAAAATTTACGGGCCACTCAAATCATGGTTTCCCGCCTGGAAGGGTTGCGGTTGTGCGCCTGGAGCAGCGGCCAGTTGTTCAATACCAACGTGGTTCCGCCCAATTTCACGGATTCGTTCTATCCGCTCGGACTGAAGTCCTCCACGAACAATGGCACCGTCTATACGGGCACCATGAGCGTCAGCACCAACTTCACCCTGAATCCGCCTGCGACTTATCAGGACAAGCTGGCCAAAGTCACCATTGCGGTCGTGTGGACAACCAAAGGTGCGACCCGCACGAATACCCACCAGCGTTCAATCACCACCTATGTGGCTCAATATGGCATGCAGAATTACATCTACGCCCACTAAACCTTGACCCTCAACCAACTTATGCTCAAACATTTTTCATCCACACCTCAACGCCGCCGCGGCTTCACCCTGATGGAAACGATGGTGGCCACCATCGGTGTTTCGGCCATTGTGGGCTCGATTCTGGTCACCGGCACCACCGTGGTGAACACGATGGCGGCCATCGTCAATTACAATGACTTGGATAGTCGCAGTCGCAATACTTTGGATACCATGAGCGGTGATCTTCGTAACACCGCCGTCGTAACCTCCATGACTGATCGTCAGGTGACGGTGAGCAACGCCATCACCGGCGATACGATCAGTTACCGTTGGGATGGAACCAACTACTTCACCCGGACTTTGAATGGTTCCCAAAAGATCATGCTCAATGGCTGTGATTCGCTGACGTTCAGTGGCTTTCAGCGTAATCCCACCAATAACTTCCAGTTTGTGCCGGCTCATGCTCCGTCGGAAACCAAACTGATCAGTGTCAGCTGGCGCTGTTCGCGCCAGATTCTGGGTGCCAAATTGAACACGGAAAGCGTCCAAACCGCGCAAATTTGCATCCGCAACTAAAACTAGAAGGAGAAAGCCATCATGAACATCCATATTATCCCGAACCGGAATCGCCGCGACGGCGGTGCCTTGGTGATCACCGCCATCATCATGCTTTTCATTGGAGCAACGCTGGCCACCTATCTGCTGGTGTCGCAAAACGAATACACGCTCGTGGCCCGGTCGCAGGTGTGGAACAGTTCGATGGCCCTGACCGAGGCGGGGGTGGAAGAGGGCATGGCCTTCATCAACAAATACGAGGGCAATTTCACGATGGTGACCAACTGGTCCACGGCGGCATCGGCGGCGGAAGACAGTTGGACCGTGGCCGGCAATCTCTTTTCCATGCATCGTGTGGTCAGCGCCAATGGTGATTACTACGATGTCACGATCGACAACTCCAATCCCAGCAGCCCGTTGATCACCTCGGCTGGACTGGTCGGTTACACTTTGAGCGCTTCCCGGTCGCCATTTATGCTGGCGGCTGCCGGTCTTCCGTCCCCAGCCGCCGTTCCCATCCGCCGCAAGGTCATGGTGCAGGCGGTCTATTCGGCGCTCTTTCCCGGCGCCATCACGACCGTGACCAACATTGATTTGAACGGCAACAACGTGCTAGTGGACAGCTTTGATTCCACGCTCACCAACGCCAGTGCCTGGAATGCCGCCCTCGGCTTCGGCACCTACAACATCACCAAAGCCCGGGCCAACGGAAACGTGATGACAGATTCTTCGCTAGTCGGTGCCATTTCAGTGGGGCAGGCCAACATCTACGGCCATCTGGATACCGGTCCCGGCGGCACGGCCACTGTGGGGAACAACGGCTATGTGGGACCGCTGCCCCAAAGCGGATCGGGCATCCAACCCGGCTTTGTCGCCGATGACATGAACATGGTGTTTCCGCCGGTGATCTTGCCAGGCGGCGCGAGCGGCTGGCCGACTGTTCCCAGTAGCGGAGTCATCACGAACAGTGGGAATTATTATTCGATGGGAATAAATGACAATTTAACCGTCAATGCTCCAAACGTGACCATCTATGTGCAAGGCACCATCAGTCTCAGCGGTAATGAGGCGATCACCATCGGTGCCACCGCCAGCCGGGTCATCTTCTATGTGGACGGGTCGTCCATCAGTTTGTCTGGCAATGCGACGATCAACAACCAGACTCAAAACGCAGGCGTTCTGGGGATATACGGCCTGCCCACTTTGACGAGCATCAATTTCGGCGGCAATGCCGGCTATACCGGAACCATCTATGCGCCCCAGTCCGCCTTTTCCTTTGGTGGCGGCGGCAACAACACTTATGACTTTGTCGGCGCATTGGTCGCCCTGAGCGCCAAGATGAACGGTCACGCCAATTTTCATTATGACGAAAGCCTGAAACGAAATGGGCCCGGCATCGGCTACGTCCCTTTTAGCTGGAAAGAAATCACCGCCAATTAAATCCTTGAAAGCGACATGAAAGCACAGGCAAGAGCAGCTGGGATTGAGATCAATCCGAAGTTTGTAGGGGCTTTCTTCACGGAGCAAATCGAGAACAAGCTCCGGGTGTTTTGCTACTTCACCAATGGCGGCACGAGCCAGTTTGAACTGGCGGCAGACGAGAACCTCGACAACCTGCACAGTTTCCATTCAAAGTTGAACATGGATGAGACCTGTTCGAGTGTCATTCACGACGAGGTGGTGCAGGGACGGGTCTATGTTCATGCCGGGGATATCTGTTGGCTCTACACTTTGCTCTCCACTCCGGGCGAGGTGCTTCCCCAAATCAATGGTGACATCTGCGACCTTCCCTGGCGGTATTGCTGGCGGTCGCTGGCGGCCGATGTTCTTGAGTATGGCAAACCCGGGGATTCGGTGCATTGCTTTGCCATTCGCACCCAGATCAGTGAAAACGACGCATCCCGGCTGGTCAAAGATGCCAACGCCTTTATCAATCCCTTGCCGTTGAAAAAAAAGGCATCGCATGCCCTGGCATTCGTGAGCATCGGCACAGCGCTGGTTCTCCTGGTAACCCTCATTGCCGGGACGGCATTTTATACCTCAAAGCAACGGGCCAATGGCTCCTTCAAGGCACCGGTGGCATCTGCGGAAACCGCCGAGCCCGCGGCCGGCACCTATTATCTGCTTTACAAGCACAAGATCGCCGGGCCTTACCCCGTGAAAATCATCGCCAGCCTGAATTCAGGCGGATTGCTCGCCCCCGAAACGATGTGCCGGCCGGAAAAGTCCACGGAATGGGCCACCCTGGCCACGCTCTTTCCAACCCAGCTCGCCAGATGAAGAAGCATCCAACAGCCTGCCAGTTTTTCGGCCTGATCGCGTTGGTGGCAACACTGATCTCCACCAGCGACGCACGGGGCTCGGACTCTTTCATGGTGCAAGGAGAAAACTTTCGCAGCCAGGGCAAGATGACCGAAGCGTTATGGGCTTATCGTCAGGCGGCCAAAACCGGCAACGCAAGCGCTGCCTTTGCCGTCGGCGAGCTGTTGCTGCTTCGGGGGCAGGGTGAGAGCGGGCGGGAGCGGGTGTTGGATCTTTCGGAGGGTCTCGGCTATTTATTTTGCGCCGCCACCAACCGGCATCCTCAAGCCTGTGCTGAGCTCGCGAACGCGCTGCAAAAGGGGATTGGCGTCCACACCAATCTCGTTTGCGCCTACGCCTGGCTTAAGCTTGCCGCCAAATATGATCGTTCCTTCGAGCCGGATTTGGACCAGCTGGTGACCCGACTCGAGCCAGGTGATGTCCTGCAGGCCCAGAAAATGGCGGGCCAATATCTTTCAGGCCACTGGCCGGATGCGGTGGCACACTCAATTACCCAGGGAGATTCCCGGCTCGCCATCCAGGGGGTGAGTGTTAGCGGGAACGAATCCCTCATCATCTTGAATGGTGAGACGCTGACCGTGGGTGAAATGATCAACGTCGTATCGGTCAAGAGCCCCGGTCATCCCGCCGGCGAAAAGTTGCCGGTTTCCTGTTACGAAATCGGCGCCGATTATGCCCTGGTGGCGGTGGCCGGCGAACCCAGTCTCAAAATGTTGTCCATCAACACGCGCTAAACCAATCGCAGTATCCTGACGTGTCGCCCGCGGAATCATTTCCCAATCAAGTGATGAAAAGCGAAATCGCAAATCTTGGCCCGGATGAGAGGCGGATGATTCCTTGTTTCTTCAGAAGTCAACCCGGCAATTTTCTCCACCCGAACGGTTTTGTCCCGGCAATATTTGCCCGGAGAAATCAGGTGAATCTCAAAACCGTTGCAAACATGGGTTTATTTGATTGGCGCGGTCGCTGCTAAACGCAGGCATGACCGTGGAACAAGTCAATCATATCATAAAAGAAATTCGCCGTTTCGCTTTCAGCCTGCTGCTGGCTGGAGTCTGCTCCGCCGCGTCCTCCAGTTTCGCCACCCAGTCCGTGACCCTTGCCGGGGTTTCCAGCCCCAGCCCCGCGGTGACCGGTTACAAGATTTATTACTGGGCCGCCTCCGGGTCCAACACGGATGTCATCACGGTAGGAACGGTGACAAATGTCGTCATTTCGGGTCTGCAGGCGGGTGAAACTTATTATTTTTTTGCGACCTCCCTCGACAGCAATTCAAACACGGAAAGCCATCCGTCGCAGATCACCGCCTGCACCGCACCGGACCAGGTCGCGCTTGAGATTCAAGTCGCGCGCGAAGCTGGAGCCGCCACTTCGGTTTCCGTCACTGCTGCCGGCGCGGTCCCCGACCAATGGGTCCTCGAATCCTCGGCTGACTTGCAGCACTGGGTGCCCGTCTTGCACGGGACGAATTCGGCGTTGAATTTTACGATGCCCGTCACAGGGCTGCCTGTCCGGTTTTTTCGGCTGCAAGCCGAATCACAAACGCCATGAACGACCAATTAAACCATTCGTTGCAACCTCGGCATCCTGCCAATTGGGGAGACTCAAACTATGAACCAGGAATTAAACAATCTAGTCCAGTCGCTGCGAGATGAATTCCAGCAATACGTTGAAATGCTTGTCCGGCTTGACCGTCACCACCAATCGGTCGCCGACCCGTCCGAAAGTGAAGTCCACGCCTTTTCGCGTGAGGTTCAAATTCAGGGTGAAGCGATCCAGCGCGCCCGCCGCGAACGCAACCAAGCCTGTCAGAATCTGGCCGTGCTGCTGAACCTTAACGCAGTTGTTCCGGTTGAAATCCTGATCCCCTTGATACCGGAGAATTATCAGCCGCTGGTCAACGAACTGACCCGGGAAAACCACCAACTCATGGAGCAGGTGGTGGAATCACTTCAACGCAAAAGATCATGCATCAGGAATTGCCCCATTTGATTCAGTCGTTGCGCAATGAGTTGATGGCCTGGGCTGAAATGTCCATCCAACTCGACCGGCACTTTCAGTTTCTTGAACTCCCGTCGGGTGGAGTTATTGGCGAAACTGCCAACCACGCTCAAATCAAGGGCAGAGCCGTCCAGAGGGCCCGCCAGGAGCGAACGCGAGCCCAAGCGACCATGGCTCGCGTATTGCAGTTGGAGCGGGGTGTTCCGATCGAGAAAATCATTCCTGTGTTGCCGGCGGCCGTTCGGCCGCTTGTGATCGCACTTGTCCGGGCCGGCCGCGAGCTGCTTGCGCAGGTGTTGTTAACCTTCCGCCGCAAGCAGGCATCCCTAAGACATGCTGTGGCCAGGGTGCGGCATTTTTTGAACAACCTATTCCCCGGTCAATTCGATGAAATGGATCCGGCGGCTGCGCCGAAACCTGTTTCCATTCCGGTGAACGAGATAGTTCCGCCAGTCATCTTTGATGTTGAAATCGCACCCCCCAAGCCCAATCCGTTCCGTTTTGTGTCTTCAAGACCTGTGCCCGGCTTTCATTCAGCCGGCTTCTTAAACGTCCCGCCATATTCTCCCAGAGTCAGCAACAAAAATGGAATGCAAATCACAAATTGAGGGCTGATTTTTACGTCCGCAAATCGCGCAGCCAAGCCACGGTGCCTCCTTGGCAGCCTGAAAGCCGCGTTTAATGCAATTTTCCCTACGCTGGCTGCATTGTGGGTGACGGCGCCAACTCATTCGGTGAAAGTCCCGTCATCAGAAACAACTTAACCATGGATCAACCAGTCCCAAGGACCATCCCGGTGTGGGGCGGTATCAGTCCAGACCACGTGAAAGAACGCGAAGCCCAAGCGAAATCGACCCTTTAACGCATGAATCCGATTCCCAACCTTAACCCATCGTGGCTGACGGCCGTGTTCGTCATCGGTTCACAACTCCTGCTGCCGGAAATGATGCCGTTGCACGCCCGAGAATTGCCGGCGCATGCTTCGAAGCATTCGCAACCTCCGAACATCCTTTTCATCATCATGGATGATGTCGGGATTGATCAGTTGAACTCTTTCAATCCGCAGGCACCCAAGATCACGCCGGTTTTGGATGCCATCGCACAGCAGGGCGTTTCGTTCAACAACGCCTGGATGATGCCGGAATGTTCGCCGACCCGGGCTTGTTTTTTTACGGGCCGTTACCCGCTGCGCACTGGAGTCAGGGCCGCCATTCTCAGTTATAATCTGCCGTCCACCCAGGTCTCGCCTTACGAAGTGACCACGCCGCGTGTTCTGGCGAATGCGGGATATGCCAGCGCGCTGATCGGCAAATATCATCTCGGCGGACCGGACAACAACCCCGCCGGATACGGCGCTCCCGCTGCGCTCGGCTGGAATTATTACAACGGCTGTCTCGTCGGCGGTCCTCCCTACATTGACCCCACACTCGGGAACCAGACCACGAACACGGCGCTGTATCCCTGCGGCTTTCCCGTTGGACCGACGAAGGGCGTGTGCTGGTTTCAAGACGCTCAAGCCAACGCCTATTGCGACGACGCCCACGGCCAAGGTTACACGGGACAAGAATGTGTCCAAGCGGGCGGCATCCCCGCGCTGAATGCGAACGGCGGATTCGCCGCCAACCTTGCGGAAGCAACGATCATCCCCGATTTCACGATCAATAACGGCTATTATGCCTGGCCCAGGACCATCAACGATGGCACCAATGTGGCCCAAACACTCACTCGTAAATACATGGTGACGGCCCAGACCGACGATTCCATCGCGTGGATTCAGCAGCAACGTCTCAGCGGCAAGCCTTGGATGTGCACGGCCAGTTACAGTTCCATCCACACGCCCTATCAGCAACCGCCGACGTGGTTGTATCCTCCGAATTTCACGTGGCCGACCAACCTGGCCGAGGGAAACACCAACGAAGCGCAAATCAAAATCATCAGCGATCTGATGTTGTATGCCCTGGATCAGGAGATCGGCCGTCTGCTGGTTGGCGCCGGTCTGGCCCGGCGCCTGGAGTCGGGAGAATTGCAATACAACCCGGAAGCCACGGATACGATGGTCATCATCTGCGGCGACAACGGGACTTATTACGAGAGCGTGAACCCTCCTTACAATCCGTTGCGCGCGAAAGCTTCGCCCTATCAGACCGGTGTCGCGGCGCCGATGATTGTCGCGGGTCCCATGGTCCGCAAACCCGGCCGCACCGTCACCGCCATGGTCAACGCCGTGGACTTGTTTGAGTTGTTTGGCGAAATCGCCGGATTGAATGTCCGCAAGATCGTGCCCGCGTCGCACATTCTGGACAGCGTGCCCACGCTCGGATATCTGACCAATCCCAACAAACGTTCCAGCCGCCAGTATAATTACTCCGAGTTGGGCAGCGGGAAACCGCCGCTCGCCCAGACGTGGCCCTCGGTCTTCACCATCGCCGGCCAGAAAATCGGCAATGACATCCTGTTTGACAACCAATCGGTGTGCGAGGAATCCGGCGGTGAATGGTTCGGTCCCGGTGCCTCCGTGGTCTATAGCAACTGCTGCGATGTGCGGGCCTACGTCTATACCAACCTGACCATTCAACCTAATGCGGTCTGGACCGTTCGCAACGACCGTTACAAACTGGTCAAATCCGAACTCGCTTCCTGCGATGCGGACCTGAATCCCTACGAGTTTTACGACTTGAAACCCACTTCCATAAATCCTGTCGGGCTGGATAATTCGCCCTATAATCTGCTCAACAACCGCCGGCTCGATCCGCGGGAGCGACTCAACCTGAAAAAATTAATGGCAGTGATGGACGGGATATTGGATTCCGAACCGGCTTGTTCCGGTGACGGCAATCTGGACAAGGAGGTCAACGAAGCAGACGCCAAAGGCGTGCTCGATTATTGGGGCCTGCCCAGCGTGTTTGACTTCAATAATGACGGGATTACGGATGGCACCGACCTCCAGACGGTGCAATCCAATTTCGGCGACCAATGCTTTTTCCACCAGCCCTCCCGCTGATTGGAACGGGCACGATCCATCACCAATCCAGCCAAAACCAGCACCACTCGTTTCAATGTGCGGTCCGCTCATTTCGGCGAGATGGGTCCTGCCTCCCCCCTGTTGACGCTTGTTGTTGCAGGGTGGTTGCGGTTTGGTTTTGGCATCGCTTCAAGACGCCGGCCCGCTGAAGACTGCTTCGGATTGTTTGAGGGGCGGGAAACTCGTTTTGTCTTGCTGCCGACGCCAGCTGGCAAGCATGTGCTGCGGACCAAATTTGTAATCCGCGGATGTCACCTATCGTCTGTTGTGTTGCCTGTGCGATTTAATTAGCGTTATCTCAACAAATGGAATTGTGGTGGCGGCTAAGCAGCGTTTATTTTCACGACCGTGGCAAAAATTGATCTCAAGAAAAAATTCGGAACGGTGGTCCGAGACCGGAGAACCCAGCTGGGCATCTCGCAGGAAGATTTGGCCGAACGCGCGGACTTGCATCGCACCTATGTTTCGGACGTCGAGCGCGGTGCCCGCAACGTGTCTCTGCAGAGCATTGCCAAGCTCGCCAGCGCCCTGGAGATTTCCGTTTCCGCCCTGTTTCCCGAGGAAGTGCACATTGGAAAACCTGGCGTCGCTCGAGGCGCCGACAATCACCGCGACCGGAACCTCGTTGACGTTCTTTTGGTCGAGGACAATCCGGATGATGTGGAACTGACCCTGCATGCGTTCAAGCGGGCACGTTTCGCTAATGGGGTGCATGTGGTTCGTGATGGCGCGACGGCATTGGATTATCTTTTTTGCCGCGGGCGCTATTCCGCCTGCCCGATCACGGAAAAACCCCGGCTCATCCTGTTGGATTTAGATCTGCCCAAAGTAAGCGGATTGGAGGTGCTGCGCCACATCAAGGCCGACAAACGGACCGCGCAAATACCCGTCGCGATCCTCACAGTTTCCCACGACCTCAACGTGATCGCGGAATGTCGGCGGCTGGGTGCCGAGCAATATATTATCAAGCCGGTGGATCTTCAGCGGCTGAGCTTGGTCACGCCGCAATTGAATCTCGAGTGGGCATTATTCCGCCGGCAGGATCGCGAGACATCAAGACGTGGAAAGACATAGGTGTTTTGTCTGCTGGTGGCACGTAGCAGTGGTGTGTTCCGGAAATCGGACCGTAGCCCAGATTGTTTATGCAGGCAGGTTGTAAATCAGGATTCGAATCCAAAGATTTTGACGACATCAAAGGCGTCGTGGAAAAACACACCCTTGAGGCCGGCACCGGCGCGCTGGCAGGAATCATCCCCATCAACCTTGGCTGGTCATTTTGCCCGTGGCCGAAAGCGCAACGCCCGGCCCTTTTCCATTCATGAACATGTCTGACCTTATTTGCAGTCCCGGACCGTTCATGCCACACGGCAGTTGCTATCTTTGGACGCAAAGCCTGATCGGTCTGCACGCCATCTCCGACGCGTTCATCGTGGTGGCGTATTACTCCATTCCCGTCACGCTGGTCTATTTTGTGCGGAAGCGGAAGGATTTGAAATTTAACTGGATGTTTGTCTGCTTTGCCGTGTTCATCCTGGCCTGCGGCATGACGCACCTGATGGAAATCTGGAACATCTGGCATGCGGATTACTGGCTCGCCGGCTGCACCAAGGCTGTTACCGCGCTGGCGTCGGTAACAACCGCAGTTCTGCTGGTCAAACTGATTCCGCAGGCACTGGCCCTACCCAGTCCTGACGCCTTGAGAAAGGCCTATGGTGAACTGGAGCTTCGGGTTCAAGAGCGCACGGCGGAGCTGTTGCAAAAGACAAGGGAATTACAGACGGAAATCAATGAGCGTCAACGAACCGAGGAACGGTTGAAATCCTCCTTCAAGGAAATCAACGATCTAAAGACTGCGCTGGACGAACACGCCATCGTCGCCATCACTGATCCGCAGGGAAAGATCACCTACGTCAACGACAAGTTCTGTTCGATCTCAAAATATCCGCGTGAGGAATTGCTGGGGCAGGATCATCGCCTCATCAACTCCGGCCATCACCCGAAGGAATTCATCCGCGACCTGTGGACCACCATCGCGCACGGAAAGGTCTGGCATGGTGAAATCAAAAACCAGGCGAAGGACGGATCCTTCTACTGGGTGGAAACGACGATCGTTCCGTTTCTTGGCGAAGACGGCCGGCCACACCAATACGTAGCCATCCGCGCCGACATCACCGAACGGAAAAAAACCGAGGAGGCGTTGCGCCACAGTGAAAACCGGCTGCGGGCGATCATCGAAACCGAGCCGGAATGTGTGAAGGTGGTTTCCCGCGAAGGTAATCTGTTGGAGATGAATCTGGCCGGGTTGGAAATGCTGGAGGCCGGTTCGCTGACCGAGGTGCAGCAGAAACCACTGCTGGAATTCATCCTGCCGGAACACCGCGCGATGTTCCACGACCTGCACCGTCGGGTCATGGCCGGCGAAAGTGGCAGTTTGGAATTTGAAATCGCCGGCCTGAACGGGGGCCGCCGCTGGCTCGACACGCATGCCACGCCGCTGCGCGATGCGAGCGGCGAAATTCAATCGTTGCTGGGTGTCACGCGTGACATCACCGACCGGAGAAAAGCCCAGGAAGAGGCGGTGTGGCTGGCATCCTTTCCGCAACGCGATCCCAACCCCATTCTCGAGCTTAATCTTGCCGGCGGTGTCGTTCGTTACGCCAATCCGGCGGCGCATCGGCTGCTGCCGGATTTGAAAAGACTGGGGATGCAGCATCCGTTGCTGACCGGACTGGCGGACGCGGAAAGGATTCTGATCGGCGGAAAGTTGGGCACAGTGCGCCGCGAGGTGGCGGCGGGCGAAATCATTTTTGCCCAGTCCATCAATTACATTCCGGAAACCGGGCGATTGCGCATTTACAACACGGACATCACCGATCGCAAACGGGCGGAACTGGCGTCTGCCCGGTTGGCGGCCATCGTGTCCTCCTCGGACGACGCGATCATCGGCAAAGATTTGAGCGGCCTCATCACGAGTTGGAACCAGGGCGCGGAAAATATTTTCGGCTGTTCCGCAGACGAGATGATCGGACGCTCGATCACCGTGCTCATCCCGCCGGACCGGCAGGATGAAGAGGAGCGGATTCTCGCGCGAATCAGGTGCGGTGAAAGCGTGAAGTCTTTTGAGACGCTTCGGCTGACCAGGGACGGACGGCGGATTGATGTATCGGTGACGGAGTCGCCGATCAAGAATACGGCCGGCAAAGTCATCGGCGTGTCCAAGGTGGCGCGCGACATCACTGAGCGCAAGCGGGCGGAGGCAAAAATTGCGCTGGAGCGGGAACGCTTCAAGTTGATCTTCGATACTGTTCCGGTCGGGATAACCCTGGTCACCAAGCAGTCCGATGGCCAATCCACGCGCATCATCAATGACACCCATCTGCGCATCTGTGGCCTGACGCGCGAACAGGATCAAATACCGGGGATCTACTTGCGCCTGCGTGATCCGGATGAAAGCGCGCGTCAAGACGATCTGTATCGCCAGCTTGAAACCGGCAAGCTGAATGAATTCTCATTTGAAAAACGCTATCTCCGACTGGATGGAACGGTTGTCTGGGTCTTGTTTTCCCTGCAACGCCGGAAGTTTGCCGACGGGCGGACGGAGGAGCTGACCACCGTGGTGGACATCACCTGGCGCAAGCAGGCGGAGGAGGCTTTACGCGAAAGTGTGGAACGACTGGGAAGTGTGACCGACAATGCACGCGTCGGGTTGGTCATGGTTAATCGCGAGCGGCGTTATACTTTTGCCAATTCCACCTATATTGAAATCCTCCGACTGCCACCATCGCCGGAGATTGTCGGCCAGCGCCTCGCCGATGTGCTGGGGCCGTTATACGAAGACCAGATCCGCCCCCGCTTGGACCAGGCATTTGCCGGAGAACGCGTGGCCTATGAATTACACCAGTCAAGGCCGGAAGGGGATCGTTTCTATGCGGTCAAATACGAGCCGACCCTGGCGGATGGCGTCATCTCCTTCGTGGTGGTGGTCATCACGGACATCACCGAACACAAGCAGCTGGAACTGGCGGTGAAGGAAAGCGAGGGGCGGTTCCGGACGATGGCCAATTCCATGTCGCAACTCGCCTGGATCGCCAGGGCTGACGGGTTCATTTTCTGGTATAACCAGCGCTGGTATGAATACACCGGCACGACGCCGGAACAAATGGAGGGCTGGGGCTGGCAAAGCGTGCACGATCCCAAGGTGCTTCCGAAAGTCATGGAGAACTGGACCGGTGCGATTGCCGCCGGTCAGCCGTTCGAAATGGAATTTCCCCTGCGCGGGGCGGACGGGCGGTTCCGCGCTTTTCTGACGCGCGGACAACCGTTGAAAGATTCCGCCGGGCAGGTGGTGCAATGGTTCGGCACGAACACGGACGTGGAGACGCTCAAGCAGGCGGAGGAAAATATTCGTCAGCTCAATGCCGGATTGGAGCAGCGTGTCGCCGAACGCACCGCCCAACTCGAGGCCGCCAACAAGGATCTCGAGGCGTTCAGCTATTCCGTCTCACACGATCTGCGCGCACCGCTGCGCGCCGTGAACGGATTCGCGAAAATCGTCCTGGAAGAATACGGCCCGTCATTGCCCGAGGATGGCCGGCGGTATCTGGGCCGGATTCACAACGGTGGTCAGCGGATGGGTGAATTGATCGACGATCTGCTGGCGTTCTCCCGGTTGGGTCGCCAATCCATGAGCCGGCAGGCCGTGGACTCGGACCAGCTCGTGCGGTCGGCCCTCGATGAACTGGAGCCTCAGCGCGAAGGCCGTCCGATTGAACTGCACGTCGGGCTTCTGCCGGAATGTCAGGGCGATCCCGTTCTGCTCAAACAGGTCTGGGTCAATCTGATTTCCAACGCGATCAAATACACCCGCGGGCGCGATCCGGCGGTCATTCAAATTGGCTGCGAGCATAAAAACGGCGGGCAGATTTATTCCGTGTCCGATAATGGAACCGGCTTCGACATGCAATATGCGCATAAATTGTTTTCCGTGTTCCAGCGGCTGCACCGTGCGGACGAATTTGAAGGCACGGGCGTCGGACTGGCGATTGTGCAACGGATTGTTCACCGCCACGGCGGTCGCGTCTGGGCGGACGCAAAATTGAACGGAGGCGCGACTTTTTATTTCACACTGGAGGGAGAAAACAAACCATGAAAAAATTGAAATCCGACAACCGGGGCTGACCTAAAAATAGAAACCAACTTATGAACGCAACCAGTGAAATTGAAATCCTGCTCGTTGAGGACAATCAGGATGACCTGGACATGACATTGCGCTCGCTGCGCAAGGCTAATCTGACAAATCGCATTCAAGCCGTCCGCGACGGCGCGGAGGCATTGGAATTCATCTTTTGCCAGGGCGCGTTCGCCGGACGCACCTTTGAGAATCCGCCGAAGTTGATTCTACTGGACTTGAAACTTCCGAAGGTTGACGGGATGGAAGTTTTGAAGCGAATCAAGAGTGATCCGCGCACCAAGACGATTCCGGTCGTCATTCTGACTTCATCGAAGGAGCAAAAGGATGTGGTCGAAAGTTATCATTTGGGCGTCAACAGTTACGTCGTCAAGCCCGTGAATTTCGAGAACTTCGCCGCCGCCGTGCAGGAATTGGGAATGTATTGGCTGCTGCACAATCAACCGCCAAAAACGTAGTCAGGTAAAGTTATGAGCATCGCGATTAACATTTTAATTGTCGAAGATTCGCAGGAAGACGCGGAATTGCTGCTGATCGAGTTGCGTCACGCCGGGTTTGATCCCAAGTGGAAGCGGGTGCAAACGGAGCCGGATTTTCTGGCCGAGTTGGAAAGACATCCGGACCTGATCCTTTCCGATTATTCGATGCCGCAGTTCAGCGGCCTGCGGGCGGCGGAACTTCTGCGCAACAGCGGCATGGATATTCCGTTCATCCTCGTTTCAGGAACCGTGGGCGAAGAGATCGCCGTGGAAGCGATGCATTGCGGTGCCGCAGATTATCTGCTCAAGGACCGGCTGACCCGCCTGGGTGTGGCCGTGCGTCGTGCCCTGAACGAGGTCGCCGAGCGCGCCCGACGCAAAAGCGTCGAGGCGCAGCTGATCGAAGCGCAAAAAATGGAGGTGATCGGCAAACTCGCCGGCGGCGTCGCCCATGACTTCAACAACATCCTCGGGATCATCATGGGCTACACCGATTTGATCGCCGCCGACCTCGGGCCGGATAGTCCGCTGCAAGATTATGCCGGCGAGATCCGGCACGCCTCGGAGCGCGCGGTCGGCTTGACGCGGCAACTGCTCGTCTTCAGCCGCAAGGAAATTGTGCAACCCGTCGTGCTGGATCTCAATGAAGTGGTGGCCGACCTGAACAAGATGCTGGGGCGGCTGATTGATGAGCACATCGAAATGACCGTCATCCCCGGAACACAACTCGGCCGCGTCAAGGCCGATCCCGGCTACATGGGGCAGGTGCTTATGAACCTGGTCGTCAATGCGCGCGATGCCATGCCCCACGGCGGCAAACTCACCATCGCCACCCAGAATGTCATGCTTGAGGAGGATTACACTCGTCAGCATCCCGGCGTAACGCCCGGCAACTATGTTTTGTTGAGCGTCAGCGACACGGGAACCGGCATCACGGAAGAAGTCAAAGCGCATCTGTTCGAGGCTTTTTTTACCACCAAATCCAAGGGCAAGGGCACGGGACTGGGGCTGGCGACGTGTCAGACCATCGTCCGGCATTCGGGCGGTCACATCGACCTTTACAGCGAGGTGGGGCAGGGCGCGACCTTTAAGATTTATCTGCCGCGCGTGGATCAACCGCTCGACAGTGATACCAAATTCATACGCGCTGGCCCGGTTCCCCGGGGAGCGGAGACGCTGCTGGTGGTGGAAGACGAACCGTCCGTGCGGCATCTGGCAACCGGCTTCCTGAAGGCCCAGGGTTACGAAGTGCTGTCTGCGTCGAACGGCCAGGAAGCGTTGCATGTGGCGCAGGCCCACAAGGGGGCGCCCATCCGGCTGGTGGTGAGCGACGTCGTGATGCCGCTGATGGGTGGCAAAGTGATGGCGGAATGGCTCACGACGACGTATCCCGATCTCAAAATCCTTTTCACTTCGGGTTATACGGATGACGCCATTGCGCACCACGGCGTGCTGGAAGCCGGAGTGGAATTCCTGTCCAAACCGTATGCGCCGGCAACCCTGGCGCGGAAAGTGCGCGAAATATTGGATGGAAAATCGGCGGGCTGAATTGTTAGCCGGGACGTATCATGCAAACTTGGATCACAGATCACACCCTGTTCGTTGTCTTTGCCGGAGTTTGCTTCGTGGCTTTTGGCCTCCAGTATGCCTGGCTCAGAAAGGTGCCGCCCGCCCGGATGCCTTGGCTGGCCTGGCTGTTTGCGTTGTTGCTGCTCGGTCTGGGCTGGCGCCTGACCGAACAGGCCGGCCGGCGTGAGCGGGATCGCATCCAGAACCTCACCCAGGACTTCGCGCGCTTGTATGGCAGTGAACTGGAGAAGCGCGGGCACTGGAAACTTCCTGATGATGTTGCGGCCAATGATCCGCTTTACCTGAGCCTGATCGAAACGGAAATAAACTGGGAGAAACTGAACCCGGACGTCAGCGACATTTACACGCTCCGCAAACTGCCCGACGGGAAAAATATTTTCATCGTTGATTCGGAGACCGACTACAACCGCAACGGCCGGTATGACGAAGAACGCGAGCAGCGCACGCCCGTGGGCGAGGTTTATTCCGTGGCGGATGCGGGACTGGAGCGTGCGTTTCGCGGCGAGGCGAATTTTGACTTCGCTCCGGTGACGGACCGCTGGGGTACCTGGGTCAGCGCGTTTGTGCCGCTGCACGATCCGTCGGGCCGGGTGGAAGGCGTGATGGGTGTGGATTTCGACGCGCACGAGTTTGTCGCCACCATCAACAACGCCAAGCTCCGCATCCTGAGCCTGCTGGCGTTGCTGCAACTGGTGGTGCTTGGGGCGAGCACGCTGAATTCCGTGCTTCGAGCACAGATCATTGAGCGTAAAAAAAACGAAGAGTCGCTGCGCTTCCTGGGCTCCGCCGTGGAGCAGGCCCGGGAATCCATCATCATCACCGACGCGGAACTCGACCTGCCGGGGCCGAGAATCATCTTCGTCAATCCCGCCTTCACGCAGATGACCGGTTACCCGGCGGCGGAGGTCATCGGAAAAACACCCCGGATTTTGCAGGGGCCGCGCACGGACAGAACCGTTTTGGCCCGGCTCCGGCAAAACCTTGAATCGGGTGAAGCGTTTGAGGGGCAAACCTTCAATTATCGCAAGGACGGCAGGGAGTATTTCTCGGAATCGCAAATCGCCCCGCTGCGGAATGCCGCCGGAAAAACGACACATTTTGTAGCCATCCAGCGTGACATCACGGAGCGGCAGCGTGCGGCAGAGGTATTACGGGAGAGCGAGCGCCGTTTCAGCGACATGCTGCGCAATCTGGAACTGGTTTCGGTGATGCTCGACCAGGAGGCGCGGATCACCTATTGCAACGATTACCTGTTGCAGCTGACGGGCTGGCGGCGCGAGGAGGTGGCGGGCCGGGACTGGTTCGAAACCTTTCTGCCGCCGGAGATTGTTGACGGGGTGCGGAATGTTTTCTCGGCATTGCTTGCCAACGATCCGGCGGCCTGGCATCACGAAAACCAGATTGTCACCCGTTCCGGCGCGCGGCGGCTCATCCGCTGGAACAATTCGCTGCTTCGCTCGGCTTCCGGGGAGATCATCGGCGTGGCGAGCATCGGCGAGGACATTACGGAGCACAAGCAGGCGGAGAATCTGGTGCGCCAGTCCCAGGAGCGCTATCGCAGCCTCGTTGAGAATGCCCGCGACGCGATCTTCACCATTGCGCCGGACGGCACGTTCACTTCGTTGAATCCCGCCGCCGGGACCATCGGCGGGATTTCCCGCGCCGATTGGATTGGCCAACCGTTCGTCCCCATGGTGCACCCCGAAGATGTGCCGCTGGCCACGGAGATGTTTCGCCGCGTCCTGATGGGCGAGCATGTCCCGACTCATGAGTTGCGCGGCCATCCCAGCCTGAGCCGTCCGGCCACCATGGAGATGACCCTCGCCGCCCAGCGGGACGGGGACGAAAAAATCATCGGCGTCATGGGCATCGGCCGCGACATCACCGAGCGCAAGCTCATGGAAGACCGTCTGTTTCAATCGCAGAAAATGGAAACCGTCGGCAAACTGGCTGGCGGCATCGCGCATGAATTCAACAGCATTCTGACGGCCATCATCGGTCAAAGCGAATTATTGCTCCAAGACCTGCCTCCGGGCGATTCGAAGTGCAAAAACGCAGTTGAAATCAGCAAGGCCGCCGGTCGCGCCGCGACGTTGACGCGACAATTGCTGGCGTATGGTCGCAAGCAATTTTTGAAACCTGAAATCCTCAATCTGAACCGGATTATTCTGAACATGGAAGGTGTGTATCATCATCTCCTGGGCAGCGCCGTGGACATGCAAATTGTTCCCGCGACCGGACTGCACCCAGTCAAAGCGGATGCGGGTCAGATCGAACAGGTGATCATGAACCTGATCATCAACGCGATTGACGCCATGCCCAACGGCGGGAAGCTGACCTTGGAAACCGCGAATGTTCAGCTGGACGGGGCGTATCTCAGCCAGTTTCCGGATGTTGAATTGAAGGCCGGAGATTATGTGATGCTCGCGGTCTCGGACACCGGTGCCGGCATGAGCCCGGAAGTGAAGGCGCGTGCGTTCGAACCATTTTATTCCACCAAGGATGTTGGCCAGGGAACCGGTCTGGGGTTGTCCACCTGTTACGGCATCATCAAGCAAAGTGGCGGTCACATCAGTCTGTATAGCGAGCCGGGGCGGGGCACCACGTTTAAAATTTATCTGCCACAGGCAGAATCACAGGTGGAGATTCCTCCGCGACGGATTGAATCAACCCAATTGCCACGCGGGACGGAAACCATTCTGCTGGTCGAGGACGATCCAGCCTTGCGTGAGATGGCGGCGACTCTGTTAAGGCGACTCGGCTATAACGTTTTTGAGGTGGCCAACGGCCTCGAAGCGTTGCAACTGACCCGGCAACCCAACCTCGGTCGGATTGATTTACTATTCACGGATGTGGTCATGCCCCACATGGGTGGCAAGGAATTGGCCGGCCAAATAAAGGTCTTGTATCCACATACCCGGATCCTGTTCACCTCCGCTTACACCGAGAACGCCATCGTTCACCAGGGCGTGCTGGAACACGGTGTGGCCTTGTTGCAAAAACCATTTACGCCGTCCGCGCTGGCGCACCGGGTGCGTGGGATCCTGGATGCCGGAAAAACGTGAAAGGCCTTTCACTCCTTTTTATGCCCAAACCATTGAACCTATTACTCGTCGAAGATGTTCAGAACGACGCGGACTTGATGCTGGCGGAATTGCGCCACGCCGGCTTTGATCCCCAGTGGAAGCGGGTGCAGACCGAGCCGGATTTTCTGGCCGAGATTGAAAAATGCCCGGACATCATCCTTTCCGATTATTCCATGCCCCAGTTCAGCGGACTTCGGGCGGTCGAACTGCTGCAGCGCAGCGGCCTGGACATTCCGTTCATCCTGATTTCCGGCACCGTGGGCGAGGAGAGTGCGGTGGAAGCCATGAAGCATGGCGCGACCGATTATTTACTCAAGGACCGGATTGGCCGTCTGGCGCCGGCTGTTCACCGGGCTTTGGAGCAAAAACGTTTGCGGGCTGAGCGGAAACACACTGAGCTCGAATTGAAATTATTCCGCACGCTCGTTGACCAGGCCAGCGACGGGATTGAGGTGGTTGATCCGAGGACCGGCCGGTTTCTGGACGTCAACGAAACCACCTGCCGGCGGCTGGGCTATACCCGCCAGGAAATGCTGACGATGGGCGTGCTGGATATCGAAGTCAAAGGGGTGGATTCTTCGACGTGGCGACCACTCACCGAAGAAATACGCCAGGCCGGTTTCAAGACCGTCGAAGGTGTGCATAAACGAAAAGATGGCTCGACCTTTCCCGTGGAGGTCAGCATCCACTACGTCCAGCTGGAGCGCGATTACTTGATCGCCTCGGTTCGCGACATTACCGAGCGCAAGAAGCTGGAGGCCGACGTGGCATTGCGCGAACAACAACTCGACGCTTTCTTCACCGGCGCCGTGGTGGGGCTGGCGTTGCTGAACTCCGAGCTGCGCTATGTTCAACTCAACACCGCACTGGCGGAGATGAACGGACTTCCGGTCGAAGAGCATATTGGCCGGACAGTCCGGGAAGTCCTGCCCCGGTTTGCGCCGCTGATCGAGCCGTTCTTTCAGAAAGTGCTCGCCACGAACGAATCGTTCCCCAATGTGGAATTTGCCGGTGAAACACCGCAGCAACCTGGGGTCCAGCGGTTTTGGGTTGAATCCATTTTTCCCGTTGCCGGAAGAATGAACAGTCCCGGCGGCATCGGCATCATTGTCGTGGAAATCACCGAACGCAAGCGGGCGGAAATGGAAATCCAAAACCAGTTGAAGGAACTGCAGCGCTGGCATGAAGCCATGCTGGGCCGTGAAGATCGCATTCTCGCCTTGAAACAAGAAGTCAATGAACTGCTGACCCTACTGCAACAGCCGGCGCGCTATGGCCGTCCGCCCACGCCATGAAAACATCTTTGCCTCTCAACGAAGCCGGGCGGCTCGAAGCGCTGCGGCGTTACAACGTGCTCGACACCCCGCCGGAAGCGGTGTTTGACGACCTGGCATTGCTGGCCGCACAGATCTGTGGGACGCCCATGGCCGTGATCTCGCTGGTTGACGAGGCCCGACAATGGTTCAAGGCCAGGATCGGCGTGGAGGTTGCCGAGACACCGCGCGAGGTCGCCTTTTGCGCGCATACCGTTTTGCAACCGGACCAGATCATGGAGGTGCCGGATGCGGAACAGGACGCTCGCTTTATAAACAGCCCGCTCATGACGGAAGATCCCCATATCCGTTTTTATGCCGGTGCTCCGTTGGTGGATCCCCGAGGCCACGTGCTCGGCGCACTCTGTGTCATGGATCGCCAGCCGCGCAAGATGACAAAGGAACAGCTTGCGGCATTGCAGACGTTGAGTCGTCATGTGGTTGCACAGCTCGAACTTCACCGGCTCGCGGTGGAGCTGGCCAAAAAGAACGTGGAGTTGGAGCGTTCGGAGGAGCAGCTACGCGAAAACATTGAACAACTGGCCCGGAGCGAGAAAGACGCGAACCGGCTGTTGGATCAGGATGAGCGATCGCGTCTCGCCCTGTTGAGCGTGGTGGAGGACGTGCAACGGGCCCAGGCGGACCTGCGCAAAAACGCCGCGTTCATCAATGATGTGATCAACTCCCTCACGGCCCACGTTGTGGTGCTGGATGCCGACGGGAAGATAATCGAGGCCAACCAGCCATGGGTGAAATTCGCCACTGCCAATAATGCCGGCACGCTGGCGAGCGGTTATCTGGGGGAAAATTATCTGACGATCTGCGCCAACAGCATTCGGTTGACCAACGACGCCGATGCGCTGGCGGCCATGGATGGAATCCGCGCCGTGCTGGCCGGCTCGAAGCCTGGTTTCATCCTGGAGTATCCCTGCCATTCACCGGCCGAGCGGCGCTGGTTTCAAATGCGGGTCACTCCATTGACGGGTCCGCAACCCGGCGTGGTCGTGACCCATGAAAACATCACCGAACGGAAGCTGGCGGAGATGAACGTGCTTAAATTGAACCGGATCTATGCCGTGTTGAGTGACATCAATCAGACCATCGTGCGCAAACCGGATTCCCAGGCGATGTTCGATGCCGCTTGCGATATCGCCGTGAAAAAAGGCGGTTTTCGAATGGCTTGGATCGGATTGCTGGACCCGAAATTGCGGGTGGTAAAGCCGGTGGCCCAGGCAGGCAAGTTTGACGATTACCTGGAAAAAATCGACATCGTCATCCAGGAAAGTTCCTACCGCGACGGCCCGACCGCCATTGCCATCAAGACCCGCAATCATAGCACCTGCAATGACATCGAGCGTGACCAGAGGACGGCATGCTGGCGGACCGAGGCGTTGCGGCTGGGCTACCGCTCGTCCGCCTCCTTTCCTCTCATCGTGCGCGGCCAGGTCATCGGTGCTTATAATCTTTATGCGGGTGAAAGCCGTTTCTTCGATGACGACGAGCTGCGATTGCTGGATGGGCTGGCCACGGATATTTCCTTTGCCGTGGAGATCAGCCAGCAGGATTCCGAGCGGGCGAAGCTGGAGGAACAATTCCGGCAGTCGCAAAAAATGGAGGCGTTCGGCCAGCTGGCCGGGGGCGTGGCGCATGACTTCAACAATATTCTGGCCGTCATCCAGATGCAGGCGGGCATGCTGCAGACGGAACCGGACGTTCCGCCCACCCAGATGCATTTTGCCGCCGAAATTGAAAAGGCCGCCGAGCGGGCGGCCAACCTCACCCGCCAACTGCTCCTCTTCAGCCGGCGCCAAACCTTGCAGCTGCGCGACCTTGACCTGAACGATGTCGTCGTGAACATCACCAAAATGCTTTACCGCATTCTTGGTGAAGACATCAAAATGCAGATCATCTACGCACCACAACCGTTGTTCGTCCACGCGGACGCGGGCATGATGGATCAGATTTTGATGAACCTGACGGTGAATTCGCGCGACGCCATGCCCAAGGGCGGCCAGCTCATCATCGAGACCTCGGCGGTGGAGCTTGACGAGCCGGCAGCTTCACAAACGGACCATGCCCGGCCGGGCTCCTTTGCGTGTTTGAGTGTGAGCGACACCGGTGGCGGCATTCCGGCGGAAATCCTGCCGCACATCTTTGAACCTTTCTTCACCACCAAGGACGTTGGCAAGGGGACGGGGCTCGGCCTGGCGACGGTTTTCGGCATCGTGCAACAGCATCAGGGCTGGATCAACGTGCTGAGCGAGCCGGGTCGGGGCGCCACGTTCCGGATTTATTTTCCGCGCCTGGCCAAAGCCGTTGAAAAAAAATCCACCCTGCGGGCAACGGCCAGGATGCGGGGCGGCAGCGAAACGATCCTGCTGGTGGAGGATGACGCTTCGCTGCGCAAATCGGTGCGCACCACGTTGTCACGGCTTGGTTATAAAGTGGTGGAGGCCATGACGGGCGTCGAAGCCCTGGAAGTCTGGAAACTGCATCACGAGGAAATCAGTCTGTTGCTGACGGACATGGTGATGCCGGATGGGATGAATGGCATTGAACTCGCGGAAAAACTTCTCCGGAAGAATCCGGGGTTAAAGGTGATTTACACCAGCGGCTACAGCGCGGATGTCGACGGCAAGGATTTCCCGCTGGACGAGGGGGTCAACTTTCTCGCCAAGCCTTACGAAGCACACAAGCTCGCCAAAACTGTCCGAAGTCGCTTGGATGCAGATTGAACCATTATTTCCAGGAGCCGGTGTTGCCGGCCCGCAACCCCTGTTTAAAAATATTTGATTTCATGAAAAATCGATGATGCAATAAAGTCATCGGCGAACTGATTTATGGCAAAGATTCTCATCATTGACGATGACCAGCAGGTCTGCAGGGTTGTGAGTGAAGGCTTGCGAAGGCAGGGTCACGAAGTCACGAGTGCCCCGGATGGGGATGCCGGGTTGCTGGCGGCGGCGGCGGTGATCCCGGATTTGATCTTATGCGATCTGGACATGCCCGGATTGGACGGACAGGGAGTGGTTTCGGCTTTGCGGCGGGACCGCCGGCTGGGAGAAATCCCCCTGATCTTTTTGAGTGCCTGTCTGGAGCGCGACCAAATCCGCCGCAGCATGAATCTGGGCGGGGACGATTTCATCAGCAAACCGGCACCGTGGCCGGAAATTCTCGCCGCCGTCAATGCCCGACTGGGTCGCCGGCAGAAGCAGTTGCAAAAAATGGACCAACAGGTGGAAACCGCGGCAAAGATTTTTGTCGGGCTGATCCATGATCTTAAACAGGGGGGCACGGAAGTCCGCTGGCTGGCAGATGCAGCAACGGGGACAGCCGACCAGCAAAACCGGATCATTCAGCGTGTGCAAGAGTCGTTGAGCGAAAATCATTCCCCTGCCACCAGCTCGCCGTCGGTTCCATCCCAGCCCGCTTCCGTCCTCATCAAGGACGGCCAGCGCCAGCAGCTCCTGAAACTGTCAGAAGTGAAGGCGTTGCTGGCCGACGGCGAATACTCCAACATCTACTGGGGCAAGGATCAACATTTGATGTTTCGCAAACCGCTGAAGCAATGGGCGGTTGAATTACCATCGGAACAATTCATCCGTGTCCACCGGCAGGCCATTGTCAACCTGGCCTTTCTCGACTTTGTGGACAAGGATTCCGAGGGCAGATCGCAGATTCATCTGCGCGAATTCAAACAGGTCATCCCGATCAGTCAGCGCGCGACACCTAACTTCAACCGCTGTTTGAATCAATTTCGAACGCGGCAAGGCTGACTTTGATATCGGTCTCATACCGCTGGATCCGTCCGGGGAGAAACTCCGTTGTTCCTGCCGATTTTTCCCTTTAAAACTTTATGGTCGCTCAATTGAGCTGCCGCCAAAGCTTTTGATAAATTTCAGCCGGAGCCGCATCAGCGTTGGGACGCTGCCGAAGGCCGGCGCATAGCCAACGCTGTCGTTCTGAATCCGATGCAGCCGGTTCCCAGAGCAACAGTGCCAGTGCGTTTAAAATTCTTTCGCGTGGATGACGGTGACTGTGTTTGGTCAAAAATGCCGCCGGCCCGAAGATTTTTGCGTTCACCAGACGGTTGCGCCACGGGTTGCTGTCCGGATATTTGTTCATCGGATTCAGTGCGTAGTCACGCGCGGATTTGACATCCATGCCGAGCCGGCAACTCTCCAACCACAGCCAGACTTTGAGTGCGAAGGCGGTCACGTTTTCATGTTGCGTTCGCAGATCGGCTCGCGACAAGGGTGTCTGGTGCGGGTGCAATTTGAATTTCACGCCCGCGGCATGATGCTGCTGCAAGGTGTCGAGCCAGGGAGCACTTGCCGCCGGCACACGCCTTAATCGCTCATGTCGTCTCAAGCAGTTCCAATGGTATTGGCCGAACGCGGTCAGTACTGCGTCCCCGAATGCCAGTTGGGCCTTGGCAAGGTTGCGGCTGACGAAATCGGTGTCAGCTGTGGTTAAAAAAACGCGCTCAAGTTTCTCCCGCGCCAGGAGCAGCCCGGTGCAGCGGTTCATCAGCAGTCGCGTGGCCTCCGACAACGGAATATTCCGTGCATCACGATGATGTTCGCAGTTTGCGGGGAAATTTTCATCGCCCCACAACCGGTGATGCCGCACAACCAGATCGTAATAAAACATGCTCGTTGGGCTATGGCGTAGTTTTGCGGAAGAAATGATTTTGAATTCAATCTCGATTCCGGCTGCGGATGTGAGTTGGTGTGCCAGATGGTGCAGCCCCTTTCCAAACAACCGTTCATTCAGCCAGTTGTTGCCACGAATGAAGACGTAAAATTCCAGATCGTTGTAAGGCCGGTCGCCGGATTCGGTTTTGAGCACGCCGCCTTGGCCGCGTCCGTAGCCACCCCCGAGCAGCAGCGCTTCAAGTTTATGCGCCGGAATGATGGCTCGGATTCCTGCCAGAACCTTTTCACAAGTCTGAGTGAGGTGGCGTTCCAATTCCTCGCTGCCATCAAGCGTGAAACGCGCGACTGCGGCTGCTCGAACGGTTGCCGATTCGGCGGCGGATTTCGCGGGCAGTATGATTGAACCTGGCATGGTTTTCTGACGGATCAAACAGCGGAGTTTTGTTCGGCCCACAGCGGTGGACGGATGAGGCCAGATTCATCGTTTTTGCGGTAATTTTTCCAGCCATCCTCGAAGCCGGCCAGCCGCGCGCGGCGTTGCTGCCAGCGGATGCGCAGCGCATGCGGCCATTCGTGCATGCGGTTTTTGCTTGCGCAAAACCTCAAATCACGCCGCACGTCGTTAAGCCAGCCCAGCGCGACGGCGCGGACAAAATCAAAGTCCGACCGTTTGCCGGCCCACACCGCCGCCAGGGCGCGCGCCTCGCCGAAGCTGCGCTGGTAAACCTGTTCCGGCGTATAGTTGTGCGAGTGCATGGCGACGGATTCCGGCACATAAATGATTTTGCAGCCCTGCGCACGACACCAGCGGGTGTATTCATCGTCCTCCGAATATCGCAGCCGCAAGTTAAAACCGCGCCGGGCCCAGATGTCCTTGCGGATGCCGCTGCTCGCCATGCTGAAGAAATGTTCCCAGTCCGCCGACTCGCGTTTCTCGCCAAAACAACGTTCGTAGTCGTGGGTGAAAACCGCCCGGCAATCCGGGCGCGGAATTTGCCGCCCGAACACGGCGGCAACCTGCGGATCAAACAATGCCTCGACCAGCGGGCGCAGCCAGTTCGTTCCCTGCGGCGTGGCGTCGGCGTTCAGAAAAATGCCAAACTCCGAACGGGCCACTTGCATCCCGTAATTCATCACCCAGGCGGGATTGTATTCGTGCGGCGAAATCTGAATAAAATGCCTTGGCTGCGCGCGGCGGATCAATTCCTGCGAACGGTCCGTCGAGCCGGAATCAATGACGATCAGTTCCCATTTTTTGTATTCCTGCGCTTGAAGCGCGGGCAACGTCTCGCGCAACGCCCACGCTTCGTTGAAGGAACGGATGATGATGCTGACAAGTGGATCGCTCATGTTCGGTCAAAGGGTTGGTGGTTTGACGGCGACGTAACTTTTGGGCAGGCCGAACAACCGTTCGGTCTTGACCTGGCTGTCAGGAAACAGACTTTTGAATTCCTTTGACTTGAGCAGCCGTAGTTCGGCCAGGCTTGCATCCAGCGCGTCGGGGCTGGGACGCGCAAGCCAGCCCCAGAGGCTGAAGTGGCGGAGCAATTTTTTTTGCGCGCGTTTGGGAAGCCAGTGCAGGAACAGCGCGGCATAGTGCGGCTCGACTGGAAATTCACGCGCGGGCGTCTGAATCCACCAGCTTTTGCCGACGCGCTGGCATTCGCGTGCGAAGGCGATCTGTTTTTCCCACGAGCCGACGTGTTCGATGACGCTGTTTGAGAAAACCACGTCGAATGACTTGTCGGCAAAGGGCAGTTTGGTTGCGTCGGCCTGCACGAAGGTCTGGTTCGCCGTCAAAAAATCCGCTTCATGCGGTGCGAGCGGGCCGAGATTGATGATCGTAACCGGCGACTTGATCGGCACGTTCCGCCAGAATCGCGGGAGGCCGCCCACATCCAGAATCTGCGTCTGTCGCGTCGGATTGAAGCGGTGCAGAAATTCCGCCGTCCGCCGCTGCCGGAAAATCCGGGAGATTCGCGCGATGATTTCGTGATGTCGCCGCAGTCCGCCTGGCGACCACGGCAATCGCCGTCCGGCCTGTTCTGATGCGACCGCGGCTGCCTTCAGCGAAAACGGTGCGGGTGGCGGTGTTTTCATCTGAGCTTTGAGGCCGGCGGTCATTTGTTCCAATTGCGATTCCATGGTGAAAAAATAATTGAATCGCCCGCCGCGTGGTATGGGGTCTCCGCCCAATTATTTGGAGGTCTTCACCTACTAACAACCGGTCAAGGTTGATTTTACGTTGGCATCGGCAAACGAAGCCAACCATGGAAGCAAAAGATTTAATCGGTTTCTGCCTCTTTTTCGGCGCCACGCTGGCCGGGGCCGTGGCGACCGGCTTTTCGCTACGCGCGCGCGACGCCGTATTCTTTCTGATGATCGCGCTGGCGGCCATCAGCTACAAACTCGACGTCAACTTTCACAGCCACTACTGGTATCGCGGCACGACGCGCGGATTTGAATTTTCACTTGTGGATATTCTTGCGTGGAGCGTGCTCATCAGCTCATTTCTGTTTCCGCGCGCTGGCGAACCACGCTGGTTCTGGCCGGGTGGACTCGGCCTCATGTTGCTGTTTTTTCTCTACGCCTGCGGCAATGTCGTTTTCTCCGACCCGAAAATCTACGGCGTTTTTGAACTGTCAAAAATGCTGCGCGGCATTCTGATATTTCTTGCGGCGGCAATGTTCGTCCGCAGTGAACGCGAACTGGCCATCCTCGTCTTCGCGCTGGGTTGCGCGATTTGTTTTGAAGGCGTCATCGCCTTGAAGCAGCGGTTGCTTGGCGGACTTTATCGTGTTTCCGGAACGCTGGATGATCCCAACAGCTTTTCCCTGTATCTCTGCACGATTGCGCCGGTCTTCGTTGCTGCCGCGACTTCGACGCTGCCCAAATGGCTGCGCTGGTTCTCGGTCGTCGCGCTCGCCGCCGCCACCGTGAGCATCGTACTGACGATTTCGCGCGCCGGCATCCCGATCTTTGCATTCGTTGTGCTGGGCGCGACGGTTGGCTGTGTTTCGTGGCGGATTACGGCAAAAAAATTGATTGCCATCGCGCTGATTTCATTATGTCTCATCGGGCTGATTTACAAATCCTGGAACCTGCTGGCGTACCGTTACACGCATGACACGCTCGAATCCGAATATCTCGACACCACGAAGTTCGAGAGCCGCGGCTATTTTCTTCGTCTGGCCAAAGTCATCACGGATGACCGTTTCTTCGGCGTCGGCCTGAACAACTGGTCCTACTGGGTCAGCAAAAAATACGGCGTGCAACTTGGCACGCCTTACGAAGATTACGATGACCTTACCTACGCGCCGAGCAAACAGGCGCTACCGAGCTTTCACTACGCCGCGCCCGCGCACAACCTCGCCGCGCTGACCGCTGGCGAACTCGGCCTGCCCGGCCTGCTGCTGTTTGCGCTGGTCTGGCTGCGCTGGTTTCAAATGGGCGTGAGCTTCCTTTGGCCGCGTGTGCCCGACGCAATGCACCGGCTGGGCATTGGGATTTTCTTCGGCCTGACCGGCGCGTTTTTGCAAAGCCTCACCGAATGGGTTTTCCGGCAGGAACACATCTATCTGACGTTCCACGCCATGGTCGGCACGCTCGCGAGCCTTTACTGGATGAAACGAAAACACAAACAGCGCGAAACCGAGGCCCTGGAGTCACCCGAAAGGGAGGAGCAATTGATGCAGTATGAACCCGTCGTTGTCTGAAATCTCAACCTTGCCGCCCAAGGACTTTCCCGTCGAGGCGATGCAGACGCGTGCCGCTCCCCAGAAAAACGAACTGCGCGTCGCCCATGTCCTGCGCAAATATAATCCCGCCGAATGGGGCGGCACGGAAACCGCCATTCACCGGCTGTTCACCGGCCTGCGCGTATGTGGCGTCGAGTCGGTTGTTTTCTGCCCGCAAATGGAAAATGTTTTTGCCGCCGACCCGCTCGCGCAGACCGGTTGCGCCGTCAAACGCTTCCGTTCCTTTCTGCCCGTTCTCGGCCTTTCATCGGCGGAACGGCAGCAGCAGATCGCCGTCGGCGGCAATCTCATGTCGCTGGATCTTCCGTTGGCACTGTGGCGTGAGCCGGGAGTTTCGGTCATCCACACGCACGCACTCGGGCGGCTCGGTGGCGTGGCGGCATTCGTCGCGCGCTGCCGCCGCGTGCCGCTCGTTGTCACCATTCACGGCGGTTTTCTCGACCTGCCGGACGCAGTGAAGGAGAGTTTCAAAAAAGCCAAACGCGGCTGGGAATGGGGGAAGATTTTCGGCCTGTTGTTGCGTTCGCGCCAGTTGTTGCCGCAGGCCGATGCCATTCTCACCTGCAATCCAAAGGAAGCCGCGCTGCTGCGTGAAAAATTTCCCCAACACTGCATCATTGTCCAGCCGCATGGTGTCTCCATGAAGCTTTACCGCAAAAACCGCCGCCGGTGGGCGCAAGAGGCGTTTCCGCAAATCTGCGACCGCGAAATGCTGCTTTGTGTCGGACGGATTGACGCCATCAAAAACCAGCGCTGGCTTGTCGAGCAGGCGCCCGCGATGTTTCAACGACGCCCGCAGGCCCTGCTCGTGCTCGCCGGCGCCTGCACGGACGAAGCATACGGCGCAGCGCTGCGCGCCAGGATTCGTGAGCTCGGCCTGGAGAATCGCGTATTGCTCACCGGCGGACTGCCGCCCGGCGACGCCCGGCTCATCGGCCTGTTTCAGGAAGCGCGTGTCGTGTTGTTGCCGTCCGTTTCCGAAACCTTCGGCCTCGTCATTCTCGAAGCGTGGGCGGCCGGAACGGCGGTCATTGCCAGCCGCACTTCCGGCGCGTCGGCGTTGATCCGCGAAGGCCAGAATGGCTGGTTGTTCGATCATGGCGATTCACCCGCATTCCAGAAGGCGGTGGACATGGTCTTGTCGAAACCTGAAACCGCCGCCCGCTTTGCCGCCGCGGGCAGCAGGCTGGTCATGGCTGAATATGACAACACCGCGCTCGCCGCGCGCATGAAAAATCTTTATGTCCAACTCATCGAGAAAAAAGATGCGCTACGTCGTTTTGCGGGATGATGACACCAACGCCTTGACGCCGGTGGAATGTCTCGAACGGCTCTATTTTCCGTTTTTGGAACGAGGCCTGCCGGTGAACCTGGCGGTCATCCCCATGGTGAGCACATCCGCGAAACGTCCTGATGGCCGGCCGGAAGGATTTCTCTTTGCAAAAAATGGCGGGACGGAAACTTTGATTCCCATCGGTGAAAACCCAAACCTGGTCCGTTATTTATTGGATCGTCCTGGTTATCACATCATGCAGCACGGCTATCATCACTCCCTCTTCGAATTTGATGACGGCTTCCCCGGCGACACTGGGTATCGGCTGGAACATGGCACGCAACTGCTGCAAGAAGCGGGTTTTCAAAAGCCTGAAACATTCGTCGCGCCCTATGACCGGTTTTGCAGAGCCAGCTTGCGTGAAGCGGCAGAACGCTTTCGGGTGATTTCCATGGGCTGGTTTGAACTGCGCCGGTTGCCGCGCTCATGGTGGTTGCGCTACGCGCTGAAAAAATATTTGCGGCGGCCGCATTGGCGCGTTAATGGAACAATCTTGCTGGCACACCCAGGCTGCCTGCTTTCCAGCCAGCGGCCTTGCAACACCATGCTGGATGAAGTGAGAAAAAGCATTTATCGCCGCCGGCTGACGGTATTGGTTACGCACTGGTGGGAGTATTTTGACGGCGGCAAACCAAATGAACCGTTCATCGGGGTCTTGCACGAAACCGCCAAATGGCTGGCGGATCAGCCGGACGTAAAAGTGATTTCGTTCCGCGACGTGGCGGAAGGCAAGGTGCCGCTGGGCTAAATTGAAACCTGACCTTGCGGCATTCCTGGACTGGACGATTCTTTCAGTAATTGATCTTTGACCGCAGGGAGGCGCGCCGCCGTTGTATGGAGCGGAGAAAGTTTCCGTTTGTAAAACGCGATGATCGGCTGCTCGAACCCTTTATAGACCACGGACGCCACGAGGATGACCGCGACTGTGCTGAACAGCAGACAGAACGCGGGCGAGTCGCCACCCGGTATTTTTTTTACCGCACTGATGACAAACATGTGCAACAGGTAGATGCCATAACTGATTTTTCCGACATGCAGCATGAGCCGGTTGTCAACGACCGGGGTTGCGGGCCGGACGACCAATCCCATCACGATCAGCGTCATCAGCAGATACAGCAGTTGTGCGTCCCAAAAACTTTCATGCTGCATGAGATGGACGCAAAGCCAGACAACGGTTGCCATGCCCAGAAGTGTGATCGTCAGAATTGAATTCAACCAGCGTTGGAAAAATTCAAACCACGCTCCCCGGTTCAGCATGAACGCCGCCAGCACACCGAACAAAATCGGTTCCCGGTAGCTGAACACGACGCGCCAGAACGTGGAACTGGCGTCAATCGCGCCGAAGGTTTCATACACAAAAAATTTGATGAACAACGCCACCAGCGTCGCGAAGATGACGACCCGGCGACGGGCAAACAACAACAGCAGGCCGAACGCGAGGTAAAATTGTTCCTCCACTGCCAGCGACCATGATTGAAAAAATGGCCCCTGCGTCGCGGTGGCCAGCCAGTTGCTGTAATAAAACAGATACGCCGGAAGTTTTTGCGCAAAGAGCGCCTGATTTTCCGGCGTGTATTGTTTGAGGCCGAAAACCATGACCGTCTGCAACAGCAATGCCGCGTAATACAGGGGCAGCAGCCGCAGCGCGCGGCGTCCGTAAAATTTCCACAGGTCGATCTTTCCGGCTTTTTCCTCCTCGCGCAGGAGCAGCGTGCAGATCAGGAACCCGCTGATGACGAAAAAGAATGCCACGCCGTAGCGCCCGTTTTCCTGGAGCGTCTTTAGAAAGTGCGGCGAGGAAAATCGCGGCACATGATGCAGCAACACCATCAGGATGGAAATGGCACGCAAACCGTCCAGCGCGTCGAAGTAGGAGCGCGCCTTGAACAAGTCAAAAGTTCGCGAAGCGGGGTTCATACGCTGGTGCGCCGTCCGGCGGCCGAAAGGCTTTTTTGCCTGAGTTTTGTTCCTTCGCCAGTTCAGCGTCACGCTTCATCAATTTGAAGATGTCCGGGATCGAGTTGATTTCCTCCGGGATCTCCGGCTGGTTCGTGAGCAGCGAGGCATAGCTGTGCTTGTCGAGCGGATGATAGCCATGCATGGCGCGGATGGGACGCTCGCCCATGTGACTGGGAACGATGAGCACGCCTTCCTGCACGAGAAAAATCAGTTCGCCGAAATAGCGGTCGTGAAAAAGGCAGTGCAACTGCTCCAACTCGTCATTGGGCAGGACGCGGCCCTGTGGAACCTGTTTCAGGCAATCAGTGATGGACTCGCGCGCCTGGTTATTGAAGAACCAGAATCGCGCCATCGTGGAATCATAGACCGCCGCGTAATCCTCGCCAAAGCGCGGCGGCAACGCTTCAATCCTGGATTTGAGGTCAAGGTGTTCGTCGCAGTTGGCCATGCCGTGGTCACTGAAGATGTAAAGCCGCACGTTCTCGTAGTGTTCGCGCGCGCTGTCGAGCAATTGGGAAATCCACTCTTCATATTGCCGGAGCCTGGGCGCAATCTCCGGCGATTGGTTGCCAACGCGGTGCAGCAGGCCGTCCAGTTCCGGCCAATAGACAAAGGCGAAGTCGATCCACTCGCTGTTGATGAACGCCGTGAGGTCTTCCAGATTCTGCTTCTCGCTTTGCAGCGGATCGCTGACGTGATAGGGGATGCCGCGCGTTTCGAGAACATCAAAGATGTTCCCACCGCAATTCATGCC
>DATLVR010000023.1:0-47271 GCA_035577265.1 Verrucomicrobiia bacterium | reverse complement strand
GTTCCATTGCTGACGGTGGTGGTGCCGGCGTAGGAGTTGACGCCGGTCAAAGTCAAAATGCCGGTGCCGATTTTTGTCAACGGGCCGGGGCCTCCCAGATTTTGTCCGATGGTGATGTTCAGGTTGGTCGTGTCAATAATCGCACCACCCACTTGAACATTAGCCGTCTGCACACCTTGAAAAAAGGTGGTCGAACTCGTGGTCGGCTTCAAGGTGCCGCCGTTGAAGTTGAACGTGCCGCCGGGCGAACCCGCAGTGACCTGCGCTATTTGTTTGGTCCACAGCACGCCGCCGTTCAAATTGTAAGTGCCGTTCGCCGTGGCCGAGGCGTTGGCGAAGGCGATGCGGTTGTTGCCGTTGCCGGTGAATTCAACGAGGCCGCCGTTCTGATTGAAGATTGTGGTGGTGCTCGCTGCCTCGCCGACAAAGATGTCGCCCGCGCCCGCGCCGCTGGTGGTGGCGATGTTCAGGATGCCCGATGACAGGTCCACGCGGCTGGAACCGCCAGTGGCCGTCTGACACAGGCGCAGGTTGCCGCCGCTGACAATCGTGAAGCTGGCGTTGTTGGTGATCTGGAACACGGCGTTGCCGCCCGCCGGCGGCTGAACCCGGAAGCCATCAAACGTGGTCAAGACGCAGCCGTCGGCGATCACCGCGCCGCTGGTCAGCGTGTAGAACCGGTTCAGCACGCAGTTGGTGCTGCTGATGCGCACCGTGCCGCCGAAGCCCAGCGTCGCCAGCGGATTGGCCGTCGTGCTGTTGGTGAACTGTCCGTTAAAGCGCACTTCCGAACCCGGGGCGAGGTTCCAGGTCGGGTTCTGCACGGTGACATTCACGCCCTGCGCCATGAGGTTCGTTCCGGCCGAGTTGGTGAGCGCGCCGTTCAACGCCATCAGGTTTCCGTTCAGCGTGAAACCGTGGTTGGCGAAGGTCAGGCCGTTGACCGACAGGTTGGCAATATCGTTGGTGTTGTTCGGCCGCGTCGTGCCGCTGAAAACCAGGAGGTCGCCGTTGACCGGGGCCGTGCCACCCCAGTTGGCCGCCGTGCTCCAGTTGCCGTCGGCACCCGCGCCAGACCACGTCCGGACGGCGGCATTAAGATGAAAAAGCGCAACGCATGAAAAAACGGCGCAGAAGTAAAGCGGCTTCACAAATTGATTCACCAATACCCTTGGATGGTTGTCTGCAAAAAATCGCTCTGCTGCGTGTTCACCGGGTCGTTGAAGGGGTTGACGGTGTGCGGCAGGGCGGTATTGGATTTTTTCCATTGCACGGAACCGTCGGCCGCCGACACATTGTTTCCCTCCATGCCCAGAGAAGCGGGGGTGGCCAGTGAGCCGGTGCTGGTGACTTTCAATCCGGTCCGCGTGTGCGGCACGCGTGTGTAAGGAGTGCCCACTCCGCTGCCCTGTTCACTGACGTCGGACATGATCACCATATAAGGCGTCATCTTGTCACTCGTTCGCCTCGGCGAATCCCACGGGGCGGGCTGCGTGCCATAACTCAAGTCACGCGGACGCGCGTCGGTGGTGGTGTTCAATCCCCACAATGAATAATAGCCCAGCCGCCCGCGATTGCCGGGCGCGTCCACATAAACCATTCCCGGACTTCCCGCGAAAGCCGGATCCACAAAAGTTGAATAGTTGGGGCATTGCAATGAATTGGTCGCCATGTGCAAGGTCGAGATAAAATAGTTGAAGACGTTCAAAGGAACCCAAACCAGATGCGATGAAGCGGCGGGATATTTATCCTGATTGTCGTCAGCATACATGATGATGCCCATGGTGATCTGCCGGATGTTGGACTTGCAAACGGCACGCTTGGCGGTCTCCTTCGACCTGGCCAAAGCCGGCAACAGCATCGCCGCCAAGATTGCGATAATCGCGATCACCACCAGTAGCTCAATCAGAGTGAACGCATTTCGTGGTGCAAAGAGGGGAAATTTTGTGTTCAACGGTATTTTTTTCATGGGCTCTTCAAATGTTAAGCCAGCCAAAACCCACCGTCCATCGTCCGAAGCGATGATTGGCTCTTGAGCCACTTGACTGGAAGCTCGATAAAATTCGGGCTGTTGGCGGGTCTGCTCGATGAACTGTAAACGTGAAAAAAAACGGTGGATGTGTGGAGCGGGTGAAGGGAATCAAACCCAGCCGATGCCTGAGGATTATGCCAGGGTGGCGGAACCACCTTATGGCCCAAAACCGTGCGAATGGCAGATTTCAAAAATGGGCGGCAGCATTAGTCTCAATTGGCGCCGCCCCCGCCGAGGCCTTGCTCTCCCATGATGTAAAGCAGTGGCAGGAACATGGCCACCACGATGCTGCCGACGACCACCGCCAGAAAAACAATCATCACCGGTTCGAACAGCGAGGTCATGGCCGTGACGGCGTTGTCCACTTCCTCATCGCTCGTGTCGGCTATTTTCACGAGCATATCCGGCAGGGCGCCGGTTTGTTCGCCCACGTCCACCATGCCACCGATCATGGCCGGGAAGATTCGGGATGCCTTCAGCGGTTCGGCCAGGGTTCCGCCTTCCTTCACATTCTCGTGGATTCTGGAAATCATGTCTCCCACCACGACGTTTCCAGCGGTTTCTTTCACGATGACCAGCGCCTGCAGAATGGGCACGCCGCTGCCGAGCAGCGTCCCCAGCGTCCGGGCAAATCGGGACAAAGCCACCTTTCGGGAAACTTTTCCCAGGACCGGAACGATGAGTTTGACCTGGTCGAACCACCGCCGGCCGGCACCGGTGCGAATGACAAACTGGAACGCAACGATCAAAAACAGCAGCGCCATTCCAACCACCAGAAAATGGCTTTTGAACACGGCACTGATTTTCAAGACGGCGAGGGTGAAAGCCGGCATGGGCCTCCCGTTCAACAGCCCGTCAAAGACCGCCTGAAACCGTGGAATGATGAACGCCAGCAGCAGCGTGATGATTGCCGCGGCCACCACCAGCACCGCCATCGGATAAAACATGGCGGCCTTGATCTTGCCCTTGATCCTGAGCGCCTTTTCCAAAAAGTCCGCCTGCCGCTTGAGCACGAGTTCCACGATACCGCCCGTTTCGCCCGCCTTGACCATATTCACATAGAGCCGGCTGAACACCCGCGGATGCGCCGCCAGCGCCTCCGATAATGTTCCGCCGGCTTCGACCTCCCTGGCCGTCTCGCTGATGACCCGCCGCAACGTCCGGTTTTCCTCCTGTTCCTGCAAGAGGCGCAATCCGCGCAGGAGCGGCATCCCCACGTCCACCAGCGTCGCCAACTGACGCGTGAACACCGCCAGCGCCGCCGGTTTGATCTGGCGCTCCGTCATCCAGCGCGGCAGTCGGAAGGTTTTGCGGCCGGCCGGCGACTGCATTCGCGACCGCACCGACAGGCTCTGCCAGACCTTGGTCGGAAACAATCCCATTTCCCGGATCCGTCTCAGGGCTTCGTTTTGATCGGCAACTTCCAGTGTGCCGTGGCTCCTTAAACCGCCGGCATCGATGGCTTCATATAAATAATTGGACATGGCAGCCTCCGCTCTTTGGGGTTGTAATGGTTTCATTGGATTGGACAGACCTGCAGGCGAATCGTTTTGCACCATTTCCAACGGGCAGGCGGGGCGCACTTTTTTTCGCGCCACAGGTGGTGTATCCTTAAGCCATGCGCTATCTGGTCAAAGCTCGCGTGAAACCGGGAAGGGAGAAAGCCCTGCAACGAGCCATCGCCGACGGCTCACTTGGTCGCGGCTCGGTTGCCGGGGACGAATACATTTACGATTTGCAACAGGCCCGGGTTGGCGACGACGGGGTGGCGCATTGGGTTGAAACCTGTTTCTGCGCCACGCCGCTGGCGGAGGAGCGGCCTTACTGGGAACACTATTTCGAACTGTTGAGCGTCAAAGACGCGCACAATCGTAAAAACTGCCGCCACGAAAACGGTGCCGAGCCGTGGGCGTGTTCAAATTGCGATTGCACGAAGCGACTGGAGGAACGATTGCAGCGAACCGGCGGATCGTTTTTGAAAGCGCTGCAGAACAGCCCGCCGGCAGAGTGATTGGAAATATCCTTCAAACCTGCAGCCGAACGCAGGTTGCAAGGTCGTTTGGGAAAGCACACTTCCGGATCCCTGCCTTTTGCTTTTTATTCATTTCTTGAATTTGCTGTTCCACGACGTGAATGGCTTTGTCCAGCCCGTCAGGGTCGCTGCACATCCGCTCGATTTCCACGGTCGCGAACCTTGATGGTGACCGGAGCGAAATAAATAGGAATGACCACCGAACCGGCCTGGACCTGGTCGATGGGGCCTCCTTCCAATTCAATGCCGACACCTTCACTCATGCCTGATGACAAGGTTTTGAGGTGTCGCTTTGCGCATGGTCACCGCGGTATTCGGGCGGGAAATCCGCACCCCAGGGTCAGGACGCTGCCTGGGAGGGGAAAACTTATTTCGGGAGCGGGAAATGCGGGACGGTCAGGCAGCCAAGACGGCCGCCGGTGTTGCAAAACTGTTGCAAAAACCGGTGAATGGACTGAAGTCGTTAAGAAAAATGGAGCGAGCGAAGGGATTCGAACCCTCGACACTCACGTTGGCAACGTGATGCTCTACCAGGCTGAGCTACGCTCGCTTCCAGAAGACGGCTGCCAAATTACGCGAACGGCGCGGATTTGCAAGCCTGATTTCAACACCGCTATTTAGCACCCAAAGTCGCCCGGATGACCTTCAACAAATCATCATGATCAACGGGCTTGTGGAAAAACGCCACCGCACCGCCGGTGATCGCGCGATCCTTGTTCTTCGTGTCTTCGGCACCAGTGATGACGATGACCGGCGTCTTTTTCACATTTTCCATCCGGCGAAACCATTCCATGATGCGGAAGCCGTCCCATTCCACCCCGCCCACATCCGGCGGGAAACTGATGTCCAGCAAAACCAGGTCCGGAGATTCCTTGCGCGCCGCCGAGACCGCTTCGGATCCATCCAGCGCCGTGACCACCTCATAACCCGCTCCCTGCAGGCGCAGGGAGATGGTCTTAAGGATGATCTCGTTGTCATCCACCACCAAAATTTTTCGTTTTTTTGCCGGAGTTGGTTCAGCACTCATATCGGTTCGCTCGAACATCATCCAAATCCCATGCGCTTTTGAACAATGGCCGCGCCGCACACTAACAAAACTTCCCCGGTAAAAAAAGCATAATTTCTGCGGCTTTGACTTTTCCCTCCGCTGCTGTGCTAAACTGCCTGTGTGAGCAATACTTTCTACGCCCCCGGCGAACAACGCGCGGCCAAGGTCAACGACCTGTTCGCCGCCATTGCCCGGCGCTATGACTTGATCAACGACCTGCAAAGCTTCGGCCTCCACCGGCTCTGGAAACGTCGCGTCGTCCGACTGGCGCAGCTTAAAAGCGGGGATCGCGCGCTGGATGTCTGCTGTGGCACCGGTGACATTGCTCTGGCATTGGCGCGGAATGGCGCGGAAACCACCGGCCTCGATTTCAGTCAAAAAATGCTGGAAGTCGCGGCTGAACGAAACCAGGCCCCGGATCCCAAACCCCAGACCCCCAACCCCAAATTCATCCAGGGCGATGCGCAGCAACTTCCGTTTCCTGACAATTCTTTCGACATCGTGACCGTGGGTTACGGGCTGCGGAATCTGACGAGTTGGGAACGCGGCCTGGAGGAAATGCACCGCGTGGCCAAGCCCGGCGCCCGGATCATCGTGCTGGAATTTGGCAAGCCGGCGAACGCCCTGTGGCGCGCTGTTTATTTCACCCACTTGCGGCTGTCCGTGCCGCTCATCGGTCTGTTGTTTGCGGGCAACGCCCAAGCCTATGCCTACATCCTGGAATCGCTGAAGCATTATCCGGCGCAACTGGCCGTGGCGGAAAAGATGCGCGGACTGAAACTGACGAACGTGCGCGTCATCAACCTGCTCGGCGGCGCAATGGCGATCAATTATGGCGAAAGACCCAAACTATAGCCTGCATCTGTTGCAAGTTCTCGCCTCCGGGTAAGAAAAAAAGAGCCGGATTTTCTCCGGCTCTTTTGCATTTCAAACCAACCAACGGTTGAATAAAAATTACCGCTTGCGGCGTATTGCAAATAAACAGGCAAGGCCACCGAGCGAGGCGAGGGCAAGGGTCGCGGGTTCAGGAACGGCGGTAGGCGCAAAAGCTACTCCACGAAAAGCAGTATTCGCTGGTGCCGTGGCAAGTATAGTTGCAGTCGAGCCAGCACCCGTATCAGTAAGTGAAATCAGCGAACCAGTGCCTGCGGTTGTTATAGCGTAAATGATGGGATTGGCTCCGGATGTATCAACCGCCAAACTGCGAACAGCTGTGGTTGTCGTTCCGTTGTTAAGAAGTGTATATTGCAACGACCAAGATCCAGCACTGAAAGCCCATTTTTGAATTCCGCCACCATTCGCTACCGAGCCATCATCAGCAACATAAAGAGTCGTTGCGTTAGCAAAAAAGAAATCATAGGAGGAGTGTGATCCAGTTGTGGGAAAACCCGGCAAAGCAGTCGTAGTCTGTCCTGATGTCGTCGGTTCACCGGAGCCTATGGATGAAACTCCAAGAAATGCTCCACTGGAGGCTGAAACATACAATTGACCAGCGGAGATTCCAAGAACGCGAGTGTTGGCTGGCGTTGTGGATAATTGAGTTGCCGCAGAACCACCCAGTGAAACGGAACCAACACCACTCGCAGAACTTGCCAGCCACAGTTGTGTCCCGTTGGATGAAATCGCCGACCGGGCATTGCCGCTGGTGCCGCTGCTGATGGCGGTTGAAGTGTCCAATGAACCACTGGCACCCACCACGCCAATGACGCGATTGATTGTAGCCGCAGTCTGGCCGCTTGGAGCAGCCGTTCCGACTGCAGCGTTATAACCGGCAAAAGTTAAATACTGGCCGTCCGCGGATTGCAGCAGCTGTCCTTCGGAAGTTGTCGAGCCGCCGAAGGTCGAGGCAAACTGACCTCCGCTGGCTGTTGTCGGAATGGAAATAGTCTGAAGCGCAGCACCGCCGGAAGTGGAAAACTCTTTCAGGAAACCAGCTGTCGCCGCGCTGGAAAGTGCGGCCGATCCATCGCCAACCTGTAGGACGACTAAATCACCTATTGAAAAAGAGTCGGCATTAACGGTTTGAATGGTTCCGAGCGCGATAATTCCTGCGAAGAGTGAAACAACTGATTTTTTCATGCGACAATTCCTTGTTTGGGTTTACGTCTCTGTTTAAAACTATTCCTTAATTGCCGCGATAATAGACCACATATCTCTGGATACAACAAAAAATTTAATAAGAGTTTAATTTAAATAACCCGGCTCTATAAGAAGCTGCCATGTCGCAGCGGCTACATCTGCTCCACAGTCTCGATCCCGAGCGTTTCCAGACCCTGCTTCAAAACGCGCGCGGTCAGTTCGCACAACGCCAGCCGGGAATCGCGCGTGGCGGCATCCTCGGCCTTCAGCACGGGGCAGTTTTCGTAAAAGCCAGTGAACTTACCGGCCAGTTCGAACAGATAATTGCACAGGAAATTCGGGCGATATTCTTCAGCCACCGCTTCGAGCGTGAGACCGAAATTCAGCAGATGATTCGCCAGCGTGATTTCTTCCGCTGCGACCAAATGGATGTTGGGTGTTGAATGTTGAATGTTGAATGTTTCCGCCGCTTTCCGGAAAATGCTCCGAACACGCGCATACGCATACAGCAGATACGGTGCGGTGTTGCCCTGCAGCGCGAGCATCTTGTCCCAGCTGAAAACGTAATCACTCTGGCGGTTCGGCAGCAGGTCGGCGTATTTCACCGCACCCAGACCGACGACGCGCGCGATCTCTTTTCGTTGCGCTTCCGGCAACTCCGCGCTTTTTTCGGAAACGGTTTTGAAGGCGCGCTCCACCGCTTCGTCGAGCAGGTCGCCGAGTTTCACGGTATCACCAGAGCGTGTCTTGAACGGCTTGCCGTCGTCGCCGAGAATTTTTCCAAAGCCGACATGGACCAGCTTCGTGCCTTTTGCCGCGTCCGGTTTCCAACGCGCGACGATGAGGAAGAGCTTCTTGAAATGCCCGGACTGCCGGTCGTCCACGACGTATACGATTTCCTGCGGCGACCAGGTTTTGAGCCGGTAATCCACCGTGGCGAGATCGGTGGTGGTGTAGTTAAATCCACCGTCGCTCTTGCGCACGAGCGCGGGATCGGGAATCCATTCGCCATCGCGATTGACGAGAAACGGATCTTCCTTCGGTGGCAGTCCCGCGCCTGCGGGATCGCTGAACACGCCGACCGCGCCTTCACTTTCACGCGCAATGCCGCGCTTCAACAAATCATCCACGACTTCGCCGAGCCACGGATTGTAAAAGCTTTCGCCGAGCGCGTGATCGAACTTCACGTTGAGCCGCGAATAAATCGTGTCGAACTGGATTTGCGACAGCCGGATCATTTCCTTCCAGATGGAAATGTTTTCCGCGTCACCGGCCTGGAGTTTCACCAACTCCGCCCTGGCTTCTTCCAGCCGCGCGGGATTGGCATCACACTCGGCGTTGATCACCTTGTAAAGGCGCTCCATCTCGCCAATCGGATCGCGGTCGAGCGTCTCACGATTTAAAATCTGCTTCCAGCCGAGCAACAGCTTTCCGAACTGCGTGCCCCAGTCGCCGATGTGGTTGTCGCTGATGACGCGGTGCCCGAGCAGCCGCAGCGTGCGCTGGAGCGCGTCGCCGATGCCGGTGGAGCGGATGTGACCGACGTGCATCGGCTTGGCGACGTTCGGTGAACTGAAATCGATGACGACGGTTTTCGGAGTTGCAGCTTGGACAAAAAATAAATGCTCGCCGCGTGCGGCAGCTTCCAGCGTCTGCACGAGGACGGAATTCTTCAGCCGGAAATTGAGGAAGCCCGCGCCGGCGATTTCCACCTTCTCGCAGACGTCAGAAACATCGAGCCGGGCAACCGTGTCGGTCGCGAGCTGGCGCGGGTTCAGCTTGCGCGCTTTGGCGAGCGACATCAGCGCGTTGGATTGGTAGTCGCCGAATTTCGGGTCGCACGGCCGGACAAGCACGGCGGAGACATCGGCCTCCGGCAAAACCGCGTGGACGGCGGCCTGCAGCTTCGACTCAATTTGTTTGTGTGGTAACACGGGGGAAATTTAACCACGGATGGACACGGAGGGACACGGATAATTTTTTCGGGGCGATCGCAGAAGCGCAAAGAACACGGAGAGAGGCAGAGGAGAAAACAAGGAGGTTTATGTCTGGTTAAATTTACCTTTCCAAATCTCTGCGACTCTGTGCGGCCTCTGCGTCTTTGCGTTTAGCCGGCTCAACCGGAATTACTTTTTCCCGTGTTCGCGGATGATGGCGAGCATGGCCTCGGCGGAGGCGGATTTTTCGAGGGCTTCGCGGAAATCGGCCTTGTGCAAAAGTTTGGCGATATTGGCGAGCGTGTGCAGATGTTTTTGAAACTGACCCTGCGGCACCAGGAAGAGCATGACCAGTTTCACGGGCTGGTTGTCGAGCGCATCAAAATTCACCCCGGCACGGGAGCGACCCAGCGCGCCGACCACTTCAAAAATCAAATCCGTCGAGGCGTGCGGGATGCCGATGCCGAAGCCGATGCCGGTGGACATGGAGGTTTCACGTTTTTTGACGGCGGCGGTGACGGCGTCGCGGTCGCCGGGCTGGATCTTGCCGGTGGCCACAAGATTGCCGATGAGTTCGTCAATCGCTTCCCAGCGGTTTGCTGCTTTCAGTTCGGGGACGATCTGCTCGCGTCCCAAGATGTCGGCCAAATCCATAGCGGCGTAAAGCATGAAGCGAAACGCCCGGACAATTCAAGGCTGAATTGCTAACATATTTCGGCGGCCTCAAATCACACGTTGCAACCACTGAAAAATCATGCCCGTGCTCTCCAGCCACCAGCCGAGCGAATTCAGCATGCCCACTTTGGCGGTCAGCAAAGGAATTCCGAACAGCAGCACACAGACGTTGCCCAGGTAAATGACGACCGCCGAAAACAGATAACCCTGGCTCGTGATGTCCGATTGCTGCGTCTGCAGCACATGAAACGTCAGTGTCAGGTGAAAGGCATATGCCGCGCCGACGCACAAATGAAACCACACCAGATAGCCGTGCCAGTTCCAAATCAGATTGCCGAGCGCGAACACGCCGACAACCAGCACGACATAGAGCGGGAAAAAATAAGGTGCGAGGGTGATGAGGAAATTGGTCTTGGAAATGACCACGTGGCCGCCTTTGGACGTGACTTTCATTTTTTTGACCTGCCCGCCGAAGATCCACGTCCAAAGCGCATGCGTCAGTTCGTGGCCGAAGACGTAAATCCACATCGGCTTGGGCAGCAGATAGAAGATGACGAGCCAGCACGCCGCGCCGCCAAGGATGGGGATCCACGTCGTGTCTGCGCTGCCGCAGGCGTGCAGCACTTTCCACAAAGCCATGCCCGCGCCGCCGCAAATGGGCAGCAGCAACATGGCAATGATGAGTTTGATCCACTTCGGCACGCGCGGAAGAATTCAGAATCCGGAATTCAGAAGCCAGCAGAAAGCGGATGAAAACAAACGCGGAGACGCAGAGGCCGCAGAGTTTCGCAGAGAAAACTCCTTAATCCTCTGCGCTGCTCCGTGTTCTCTGCGTCTCTGCGTTGAAAGTGAGCTTGAAAGTTGAACCGTCAAACTTGAAACTCCGCGCATGACAAAAGATGAAGCGTTGCAGATTTTTCGCGACACCGGCGCCCTGCTCGAGGGCCATTTCGTTCTCCGCAGCGGTTTGCACAGCCGCCAGTTCTTCCAATGCGCGCTGGCACTCCAGCAGATGCCCATCGTCGAAAAGCTCGGCGCGGCGCTCTCGGCCAAATTAAAACCGCTCGGCGCTGTGACCGTGGTTTCGCCCGCAATGGGCGGACTCGTGATTGGTCAGGAAGTCGCGCGGCAGTTGGGCTTACGGTTCGTCTTCGTGGAAAAAGAGGAGGGCAAACTGGTTTTGCGGCGCGGATTCAAGATCGCACCCGGAGAAAAGATTCTCGTGGTCGAGGATGTCGTCACCAAGGGCGGGCGGGTGCAGGAGACTTTGGACATCATCCGAGCGAATGGCGGCAAAGTCGTCGGCGTGGCGATGGTGGTGGATCGCTCCAATGGCGCGGTGAATTTTGGGATGCCGTTTGAAAGTTTGATTTCGTTGCAGGTGGAAACCTTTGAGCCGGACAAATTGCCTGCGGATCTTGCGAAGATCCCTGCCGTCAAGCCGGGGAGCAAGTAAATTGGAACGCCGAGCACCGTCTCGGCAAGTTGAATGTTAACAATTTGAAACTTGCCGAGACGGTGCTCGGCGTTCCGTCAATCTGCGCCACGGAAGTTGTGCCATCCGCCCGAAAACTGTGCCACTGTGCCACTCCTGGCGCAACTTTGAATCCTTCCCAACACGGTATCAACTCCAATTCCACCTTTCGTTTTCAATGCTTCCGATGGTTTTTCTCCGGATCAAGCATCCCGGCATCCTTATTGCGTAGGAACTGAGAGCAGTTAATCCAATTTAACCAATTTTTATAATTTTATGGCAAAAGTATTAGGCATCGATTTGGGCACGACGAACTCCTGCATGGCCGTCATGGACAGCGGCGAACCGTTGGTGCTGGAAAATTCCGAAGGCAAACGCACCACGCCGTCCGTCGTGGCGTTCACGAAATCCGGCGAACGCGTGGTCGGCGACGCGGCGAAGCGGCAGGCCGTGACCAATTCCCGCAACACGATTTATTCCATCAAGCGCTTCATGGGCCGCAAGTTTGACGAAGTGCAGGAAGAGATCAAGCGCATGCCCTACAGGGTCGTCAAGGCGTCCAATGGCGATTGCGCCGTCGAAGTCGAAGTGGACGGCAAGGCCAAGCAATTCTCGCCGCAGGAAATTTCCGCGATGATTCTTTCCAAGCTCAAGGCCGACGCCGAAGCGCGCCTGGGCGAGAAGATCACGCAGGCCGTTATTACGGTGCCCGCCTATTTCAACGACTCGCAGCGCCAGGCCACCAAGGACGCCGGCAAGATCGCCGGCATGGAAGTGCTCCGCATCATCAATGAACCGACCGCCGCGTCGCTCGCCTACGGTCTCGACAAGAAAAAGGACGAGAAGATCGCCGTTTACGATTTGGGCGGCGGCACGTTCGATATTTCGGTGCTCGAAATCGGCGACGGCGTGTTTGAAGTGAAGGCCACCAACGGCGACACGCATCTCGGCGGTGACGACTGGGACAACGTGCTCATGGATTGGATTCTCGATGAATTCAAACGCGAGTATAACATGGATCTCCGCAAGCAGCCCGACGCGCTCCAGCGCATCAAGGAAGAAGCGGAAAAAGCCAAGATCGCGCTCTCCAGCTCGCAGACCTACGAAATCAACCTGCCGTTCATCACGGCGGACGCCACCGGGCCGAAGCACATCCAGAAGTCGCTCACCCGCGCGAAGCTCGAACAGCTCACCGACAAACTGTTCGAACGCACAATCGGGCCGGTAAAAGCCTGCTTGAAGGACGCGGGCATCGAGGCCGCGAAGATTGACGAACTCGTGCTCGTCGGCGGTATGACCCGCATGCCGCGCGTGGTGGAAGTCGCCCGTTCGCTCGTCAACAAAGCCCCGCATCAAGGCGTGAATCCGGACGAAGTCGTCGCCATCGGCGCCGGCATCCAAGGCGGCGTGCTCAAGGGCGAAGTGAAGGACGTGCTCCTGCTCGACGTCACCCCATTGTCGCTCGGCATCGAGACGCTCGGCGGCGTGTTCACGAAGTTGATCGAACGCAACACCACGATTCCCGCGCGCAAATCGGAAATTTTCTCGACCGCCTCGGACAGCCAGCCGGGCGTGGAGATCCATGTGCTCCAGGGCGAACGCCAGTTCTCCAAGGACAACAAGACCATCGGCCGGTTCAATCTCGCTGACATTCCGCCCGCACCGCGCGGCGTGCCGCAGATCGAAGTGACCTTCGACATTGACGCGAACGGCATCCTGCACGTCGCCGCGAAGGATCTTGGCACAGGCAAGGAACAGAAGATTTCCATCACGGCCAGCAGCGGTCTCTCGAAGGACGAAGTCGAGAAGATGCGCAAGGACGCCGAGGCTCATGCCGACGAGGACAAGAGCCGCCTGGAAGAAATCCAGACGCGCAACGAGGCGGACAACTCCGTTTATCGCACCGAGAAATTGCTCAAGGACAACGCAGACAAGATTTCTGCGGACGACAAGGGCAAGCTCGAAGCTGCTGCGAACGCGGTGAAGGAAGCGCTCAAAGGCACGGACGCCGCCGCCATCAAATCCACCAGCGAGAAGCTGAACGAAGTCTGGCAGGCCGTCTCGACCGAACTTTACAAGGCCGCCGCCGCGAAGGCGCAGTCGGAAAAAGGCGCGGCGGGTGCGCAGCCCGAGGGTGGCGAACCGAAGTCCGAGGAAAAGAAAAAGGACGACGGCGTGATTGACGCGGAAGTCGTGGACGAGAAGAAGTAACGAACTTCCGTTCGATGGCATCATGAAATTGGCGCAGACAACTTTGTCCCGCAGGGACAGCCTGAAAATAGCCCGGCGTTTCAACGCCGGGAACGGATCGCCCTGCGCGTCAAGTCCCGCGCTCCGTATGCAGGCGGCGTGCCCATTCCAGCCATCCCTCCGGGACTCGATTCCTTTTGCAACGTCACCCGGCGTTGAAACGCCGGGCTATGGTCGTTCATCCTTCCGGGACAAAACGGCGGTGCGTTTTGGCAAGCTCCGTAGGAGCGACCTATTTGTAGAAAATCAATCCGTCCAAGATTCCAAGCTCCGTAGGAGCGGCATATTCCGTCGGCACAAAGATGTCGCTCCTACGGAGCTGGCAAATGCAAACGGCGCGAAACTGAAAACACTTTTCCCACCGCTCGGGCGGCGGGAGTTAATTAAGCAGTCAAACAAAACAACAACCAAAAGAAAAAAGTATGGCATTGAACATTAAACCGCTCGGCGACCGCATCCTCGTGGAAGCCGTCGAAGAGAAGGAAACCAAAAAAGGCGGCATCATCATCCCCGATTCGGCCAAGGAAAAACCGACCGAAAGCATCGTCGTCGCGCTCGGCACGGGCAAGACCGATGACAACGGCAAGAAGGTTCCCTTTGAAGTGAAGAAGGGCGACCGCATCCTGTGCAGCAAATACGGCGGCACGGAAATCAAACTGGACGGCAAGGAATACAAAATCTTGAGCAGCGACGACATCCTCGCCGTGCTCGAATAACTCTCAACCATCAACTTTCAACTAATAATTAAAATATATGGCAGCTAAACAATTGATATTCGACGAGCAGGCGCGGCAGGCGTTGCTCAAGGGCGTGCAGAAGCTTTCCCGCGCCGTGGTGGCAACGCTCGGCCCGAAAGGCCGCAACGTGGTCATTGATAAAAAATTCGGCTCCCCGACGGTCACCAAGGACGGTGTGACGGTCGCGAAGGAAATCGAACTGGAAGATCCTTACGAAAACATGGGCGCCCAGATGGTTCGCGAAGTCGCGAGCAAGACGAGCGACGCGGCCGGCGACGGCACGACGACGGCGACGGTTTTGGCCGAGTCCATTTATCGCGAAGGTCTGAAATACGTCACCAGCGGCGCCAGCCCGATCAACATCCAGCGCGGCATCAACAAGGCGGTCGAAGCCGCCGTGGAGCAGCTCGCCAAGATCTCCAAAAAGGTCAAGGACAAGGAAGAGATCAAGCAGGTTGCGACCGTTTCCGCCAACTGGGACACCACCATCGGCGAGATCATCGCTGACGCGATGGACAAGGTCGGCAAAGACGGCACCATCACGGTCGAGGAAGCGAAGTCCATCGAGACGACGCTCGACGTGGTCGAAGGCATGCAGTTCGACAAGGGCTATCTCTCCCCGTATTTCGTGACCAGCGCGGAAACGATGGAAGCCAAGCTCGAAGACGCCTACATCCTGAATTACGAAAAGAAGATCAGCAACCTGAAAGACCTGTTGCCCATCCTCGAAAAAGTCGCGAAGACCAGCAAGCCGCTGTTGATCATCTCCGAAGAAGTCGAAGGCGAAGCGCTCGCGACCCTCGTGGTGAACAAGCTCCGCGGCACGATCAACGTGTGCGCCGTCAAAGCCCCCGGCTTCGGCGACCGCCGCAAATCCATGATGGAAGACATCGCGGTCCTCACCGGTGGCAAGTGCATCACCGAAGACCTCGGCATCAAGCTTGAAAGCATCGGCCTCGAAGACCTCGGCCGCGCCAAGCACATCGTGGTGGACAAGGAAAACACCACGATCGTTGAAGGCTATGGAAAGTCCTCCGAGATCCAGGGCCGCGTGAACCAGATCCGCCGCCAGATCGACGAAACCACTTCCGATTACGACCGCGAGAAATTGCAGGAACGTCTCGCAAAGCTCGCCGGTGGCGTGGCCGTCATCAATGTCGGCGCGCAGACCGAAACCGAAATGAAGGAAAAGAAAGCGCGCGTGGAAGACGCGTTGCACGCGACCCGCGCGGCCGTCGAAGAAGGCATTGTGGCCGGCGGCGGCGTGGCGTTGATCCGCTGCATCGCGGCCATTGAAGCCGTCAAAGGCGCCAATGACGACGAGCAGATCGGCGTGGACATCATCAAGCGCGCCGTCGAAGGCCCGCTGCGTTCGCTCGCCGCGAATGCCGGCGTGGAAGGCTCGCTCATCGTGCAGGAAGTCAAGAAGCGCAAGGGCAACGAAGGCTACAACGTCGCCACGGGCGAATACGAAGACCTCGTGAAAGCCGGCGTGGTTGACCCGAAGAAAGTCACGCGCTCGGCCTTGCAGAACGCGGCCAGCATCGCGGGCCTGTTGCTCACGACCGAATGCCTCATCACCGACGCTCCGGAGAAGGAAAAAGCTCCAGCCGGCGGCGGCGGTCACGGCGGCGGCGGCATGGGTGACATGGGCGGCATGGGCGGATATTGATCCGTCGGTAAAGGTTCGGAGGAACCGAAAACAGAGCGCGGCCGGGAGCAATCCCGGCCGCGTTTTTATTTAACCACATCCCCAACAAAATGTACCGGATGGCCGGATTCGAGGAGCGGTGACAGTTAATCAATGAAGTCATTGACAGGACTGTAGCACTGGCGCATTTTTGCACCGTGAAATCGTTGCGGGAAATTGAAGAAGCCATTGCCAAGCTGCCATCAAAAGCCCGTCGCCAGCTTGTGCAGGACATTCCCGCGCTTTGCCCCGACGCATTTCCGGCTGACGGCTGGGATGCAATCTTGAATGACGCCGCCCCGCGTCCCGCGCTGACTTCGTTGCTCGACAAATTGGATGTCGAATACGCACAAAAGCCGGAAAGTTATTTAACGCTGAACGATAAATCGCTGCGGCAAAAAAAGTGAACTCCCGCGGCACGGAAGATTTTTGGAAGTTGTATCACGCCCTGCCGCCGCAAATCCGCACCGCCGCCCAGAAAGCCTTTCAGAAGTTTTCCGACCATCCGTCCCATCCCAGTTTGCAACTGGAGCGTTTGAAATTTGACAGTCGCGCGTGGTCGGTGCGCGTGACCCGAAATTACCGCGCCGTCGCCCGCCGCCATGATGACGACTGGCTCTGGTTTTGGATCGGTTCGCACGAAGAATTTGACCGGCGTTTCCCGAAATAATCCCGCAAGCATGGAGGCGGCTCTTTATGTTAAATTTCAATGTAAAGCATGCTTGACACGTGACAAGCATGCTTTACACTGGCTTGGTTATGAATAACAAACCAAACCTTCCGAACGAAATCTTCTGGGGCAGGGAATATTCCTGGCGCAAGGACGGGAAAGTCAACGGCTGGCTGACCTTGGCGGCGGTCATTTCGTCCCTGGCCGACATCATCTTCGCACACGCCGTCAAGCAATGGCCGCTGGAGGCGCGCGTCGGAGTCGTGCTCGCGGAATTTCTCGCGCTCGCACTTTGGGCGCGCAGCATGACGCAATGGATTCGCGGCATGGATGAACTGCACCGCCGTATCACCACGTCGGTCGTGCTGGCATCCGTCAGCGCGACATTTTTCTTCCTGCTGCTCTGGCACCGGCTGGATCGGGCGGGGCTTTTCAATGTCGCTTTTGGCGAACCCAAGACTGGCGGCAGCTGGGACATCTGCACGGTGTGCCACGGTTTTTTGCTGCTGGTGTTTTTTTATGGCATCGCACAGGCCGTGTTCAACCGCCGCTACAAATAAAATCATGAAATTCAACTCCAAACACACGTCGCGAATGATCATCGCCTTCGGCGGCTATGCGCTCGGGCTGGTGACACTGAACGCCTTTGACCCCGGGCACCGTCCGCATTGGTTGCCGCATAATTATTGGCTGATGCTCCTGCCGCTGCTGCCTTTGATCTACATGGCCACAGCCATCATCCGCGTGGTCGCCGACCTGGATGAGATGAAGCGGAAAATTTATACGGAAGCGATGGCCTTTTCCGGCGTCGCCACGGGTTTCACGTGTTTCACCTACTTGTTCCTCCGGGACATGGGCGCACCGGAGTTTCGGGCCGAATGGGCGTTTTACCTCATGTGGGCCTACTATTGGATCGGGATGTTTTTTTCCTGGCGGAGGTATCGGTGAAAAACAAACTGCGCGAACTGCGCGCGGCGAAGGAATGGTCGCAATCCGACCTGGCCGACAAATTGGAAGTCTCGCGCCAGACCGTGAACGCGATCGAGACGGAGAAATACGATCCCAGCCTGCCGCTGGCCTTCAAGGTCGCCCGCCTGTTCAAAATGAAGATCGAGGAGATTTTTGAATTGGATCCGGATTAAGGACTAAACCAGAACGATGCAGTTAAACCACGGATGGACACGGATAAACACGGATGAAGACCGGAGCAAAGACCACTTGAGCAAACTTGGCGGGCGGCACCGATCGGTGAACGCATTTTCGTTTCAGAAAGCCGTTTCCGATCTGTGTTTATCCGTGTCCATCCGTGGTTAAAACTTTTTTCTACCGAATCGTTCCGACTAAATCTACGGGCAAGGGCTGATCTCAGCGGCGCTTTTGTATCTTTGTAATTCGTGGGGGGCGGTGCTACTTTTGGCCCAACAAACGAATTTGATGAAGACACTCCCCGTTGGCGTTTCGATCTCCCTCCTGATGTTCGGTCTGGCGGTCAACGGCCTGAGCGCGGGGCCTAACCATTCCGCCCAGGAAAGTGTCGAAGGCGATGTGATCGTGACGTTCAAGCCGGGAGTCAAGTTGCCGGCGGCGAAAGGGGCGCTGACCGGCCATTCGCTGGCGTTTCAAAAATACTATTCCGCGCTTTCGCAGCACCGGGGCAAAGAAACGGGTTTGATTCGGGCCAAGAACCGGACGACGGCGCAATTGATTGCGGAGTTAAGCCGTGACCCGGCGGTGGAAACGGCCGAACCCAACTATCTGCGTTGGGTCACCAGCACGCTCCCCAATGATCCGCTGTTCTCCAGCTTGTGGGGATTAAAAAACACCGGCCAGCCGGTCGACGGCACGGCCGGAACCGCCGGAGACGACATCCGTTTTCTCGCCGCCTGGGCGCTGGCGCAGCCGTCCGGCACCAACCCGCCGGTGGTGGCGGTGATTGACACCGGCGTGGATTACACGCACCCGGACCTGGCCGGCAATATGTGGACCAATGCCGGTGAGCTTCCTGGCAACGGAGTGGATGACGACAGCGACGGCCTGGTGGATGATTACCACGGTTATGATTTTGCGGACGACCTTCCCGACCCGGCCGACTCCGGATATCACGGGACGCACGTGGCGGGGACGATTGGCGCCACCGGCAACAACCAACGCGGCGTGATCGGCGTGGATTACCAGGCCAGAATCATGGCGCTCCGGGCTTCGAGCGACGGGCAATCCCTGCCGGACTCAGCCATCATCGACGCGATCCAGTATGCGACCTTGATGAAAACCCGCGGCGTGAACATTGTCGCCATCAATGAATCCTTCGGTGGCGGCGGCTTCAACAGCGCGGAGCGTGCCGCGATGCAGGCCGCCGGCGATGCCGGCATCATTTTTTGCGTGGCCGCCGGAAACGAAACCAACAACAATGATGCCGCCCCCACCTATCCCGCCAATTATGGGTTGACCAACATGATTGTCGTGGCGGCCACGGATCAAAATGACGCCCTGGCCGGTTTTTCAAATTATGGAACCAACTCCGTAGATGTGGCAGCGCCCGGGGTGAACATCCTGTCCGCGCTGCCGGTTGCGCAGGCGGGCACAGTTACGTCGGTGAACCAAGGCGCCACAACTTATTCCGCCAACGAACTGACTTTTTCGGGAACCACCACCGGCATCACCGCCACGGTCTACGATTGCGGGCTGGGGAATCCCGGTGAGTTTCCGGCGGCTGTCCAGAACAACATTGCGTTGATCCAACGCGGCACGCTTTTATTTTCGGAAAAGGTCGCCAACGCCATGGCCGCCGGCGCGCGCGCGGCCATCATTTACAACAACGTCAGCGGCAATTTTTTTGGCACCCTGGGGGTCACGAATAACTGGATTCCCGCCGTGTCCCTTTCCCAGGCCGACGGACTGGCGATGCTAACCAATGCGCCCGCCACCGTCGTCAACGCGCCGGATCCGGCGCAAATTTATCAATACCTTGCCGGCACTTCGATGGCGACGCCCCATGTGGCCGGTGCGGTGGCGTTTGCCGCGCAGAATTTTCCCGCCGAAACCGTGCCGCAACGGATTCAACGTGTGCTCACCAATGCCGACGTCATTCCAGGTTTGCAAAGCACGGTGCACAACGGTCGGCGGCTCAACCTGCAGCGCATGGTGGACACCGACACCAATGGCCTGCCGGATTGGTGGGAGCTGCAGTATTTCGGGCATCTGACCGGCACCGGCCCGAATGCCGACCCCGACCAGGATGGCCTCGGCAACCTGTCGGAATGGCTGGCCGGAACAAACCCCACCAATGCCGCTTCCGGCTTGCGGTTGTTTGTGTCGTCCGCCGGCAACTCCAACGGCGTCGTGCTGAGCTGGCCGAGTGTCGCCGGCCGGACCTATCGGCTCGAACGCGCCACCAATCTGTTGACCGGCTTCCATTCGACCGTCCGCACCAACGTCACCGCCACCGCGCCGACCAACACCGAAACCGATGCGGCCATTCTGCCCGGCAATGCCCGCTACTACCGGGTGGGCGTGGAGCCCTAGAACGGGGTTGATCAAGCCGGCCTGGTGCCGGGCTGGCGAAGAATCCCAAGATTGACGGCTGGTTCAGGACGAATCAGACTTCGCACCGATACCATGAGAAAAATCCAGCTTTTGCTCGCGCTCCTCGCCGGAGTCTCCCTTTCCGCTTTTGCCCAGCAGCGCGGCTGGCCGGTGGCCACCAACGACGAATCGGGCTTCGTGCAAATCTTCGACGGCAAATCGCTCGCCGGCTGGGAGGGCGACACGAATTATTGGCGCGTGGAGGACGGCTGCCTCGTCGGCGAGGTCACCACGAACAATCTGCTCAAACAGAATTCGTTCATCGTCTGGCGCGGAGGCGAGACGCGGGATTTTGAATTGAAGGTGGAATATCGCATTTCAGCCAAGGGCAACAGCGGCATCAATTATCGCAGCGTCATGGTCACGAACGGGCCGTGGACGATGCGCGGTTATTAGGCGGACATTGACGGGAAGAATCAATACACCGGCCAGAATTACGAGGAGAAAGGCCGGACGTTTCTGGCATTGCGCGGTCAGATTACCCGGCAGGTGGATGGCCAGCTGCCACAGATCATCGGCGTGCTCGGCACGTCGGAAGGACTGCTCGCTGGCATCAAGAACGACGACTGGAACGAGTATCATCTCATCGTCAGCGGCAATGTGCTGACGCACCTCCTCAATGGCCGGGTGATGAGCGTGGTGATAGACGAGGATGGAAAGAACCGCAAGTTTGACGGCCTGCTTGGCGTGCAGGTCCACGTCGGCCCGCCGATGAAAGTCGAGTATCGAAACTTCCGGCTGAAAGCACTTTCCAACGGCGGTAACCCCTAACGATTTCCCCCCCAACATTCACGTGCAGTTCGCCGACTTGACCATTCGGCGTAATCAGGCGATGATGACGGCGTCAGTCTGTGGGGGCGCACTGGTTTCGACCAAGTGAACACACCAGAGGCGGCATGCCGAGGACGATGCGTTGGCCTCGTTAATCATTCGCATCAAAACAAAACAGCTAATCAAGAACTAGCTCTCGCGGCCTAAGTGCCACGACGTTCACCACTGGACACCTGCTACGGTGGAGGAACGCAACAGCAGGCATGGTCAATGGCGGAGACCGCGCGTGGTTGACCGAGATCTTTTCATGCGGACTAGGCAGTGCGACTTGAGTCCGGACAGTATCGCACAGCAGAAAACTTTATCCGGAATAAGCATGTAGTCGCGGCTGGTAGGCTTGCCTGGGACGCGGGTTCAATTCCCGCCGCCTCCACCATTTTGAACGTTGCGCGGAAAGATGCCTGCCTAAAACTCGCATTGATTCATTCGTGAAGTAAGCGTATGAATTCTGCCGGTATGCCCGGTCGAAAATCTTATTTTCCCTCCACCCGCCTGTCGGCGATCTTTATCCGGCTGTTTTGCTGTGGCTTGTTTTACGCCGGAAAGAATGGGAACGCTCAAAGTTTGGAGGAAACACAGCAGCAATTCCTGCACGGCCATTACGCCGAGGTCATCACGACAGCGCAACAAAAAACGGACACCGGCGATTATCGCGGTGACTGGCGGATGTTGCTGGTGAAATCGTTGCTGACCGTGGGGCGCTACAACGAGGCCTATACGAATGCCAGTGTCGGATTGGATGGGGTCCCCGGCAGCATTGCCATGCGTTTGCTGGCGCGGAAAACGGCGCTGTATCAAAACAAACCCGAGGGTGCCAGTCTGCAACTGGCCGAAATCAATGCGCTGCTGCAGCGCCGCCCGCCCGCTTACCAGGACGGGACGGACTTGGTCGCCCTGGGCCAGGCGCTGCTATTGCTCGGAGTTGAGCCGCGGTTGGTCCTGGAAAATTGTTTTCAACGGGCTCAAAAAATGACCCCGCCGTCGCGCGAGGCTTTTCTCGCCACCGGCCAGCTGGCCCTGGACAAACATGATTACAAACTGGCGGCTGATGCCTTTCGTGCCGGGCTGAAAATATTCCCCGACGATCCCGATCTGCTCGCCGGTCTGGCGCAGGCATTCAAAGATTCGAACCGCCCCGCGATGGGCGAAGCCATCGAGCAGGCCCTGGCGTCAAATCCACGCCACGTCCCCAGCCTGCTGCTGCTGGTGGATCACTTGATCGATGCCGAGCAATATGATGAGGCAGACCAGCAACTGGCGCTCGCGCTGGGCGTGAATCCGCATCAGCCGGAGGCACTCGCGTATCGCGCGGTGCTGGCGCATCTGCGAAATGATGCCGCGCAGGAGCAACAAGCTCGTGACGACGCCTTGAAATTCTGGAAGACCAATCCGCGCGTGGATTATTTGATTGGCCTCAAACTTTCACAGAAATACCGCTTCACTGAAGGTGCGGCGGCGCAAAGGCGGGCGCTGGCTTTTGAACCGGATTATTTGCCGGCCCGCCGTCAACTGGCTGAGGATTTGTTGCGGCTGGGACAAGCGGACGAAGGCTGGGCGCTCGCGCAATCCGTCCACAAACAGGATGCCTACGATGTTGCCGCCTACAATCTGGCCACCTTGCAGGATCAGATGGTGAAATTTCAAACGCTCTCCAATGCCGGCTTCATCGTCCACATGTCCCCGCTGGAAGCCCGGCTGTATGGCGACCAGGTCATGAAACTGCTGGGCCGGGCGAAGGAAACGCTTTGCCGGAAATATGGCGTTGAACTCACCCGGCCGACGACGGTGGAGATTTTCCCGGAGCAAAAGGATTTTGCGGTGCGAACCTTCGGCATGCCCGGGAACCCCGGTTATCTCGGCGTCTGCTTCGGTTCGGTGATCACGGCGAACAGTCCGGCCTCGCAGGCGCCGAATCCCGCCAATTGGGAGGACGTGCTGTGGCATGAGTTCTGTCACGTGGTCACGTTGACCGCCACCAAGAACCGGATGCCGCGCTGGTTGAGCGAGGGCATTTCGGTTTATGAAGAGCGCCAGGAAAATCCGACGTGGGGAGAAAAAATGACCCTCGACTATCGCGACATGATTTTGAACGGTGAATTGACGCCACTGGGCAAATTGAGCGGTGCGTTCCTTGCGCCGAGCAATTCCGTGCATCTATTGTTCGCCTATTACGAGTCGTCACTGGTCGTCGAATTCATCGTGCAACAGTTCGGCTTCGATGCCTTGAAAAAAATCCTGGCGGATTTGCACGAGGGCGCGGCGATCAACCAGGCCATCGCCGCCCACACCGCCCCGTTGCCGGAGGTTGAAAAGCAATTCGACGCTTTCGCGCGCGATCGGGCGAAGAATCTGGCGCCGGGAATGGATTTGGAGAAGCCGCCGGATCACCAGCCTGAAACGGAGGCTTTGGTCTGGAAAACGGCGCATCCAAACAATTACTACCTGCGGCTGCGCCGGGGGGAGGAGCTGATGGAAGCCAAAAAATGGGCGGAGGCGGAACCCGCGCTGGAATCGCTGGCCGCAGCGTATCATGAAGAACGGCGTGGCGAGAATCCCTACTGGCTGCTGGCGGTGACGCAACGAAACCTTCAGCAGACCAATGCGGAACTGGCGACGCTGAAAAAGTTCGCCGTGCAGGAATCCGACTTCCAGGAATTGTTTGCGCGATTGATTGTCTTGTCCGAGGCTCAAACCAACTGGCCGGAGGTGACGCAGTATGCCGGGCGTATGCTGGCCATCAATCCGCTGGTCACCTTGCCGCATCGCGCGCTGGCTGAGGCTGCCGTGGCGACCGGGAACGACGCGCAGGCCATCACGGAGTATCGCAGATGGTTGTGGCTGGATCCGCCCGATCCGGCGGCGGTGCACTTCCAACTCGCCCGGCTGCTCCACAAACAGGGCAACGCCGAGGTCGAGGCGAAACGCCAGGTTCTGGAGGCCTTGGAAGATGCGCCCCGGTTCCGCGACGCCCAGCGGCTGCTTTTGGAAATAACGGATAAATTGCCGCAACCAGCGACAAATGGCAGCGTCCATGCAATGTAGCCATGAAAAAGTGGACCATCATCATTTTGTTTTTGATTTGCGCGTTGGGCATCGTGCTGGCCCAGCAACGCCGGTTCCGGGGCGGGGGTGGAGGTGAGTGGGGCGAGGGCGGCTGGATCGGCGATGACACGCGCACAGCGAGAGAGGTTCCTTCCCACAGCACCGGCACGCCGAATTGGACCAATACACCCGGCTTTGAGAAAGATGTGTTCACTTTCGTCCGCATCCGGCGTGATCGCTCGCCTTACAAAAGAGGGGGTTCCTGGTCCACCGACACGCCGGACAGCGATCTCAATCTTTCCTACCGCCTGCAACAGATGACCTCCATCAAGGTGGACCCGAACGGCCGCTATCTCCGCCTCACCGATCCGGACCTGTCCAACTACCCGTTCATCTACATGGTCGAGCCGGGCACGCTCTCGTTGAGCGACGAAGAGGTGGTGGCGTTGAGAAAATATCTTTTGAACGGCGGATTCTTGATGCTGGATGATTTCTGGGGCGAGGCGGAATGGAACGGCATGGCGGAGGAGCTGAAGAAAGTCTTCCCCGACCGGACCTTTGTTGAGTTGCCCCTGGATCACCCCATTTATCATTGCGTGTTCGAGATCAAGACCAAGGCGCAGGTGCCCGGCATCTGGTATTGGCGGCAGAGCGGCGGCGACACTTCGGAGCGCCCGGACTCGCGGCAAGTCCACCATCGCGCCATCTTTGATGATAAGGGGCGCATGATGGTGATCGCCACGCACAATACTGACAATGGCGACGGCTGGGAACGCGAAGGCGAGAATCATGAATACTTTGAACAGTTTTCCGAGAAAATCTCCTATCCGCTCGGCATCAACATCATTTTTTATTCGATGACCCATTAAACACTACCACACCGCATGATCCTCACACCCGAACCAAACCTTTCCACTCCCCCGATCCTTCCCGCGCACGCGGACCGCGAAGCCGTCGAACGTCTTGTCGCGGGCCGGGCACGGATTGAAACCGAACTCGCCAAGGTCATCGTCGGGCAAAAGGAAGTCATCGAGCAAATCCTGATCGCACTCTTCGCGGGCGGGCATTGCTTGATCACCGGCGCGCCCGGCCTGGCCAAGACACTGCTGGTGAAATCCATCGCGCAGATCTTCCATCTCAAATTCCAGCGCATCCAGTTCACTCCCGATCTCATGCCGGCGGACATCACCGGCACGGAAATTCTTCAGGATACCGGCGAAGGCCGAAAGATGGTTTTTGTTCGCGGCCCGGTTTTCGCGAACATCATCCTCGCGGATGAAATCAATCGCACGCCGCCCAAGACCCAGGCCGCCCTGCTCGAAGCCATGCAAGAACATCAGGTGACCGCGGCCGGCGTCCGGCATCCGCTGGCAGAACCCTTCTTTGTGCTCGCCACGCAAAACCCAATCGAAATGGAAGGCACCTATCCGCTGCCCGAGGCGCAGCTGGATCGTTTCATGTTTAACGTCGTGATGGATTATTTACCGGAAGACGATGAAGTCGCCGTCGTCCGGCAAACCACCGCGAACCGGCCCGCCGCCATTGAGCCGCTGTTCAATGGCGACGATGTGCTGCGATTTCACGAACTGGTCCGTCAGGTGCCGGTTGCGCAAGACCTCATTCGTTACGCCGTCCGGCTGACCGCCGCTTCCCGGCCGCGCCAGACGAATACCCAGGCGTTCGTCAACGATTGGGTGAGCTGGGGTGCCGGCACGCGCGCCTGTCAGTTTCTCGTGCTCGGCGCCAAAGCCCGCGCGTTGATCCAGGGCCGGACGCATGTCTCGCCCGACGACATCCGCACGCTCGCCGCCCCGGTCCTGCGCCATCGCATTCTCGTGAACTACCGGGCCGAAGCGGAAGGAACCAACGTGGAGACCATCATCCGACGCTTGCTGGAAACGGTGAAAGAACCGGGAGTGTAATTTTTATGAAACATTCAACATTTAACATTCAACGTCCAACATCGAAGTTGGGGCGCGGTGCGTGCCGGTCTTTCCTTGAGCGTTCGATGTTGGGCGTTGAATGTTGAATGTTTCCTCACTTTTAAATCATGCCCGCTGCATCTCCAACGATTTCGTCTCCGCCCCGCCGGGGCGAGGGCTTCGTTGACCCGAAGGCGCTGATGACCATCCGCAGCCTGGAACTGCGCGCGCGGGTCGTGGTCGAAGGATTCTGGAACGGTTTGCATCGCAGCCCCTATCACGGCTTCTCGGTCGAATTCACCGAGTATCGCCAATACACGTCTGGCGACGACACGCGCTATCTGGACTGGCGTTTGTTTGCGCGCTCGGATCGGTTCTACCTGAAAAAATTCGAGGACGAAACCAATCTCCGCTGCCACCTGCTCGTGGATCAAAGCCGCTCCATGACCTACAGCTCGGTTGGCTATAGCAAATCCGATTACGCCCGCACACTCGCAGCAACACTCGCGTGGTTTTTGAACGGCCAGGGCGACGCGGTCGGCTTGGTCACCTTTGCCGAACGCGTAAATAATTATCTGCCCGCGCGACACCGCCAAGGGCATCTGCGACAACTCATGCTCGTGCTGGAGCGTGAACCCGAAGGCCGCGAAACCAATCTCGGAGGACCCTTGAAGCACGTCGCCGAACTCGCGCGCAAGCGCGGATTGATTGTCCTGATCTCCGATCTGCTCGCGCCGGCGGATGAACTGGAGCGCAATCTGGGCCGGCTCACGGCCGCCGGCCATGAAGTGGTGGTCTTTCAGATTCTGGATCCGAACGAACTGGCGTTCGATTTCACCGCCGCAACGTTGTTTCAAGACATCGAAAGCGGAAAAGATTTTTACCTCGATCCGGCCGCCGTGCGTTCAGAATACCAGCGCCGGCTGCAAGCACACACCCAGCGCATTGAAACGATCTGCCGCAAATTGGGCTTTGCCTTTCATCAGGTCGTCACCCGCCAGCCGCTGGAAGTTGCGTTGTTCGATTTTCTGAAGAGCCGGAACCGGCGCGGCAAGCGGGTTAACCGGCGGACACAGCAAATCGCATGAGCTTCCTCTCTCCATGGTTCTTGCTCGGCGCGGCGGCGATTGTCGGGCCGATCTTGTTTCATCTCATCCGTCGGGTCGTGCGGGACCGGATGCAGTTCAGTTCGTTGATGTTCTTGAACCCGACTCCGCCGCGCGTCACGCGCCGCCGCAAACTGGATGATCTGCTCCTGCTGTTCCTGCGCTGTCTGGTTTTGTTGCTGCTGGCCATCGGCTTTGCGCGGCCGTTTTTTGCGAGGGATAACGTGCTGCCCGCTCCGGCCGGTGAAGATCGCCAACTGATCTTGCTCGTGGACACCAGCGCCAGCATGCAGCGGGAGGGTTTGTGGAACCAGGCCCGCACGCTCGCGGACAAATTTCTGGCCAAGACCTTGCCCGGCGGCCAGGTTGCCATTGTGACGTTTGACCGGCAGTCGCACACGCTGGTCGGTTTTGCGGAATGGTCGGGGTGGGCAGCGGATCAGCGGGCCGCTCTGGCGCGTGAGCGATTGGCCGCGGCGGCTCCGGGATGGATGGGAACACATTTGGGACTGGCGCTGACCAGCGCCGCCGAACTGTTCCGGGAAGATGCGGGCAAACCCGCCAGCCATCGTGACTTGGTGTTGATCACGGATTTGCAGGAGGGTTCCAGGCTGGATGGATTGCAGGGACACGAATGGCCTGCGGGCGTCAGCGTCACCGTTGAGCGCGTGGAGGCGAAACCGTCATCCAATGCCGGTCTGGAAATCTTGAGCGATGCCGGCGCGCCAACCGGCGATGAAAAAGAAGTTCGTGTGCGCGTTGCCAATGCCCGCGATTCCAAACAGGAAAAATTTCAGCTGAACTGGATGCTGCAAAATGGAACCGGTTCCACAGGCGAGCCGGCTGATGTTTATCTGCCGCCGGGCCAGACGCGGAGCTTTTCAGCTCCAAAGCTCCCGGCCGGAGCCGGTGCAGCGACATTGAAGCTCTCCGGTGATGACGTGGATTTCGACAACCGGTCCTTTTATGTCGCACCGGAGTCGGAGCATGTGACGATCGCCTGGCTGGGTTCAGATTCGGCGAACGATCCCGCGAACCTGCGCTACTACCTGCAACGGGTTTTTACCGGGACTCCGCGCCGCCAAGTGGAGATTGTTTCGCCCGCGGCACAGGCGTCCGCTTCCGCCGGCTGGCTGGATCAGGCGGCGTTCGCGGTCATTCCGAAACCGCTCGCCGCCGGTGAAGTCGCGGTCACGCGCGACTGGCTGGCGAACGGCAAAACCGCGCTGCTGGTTTTGACCGATGCGCAAATGGGGCCGACGCTCGCGGCACTGACCGGGCTGCCGGACATTCAAATCACCGAAGCCGCCGGCAATTATGCCTTGCTCGCGGAGATTGATTTTACGCATCCCCTCTTCGCTCCGTTTGCCGATCCGCGCTTCAGTGATTTTGCGCACATTCATTTCTGGAAACATCGTCGTCTCGAAATCCCCCTGTCCGCCCATGCCCGGGTGCTGGCAAAATTTGATGACGGTTCGCCCGCGCTGGCGCAGTTCACGGTCGGCAAAGGTAATTTGCTCGTGCTGGCTTCCGGCTGGAATCCGGCGGACAGCCAGTTCGCGGTCTCCAGCAAATTTCCGCCGCTCATGCAGACGATGCTGGACTGGAGCGGTTCCGCTGCGCCGGCACGCTCCCAATTTCTGACCGGCGATGCCATTCCCTCGCCTTGGAGCGCGGGCGGCTCGCCCGCGAGTTCGTTTTCGCCTGAAAAATTGCAACACGCGGGCGAGCCGCCCGCGCTCCTTGTTGGAAATGTCCAATGGCAAAAGCCGGACGGAACTAAACAGTCCTTGGCCGCCGGTGCACCTTTTAATGAAACGGATTTGCCGGGAATCTATGTGGCCACTTTCGGCGGCAAGGCTAAGCATTTTGCCGTGAACCTGTCTCTGGATGAAAGCCGCACGGCACCGTTGTCGCCGGATGAACTCGCGCGCCTCGGCGTGCCGCTGCAAACGACCGCAGAAGTACCCGTCGCAATAGCCCAGGAACGTCAGCGGAATTTGCAGCGGGCCGAACTGGAAAATCGCCAGAAACTCTGGCGCTGGTTGATCGCGGGCGTGCTGGCGGTGACGTTCGGAGAAATCATTCTCGGCGGCTGGCTCGCGCGTCGCGGTAAAATAAACGAGGTTTCCGCATGATGGAATCCCGCCTCCAGCAACAGCTCGCCACATTCGAAGCCGTGCTTCGCCGCGCGCGGTTGTGGCGGCAGCTTGCGTTATGTTGGTCGGCCACGGGCGGCACCGCGCTGCTGTTGTTTCTGACCAGCCGGTTCACAGGCTGGAACACGCGGCCATTATGGTGGCTGGTTCTCGCCGGCGGATTGGGAACGGCGTATGTCCTGTGGCGGCGCGAGCGCCGGCAACCGGAGGATTTCCGCGACGTGATCGCAGCCATCGGGAAGGAAAACCCCGAAGTCCGGCACCTGCTTTCCACTGCTGCGGAGCAGGAGCCGCATCCGGACACGGGTGAATTTGGATTTTTGCAATTGAGGGTCATCGAGCAGGTGGTCAAGCATCGTCGCCGGATTTTATGGAAACAGGATTTCAGCCGGATGCGGGCATCCGCCCGAAATGCGCAACTGGCCGCTCTGGCCGGGCTGCTGGTGGTAGTTTGCCTCGGCCCCGGTTCAACACAACGGCATGCGGCGCGGGGTTCCTGGTTTGCGCCGGAGATCGCCGTCACACCGGGCGACATCAAGGTTGAGCGCGGGACAGGTCTGGTGATTTCCGCCCGGTTCGGTGGCAAACCGCCGCCGGAAGCAACACTGGTTCTGACATCTGTTTCCGGCAAATCGAAACGCCTCCCGCTGGAACGACATCTCGCTGATCCGGTGTTCGGCGCCAGCCTCCTGGAAGTTGCGGAAGACGGCCTTTATCACGTTGAATACGGCGGTAAAAAAACCCGCGATTACAAAATCAGCGTCTTCGATTATCCAACCCTGACACGCGCCGATGCGGATCTGCGTTTTCCGAATTACACCGGCCTCACCAATCAGACAATCCCCGACACGCGCCGCATCACTGCGGTGGAAGGCACGCAGCTGACCTACACGCTTGAACTCAACAAGCCGGTGACGCGCGCGCGCCTGATCGGCCAGGAACAAACGCTTTCGCTGTCGGTGCAAAGCAATGCCGTCGCCACTTTGACTGACCTCACTCTGACCAACAGCGCGCGTTACTCGCTGGAACTGATGGACACGGAGGGCCGCACGAACAAGACTCCGGTTGAATTTGTGATCCAGGTTTTATCGAACCGGCCGCCCGAAGTGAAGATCGCCTTTCCGCACGGCGACCCCCGGGTGTCGAGCCTTGAGGAACTGTCCTTGCAGGGTGAAGCCCGGGATGATTTTGGCTTGTTGAAATATGGCGTCGGTTTTGGCGTGGCCGGCCAGGAGCCGCAGTTCATCGAACTGGGCGGGGCCGCACCGGCCAATGTGAAGCGCCAGTTCACGAACCAGATCGCGATGGAAAAACTGGGCGTTGAAGCGGACCAGGTGATTTCCTATTTTGCGTGGGCGGACGATTACGGGCCGGACGGTCAGGTGCGTCGCACGTTTGGCGACATGTTCTTCGCCGAGGTCCGTCCGTTTGAAGAAATTTTCCGGCCCGACCAGTCGGGCGCGGCCGAAAATGAAAATCAGGGTGGAAACCAAGGTGTCCGGCTGGCGGAATTGCAGAAGCAGATTGTGATGGCTACCTGGAAACTTCAACGCGACAAGCGGCCGAATACCGTGAAGCCATGAAAACTTTTTTTAATATATTTCCGGCTGGAGCGCCGGACGAGGGAGGAAGCTCCAACCTCCAAGCACCAAGCTCCAGAGAAGCATCAAACTTCAAATGCCAAACGAGCGGCGGGTGCGCATTGGATGTTGGTGCTTGGAATTTCTCTGGAGCCTGGATGTTGGTGCTTGGTGCTTTTTCCGCCGCCGCATTTTTGGCCGCACCATTGAACGCGCAAGAGAATCAACGCCAGACCAACGCACCCGCCGGTTACGCCGCTGATCTCACCGTGGTCCGCGATGCGCAGGAAGATGCGCTGCAACAGGCGCGCGCGATGCTGGCACAGGATGAAAACCTGCGTGACCGTCCGGCATTGGAAGCCGCGGTCAAGGAAATGGAGCGGGCCCAGGCTGCGCTTGCCGAAGCCAAAAAATCCCCGGAGAAACTGCCCGCCGCGCTCGCGGCCGAACAGGCCGCCTACCAGGCGTTGCTCAAACTCGCTCCCCGCGAATACCGGATGTCACGTTCTCGCAGTGGAAATCAAGGTGGCCAGAACGAGTCACAACGGCGGCAGATGGATCAGCTCGAAATGTCGAAGGAGGAAAACCGTTACGAAACCGAACGTCAGGCGAGCGCGCCGCCCAATGCGCAGCAACGCGAGCAATTGCAGACGGCGGAACGCCTGAAGGAGCTGGCCCAACGGCAGCAGGATTTGAACGAGCGTTTGCGCGAGCTGCAGAATTCGCTGCAGGCTGCCCGCAACGACCAGGAGCGCGAGGACATCCAGCGTCAGCTCAAACGGCTGCGCGATGAGGAGCGGCAGATGCTCGCAAAGGTGGATGAAATGCGCCAGCAGCTCGCCCAGTCGCCCAACGCCAGTTCGCAGGCGGAGACGCAGAAGCAATTGGATCAAGCGCGCGCCGACATGGAACGCGCCGCGCAGCAAATGGAAAAAGATTCGGCTTCACAGGCGCTCGCCGCCGGCACACGCGCGCAGCAGACGATGCAAAACTTACGGGAGGATTTGCGGAAGCAAACGTCCAGCCAGTTCACCGAGCAGATGCGGGAGCTGCGAAACCAGGCGCGCGAACTGGCGCGGCAGCAGGACGAAATCGCGCGCGGACTGGATTCGCTCAAAAACGGCGAGCATCAGACTTTGGATAATACCGCCGAGCGCCAGCAGTTGGCCCGGCAAATGACGAAACAACAAAGTGCGTTGACCAATCTGCTTTCTGGAATGCGCAATGTGACCGAGCAGGCCGAAGCCACCGAGCCGCTGCTCGCGCAAAAGCTTTACGACACGCTGCGCCGCGCTGATCAGGCACGCACGGACAATCTGCTCGAGATGGGAAAACAGCTGGTGGATCGCGGGTTTCTGCCGCAAGCGAGCCTGGCCGAAAATTCCGCGCACACGAATATCACTGAACTGCGCCACAGCGTCGAGGCGGCCGCCGAAAGCGTGATGGGCAGCGAAGCGGATGCGTTGCGCTACGCGCAGAAGGAACTCGATGATCTCGCCCGGCAAGTCGAACGCGAAATGGCCGGTGCCGGCACAAATGTCACTGCTTCCACAGTTGCAGGAAATAGTGGAGCGGAAGGGCAATCAAATCGCCTGGCGCGCGCGGAAGGGCAGGCGTCCGTAGAAAATGCACCCTATGGGCAACGCACAAATTCAGCGGCGGGAGCCAGTGGACGATCAGCCGAAGGTGAATCGCAAATGGCGGGCAACAATCCACCATCCCAACCGCGCGGCACCGGAAACCCTGCGAACGCGGAACAAAACGGAAATCGCGGCCAGCAGCCGAATGGCGATAGTGACAATGGAAAACCAGCTACCGCCGGGAATCAACAAAGTGAACAGGACGGACAGGGTGAGGCTCAGGCTGGAAATAATGGACAGCGCGGCAATCAACAGCAGGCGGACACCAATTCACAAGGTCAACGTGGAGGAACCGAACAGCGCCAAGGCGGACAGGACGGCGGTTCACAATCAGCGGCAGCGGGTGGCGATGCTGGCGATGAGGAACGGTTGCGGCAATTTACCCAGCAGCTGGGTGCAGCGGGCGGAGACGGTGGCGGCGGGCCGATCACGGGAAATAATTATGTGAACTGGTCAGGCCGTTTGCGCGACGTCGAGCAGGTGTTGGATCCGCAGGACTTGCGCAACGAGCTGGCGACGGTGCGCGAGCGGATCGCCGTGATGCGGGCCGATTATCGCGAGCGCGGACGACTGCCGGAAGGCGACGTGGTCCGGAACCAGATTCTCGCACCCATGACCCAGGTTCGCGTCTGGTTGCAACAGGAGCTGTCCCGCCAGGAAAACGCCGGCAGCCTTGTCCCGCTCGACCGCGATCCGGTTCCGGACAATTATTCGGAACTGGTGCGCAAGTATTATGAAAAACTGGGGAGCGCACCGTGATGGGCGCTGCGACGATCATTTTCTCCGGCAAGGGCTGGCTGTTTCCCGCCATCGGCGCGTGCGTGGTGCTGGCGGCGGCACTGGTTTGGGCGGGACATCGCAGCGCCACCACGCGCCGGATCCGGGCCGGCTGCGGACTGTTGAAACTCACGGGGATTTTATTGCTGACGCTGGCGCTGTTGGAGCCGCTCCGGGTCGGCCAGCGCGCAAAGCCGGGCGCGAATGCTTTTGCGCTCATCGCCGACAACAGTCAAAGCCTGCTGGTGAAGGACACCGGCGCCTCTCAATCGCGCGGCGGAATCTTGCGCCAGACGCTCACCCGCGATGCGCACGGCTGGCAGTCGGCGCTGGAGCAGAATTTTCAACTGCGGCGTTACACGTTTGATGCGCGACTGCAAAACGTGCGCGATTTCAGCGAACTGAATTTCGACGGCCGCGCGTCGGCGTTGGGAAGTGCTTTGCAAACCGCGGCGGACCATTGGCGCGGGCAGCCGGTCGCGGGCGTGCTGTTGTTCACCGATGGCAACGCGACGGACATCGGCGCGGATTTTCCGGCGCTCGATGGTGCGCTGCCCATCTATCCGGTGGTGTCCGGCAGGGACGACAGCATCACCGACCTGTCATTGGAAAAAGTGGGTGTGAGCCAGACGGCGTTTGAAGATGCGCCCGTGACCATCCAGGCCGAAGTCGCCGCGAGTGGATTTTCCGGTGCTGAAATTAGAGCTCGATTGACCGAGGTGGCGACGGATCTGGGCAGCACGAACGCTCTTCACATTTCTGAAACTTCCAACACCGTGTCCCAATTGACGCAGCGCGCGACGGGCAACGAGGCGAGCTTGAATTTCCGCTTTCAAATCCATCCGGACAACCCCGGCATTCATTTTTATGAATTGGAAACGCGGGTGGAGGATGAGCTGGCAAAACCCAAAACCCCATCGCGCGAAGCGACGCTGGTCAACAACCGGCAGATGGTGGTGGTGGATCGCGGCCAGGAACCGTTCCGGGTGTTGTATGTCAGCGGCCGGCCCAACTGGGAATACAAATTTCTCAATCGCGCGATCCAGGAAGATCCGCAGGTGCAGATGGTATCGCTCATCCGCGTCGCGCGGCGGGAACCGAAATTTGAATTCAAAGGCCGCGCGGGCGAGGAGAACAATCCCTTGTTCCGTGGTTTCGACCGCAAAGGCGAGGAAGACGCGCGCTATGATCAGCCCGTTCTGATCCGCTTGAATACGAAGGATGAGTTTGAACTGCGCGGCGGTTTTCCGAAAACGGCGGCGGAGTTGTTCAAATATGACGCCGTCATTATCGGCGATCTGGAGGCGGAATTTTTCACTCATGATCAAATGACGCTGTTGCAACGGTTCGTTTCCGAACGCGGCGGCGGCTTGCTGATGCTCGGCGGCGCGGAATCGTTTCGCGAAGGAAATTATGCCGGCACGTTGATCGCTTCGATGCTGCCAGTCTATCTGGACCGGCCGACGACGGCGACGTTGCCGGCGGAGTGGAAACTGACTCTCACGCGCGAAGGCTGGCTGCAACCGTGGACCCGGTTGCGCGCCACGGAAACGGACGAGAAAATCCGGCTCGATACCATGCCGGCCTTTGAAGTGTTCAATCCGGTCAGCGACATCAAGCCCGGCGCCAGCGTGCTGGCCACGGTGTCCGATGCGAATGACCGGTCCTATCCCGCGCTCGTCGCGCAACGATTCGGACTGGGGCGCTCGGCAGCGCTGATGGTCGGGGATATGTGGCGGTGGGGATTGAAGGACGAGGCCATGCAACAGGATTTGGGGAAAAGCTGGCGTCAACTCGTGCGCTGGCTGGTGTCGGATGTGCCGCCGCGCATCGCGGTCACCGCCGAACCTTCGGGCAATCCCGCCGAGGTCCGCTTGATTGTCAAGGCGCACGATGAAGAGTTCAAGCCATTGGATAACGCGACGGTTCGATTGACGGTCCGCCCGGTGAAGTTGCTTCCGCCGCAAAACGAACAGCCGACGAACCGGGTGACTGATACAAATTATGTGCAGATCACGGCGGAACCATCCGCCGGAACACCGGGAACCTACGAAGCGACTTACGTTGCGCGCGACGCCGGGGCTTACCTGGTGGAGGCGCTGGTCACGCAAGCTGACGGCAAGGCGGCCGGTCGCGTGGCGGCGGGCTGGACTTCCGATCCGGCGGCGGCAGAATTTCGTTCGTTGAAACCGAATCGCGCGTTGCTGGAAGCGATCGCGAAACGCACCGGCGGGGAAGTTGTGGCGATGGCGGATTTGGAAAAATTTGTCCGCCATCTGCCTGAACATCGTGCGCCGGTGATGGAAACCTGGACCGATCCGCTCTGGCACAAGCCGGCGGTGTTCCTGCTGGTGCTGGGCTGTTTTGTGGCAGAGTGGGGAATCCGCCGGTGGAAAGGAATGCCGTGAAAAAATTGGGAAAACATTCAACGCTCAACATCCAACATCGAACGCCCAAGGATTCGACGGTTGCCAGCATCATTGAATGTTGGATGTTTTTGTCGTTGTTTATTTTTCTTTTTCCTCATTCATCGCCGGCACAAACCAACGAGCAGCGCACGCTTGTCCTTGTCGTCGGCGCGGCTGGCGAGCCTGAATTCGGGAAACAATTTTCCATCTGGGCTGATTTGTGGCAGCAGGCGGCGGCGAAAGGCGGCCTGCAAACGTCTGTCATCGGCATGGACACCAACCATCCCGAAACAGATCTGGCGCGGTTGCTGACGGTATTGACGAATGAGGTGGCACAGCCCGACGGCGAATTATGGCTCGTGTTCATCGGCCACGGGACTTTTGACGGGCGTTCGGCGAAATTCAATCTGCGCGGCCCGGATATTTCGGCGGACGAACTGGCGTCGGTTTTGAAGCCCTGCAAGCGTCCACTGACGGTGATTGATTGCGCGTCAGCGAGCGGTCCGTTCATCAACGCGCTGTCCACACCGGGCCGGGTGATCATCACCGCGACGCGCAGCGGTTATGAGGTCAACGCCACCCGATTCGGAGGTTATCTGACCCGCGCCATCGCTGATCCGGCGGCCGACCTCGACAAGGATGGTCAGACTTCATTGCTGGAAGCGTATCTGTTTGCCTCGCGGCAGGTGGAACAATTCTACAAGGAAGCCGGCCGCCTCGCGACCGAACACGCGTTGCTGGATGACAACGGCGACGGACTCGGCACGCCCGCCGACTGGTTTCGCGGCGTGCGCGCGATCAAGACCGCCGCGGATGGCAAATCCGTGGACGGCGTGCGTGCGCATCAATTGCATCTGATTCGCGGCGAGGCGGAGCGGGAATTGTCGCCAGCTCTCCGTGCCCGCCGTGATGAATTAGAAAAGCGCTTGAGCGATCTGCGCTTGCACAAAAGCGGCATGAGTGAAGAAAATTATTACGAGCAACTCGAAACGATTCTGATTGAAATGGCCCTGCTTTACGAAAGCAAATAGCCGCGCAAGAAACGGGCCGGCGCTTGATGCTGCCAGAGCGCCTTCGTCTGGTCCGCTGCTGCCTCGCCCAGCTTGTTGAGCAGCAACTTTTCGGCTTCCTGATACGTGAATGCGACCACCGGGCCTCTGGGTGCAGCGGAACCTCGAAACGGAAATCCAGGCGTTTGTCCATGATGATTGATCGGTCAGGGCCGCAGGCTAACCTTTGCCCGAATACCAGACGCCGCGCCGCCAGGCGTGTTCGCGCAATTTCTTTTCCAGTTCATCCGACATCGGCACTTGATTGCTGACGCCGCAGTTCAATTCCGCCTGCCGCTCGTTGCGCATTCCGGGAATCACTGTGGAAACCGCCGCCGGCTTCAACGCAAATTTCAACGCTGCCGTGGCCAGGTCCGGCTCGGCGGAGCCGATGGCCGCCTTGATTTTATCAACCCGCTTCACCGCGCGTGGCAACCGGTCGCCGGCAAAATAATGGTTGCGGAATTCGCCTTCCGAAAATTTTGTCTGCTCCGTGAATTTCCCGGTCAACGCGCCTTCGTCAAACGCCACCCGGACAATGACCCCCACTTTTTGTTCCAGCGCCACGGGCAGAAATTCCGCCGCCGGCTCCTGCTCGAAAATGTTGTAGATGACCTGCACTGCGTCCAGCCAGCCGCCGCGCATCAGGTCCACCAGCGAATTCTGATCCTGTTCCGGCGTGCTGATACCGATGCCGTGCAGCTTGCCCTCCGTTTGCAACTGCCGCAGAACTTCGAGCGCGGTCGGATGGCGGTTCCACGCCCGTGTCCAGGTGTGCAGTTGCAGCAGGTCGAGGCAATCGGTTTGGAGATTGCGCAAGCTGGATTCAATCTTCTCCCGGATGTAAGCCTCGGAGTAACGATCCTCGATTTTGTCGTAGGGGGACGGCGGCCAGGCACCAGGCTTCGGCGGGATTTTTGTGGCGACGTAGATGCGTTCACCTTTGCGCTCCTTCAGGACGCGACCAATGATTTGTTCACTGTGACCGTCCCCGTAACCCTGCGCGGTGTCGATGAAATTGCAGCCCAGATCAAGCGCCCGGTGCAGTGCGCCGACGGATTCGCTGTCCGCCTGCTTTCCCCAACCCGCGCCACCGATGGCCCATGCACCAAACCCAATCTCGGAAACCTTCCAGGCCAGACGACCGAAAATGCGGTATTTCATTTTGATATTCCGGGTTTGAGGCCGCTAACGTCCAATTACTTCGACGGGGTATCCTCGACCATCGCGCTGATGGTTTCAAGCGCATTGCGCTCAAACCGGTTGTTCACGTGATGAAAGTTTTGCGATCCGGCCCGGCGGCTTTTCCCTCGGCAATCAGCGCCTTGCCGGCTGCCCGGGCATCCGGGTAGGACGCAGATGCAGACTGGGTGCAAATACGAGTCCGCAACCTGCATAATTGGGTAAGTCAGACCTGTCAGAAGATCAAGAGCCATTTGTAGAAATTGAAGACCATGGCGACGGAATGTCTTTTGAAACTGTTTACGAGGCGTGGATGAACCCTGCCACACCAGGCGCGTCGCCATTTGCGAAGAGTGCGGCCATGCGTTACGCTCCCGGCATGAGAACGAAGCTTCTGTCCCTCTCGTCCGGAATTATTTTCCTGTTCACCGCGTTCACGCTGCGCGCCGACCAGTTGGAGATGCAAAACGGCGACCGTTTCTCCGGTAAGGTGTTGTCCGTGACCGCTGACAGCGTGGTGCTCGACAACGAGACATTGGGCAGGATCACCGTGCCGCGCAAAAAAGTGGCGAGTCTGGCCTTCGGCACGAACACCGTCGCAGCAGCACCAGTTGGCAATGTGCCGCGCGCGGCCCTGCCGACCAACCCGCCGGTGGCGGCGGCTTTGGTCGTCCCCGCAAAAACCAATGTGGACTTGTCCGCCGCACTGCGTCATGTGGGAACGGACACGAATTTCATCCGGCAAATCCGCGACCAGATGCTCGCCGGCAGTCCCGAGGCGGCCGGCAAATACGACGAGATGGTCGGCGGTTTGTTGAGCGGCAGTCTGAGCATGAACGACCTGCGGCGGGAGGCGAAATCGTCGGCCGACCAGTTGCGGGCGCTCAAACGCGACCTCGGCCCGGAAGCCGGTGATTCATTCGATGCCTATCTGGAGGTGCTGGATCATTTTCTAAAGGAAACTCCCGTCGCACCAACGAAGCCATAAGCCCTCCCATTCGGCAGAAGCATTTCAAATTTTCCGTCCGCCGTGCCCCCGTGCTGTGGCCGCAATCCGTTCGGGCGGGATGTCAGAATAAAGAAAGACCCTCGTGGAAATGGCCCTCAAAAATAGGAGTTTCGGCGGAGTGACTTTGCTGCGACAATCCGAGTTCAGTTTTTCATCGTGCATATTTCATCCGCCATTTTTGATCGCAGCGCGCCGGACTTGGAGTCGTGTCCGGATGAGTCGTTGCCGGAATTCGCCTTCATCGGCCGCTCGAATGTCGGCAAGTCCTCGCTGTTGAACATGATTTCAGGCAAGCTGGACCTGGCGCGGGTCTCGCCCACGCCGGGATTCACCAAGTTCATCAACATCTTCACGATGAACAAGCGCTGGCGGCTGGTGGATCTGCCGGGCTACGGATTTGCGCAGGTGGCGCGGAAGGACAAGACCCAGTTCAACCGGGCGGTGGCCAACTATCTGAAGGACCGGCCAAACCTTTGTTGTGTCTTTGCGCTCATCGATTCGGGGCTGTCCCCGCAACCGATTGATCTGGAATTCGTGGAATGGCTCGCCAGCAACACCGTCCCGTTCGTCCTCGTCTTCACCAAGACCGACCGGGTGTCTTCCAAAACGGTGCAGGCGAACATCGCGGCGTTCACGGATCGGATCTCGGGCTGGAGTGTGAATCTGCCGGAGATTTTCACCTGCTCCGCGAAGACAAAGCAGGGTCGGAAGGAATTGCTCGCCGTGATCGAGGAGGCAATGATCGCAGCCGAAGCCGAGTCAGGCCAACCGGAGCAGGACGATGTCACCCCTGCCGCAGACATCCCAGCGGCAACTTCCCGCAAGTCAAAGGCCCAGGAAACTCGCGCCAACCGCCCCCATCCCGCCCGCCCCTGGTGATTCTGTAATGCAGCACAGGAACTGCCGCCGTTATTGCCTGCTCGGCACCAGCCGTCACGTTTAACTTTGCCAGGTTTTTAACCAGTCCTCGCGTCGGCTTTCCGAGTCCATCAGGATTCGCCACGTTCCACCAGGTTGGTGAATCGCTGGGCGCGGTCACGGACGGCGGGGTGCAGGCGGGCGGGATTGAAGCCTTTGCTGGCGTAATAGCCATAGCGCGTATTCCAGAGGACATACATGTCAAAATCGGTCGGCTCGCGATGCGTCTGCTTCATAAAGGCGGCATAGAGCGCGGACCAATGTTGCCGGGCCACTTCCAGGGAAACGTCCGGGTTTTGATAACTGCGCGAGTTGCTGTAACGCTTCCAGACCGACGGCATGATCTGGTAACGGCTGACTTCGCCGGCTCCGCCGATTTCCGAGTCGTTATTGGCGGTTTCAATCATGCCAAGGGCAAAACGTTGCCGGGTGTTCAGCAAGGCGGAACTGGATGGGGCCGGGGTGGGAGCCGGATTCGGCTTGGGAGCCACATTCGCAGGAGTAGCAGTTGAAACTTCCGGGAGACTAACCGCCGGTGAAGCTGATGTGTTCTCACTGATTACTGGAGCATAACCAATGTGGTTGCCACCGGAATTTTCCGGAGTAGCCGCATGGGTGATCCATGACACAAATGGAACGAGCGCCGCCGCCGTTCCAAGAATCAATGTCAAAATAACCAACAGTGCTGTCCTATGTTTAGCCATAAAAAAACGGCTTTTTCAAACCAGTCAACTGACATTATGCCAGTTTTTGGCTGGAAAAATCAACCCGTTCAACCGATGAGTTATTCACAGTCTATTCACAGAAAAGTTGCGATTTTATTGGCTTTTTCGGGTCGGGCTCAACGCGTTTATGAGCAGTGGATTAGCCGGACGGAAGCCGTCACAATTTGCAGCCGTCGCTGAGATATCACGGACTTTCAAGCCGGCATCGAGATGCCTTTTACTGTCACCGGAACGGCGGGCGGGTCGTTTTCTCAACCGTAAAAACAACCCCATTGCAGCTCGCCGGCTCCAGCTTCGATGCAGGTTGCGTAAGCCACTTTTTCGGGGAAGCCAGACCCATTACGCTCCACCCGCGCCGAGAAAATTCGCCGGCTGGGAATTGCACTTTGACCGCCGGGATTTATCGGGCTGGCTAGCCTCAAGAAGGAAAGCGTCCCGCCCGGCTGGAAAGGGGAGGACAGCGCGCTTGTCTGTGCCCATCCACACAATGCCGGAAAAAATATGTGGTCAGCCGGCATGGCTTGCTCCGGGACTTCAGCGCGAAGTTGCTGTCCTGAATAGCGTCACGGCTTCATTGAACCCCGCGCCTCAAACCGGGCGCTGTCTTGCGGGTGTTTTTTGTAGAGATCATGAAGTCTTGTGTTAGCGATGGACCAGGCATCCGTATTGAGGGTTTCACGAATCGTCTTGCCGTTCACTTTGATTCTGCCATGATAATTGGAGTTGCTGGACGTATTGCAGCAGGTTTGGCACGTTCGGGAAGGAACGCCGTTTTCCATCGGGGGAAGGGGATTCTTCCCGTTTGCCTGGCTCAGCGGTGTTTCTGTATTTGCATTCACGAAATCAAAATACGGGATACAAAGCAAAAGGGTGAGTCGGTGAAAACTGATAAAACCCTTGCAAACAAAGGCAGCCCACGTGGCGGAATTGGCAGACGCGCTAGATTCAGGTTCTAGTGAGTAACATCATACAGGTTCAAGTCCTGTCGTGGGCACCATCTTCATAATTAGATTGATAATAAAGGAGATTATCAATTATTTCCAAAAACAGACAAGCTTGGCATGACGGTTTGGCATAACAAATTTAAATTTGTTCAAAGCTGTTTACGTTCGTTTCAGGCTGCCATTTTACACCGTACCGACTTCTGATTATCCCAATTCAGCACCATTTCCCTTTGCGGCGTGAACGGTCATATAGCTTTAGACAGGGTTCGCCCAAGTTAATTATTACCGAACCTGTATTAATTAAAGCTGGCTGAGATACGCTCAACAAGTTTAAACCATTTGATAAGCAAGGCTTCAAAATATCAAAAACCTAACCAAGTTGAAACAATCATCCACTTATTGCCCGTGTCTTTGGCCATTTGAATGGCGCATCGCCGAAAATCAGCCCGATTGGTTGATGCGCGCATTCTTGCGAAGGTATTTTTGAGACGTTTTCGTTCCGAATGAAAAACTTTCGTCTTTTCGGACGATCGGGCCTGCTGAACCGCAATTAGGCTTTGGGTAAAATGATGATGCAACTGCATGAAAGTGCTCAAACCGCTGGGTTTGATCTCTCTCAAATGTCTTGCTGCTTCCTCGGTGTCTCTGCTCATTGCCAGCTCCATAGCCAGCATCAGCCGGAGTTTTTGAAAAGTGTGATCCTTTTCGGGCAATTTTAAAGCATTCGTCAACACCTCTCGCAATTGCAACCATTCTCGGCGTTCGTAATGCGCCAAGGCGAGGTTAAGGAGCATCCACATCTGTAAATCCGAACGCTGCCGCCAGTCGCGCATCCATCGAATCGTGGCACGGAAGGATTGCAATTTGGTAAATGCATATCCCATGGACGCCCAGGCATGGTTATCAAGCCTCAACCATTTACGATGCCGCCACGACAGCCACCTGAGAGCAAAGCAGCGAAGCTCTCTTCCAACAAGCTTGATGATGACGAGCAGCAAATAAAGGATGGCGATAGTTCGCTCAACGGTATGATCATAATCCCCCAGTTTCTCAATCAACGTAATAATCGCATTTCGGGCAGCGGAACTTTGTGCACAGATCCGATTTACCTGCCGCGTGGCGAACCAGTTTCCGTGAGCGATTCGGCGCTTCATCCACCAACTGCCAACCGCTGCATTGCAGTCTGGGTTCTTGATGGCTTCTGCCAAAATCTTTTCCACCCGTTTAGACTCATTGGCGTCCAGCAAAGCCCGGATCGCAACCTCAACATTTCCAGCTTGAGCATCCTTGGCCAAACATAATTCTCTGAGATGCGCCAATGCCAGATCCAATTCCTGGCCTCTTTTAAGTTTGGCCTGGTTTTTGTCCGTCGGCGTTTGGGTGGCCAAAACCTGAGAAGATTTGGTCCGCAATTGAATCTCGCAGGCTTTAGCCTTTTCCCCTCCCACATAACGGCGAATCAACTCCAATGTTTTCCAAGCTCCGTTAAGATCCGGTTCCGCCAATTGAATGTTAAATAATTCCAGGGAAGCAAACGAATAGCCCGGATCCAATTTAAGGGCATGCGAAAGGTCAGCTTTCGCACCAACTCTATCACCTTTCTGCAGCTTCATGCTTGCGCGGTAACCCAGCGGTATAGGATTAAGCGGATCCAATTTCCCGACATTGGTGATCGCCGCCAAAGCCTCTTCGGGCTGGTTTTGTCGCCAAAGCCAATCAGCGAGGTTTTGCCACCCACCCGCATAACCCGGATCTTCTTTCAGCACTTCTCGCATTCGCTCAATGGCGCTAACTAGATTGCCGCGTTGTGATTCCAAGCTTGCTCGGCATGCCCGTAGCGTGGCGGGTGGTCGATTGCCAAAAACATCAGGTTCACAAGCCAGATCAGCCTCAGCCGGTCGTCCAAGGGCTTCAAGGATTTCTGCATGCAGCACATGTGCTGGGGTATTTAACTGATAGCTTTTCAGCGACCTTTTAACCAACTGCAGTGCCTCCTCCATTCGTCGGGTTGTTGCCAGGAGGCGAGCAAGCACCAGCATTGAGCTAATATCACCGGGCCGTTGCAGCACCATGATTTTGGCCAGATCTTCCGCCAATCTTGGCTGATTCGTGGCTGTCGCCCACGATGCCAACGTCTGCCAGCCCCAATCATAACCGGGTTGCACTTTCACGGCGTGTTGCAGTTTGGCTATGGCGGCTGCTTGATTGCCTTGCTGCCAAAGGTTGAGCGCCAAAGATCCGTGATTGCAGGCATCCAATGGTTCGCGCGCACACGCCTCCTCCAGCAGTTCCTTTGAGCGGGAGATTTCACCAAGCCGCTCATTAAGCTGCGCAAGCATTCTGGCCGCATGGCCGGAAGCAGGACTGATTCGCATAGCCTGTTCCAAGGCATCACGCTCCCCTTTGCTATCCAGCCGCAGCCGACAAACCAAAGTCAGATCGAACCAAGTCGATTCTTGCAGCGGAAATTTTTCTGTCGCTTCCTTCGCCAGAGCCAAGGCTTCGTCCAACAGCAACATTTCAGCAAGCTGATGCACTATCACCGACCATGCAGCAAATAAATCGGGACGTTCTTTAAAAGCGGCTCGCAATGATAATAGCAGCAACTCAGGTTCCAGACTAAGTCGTGCCGCATCACGATAGGCATGCAGCCCTTCGCCAAAGACAACTTGTCGAATCAACTCCTGTTCAACGAATGCAAGTGCTTCCTTGCGCTCCCTCAGGTTGTTGCAGGAATTAACCAGGCCGTGAATGGCTGGGCTGTAATCCACAGACAAACGTATCGCTTGTCGAAAATCTTCCTGTGCCTCAGTGGTCCGCCCAAGCCACAATCTGACGTGAGCTCGGGTTGCGTAGCTAACTGCCACTTGCGGAGCGAGCCGCAAACCTTCTTCGGCCTCCAACAGCGCCTCGTCAAATTTAGCTGCATCAGACAGAACCAAAGCCAGCTGTCGTCTGGCCCAGGCATCTGCGGGATGGGCTTGCACCAGCTTGAGTGTTGCCGCCTCACCCTTTTCGGGTCCGGCTCCCCTTGCCCATTCGCACCACAATTGGTTCATTTGATAGTGGTGAGGAAACCGGTTGCAAAATTCTCGAAGGTATTCAATCGCCGATTCGCGACCTTCGGTCTCGGCCAGAACCTGGACGAACGATCGCTGTGCGGGAATTGAAAGCGACTCAATTTGCAATGCTTCGCGCCACAATGCTATCGCTGCTTTCAAATCCGTGCGGTATCTGGCCAGTTCAGCTTTGACCCGGAGATAGGTGGCACGTTGAACACGCTTTTCAGCGGCCATCAGACATTTTTCCGCTTGTTCAAAATTGCCGTGTCTGGTGTGCGCATCCGCCGCAGTCAACCACAAATCCCCATGGTGAGGCTGGCTATGTAATTCATCCTCCAAGGATATCATCGCTTCGCGGGAGCGACCCGCCTGTTGAAGCGCATTGAACCAAGTAATGAAAGGGGCCGCCGACTTTTTTCCATTGCGTTCCCATCGCCTTCTCAAAAATCCGAGTCCAGTCTCGGTTTGCCGCCGGGCATTGGTGGCTGCAAAATAGGTGTAGGCATGCGCCTCCTTCTTGTCTTCGAGGCACGCTGCGTGCCGATACAAATCGAGCGCTTCATCAAACTGATGTTCGTTCCAATTAAGTTCAGCGAGCGAGGTAATGATGGATGCATTTAATGACTGGAATCGTATTGCCTGTCTTAAAATCAATTCGGCTTGAGAAAATTGACGGGCATCGACCATCAACTCTTGCGCCAATTGTTGCTGGAAAACCGGGTCTGCACCCTTACCTTCACAAAGCCCCCTGAGAAATTCCAAGCGGTCTTCCCTTCGTCCGATTTGCCGCAGGCAGCCTAGCTTGGACAATGAAAGATTCCCGTCCTTGGGAAATTTTTTAAGAAGTTGGTCGAGACATTCCAGCAGTGCCGGCCAGTTAGTGTCGTAGGAGTAAAGGGATCGGCTGGCGGTTAGAAAAAGCCAGTGGTCCGGAGCATTCGACTGCATGCTCGAGATCTCTTTAACAGCATCGCTTCGGCGGTGCTCCTCCAATGCCTGCTGAATGCTTCGCAGTTGGTCGTATAGCGGTGCATCCGTGAAAGACAAACCATCCAGCACGCTGATCGTCTCGGTCGGAACAGCAACCATGCTGGCTGGCCCATTGGCGGCATAACGTTTTAGGAACTGACTGGAGATAACCTCCCGCAACTGGGGGAAGCCAGGGTCTCGAAGGATGAATACCTGCCTGGCTTCATCATAACCCATGACAATTTGGATATGTCCGCTAGTGGCTTCCGATGTGTAAACGGCAAACGGAACCTGCCGGGCCAGTAAGTGAACTGCAATGTCCCAGTCCAAGGTAAACTCGCGCGTGACCATGCCGTTGGCCTCCGCCCAACGCCGAGCTCGATGTGATGGAGTGCCATCGTAGCAAATTGCCTCAGCCACCTCGACATGTTCCGCCGGAATATTCCAATATCGGCAAAGCATGGTGAGTGTCGCCGGCACACACGTTTGGGAATATTGCTGGATGAAAGGGATTGATAACTGGATACGGCCACACTTTGGCCTGCCAGCTTGCAATCGCTCAGCCAGTTCAAGATGATAATCATCCGCTAACAGACGCGCACATGCTTCCGCTTCTTTGTAATTTCCTAAAACGCAGGCGGCCCTGCACCGTTGTGATGCGATCCACTCATGGTTCGCTTTGTCTAGGATCGGAGACAGCTTCGCGAAGCGATCCAGTGTTTGCAAAGCCTCGTCATATTTTTCCAGGTCCAACTGTAGACCCGTGAGTTGATGTAATAACGGGACGGATTCAATCTGTTGCGCGGCTTCGTTCAATAAATGCAACGCTTCATCATTTCGATTCAAGGTATGCAGGCAAACCGCGGAGTGTATCACCGCCGGACGATACCAAGGTTGGATTTTAATGGCCTGTTGCGAAGCATCCAATCCTTCCTCCCACTTTTCCTGCATACACAAGAGCCCTGCCCGCTCAATCAGCAGCCAAGGCATTCGAGATTTTCGCTCTTCCGCCATTTTCAAGCACTCTTCAGCACGTTCGAAATCCCTAAAATGCCCGCAAATTCTGCCGCCTAACGTAAAAAGATATTCCCAGCCTTCATCAGACACGCCATCTTCAATTCGGTTTCGCGACTCACTTTCAAAACGCTTGAACAAGTTCCACGCAAAGACCGGCCCTCGCATTCCTAATACCACTTCAAGATAATAGGCTTGGGCTCGTATATTTTTCGGTTCGGAGCGATAGGCGCGGACATGTTGACGAAAAGCGAGCCGGCCGGCGCCGAGATTTGCAGCTATGCGCCCAGCGAGAATGCAGGCGTCAACGCCACGAACCTGATTTAGCGGGAAGTTGGCTGTTGCCAAATCGTATGCCTGTCTGCTCTGACCTTTGTCATGAAGCGTCTGTATGCGAGCCAACAATTCCGGCGATAATTCAGAAAACATCTTTACTGAAATTTTGTTCCAAATTTCCTGTTTCCAATTTCAATCCTTTGCCTGAAAATTGACAAAGCGAGTCGAGCTTATGACCATTGCAGTATCTAGGCAAAACCTTATTCACTTTTTGTAAAATCTTGATTAAAGCTGGCCATGAGGAAGAAAAGTGGTCCTTTGCCTTGGTTTGACACGGCACGTGCGTTTATCGTCAATTCACAGTGACCAACCCAGTAAATCGTGTTTTCATTCGTTCAGAATTGCCTTCCCGATTGTTCAACATCCCCCCTATGTATATTCCAGCTGATTTG
>DATLVR010000022.1:0-11057 GCA_035577265.1 Verrucomicrobiia bacterium | reverse complement strand
TGCCTGAACTCCACCTTTGGTCCGCCAGTCGAGTTCAGGCACTTGGCAAAAATCCGGGCAATGGTCGTCTTGCCGGTCCCGCGTGGTCCGCAAAACAAGTAGGCATGAGCAATCCGGTTTTGCTCAATGGCATTGCTCAGCGTCTGGGTGACATGCTCCTGCCCGACCACGTCACTGAACCGCTGGGGCCGATATTTTCGAGCTATAACTTGATAAGACATAAATAAACTGCGGAGTGAATATGGAAAACACTTCCGCACTCCGCATTATATTCTACCGTCCGAAAAATTCAAAGTGCCAGGGTGACCACGGCGGATGCGGAGCAAACTGCCGTTGCTGCCTTCCGGCCCTGGCGGGGTTCGTAAGTCCACATTCCATGGGCCCTGACGGAGGTGATTTTGCGCCAGTGGCTCGGTGGCTTCAAGGAGAATCGTTTGTTTTCAGTTGGTGATTCCATGGGCAATGGCTAAGCTCAAGGTGCTTGAACGGAACCGCGCATGGCTTTGAGGCCGAACTGTTCCACCCCGGTTTGGGCAACGAGGTGGTGCACGGCAGGGTTTTTCTGGAATCGCGGGCAGTGGTCTTCCGTTCGGACGCGACCTCGATCGAAATTCCCGTTGAACAACTGCTCGTCGAACTGGGCGAGGACGAAGGCCGGGTTTATTTTCGCGACCGCAAATCTCCCGGCCTGCGGATTTTTACCCGTGATCTGGCCATCCTTGATGCGCGCGGCTTTGCTGAATCTGTCACCATCCGAAACCATCTGGAACGCGCGGCCACGCGCCGGGAAGTTTCGCGGCGGCTGCGGATCATGGCGTATGCCGTGGCGGGCTGTGTGCTTTTGGGCTGGCTCGGTGTGTTCGCAACGCATCTCATGGTGCTTTCGCTGGTCGCGAAGGTGCCGCCGGAATGGGAGCAAAAATTTGGCGACGAAGAAATCGCGGAGCTGAAGAACGAAGGGGTTCTGCTGAACGACTCAAACCGGGTCGCCAGGCTGGCCAGGTTGGTGGCGCCGTTGCTGCGCGTGGTGCCAAACGGAAATGAATTCAAGTTTCACATCGTGGAGAGTGAGGTTCCCAACGCGTTCGCATTGCCGGGCGGCCATGTGGTCGTGAATACCGGCCTGCTCGCGATCGCCGATAACGAGGAACTGGTCGGTGTCATCGCCCATGAGGCGGCGCACATCACGCAAAAACATCATGCACGGAAGATCATTGCTTCGGCGGGACCGGTGATTATTTTTGGAACCTTTTTTCACAGTCGCAATGGCCTGGTTAACCTGGTGGGCCAGGGCTCGGAATTGATGCTGACCCAGGGCTTCTCGCAGGAATATGAAACCGAGGCGGACGAAACGGGTTGGAATTATCTCGTGCAGGCGAATCTTGATCCGCGCGGCATGATCGGCATCTTTAAAAAACTCAAAGCCGGGGACGCCAAGGACACGGACAAGCTGCCGCAGGCGTTCCAAAGTCATCCGGCACTGGATAAACGCATCGCGCGGTTGGAAACGAAATGGAAGAAACTTCATCACCAGTCAGGTTTTCTTGAACTTGAACCGGTTGATCTGAAAAAATAGCGAGCTGTCAATACCAGCCCAGCTTCTCTTTTTGCGTCGCGTAAAGCAGGCCCATGATCCGCATGTTGACGGTGAGCAGATACACGCTGGCAAAGCACCAGACAATACGGATGCCGAACGCGATGAACATGACTGTCATGTCTGTGGTCGTGAACGAAACGCCTTTCGCACCACTGGCGACGAAGTTGCCGATTTGGGTGATGCCGAAGATTGAGATGAAAATGGTGACCGTAACAAGGTATTGCAACGGAACGCGGAGGATGGACGGCACCACTACCAGCGGATTGGCTGCCAACACATTGTCCTTCATGGCCACAACCAGAAAGGCCATCGGAAAGTAAAAGCATCCCAGGAGCGCGGTGACGAGAATGGCTGAAACGGGTATGTCCACTTCGAAAAGTTTTGCCACCAGAAGTCCGATGGGTAGTCCAAAACTTATGATTACCGTTCCTGTCAGCCGCAGGAAGCCGCCAAAAATGTCGTCAAAACCGGGCATTTCCGGCATTTGAGTCTCTTCGGCGGCGGTGGCGTGGATGATATTCTGCATGTAGCAGAACAGGTAACCCAGGGCGATGATTTTCGGAAGGACTGCGAACAGCCCCGCGCTTATGATTCCCAGACCGGCAAAAATGAGCGAGCCGAAAATCAAAACGAGAAGACCGGTGCCTCGAAATGGATAAATGAACGCGCCGGGCAGGCTCGTCAAAAACCCCTGTTCCGTTGGAGCTGCGATTTCCACTTCCAGCGGCACGCATTCGACGGCGCAGGCGCGGCAGGTTCTTTTGTTATTGTGCGCATTCACGCACAAATCGCAGAAGGAACGCTTGCACTTGCCGCAAAACCAATAAGCCGGGCTTTTGGGATGAAACTTGCAGAAGTTTGAAGCTGCCGAGAGGTCGAACGCCGGAACCAGCGGTGGCGGAACTTCCGTTGCTGGCGGTGCGGCAGTCTCCGGGGCGTGACCCAAGCCTGACACCCGCAATCGCGGTGCCGTCGCCGTTGCGGTGGGAGCCGCTACGGGCGCTGAGGGAGCTGTTGCCGGTTGAGACGGTGCATCGGCAAAAAAAGCCATTTCAATGTTGCCCAGCCGGATGGTCTGGCCATTTTCAAGTTTGTCTGCCAGAACCCGCGTGCCGTTTATGAACGTGCCATTTGTGGAACTGAGGTCTTGAATGGAGACAGAACCGTCGCTGACGACAATCCGGCAGTGCGAACTGGAAACGGACCCGTCCGCAATTTTGAAATCACTGGCATCGCCGCGGCCAAGCTGGTTGACGCCGTCCCGGAGTTGAATTTCCCAAGAGTCCGGCCTGTTTGGATTGACCACCAGTCGGTTCATTTTGATTTGGTTCGGTTTACGGGGGGACGGGAAATTTGTAACCAAAGCCACGTCATTGTTCAATAGCAAATTCATGGGGTGAAATTCCGCGATAAAACACCAGCGCTGGATTTATTTGTAGCCGCAGGGCTGCGAATTTCGTCCTAGTCTGTTCACTGTCAAAATCAGACCATGAAAATCAGAACCATTGCCGCGTCATTGTTAGTCTTTCTGCACGGCGGCTGTTTGTTCGCCGGGGCGGCGGAGGCCGGTGGCGGCATGGTGCTGGTGCCGGCACCGGCTTCGGCCGCACTGGAGCCTTCAGGCAAATGATCGCTTGAAGTTTGTTTTGAATTGACCGCAATTTAACCTTTCATGGCTGCATTAAAATCGAAGCATTCCGCCAACGCCGGGCGTGTGACCATCCAATTGAATCTGGTCGGCGTCATTGTTTTCAGTGTGGCCTTGGTGCTGGCCTCCGGCCTGGTGACCTACGGCATATTGCGAGCCGCTCCCTCGCCGGGCAAAAACTCCGCCACACACGAGGCCCAGGGCGATTCCAACGTAAATATCGAAGTCAAACCTTCCGAGGTGCCGCCGTGGGGACAGCTTTTGATCCGAGATATTGATTTGCAGCAACCGGAGGAATATGTCGCTTACGAGACCGGCACCAACCGGGTGGAGAAATGGTTGTTTACGGGATTGTCTCCCACGGATGTGAAAGCGACCATGCAAAGTTGCGGACTGACGGCTGCACAGATTGACCGGGCGTTGTCTCCGTCGCTAGCCGCTTATGCCAACGCCAGCACCATGATTCAACCAGATGAAGAACTGATTTTCTCCTTGTCACCCAACGCGCGGACAAAGCTTTACGGCGCCATCGCCCAGAGCAGCGCGAGCAACGGAAACGAGCTGTTTCAATTTCCCTTCTGCTTCCCCGGCAATTCCTTTGAGACCCGGATCGACTCGACGAAAGTCAGTCAGACGACTCTGGCACTGGTCAGAAAGCTTTTGTATCCACGGGGTGACGCCCAGTGCTTCAGCGACCTGCGCACGGTGCTTAAAAAAATTTCCAATGACAGTGAGCGGCTGGAACTGGTCAAAATGCTGTCGCATCAGTCCGCCGTGCTGCTGCGCATCCGTGTCTGGCCGGACACCGACGTGGACAAGTTGATTGGTTACTGGAGCTGGCCCGACGCCGCACGGGAGATCAACATCCGTCCGTTGTTGGAATCCATGAAGCGTCTCCCCGAGGGTGGCTCGGTGAACATCCTTTATTTCCTCCCGCCATTCGCGCGTCAGCGGCTTTATACATTTCCGCTCCCCGCGCAGGCCGGCGATCCGTCCATGGACTGCCATTGGAGCACGATGAATTTTTTCAACGCAACGCCGGATAACCGCCTGTCCGACCCCCCATACACCGTTGAATTCCTCAAATCACACTATTATTCCATTGGCAAGCCGACCGCCTATGGCGACCGGATTTTTCTGCTGGATAAAAATGGCAATGCCATCCACTCCGCCGTTTATCTCGCGGATGACATCGTGTTCACCAAGAACGGAAATAATTACACCCAGCCGTGGATGCTGATGCATTTGAAAGATCTGATCGCCGAATACACCACCGACATCGCGCCCAGCATGGCCGTTTACCGGGATCGCAGCCGGTGATTTAACCGGAACTGTCCAGTCGGAATCAACGCAAAGGCGCAAAGAGGCCAGGACCCAGAGTTGATGCAGCAAAACCCGGAAGCGGGCCGTCAGTTTGCGCTCACACAACGCAGTTTCTCAAGACTGACCGCAAAAGATTTCAAAACCTTGCGGCTTCGCGCCATTGCGTCTTTGCGTTGAAAGTCACGTGCCGCGTTAAACGCTGACCTTGGTCAGCCAGCCGGCCTGCTTCATCGCCTTGTAACCGCCACTGAGCGAGTGGATGCTGCGGTAACCCATCTTTTGCGCCGTGTCGCAAGTGAGAACGGAGCGATAACCGCCGCCGCAATACATGATGATCTCCGTGTTCACGTCGGGGAACATTTTTTCCAGGTCCCGCTCCAGGAGGCCTTTGCCGAGATGGACGGCTTCCACCGCGTGCCCCGCGTTCCACTCGGAATCTTCGCGGACATCCAACAGCACGATCTTGGGATTTTGTTTGAGCCAGGCGCGGGTCTGGTCCACGGAAATTTCGCGGACGCGGGTCCGGGCCTCTGCGACGAGTTTGAGAAAACCGGGTGAATGATTCATGCCGGAAAATTAGAGCCTGCAGCGGGCCGGTCAAATAAATTCATCCCTCATCGACCTAGGCGAAAGCCCTACTCAACGATACGGCAGAATGAAACTTGAATTCGTGCGCATCTTGGTGAAGCTTCCACTGTGAATGTCAAACTAGACATGTCGGATGACACCCGCAAATCTGGTGGCGTGCCTCACTTGATTCTCCCGGAACAAGACGCAAGATTGTTTCCGGACGATCCAGGGAAGTTGACGGAACGCAGGATGGAGGAAGTTAGCAAACGGGCAACATTCCTTGGTCCGGTTTTGGAAGCCATATTGCGTGAGCAGCACGGCCAGCCACGCTGGGGATTGAACGAATAGCCGGGATTTGACGGTTGTGGTGTCAGGTGAACGCTTCAGTGGTAGGAGGCGAAGGAGGAATGTTATTTCAGGCTCAATTATTCTTCCACGACTTTACTTGGTCATGTGTCGAAACAAACCCGCCGCCACTGAATTAGACCCAATCTTTCAAATTCGCGGGGAGGAGGCGATGACTAAAAGCCCGGAATTAAAATGAGTCTCGTCACCTCGACTCCGGCATTAAAATGGCCATTCCGGCACGAAATTCATTCGCAACTTTTGCGCTTTGGCTTAACTTCGCCGCGTGTCGGAACAGAAAAGCAATTCAGCCATCGGCGGCGGCCTGCTGCTCGTTGTCATTTTATGGGGCGGCAACAATGCCGGGACCAAATGGCTCGTCGGTGTCGGGCTATGGCCGCCGGTCTGGACGGGGGGGACGCGTTTTCTGTTTGCGGGATTCATCCTCCTGGCCGTGTTGCGGTTCACCCGCTGGCTCGGCGACTACCCGCCGCTCACATCGCCGCTGCGGCGCGCACTCTGGCTGCGCGGCGGGCTGAGCCTGGCCGCTTACGTTGTCGCATTCTGCTGGGCGCTGCATCTGACTGCGGCCTCACACGTGGCGCTCTACCTGGGTGCCTCGCCGGTCTGGGCATTGCTCTGGGAAGAAGGGCCACGCCGGAATTGGGCCAGCGTCCGGCGTTACGGCGCAGCCTTGCTCGCCGTGTCCGGCGTGCTGGTTTTGTTCTGGCCGGCCCTGAGGACGGCGAACACCAATCTTGCCGGGGAATTTTGCGGGCTTGCCTCCAGCCTGCTCTGGGCAAATTATAATCATCAAAGCCGGATTCTTTCCGCCGAGATTCCCGGCGTGCAGATCGCCGCCAATGCCATGTGGATGTCCGGCGTGTGGCTGCTGCCTTTTGGACTCGTCGAGGTTGCCGCGCGCGGCCTGGTTGTGGATGCGCCGCATCTCGGCGTGCAGGCACTTTGCATCGTGTTCGGCGGCGTGGTGCCTTATGCGCTGTGGAACTCGGCGCTGCGGCACTGGCGCACGAGCCGTGTGATGCTGTTTAATAATTTCATCCCGCTGACGACGACCTTGTGGGTTTATCTGACGCTCGACGAACCGATCACATCAACGTTCTGTGCGGCGATGGCATTGATCGTCGCCGGCGTGGCCATCGGCCAGATGGATTGGGCAAAAATCTTTCGCATGCCGGAAAGTTTTTAAGGGAAGGAGCAACCACGAAATACACTAAATACACGAAAAATAAAAAAAACTCCGGAGGACTGTCGCTTTTCCCGGCATCACGGCAAACCGCGCCAACATTAATTTGACCGCCACAATTTCAAACATGGGCTGGTACAGTTCCACTTAGTGTGTTTGGTGTATTTCGTGGTTAAAAAAATTCAAAAATTATGGATATTAAACATCTTAACGAGGTCGCACCGTTCACCACCAAGGACGGCTCGGAAATTCGCGAACTGCTCGCGCACCGCAATTCCGCCATCCGGAATCAAAGCCTCGCGGAAGCGAGATTGCCTGCCGGTGCCAGCACCCAGGAACACTATCATCCGCGCGCCGAGGAGATTTATTACATTACACACGGCACGGGCAAAATCCGTATCGAAGACGAGACGTGCGAGGTCAGGGCAGGGGATGCCATCGCCATTCCGCCCGGCCGGAAACACAAGCTTTGGAACACCGGCGGCGAAACGCTCCGGCTGCTGTGCTGCTGTGCGCCCGCCTATGAACACAGCGACACGATCATCACCGAATCGTGAATTGACCTCCGTGCCGACGCGGGCTTAACTGTTGCCATGAAATTTGCATTGCCGGTGACCTGCGGGCTTTTCGGGATTTTGATGGCGGGCTGCGCGCATCATCGTCCGGCACCAGTCCCGGGGATCTCCAGCCCGGCGGCCGCCATCATTACACCGGGCGATTTGCTTGCCGGCAAAGTGGCCGCCTGCAATACCGCCGGGCGGTTTGTGGTGTTGAATTTCCCCTCCGCCCAGATACCCGCCGTGGATCAAAGCCTGTTTCTCTACCGGGGGGGATTGAAAGTCGCCGAAATCAGGGTCACCGGGCCGCAAAGCGACGACAACACCGTGGCGGACATTGTGACCGGTGAAGCGCAGGTCGGCGATGAAGTGCGCAGCCAATAGTCACTTCGCAGCCGCGCCGAAGACTTGTTTCAACACGGCAGTCGTGCGGGCAACGGGATTTTCGCGGATTTGTTTTTCCTCCACGGCGACCATCGTAAACAAGCCGTCCATCGCCTTCTGGGTCACATAAGCGTCAATATCCATGTCTTCGGGCTTCACCAATTCCGTGCTGCCGAGCGGGCCGCTGACCTGGCTGGAAACGGCGACTTTGCTCATCATGTTCTTGTAGGCCGCCGTCACGCCGGCCTTGCCGGTGGCCACCTTCACGATCGGCAGGAACTTGGCGTAGAGATTGGCCTGCGTCGTCCGGCGGAAATATTCCGTGGCGGCGTTGTTCGTTCCGGCCAGGATGGCTTTTGCGTCGGCGATGGTCATCTGCTGGATTGAATCGCTGAAAACGCCCGCGGCTTCCGGCGCGGCCTGCTCAGCGGCGTGATTCAGGGTGTCCACAAATTCATCCGCCAGCTTTTCCTGCTTGATCGTGCGCAGGGCCTTTTCAACCGATTTTAATTTGCCCGGCATCGGGATTTTGACGTTCAAGTTGGTGAGAAACCCGTCGTTGCGGCCGAGGCTCGCGATGGCCGTTTGCACCCCTTTGCCCAGCGCCTCCTTCAACCCCTGGATCATTTGATCCTGCGAAAGACCGGCCAGGTTCGACGAAGTGAGAACGCTCTGGTTGGTGGTGGTCAGCGCCTGAAGCTGATCCAGAAAACCGGCACGGCTGATGGTCAGTGAAGCCAGCAGGGTTGTGATGACCAGAAATGTTTTCATTTTTCCTTATGGTTGACGGTTGACGGAAAGCTAGGGATTGGAAAGTAACCCGCCTCAACGATTTCAGCGATTAAAATTTTGGTTTCACCCGGACCGTCGGGCCAATCCGGCTTTTTTGCGACATGAATATTTTTTTCTTGCATCGAAAGGGGATTCCCTTAGGGTGACGGCATTGGGAGAATTTGTTGTATGAATTTATTAGGCAAGTTGCTTTTTCCGAACTCGCTGCCCTATGAACGACGTAAAAAATTCCAGTCCTTGATGGTCTCCGTTGTCGTGGGACTGGCTCTCGCCGCCACTTTCGTGGTTCTGGCGTTCAAAGTAAACGGCAAGCACACCGGTTTCTAATCCGCCAAAGGCTTCGCTGTTTCAAAGATTCACGGAGTCTTGGTCATTCGACGCGGGCCGAACAAGGCCGTGCCGATCCGCACCATCGTGGCGCCTTCTTCGATGGCCACTTCAAAATCGCCGCTCATGCCCATGCTCAAATGGGGCAACGGAGCACCGAGTGTCTGCTCGCATTCCTCTTTCAGTTCGCGCAAGCGGCGGAAATGCGGGCGCGAATTTTCCGCAGCCGGCGACCAGGGCGGCACGGTCATGAGACCTTGAACCTCAATCCGCGGCAGTGCATTGATCCGGCTCAATTCCCCGAGCAATGTCTTCGGCGGGTAGCCGAACTTGCTCGCCTCACCGGCCAGATTGACCTCAAGCAGAACCGGCATCGTCTTCGCGGCGTCGTCGGCGCGCTTGTTGATCTCTTGGGCGAGCGACAAGCTGTCCACGCTCTGGATCATCTGGAAGAGCTGCACGGCGTCGCGGCATTTGTTCGATTGCAGATGACCGATGAAGTGCCAGCGCAACTTGCCGGGGCATAGCGGAATTTTCGCCTTCGCCTCCTGCACCTTGTTTTCCCCGAACACCAGCAGGCCCAGATCGGCGGCGGCGCTGACCGTTTCCGGCGGCTGAGTTTTGGTGACGGCCAGCAAGGTGACGGAATTTGGCTCGCGGTCGCTGCGGTCGCACGCCGCTTTGATGCGCTGACGAATCGTTTCCAGATTGGCGGCCAGATCCATGGGTAAGAATTAACCAGCAAGACACCTAGACACCAAGCAATAAAAATCCACGTCCATCCGCGTCCATCCGCGTGCACGTTGTCAAAGCCATCATAAATAAAGGGCTTCTTGGGCCGGCGGACGGTCACTGTCAGCGGAACTGTCTGCACGGCGGCGGATGCCAAAACAATTTGCCGCTACTGGCTGGAACTTCGCCACCACTGGCGTTCAAGAAGGCCGGGGATACAGGACCGGAATATCGAAACAGGCGAGCCGACATTAAGGTGACGAGGGATTTGATTCGCGGCGGCCAGCTTCTGGAAGTCGAAATCCTAGACCATGTCATCGTCGGCAATGGCAATCGCCCATTCCTGCACGCGCTTGGCTATTTTTTGCCACCCAAACGCAGCGGCTGAACCTCGCCGGTTCAGCCGCTTCTCACTTTGCGCTTCGCGTCGACCCAAGCACGCCGTCTGAGGCGTGGTTTTTGGACAGGATAGTTATTTGCTTTTCGAGCCTGCCAGCGATGATGAGGGTTTGAGCAAGTCTTCCAGACCCATTCGACGTAGAAGCTCTGTCCGGACACGGTCGGCAACACCATTAACGATTTCCGCGCCGTCCTGGGCCGGATCTATGTGCAGGCGGAAGGGGCGTTTGCCAAAAGGCAGGTCAACGACTTTGACGATAGCCTCCGCGACGGCGGATACATCCGCGTCCGCTGGCACCGTTGCGGCGAATCCGTCACGGATTTCATCCGCAATGCCCGCATACGGGCCGGATTCGTATTCGGCAAGCCTCGCCTTGTCATCGGGGGAACCAGCATTTGCGAAATGGTTTGTTCCCGAGGTGAAGGCCCCCGGCAAAATAATTGACGTTTCCACGCCCCAGCGGGTCAGTTCCCCGGCATAGCTTACGGCCAAAGCATCCATTGCCGCCTTCGCCGCAAAATATGGCGCAAGATACGGAGGTGTTCCCCCACGGGTGCTGGTGCTGGACACCCAGACCACCAAACCCTGGCCCTGTTTGCGCAACTGAGGCAGGGCAGAACGATTCACGCGTTGGGTGCTCAAGACATTGATGTCATATAGCTCGGCGAGTTGCTCGGGTGTGAAAGCTTCGGCAGGACCAAAAACCATGTGTCCGGCATTGTGAACAACCACATCCAAACGACCACATTCTGCGATGATGGTCTGAATGGCGGCGTCCGAAGATTCTTGCGACGCCACGTCAAGTTCCACCGAACGCAGATCCACGTTGTTTTCCGAGGCAAATTTTTGCACTTCCTTGACTTGTTTTGCGTTGCGTCCGGTGGTGCCGCGCATGCTTGCGTACACCGTATGTCCCGAACGAGCCAGAGCGCGAGCCGCGAGGGCGCCAAAGCCGCTCGATGCACCGGTAACGAGGATGATTGATTTCATAAAATTGATCTCCAGGTTTGATTGTGATTGCTAAATGTCAGGGTTAGATAATGCCGCCATTGACACGAAGGGTCTGGCCGTTGACCCAGCCGCCGTCGGGGCCAACGAGGAAGGAAACCGTTGCCGCAACGTCTTCGGGTTGACCGAGGCGCTCCAGCGGGGGCATCTTGGCAAGGTCCGCGATC
>DATLVR010000021.1:0-35389 GCA_035577265.1 Verrucomicrobiia bacterium | reverse complement strand
TCAGCCAGCCGAACCACGGGATGGCCACGGCGAATTTGCGCGGCCAGCGCGCCAGCACCAGATACCACCCGCCGACCAACGTGAACGCGCCGCAGATCATGCGCAACCAATAATCCAGCATCGGGTCGTAGGCGATGGGTTTGGCGCCCATGCCTTGTGCGATGGAGTTGACTTGGGGCCACGAAGCGAACACACCCACGATGCAGACGCCCCAGCCGAAGGCGGCGACAATGAGGAACAGTCTTAGGAGGCGGAGGGGCATGGCGGAAAAATTATCTCAACGGGATTGTATCAACTGGTAGATTCGATAAAAGTGTTCGCCGCGTTGCAGCGCCCGGGGACGGGCGCACTCCGCTTCATTCCCCCGGCCTTTTCACCACAACTTCGATTTCAGCTTTATTTTTCGCAATCATGTTGGCCGGCAAAATTCCGCGCCAGAAAACGTTCGGGTAAACCACCGCGCCACGACCGAGGATGCTGCCGGGGTTCAGCACGGCGTTGCAGCCGGCTTCCGCGCCGTCGCCCAGCAGCGCGCCGAACTTGCGCAAGCCCGTGTCGAACGGCTGGCCATCCATCTCGACAAAGATATTTCCGGCCAAAAGTTTGATGTTGGAAATCTTCACACCCGCGCCGAGGTGCGCCTTGTGGCCGAGGATCGAATCGCCAATGTAATTGAAATGCGGCACCTGCGCGCCGTTGAACAGCAGCGCGTTTTTCAGCTCGCTCGAATTGCCGACCACGCAGCCGTCGCCGATGATGACGTTCTCACGGAGATAGGCGTTGTGCCGGATCTGGCAGTTCTTCCCGATGATGGCCGGGCCTTTGATCATCACACCATCCTCCACAACCGTGCCCGCGCCGATGAATACCTTCTCGCCGATGAACGCGCGGCCTTCGCAAGTGTTCCGCAATTCCGCTTTTAGATTCGCGGCGAGATAGGATTCAATTTTCTTGAGCGCGTCCCAGGCGAAGTTGCAGCCCTCGAAAATCGCGGCGTGTTCGGTCTGGCTTAAATCAAACAGGTCGGCTGGCTTGAACATGGCGGCAGGCTAGGCGAAACGGCGGCGGCGGCAAATTTATATTTTCGGGAACCCTTGGGCCGGTCCAGTGTTCTTAATAAGGGTTCTTTGTCAGGTGTGTTACGCTTGTCATTTGGGGCGGCGGGGGTATTTTTGCGGGCGTCGGTGCGCCCCCGTAGCTCAAATGGATAGAGCAGCGGTTTCCTAAACCGTTGATCCCAGTTCAATTCCGGGCGGGGGCACCAGCCTGCGCCTTTGGACTTCGGCTCGGCGGGCCAGCCTTGTTCGCTGGACTTTGTCAGGTAAGCCAGCGCTCTTCCATCACAGCTCGGGCCAGGTTTGCCGGTCTACGCTTGAAATGCACCGAAAGCAGGCTAGTGTGGCATCAATAACATGCGTGACGTGGAAGGTCAGCGAAACCGGCGGAAAACCGAAGTTTTTCAGCCATTTGAATACGCCAGCCGTCAGCCCCGTCGAAGCTCCTGTAGCGATCAACCATGTCCTGAGCAAAGGCACATATATGAAACTCTCCATCCCCAAGTTTTTACTCGTCGGTGCGGCGTTGGCAACGCTTTCATTGACCAGTGGCTGTTCGCAAGAAAGTTCCAGCGCACAACCAACGACGTCCGCGCCGCCAGTCGTGACCACGCCGCCCGTTACGACGGTGCAGGCGGCCCCCGTGCTGTCGGCGGCCCCGGAAATGACCGCGGCAACCGCAGAGGTTCCCCCAACCACCGAGAAACCCGCCACCATTCCACCGAACATCGTTCCCACGAGTCCGCTCGCACAGGTCGTGCGGCTTGCGCAGGCGGGCGTGGATGAAAGCATCATCATGGTTTACGTCACGAACTCCAGCCGCACGTTCAATTTGGATGCGGACAAAATCGTTTACCTCACCGACCTCGGCTTGCCGACCGAGGTGGTCACGGCGATGATGGCGCAGGATCTACAGCTGCAACAGGCATTCGCCGCTTCCCAAGCCGAACAACAGGCCCAGCAGGCGCAGCAGATGCAGCAGACACAGCAGACACAGCAGACGCAGCAGGATCAACAGGATCAAACGGCGACCGAACCCGCTCCGGCAAGCACAGCCGAAACAGTGGCACCACCCGCCCCGGTCACGGAGAATTACTTCAATGACACCCTTTCGCCTTACGGCAGCTGGGTGGTGATCAATGGTTACGGCCGTTGCTGGCGGCCGGCGGTCTGCACCTATAATCCGGGCTGGCAGCCGTATTGCGACCGCGGCCACTGGGTTTATACGGACTGCGGCTGGTATTGGTCCTCGGATTATTCGTGGGGCGCGACGTTCCATTACGGCCGCTGGTTCCGCGATACACGTGCCGGCTGGTGCTGGTCGCCTGACACGGTCTGGGCGCCTTCGTGGGTGACATGGCGCTATTCGAATAACTATTGCGGCTGGGCGCCATTGCCGCCGCGCACGTATTGCCAGCCCGGCGTAGGCATTGTCTATCAAGGCGGCAATGTGGGCGTGAGTTTGCGTTTCGGCTTGGGCGCGAGTTGCTTCACGTTTGTGCCGACGCAATATTTCTGCAGTTCGCATCCACGCAATCATTGCGTCCCGCCGTCCCAGACGACGCAGATTTACAACAACACGACGGTCATCAACAACATCCGGATCCATGGCAGCGGCCACAACCAGATCGTCGTCAACAACGGCATTCCCGTGCAAGGTGTCGTCAACGCCTCGCAAACACCCATTCGTCCGGTGCCGGTCCATAAGATTGACGACGCCTTCGCACATGGCGGCTCCAGCCAGCTGGCGGATCGTCCCAGCCGTGTTTCCACCCGCCCGGGCTTCAATGGCAATGCCGGCAATCCGGTTCAGGCGTCGGAACCGTCCCGCACCGAACCAGCCACAGTCGTCTCCGGCCAAAATCCGTCGCGCTCGACGGTCATCGCTGGGAATAATGCATCCCGTTCCGGACAAAATCGTTTCCAGCAGCCGGTGAATAATCAAAACCAGCAGGCCCGTCAGGGACAATTCAACCAAGGCCAGGCCCGCATGCAGCCGGAACGTAATACACCGACCTCGCCGCAATGGCCGGTCGCGTCGGCAAATAATAACAACCCGCAGACCACGACGACCCGCTGGCAGCAACCACCGCAGGGAACGCCGCACAATTACACGCGCACTCCCGAACCGCGGCAGAACCTCGTGGCGCAAAGCCGTGTGGTGGCGCCGCCGGTGACTTATTCCGCGCCGCCGCAACCCCAGCCGCAAGTGCGCAGTTACAACCAGCCGCGGGCCGAAGTGCGCCAGAGCTATTCCCCGCCACCCGTCATGTCCGCACCGCAACGCAGCGCGCCCAGCGTGGTGTCGGCACCGGCACCGCAATCGCAGAGCAGCGGACGCATGGGCAATCCGAACTGGGGCACGCGTTGAGGGCCCAACGATGATTCCAACGCCGCGTGGAAAAGTTCCACGCGGCGTTTTTGCTTTTGCATCCCCGCCGCCGCTGGCAAAGTTTCCGTGTGGGAATTTCCCGGCAACAATTTGAGCAGATGAAAGCGCGCCTCGACGGCAAGCCGCCCCGCTCCCTGATCTTGCCGGACGCCCCGCGAGTCACGCCCCGCGCCACCGGCCAGATCATCCTCGGCATTGATCCTTCACTGCGCGGCACCGGCTATGGCGTCATCCGGCTGGCCAAGCCCTTTCCCGAAACGCTGGCGCACGGCACAATCTCCTGTCCGGCAACGTGGCCGCACTCGCGCTGCCTGGCCCAGATTTCCCAAACGCTCCGCGACGTGTTGCGCGAACATCAACCGACCGTGTGCGCCATTGAAGGACTTTTCTTCGCGCAAAATCTGAAGACCGCCATCATCATGGGCGAAGCGCGCGGCGCGGCGATGGCGGCGATCGCCGAGGCGGGGTTGGACATTTATGAGATCGCACCCCGCAAGGTGAAGCTGGCCATCGTCGGTTATGGCGCGGCGCAAAAACTCGCCGTCGCCAAAATGGTGCAGCGGCTTTTGGATCTGCCCAAGCCGCCCGCGCCCGACGCCGCCGACGCGCTCGCGCTCGCGCTGGCCCATGCGCAGGAAAACTTGCGGAACGGTCTGACACCGCTGAAGAAAATTTGAAATCGTATGCTCTTCTACTTAATAACGACATTCAGCGTGATTTTTTTGGTGGTAGGCATTGTGATACTCATGCTCTACGCAAAAGGCTTCCGCTTTTTCAGATCCCGCGAGCAACAAGAGACGGAAGCAGGTTTGCACAAGGCATTCGCCAAGGACGCGAAATGGGGAGTTTCAGGTGGCGCTGAACATGAATTTCGCAATCACTCAAGCCACAGTGATCATTCATCCCACAACCACTATTCCGATAGTGGTAGCGGCCACGCCAGCGGTGGTGGAGATAGTGGCGGCGGTGGTAACGACTGATTTTTTGAATTAAATGATCACTTTTCTCCACGGCAAACTCGTCGAAGCCCTGCCCACGCAAGTGGTCGTGGACGTGAACGGCGTCGGCTACGAAGCGCTGATTCCGCTGTCGTCATTCGACAAATTGCCGCAACCCGGCAGCGACGTGAAGCTGCTGACGCAGCTGATCGTGCGTGAAGACGCCCATTTGCTTTACGGTTTCGCGAGCGCGGCGGAGCGGGATTTGTTCCGACTGCTCATCAACAGCGTCAGCGGTATCGGCCCGAAAACCGCGCTGAACATCCTGAGCGGCATTTCCGTGACCGCGTTTCGCGGGGCGGTCGCCGGCAGCGATGTGAAATCGCTTTCGCAAATTTCCGGCGTGGGCAAAAAAACCGCCGAACGCATCGTCGTGGAATTGCGCGACAAAATCGGTGCGGCGGGCGCGTGGGAGGCTGCAAGCGCCAAGCACGCGCTTTCGCCCGACGAGCAGAAGATCAACGACGCCGTGCTCGCGCTCATGGCGCTGGGCTTCAAACAAATCGAGGCACACGATTCCGTCCGTGCCGCGCAAACGATGCTCGGGGCGCAGGCCACCGTCGAACAACTGGTCCGCGCGTGCCTGAAGAAAGGTTGAAATGGAAAAACATCCAACATCGAACATCCACCACCGAACATCCAATGGCGGCATGATCGTCCGGTCATCAAGCTTTGGATGTTGGATGTTGGATGTTGGATGTTTCCACGATTAATCATGCCCGCCGCCAATCCCCAACCCAAGATGCCCGACGCCAAACCCAAGACCCGAAAATCCGGCGGCGTGATCGTGGCGCATAAACCCAAATGGTATCAGCGCGCAGCCGCGTGGCTGGTCTTCGCGGCGATCCGCATGGTGTCCGCCACGTTGCGTTATCAGTGGAATGATCGTTCCGGCTACATCAAGGTGCCGGCCCCCGATCCGGCGATCTATTGCATCTGGCACAACCGGCTCGCGCTGTGCATGCCGGCGTATTACAGCTATGTCAAAAAATACCGGAACACATCCGGCCTGGCGGCGATGGTCAGCGCGAGCAAGGACGGGGGATTTCTCGCGGGTATCCTGGAATGTTTCAACGTGCAGCCGGTGCGCGGTTCCTCGAGCCGGCGCGGGCCGCAGGCACTGCTGGAACTGACGACCTGGGCCGAGCGCGGCTACGATCTCGCCATCACACCGGACGGGCCGCGCGGCCCGCTCTACGTCGTGCAAGAGGGCGTGATGTCACTGGCGCAGCTCACCGGCCTGCCGATCGTGCCCGTGTCCTATCACGTGAACTGGAAAATCCGCGTGAAAAGCTGGGATCGTTTTCAGATTCCCCTGCCCTTCTCGCGTTGTGAAATGATCTACGAGAAGCCCATTTTCGTTCCGCGCGAGGCCACGGATGCCGGGCGCGAACAATTGCGGCTGCAACTGGAAGCGGCATTGAAAAGAATCACCGTGGATTAAATTCCAGGCGAAGTTTTTTAATTTTGCATTTTTAATTTTTCATTCACCCAATGATCGCCCGCGTCAGTCTTGAGATCGCACTGCGGAAGGAATTTGATTATTTGATCCCCGCGGAACTCGCGGGACGAATCGACGTGGGCAGCCGTGTCCAAGTGCCATTCGGCGCGCGGAAAATTCTCGGCGTCGTCACCGCCGTCGCCGAGGAGTCCGGCCACGCCAACCTCAAGCCCATCTTCAAAGTCATCGGCGCGCAGACTCTGATCACACCCAAGGTGCTGCAACTCGCGCGCTGGATCGGCGAATACTACTGCTGCGCACCGGAGATCGCGCTCAAATCCGTCCTGCCCGAAGCCGTGCGCAAAGAAGACGCGGGCTGGCGGGAGCGACTGTTCGTTCGCGCGCTGCCCCAACGTGCTGTCGACATCCTGCCGGCAGAAACGGCTTCGCCAGTCACAAACCGCCAGCAAGATGCCGGCAGCAGTTTCAAATTGCCGAAGCGCCAGCAGGAAGTCTGGAACCTCCTCGAAGAGCGGCGCGAACTGCCGCTGACGAAATTGCTGGAACTCACCAAAACCACCGCCGCCACCGTCCGCAAACTGGAAGATCGCGGCCTCGTCTCCATCACCTCGGAAGTTTCCGAGCGCGACCCGTATGCGCGCGAAACCATTCTGGCGACGCAACCGATCCTGGTGAATCCCGCGCAGACCGTCGCGCTCGAAAAGATCAAAGAGGCGATGAAACGAAGCGAAGGTGGAGGATTGAAGATGGAGGATGGCCGACACCTCACCCCGGCCCTCTCCCCATTGCTCGCAGACTCGCAACGCGGAGAGGGAGAAAAACCATCTTCCATCCTCCACCCTCCATCCTCCACCTTTCTCCTCCACGGCGTCACTGGCTCCGGCAAGACGGAAATTTATCTGCAAGCCATCGCGCACGCGCTGGAGCAAGGCAAAGGCGCCATTGTGCTCGTGCCGGAAATTGCGCTCACGCCGCAGACCGTCGAGCGGTTCAAGGCGCGGTTCAGTTCGGGGAAATTGCAGACGCTCGTGGCCGTGCTGCATTCGCACTTGAGCGCGGGCGAACGTCACGACGAATGGCACAAGATCCGTCAGGGCCGCGCGCGGATCGTCATCGGCGCGCGCTCGGCGATCTTTGCGCCGGTCGAACCGCTCGGCCTCATCATCGTGGACGAGGAACACGAGCAAACTTACAAGCAGGAGGAGGCGCCGCGCTATCACGCGCGCGATGTGGCCATCATGCGCGGGCAGATGGAGAACGCCGTCGTCGTGCTCGGCTCGGCCACGCCTTCGATGGAAAGTTTCTACAACTGCAAACGCGGCAAGTTCACGCTGCTCGAACTGCCCGAACGCGTGGACGACCAGAAAATGCCTTATGTCCGCGTCGTGGACATGCGTCAGGCTGCTGAAAAAGGCCCGCCGCTGTTTTCCCCACAGCTCAAGGAAGCCATTCATCAACGGCTCGATCGCGGCGAGCAGACGATTCTATTTTTGAACCGGCGCGGCTATTCGACGTCGTTGCAATGCCCGAAGTGCGGCTACGTCGCCAATTGTCCGAATTGCAGCGTGTCGCTCACTTATCATCGCATCGATCAGCGGCTGGCCTGCCACATCTGCGGTCACAACGAAAAAGTTCCGAACGTCTGCCCGGAACCGAAATGCAAAAATCCGGCGATCCGTTTTGCCGGCACCGGCACGCAGAAAGTCGAGGAGGTGCTTGCCAAACTGTTTCCCAAGGCGCACGTCAAACGCATGGACGCGGACACGATGAAGCGGAAGGATGACTATCGCCAAGTGCTCGGCGATTTTCGGGCGGGCAAGATCGACATCCTCGTCGGCACACAGATGATCGCGAAGGGGCTGCATTTTCCCAACGTCACGCTGGTTGGCATCATTTACGCGGACTCCGCGCTCCATCAGCCGGATTTCCGCGCGGGGGAACGCACCTTCCAACTGCTCACGCAAGTCGCCGGACGCGCCGGACGCGGCGATGTGGAGGGCGAGGTGTTCGTGCAGGCGTTTGCGCCGTTTCATCCCGCCATCCAATATGCGCGGCGCCACGACTTCGTGGGGTTTTATGAACAGGAAATTGAATTCCGCGAGCAGTTGAAATATCCGCCGGCCAGCCGCGTGGCCCTGCTCACGCTGAAGGGCCGCAACGAGGAGAAAGTCAAATTCTCCGCCGACCATTTAAAGCGCGAGCTGGAGAAGCGCCTGCAAGGTGAAGCGAACGCCCCCTCACCCCGTCCCTCTCCCCCGATGGGGGAGAGGGTGGCTGAGGGCCGGGTGAGGGGGAAATTCAACGATCTGATCGTCGCCGGCCCGGCCCCCGCCCCATTGCTGCGCGCGGAGAATTTTTATCGCTACCAGATCATGCTGCGGACGCGGGCGATGAGCGCCTTGAGCCGTGAACTGGCGCGGATCATCCAGACCTTGAAACTGCCAGAGGATGTGTCGCTGGTTGTGGACATTGACCCGGTGAATTTGTCGTAGTGGTTGCACGGGCCTCCGGCCCGTCGTTTCCGGCGTCCCGCCGGAAACTGGCGAGACGGATCGCTTGCCACCATCGCAAACGCAGGTTCCAAACGTGAGCGCTCGGAAGAATTCGGCGGGACGCCGAATTCCACCCGCGGGACGCGGGTGCTACATTACTCAGCGGCGCGATCGTTGCCCTTCGATCTGATCAACGCGATGCGGCGCTGGTATTCCGCCTCGGTGACTTCGCGCGGGAAGGCTTTGCAGGTCTGTTGAAAGCCGGGGAAATTCCAGAGGTTGGGGAAATCGCGGCATTGCTGCGGCTTCACGGACTGCACGGAGCAATCGTCACCTTCCAGAAAAATGCAGCCACCATCCGGTTTTTCCAGCAGGGCCAACCCGCCACGATCCCAGGTCAGCCGCGTGAATTGCTGGATGAAATCGGGTTCGCTCAGGCCCTTGAACGCGGCGAGTCGGGTGATCTCTTCATTCGTCAAACGCACCTGCCCCGGCCAGCGGCAGCAGGCCGTGCAACGTTGGCATTCATAAAAGATCGGCATGTGAATCAGCTGTGCTATCAGCCTTTTATTATCCCCCGTTGCCACAAATCAAAGCGATATGGCGCAACGACGACCAGCGAGCAGCCGATTTTTTCGTCAACGACGACCTCCGGCTTTGCCATTTTAGACGGTTTCAAATAGCTGATACCGGTCATCGTGAGCAGCGGAAGAACATGCGGCAAATCGCGTTGGTCGATCACCATGACATACGTTTTGCCTAGCGCGATTTTGTAGTTGTCGGTGACTTTATATTGCCGACCTTCGGCCATCTTGATTGCGAAAGGAATGCCTTCCTGAATTGCAACCTGAATCCGGTCTCTGGTCATAGTGTCTCGAATTTAAGAAGCGATGGGATTTTAGTCAACTCCCCAAGGCTTTTATGCCCCGCTGCCACAACTCAAAATGATACAGCGCCACGACGACGAGGGAGTGTCTGATTTTTTCGTCAGCGACCAGCTTCGGAATGTCCGCCACCGGCACAAGACGGGTGATCAAATCTTCGCCATGATCAAATTCCACGCCGTATTTCAGGTGGCAGTTCTCAATCAGCACAGTATAGGTCGTGTTGCTCAAGATCGCGGGGTTCGAGTGGATGCGGCCAAGCAAACGCGCGTTTCCGCCTTCGTACCCGGTCTCTTCGCGCAATTCGCGCACAGCGGTCGCCACCGGATCGGTCTCGTGCGGATCCATCATGCCGCCGGGAATCTCCAGTTCCACGGTATTCGAGCCGTGGCGGAACTGCTCAACCATCACCAGCTTCTGGTCGGGTGTGACGGCAACAACGTTCACCCAATTGACACTGTCGAGGATGAAGAAATCATGTTCCTTGCCGGTGCGCGGCGAAATCTTTGTGTCCGTCCGCAGTTTGAAGATGCGGAAGTCGCCGAGCAATTTTGAGCCCACCTTTTTCCACGATTTAATCATGGCAAAAATTTAACGCAAAGGCGCAAAGGCGCAAAGGTCGCTTTTTTCCTCTCCGTCTCTGTGTCTTTGCGTTAAGAACTCCTATTTCTGCGCTGCCCAGCCCTGTTTCATCAACGTCAGCAAATGCTTCAAGGCCTCCTCGTAGCTGCGGCCCTTTTCGGCGGCGAGTTGGCGGGCGCGCTTGTCGAGCTGCGCAGCCATCTCCGCGGATTTATCGGCGGGACAGCCGAGGGCGACGAGGACATTAGCGAGATCGTGTAATTCCACAGCAGTCGAACGGATTGGTGGATTAATGGATAATTGGATTGATAGGAAAAAGCCGTGCGGCTCAATAATCCCTCAATCCAAAAATCCAATCATCCGTTTTACTTCACCGCATCCGCCGCGACAATTTTCACGCTGATCAGCGTCTGCTTGGTGACGGGACGGTCACCCGGCTCGATGGGCGTGGTGGCGATTTTCTCCAGCACGTCGTCGCCCTTGATGAGCTTGCCGAACGCGGTGTATTGGCGGTCGAGAAAGCGCGGATCGCCGTGGCAGATGAAGAACTGGCTGCCGGCGGAATTGGGATCGTTGGACCGCGCCATGGAAAGCACGCCGCGCGTGTGGGGTCTGTCGTTGAACTCGGCCTTGATCTGGTGGCCCGGACCGCCGGTGCCCCAGGCGCGCTGCTTGGAGTCGTCCTTGGTCAGCGGATCGCCGCCCTGGATCATGAAGCCTTTGATGACACGGTGGAAACAGGTGCCGTCGTAAAAGCCTTTTTTCGCAAGGTCGGTAAAATTCTTGACGTGGCCGGGCGCGACGTCCGGCCAGAATTCGAGGACCATTTCGCCGGCGCTGGTGGTTAGGATGGCAACTTCGCTCATAAAAAATGTGTCGTTTGGAATGGTTTGATTATTTCACGCTGGCGGCCGGAACGATCTTGATGCTGATGATATCAATGCGTTTGTCGGGGCGGTCCTGCGGATGCGTCGGCGCGTTGGCGATCTTGGTCAGGACATCGTCGCCTTTGATCAACTTGCCGAACGCGGTGTATTGATGGTCCAAAAAGGTCGGGTTGCCGTCACAAATGAAAAACTGGCTGCTGGCCGAATCCGGGTCATTGGAGCGCGCCATCGAAATCACCCCGCGCACGTGGGAGTGGTCGTTGAACTCGGCCTTGAGGTTCTGACCCGAACCGCCGGTGCCCCACATGGCTTCCTTGCTCGGATCTTTGGTCAACGGATCGCCGCCTTGGATCATGAATCCCTTGATCACGCGATGAAAACAGGTGCCGTCGTAAAAGCCCTGTTCCGCCAGCTTCTTGAAATTTTCGACGGTCTTGGGCGCGGCATCCGGCCAGAACTCGACCACCATGGTGCCTTCGGTGGTTTTGATGACGGCTGCGGACTGGCTGCTGGCAACCGGTTTGGCGGCGGCGGGAGCGTTGGTTTTCGATTCTTCGGCGTTGACGGCGGCGACGGCCATAAACAGGCCGAGCGCGCAGATTAAATTGATGGTTTTCATAAGGGCAAAAATCTTCCAGAACGGCGGGTAAAAGTCACGCCAGAATCATCGGTCGTGCATGGAACGGGAAATGAGGCTGTTGCGGTCGGGCCGGCGGAAATAAAAAAAGGCCAGCACGGCCAGCAGCCCTGCCGCCACAAAACAGATCGCTCCGATGATGAGCGGCTTTTTGTCAACTCCGGCCGCACTCCCAGCTGCCGTCACGGGATTATTTGCCGGCACTGGTATTTGAGCCGTGGCCGGCACCAAGGGCGCTGGTGCTGGAAAAACGGCGGGCAGACTGGGCGGCGGAACGGAAGGTTCCGGCGAAATCATAACCGGCGCCGGGGCTGGCGCGGGGGGATTCACCGGCATAGCCACGACCGGATTTGTTGGGGCAACGGGCACTACCGCCGGCGCTCTCGATGTTGCAGCCGGGGGCACTGTCGGTGATGGCACCAGCGGAACTGCGGGCGTAACGACCGGCGCAACGGTTGGCGCGATGACCGGCGTGGCAGCGGGGGTGACGATTGACGGAGCAGGCTCCACCACCGGCGGCGGAATGGCCGGAGTCGGAATTGCAACCGGGGCTGGCTGGTGACTGGCAACATTTGTGCCGGTGATGACCATTGACGGGACGACGGCGGCTGGTGCCGGCGGCGGGGCGGGCACCGGCTTGGGAATCGGGGCTGGTTCAGGCAAAGGCGGCAGTGGCGGGAACTGCGGGAAACTCACCAGCTGCGGTGGATAGGTCACGGTGCAGCCGATGTATTTGCCCTGCTGTGAACGCAACACCACCACAAACGGCTCGCGCGCTTTTTTCTGGGCGGCCGTATTTTGTTCAAAGAGCTGGTTGATGCCGGTGTCGAAGGTGGTTCCCGTGATTTTTGTCGCTCCATCGGAAAAAATAATCACTGTCAACCGTTCGGAGCCATCCACGACCCGGCTCAGCAGCGGTTGCAACGCCTCGTAACGGGTCGTGTTTGCATATTTCTGGACATGGATGAAATGCGTGATATTCGAGGCAATCAGCGCCGCATTTTCGGGGTTCCACGCCTGCAAGGGATAATCTCCGGGATGCAATTCCTGGTTAAAAGTCCACACGCCAACGGTGTCACCCTTGTGCAGTTGTCCGTTCATGCTCGTCACGAGCATCATGTTCAGCGATTTGTCCACCGCCGGCATCCGCCGCTTCATGTTCGCTGACGTGTCGAAAATCAGCAGAAAACGGCCATGCACCGTCCGCTCTGCCGGCTGGGCGTGCAGCGCGGGCATCGGAAAACAAACCGCGGCCACCACGACTGCCAGCCACAGGCTGCGGAAAAAATTACTGCAGGACATTTTTTTATTCATTTGAAAATCATGACGTCAGCGGCGGTTGAACCGGTTCTGCTCGGCCCGGTTGTGTTGTTTCAGGTTTTCGTGCAGGTTCGCCAGCGCATTGTCAATCATGCGGATGAAATTATTGCAACTCGCCACCGAACCGCCCAGCCCGCTGACCGTGTCGCGTTCCGCATAATCATCCGTCACCACCAGCACCTCGCCGTAATCCTGAAACCGGTGCGCGGCGCGTTCGATCAGATCATCCGCCGTCTGGCCGGCGTGCGAATACAACACTTCCACCGACCCCGCCGCGGCGTTCTTCGGCTTGCCGCGCCGCGGGCCGGACCCGTCAAAGAAAACCGTGACCGGCGTGCCCGTGGCGTCCTGATACTGCGTGAGCATTTCCGCCAGCGCATCGCGCGCGGCCTCGGAATGACGCGGCGCACCTTCCGCCAGCTCCGGCCAGTTGTGCAGCAGGCTGTAACCGTCCACCAGGATTCGCACCAACGCCATGCGCGTAGAGTAGCGGTTCGCGGGCCAAGTGAAAATCTAATTTCCACCAAGGAGGAACACCGAACATTCAACATTCAACACCCAACTTCGAAGTGATGCCCGCCTCTCCGACCATTGAATGTTCAGCGTTGAATTTTGAATGTTCGGTGTTCCCATCAATAACCTGCATGAATTTTCATGGTTTATTTCAATAATTCCGCTAGATTCACCGCCGCCATTTGAACATGTCCGCCGCCAATTCCATTTTTGAAAAATCCACGAAACGCATCCTCGCGCTCGCGCTGGTCATCTTCGCGTTCGATCAGTTGACCAAGTGGTTCGTGCTGCAATGCATCCCGTCCGGCGACGAAATCGTGGTGGTACCCGGTTTTTTCAACCTCGTCCATCGCGACAACACCGGCGCGGCCTGGAGCCTGTTCACCGGCAACAACGCCGTGCTGGCCCTCATCGCGACCGTAGCGCTGGTGGCATTGTTTCTCGCGCGGCGACAGTTCCATTCGCACACGCTGCTGGGACAGCTCGCGTTCGGTCTGATTTTCGGCGGCATCATCGGCAACCTCACCGACCGCCTGCTGCCTGGCCGCCACGCCGTCGTGGATTTCCTCTATTTTTACCTGCAACGACGGGGCACCGTCGAGCCGTTGAGCTTTCCGGCCTTCAACGTCGCCGACTCCGCCATCTGCACCGGCGTGACGCTGATCTTTCTGATCACCTGGAAACACGAACACGCGCCAAAAAATGCGACCAGTGGCGCGTGACGAGTGCCATGAAAAATCTCCCAAAGCCACCGGGCGCGCATTTCCGGACATCTGCCACCCGTCACCTGTCACTTTAGATGCCATGAGCGACCGCACTGAAAATCTCATCGTCGAACACACCCTGCCCTCCGCGCGGCTGGACAAGTTCCTGAGCGAAAAATTTCCCGCCGCCTCGCGCGGCACCTTGCAACGCCTCATCGAGGAAGGCCACATCCTCGTCAATGGCAAGACCGTCAAACCCACGCACAGCCCGCGTGCCGGCGAGGAGATCCGCGTCCACTGGCCGGAGGCAAGGCCTTCCAGGGTGCAGCCGGAAAAAATCCCGCTCGATATTTTGTTCGAGGACAAATCGCTGCTCGTGCTGAACAAGCCTCCCGGCATCGTCGTGCATCCCGCCGCCGGGCACGAAGAACACACGCTCGTCAACGCCCTGCTCCACCACTGCAAAGGTTCGCTGAGCGGCATCGGCGGCGTGGCGCGACCGGGCATCGTCCACCGGCTCGACAAGGAAACCAGCGGCTGCCTCGTCGTCGCCAAGAACGACGAAACCCATATCGCACTCTCGGAACAATTCGCCGCGCGCGAAGTCCACAAGATTTATTACGCGCTGGTCTGCGGCGAACCGGGCCGGCCAACCGGCGAAATCCGCGCCGCCATCGCCCGGCATCCCACGCACCGCAAACGCATGGCCGTGCGGGACGACAGCATCGGCCGCGCGGCGCACACCAGCTACGAGATCGTTGAGCGCCTTTACGCAACCACCCTGATGGCCGCGCAGATCCACACCGGCCGCACGCACCAGGTTCGCGTGCACTTCCAGTTCATCGGCCATCCGCTCCTCGGCGACGAAACCTACGGCGCGCGGCAGAACGCCCGCGTCCGGGAACTGACCAACTACGCCGCGCCGCGCGTGATGCTGCACGCCAAGCAACTGTCCTTCACCCATCCGCGCACGAAAAAGGAAATGAGTTTTGAAGCGCCGCTGCCGGAGGATTTTCTGGCGGCGTTGAAATTTCTGCGGGTGAAGAATTGAATGGCGCTTGCACGTGGGAACGCCCGCCCTCATCCCGGCCTTCTCCTCGTCTGGCGAGGCGAGGGCGAAGCAAGGGTGTCGGCGCACGTTTCGCCCTTCGCCCCTTATTAGAGATAAAATCTTCGGCGGAGAATTGATTCGACGGCGCAAAGAACCTACTCTGGCCCGCTCTGCATGACCGATAACGAATTTAAATATTGGGCGTTCCTTAGTTACAGCCACCAGGACAATCACGGGCAACGCTCCGACACCCCGGAGGTGAGCCGCCGGTCTTGGGGTGATTGGCTGCATGATGCGCTGAAGAGTTTTTCCATTCCGACGGAATTCGTCGGCCAGATCAACGGGCGCGGTGAAATCATTCCCGAACGAATTGATTCCCTTTTCCGGGATGAGTCGGAACTGCCCGGGGAGGCCGACTTAAGCGCGGATGTGCGCCAAGCCTTGGAACAATCCACCTGCCTGGTTGTGGTCTGTTCACCGCGTTCGGCCCAAAGCCTCCAGGTGAATGAAGCCGTGCGTTATTTCAAACAACTCGGGCGCGGGAAACATATTTTGCCCCTCGTGGTTGCCGGCGAACCCAATGCCAGCGATGGAAACAAGCCGGGCCGATCCCCGGACGATGAATGTTTTGTTCCTGCGCTGCGTTACCCGGTATCGCCGGATGGAACGCTGGATACCACCCGGCGGGCGGGCAAATCCATTTTTGTGGACGCCCGGCATGGCGTTGATAAACGGGAAATTCTGGCCAGCGATCACCGCACCGCCGAAGCGGATCTGGAGATGGCCAAAATCCAGCTGATCGCCTTGCTGCTCGCAGTCGGGTTCAATGGATTGTGGTGGCGTGAACAAAAGCGCCACTTCCATGACTATGCCGAAGCCCAACACTCGGCCCGGGAAGCACTGAGCCAGGTCGAAGCAGTCCGGCGGCAATTGCAGGAAGCCCAGCAGCAAACTCGCGAGGCCCGGAACCAGGCTCTGGAAACACAAAACCTGCCGCGCGACGTTCAAGGCCAAATTCAGGAAGCGCAAAACCAGGCCCTGGCAGCTCAGAACCAGGCGCGCGAAGCTGAAAAACAACTTCAGGAATTTCAAAATAAAGTTCGGGACACGCAAACCCAATTGGAGGAAGCCCGCCACCGCGGGCTTGCCGCCGAAAGCAAGGTTCTGGAAGCGCAGAATCAGGCGCGGGAATTCCAAAACCAGCTTGCGGAGACCCGCAATCAGGCCCGTGAGGCGCAGAACCGAGTTCTGGAAATTCAAAACCCAGACGCTCCCCACCAGCTTCAGGAAGCGCAAAACCAAATCTTGAAAGCGCAGAGCGAGGCGCAGCATGCTCAAAGCCAGCTCGAAGCAACCCGCCATCAAGCCCTGGACGCCCACAACAAATTCCTGGAAGCGCAGGCTCAGGTTCAGGAATTTCAGAACCAAGCCCGGTCCGCTCAAAGTCAGCTTGAGCAGGCCCGCGATCAAATTCACGAAGCTCAAAGCAAAGCCGTGGAAGCGCAGAGCAGAATCCAGGAAATCCAAAGCCAGACGCGCGCCGCACAAAACCAAGCTGAAGAAACTCGCAAGGAAGCGCGGGAGATCGAAAACAAATTGTTGGAAGCTCAGAATCAGGCTCGCGCAGCCCAAAATCAATTTCAGGAAACACAACGCCAAGGCCGGAACGCGCGGCGACTCACCCGGGTTTTTGCGCTCCTGGCGGTGCTGGCCTTGCTAGGCGCCGGCATCACCGCAAGCCTTGCCTGGCGGCAACGCAGGGTCGCCAGCCAAGCCCTGGCCAAGGCGGCGGCCGAAGCGGCCGGGAAGTTCGATCCGGCCCCGGGCAGCATGGAACCGGTTCGGCAGGTGCTGCAAAATATTGGTGGCGCGGAGCAGGCTGGGAATCGGCGGCGCAGCCTCGATCAACTGGCCGCCATGATTCCACGGGCGGAAATTCCCGAGGCGCTGCAGGCGTCAGCAGTCATTTTGGACGATCAGCAACGCAGCCATTTTCAGAAGTGGCTGCTGATGCGGCTGGGCTGGGTGAATCCCGTGTCCGCCATGGCCGGCGCCGGCGCCATTGAGGGGAAGATTATGAACGACGAGGGGTTGAGTGATTCCAGCAGCTACTTTCAACTCGCCGTGCTGGACAACTGGATGAAGACCGATTTGCCCGGGGCCGTCAACTGGGTTTGCCAGCTGCCGGACGCCGATGCCCGGCAATGCGCCCTTGAGAAAATCATCAATGAGGTGCAATCCCAGCCGGATTCCGAATCCAAGAACCAAACGCTGGCGACCTGTATTGAAGAACTGGCAAAAACGGATATTCCCCGAGCCCTGACACTGGCTGAATCCCTGCCCGAAGGAGTCTGGCGCAGCACGGTGCTTTCATTCATCGCCGGGCAGGTTGACTCATCGGCCGTCATGTATTGGATCATCAACACCTATTTGCCGCAAGAAATGATGCAACCGCGAAAAGGTCCGTCGCCATGGACAAAGTTTCTCCCGAACTCAACTTTTGGCGACCCGACAATTTTGCAAGTTAAAACCGGAATTTTATCAGACACCACATCCGGCCCGATTCAAATCAAGCGGGCGGAGTAAAACAGGCATCCACATCTTTGGATGGCCCCCGAAGTGAAGGCGAATCGTTTGCCGTCTTTGTGGAAATACCAGCGCCGGGATTGGTCGGACAATCATTCAATAATCAGAAGACGGACACAATTTGCTCCCTCTCCGTGGGGAGAGGGCCGGGTTGAGGGAGGGCATTTAAGATGAGTAGCGATTTCCTTGCAGCCTATTATCCGCCAAACCCCAGCTCGCTCCGTCGCTTCCACAGTTCCTGCGGCTTGAAAATGCCCACAGGCGTGATGATGCCGGTGATCAATTCCGCCGGCGTCACGTCGAAACCCGGATTGCGCGCGCCGCTCGCCGGATTCGCCACACGAACATAAGCGCGCTGATCCAATTTTGAATTTTGAATTTTGAATTTTGAATTGTCCACCACGCCCCACGCGCCAAGGACTTCATGTTCGCTTCGTTCCTCAATCGGAATGTCGAAACCGCGTTTCAGGTTCCAGTCAATCGTTGAGAGTGGAATCGCGACGTAGAAGGGAATCTTGTGGCGCGCGGCCAGAACGGCTTTCGTGTAGGTGCCGATCTTGTTGGCGACTTCGCCGGTGCGGCCGAGCGTGCGGTCGCTGCCAACGATGACCAGGTCAATCTCCCCGCGCTGCATCAGATGGCCGGCGGCGTTGTCGGCGATGATCTGGTGGGAAATTTTTTGTTGCGCCAGTTCCCACGCGGTGAGTGTCGCGCCCTGGGAACGCGGACGGGTTTCGTCACAGAAGACGTGGAACTTTTTGCCCTGCGCCTGCGCGGCATACATCGGCGCGGTAGCAGAGCCGATGTCCACGAATGCCAGCCAGCCGGCGTTGCAATGCGTGAGAAGCTTCATGCCGTTGCGGATCAGCTTCGCGCCGTGCTGGCCGATCGCTTCGCAATGCTGCACGTCTTCGCGGGCGAATTCCTCGGCGGCGGCGAGCGCGAGGAACTGGCGTTCTGCCACCGTTTGTCCGGGACTCATGTGACGGCGGACGTCATTCATCGCGTTGACGGGATCCACGGCAGTGGGCCGTGCGTCTTTCAAAACCGAATAAACCGTCTCGATGTGGGCGGAAAATTTCTTCAGGTCGCGACCGCGAAAGGCGAGCGCGCCCTGCGCCAAACCGTAAGCAGCGGTGGCCCCGATGGCCCCGGCACCGCGCACAACCATGTCGGTGATGGCGGCGGCCGTGGCGCGGAAATTGGGGATGGCGACGATCTTGAATTCGTGCGGGAGCAGCCGCTGCTCGATGAGCAAGACGGCGTTCAGCGCGCGGTCAAAGGTGACGGTGCGGAAATGCTGGGTGCGGCCACGGACGGTGACGTTCATAAAATCAGTTCTTCATTTAACACAGCTTTGTCAGGCGGGATGCGAAAGCAAATAAACCTGGCCGGGTTGAAACTCCGGAAGGCGACGGATCAATTCCGGCGCGAATGGAACGACATCGGGAAGGCGATTTGATTTGGCGCGCAACACGACCACGGCGAATGGCAGGCCCTCGATCTTTTGCTGTTGCGGAAGATTTTTGTCCACCGTCAAAAACACGTCGAACTTTCCTGAATCAGCGATCAGGCGGAGCAATCTGCCGTTATTGATACTTGCCCAACCGGCCTGCGGAACCGTTTGCACGTCGTGACCGGGTAAATTCCGGCGGAGACGCGCAGGCAGACATTCATCGAGCAGGATGCGCATTCAGGCGGCGACCAGCATCCGTTTGCTGGCTTCTTCGAGAAAGGCGATGGCCTGTTCCCGGGTCACGGTGGGAAAATCCTCCAGAAAAACGTCGAGCGAATCGCCGGCTTCGAGGTGATCAATCAAGGTGCGGGCGGGAACACGCGTGCCGGCGAAGCACGGCGTGCCGCTCATGATTTCCGGGTCAACCACCACCACGGACTTTGCTTTCATGGCCGCAAGATAGCACAGCCCAATCCCGACCGGCAAGTTGTGAAAAACAGGACGGCGTTCTGCGCGCGGTCAAAGGTAACGGTGCGGAAATGCTGGGTGCGGCCCCGGATAGTGGCGTTCATGAAATTAAGTTAATGGCTGTCGAGGGAATGGCTAAATTTTAATCCTTCTGCAAATATTCTGTGCCTGACCACTTCTCTTTCTTCAGTTTTCCATTTTTCTTTATATCCGTCATGATTGCTTCGATGTCTTGCCAAGAGATAGTCATGGTGCTATCGAACCATTCCCAAATATTGTTAGTCCCAGCCCTTATTCTTTTGCTTCCAAACAGGATTTGTATTGAGTCATTGGTTTTGCTTAATGTCCCAAAACTATCCCATAAGAAGTTGGTGGGGCTCATACCTGTTTCGGTGTAATACTTTATCAGAACCTGATCCGTTATATCCATCGGCGGGCCATCAGGTCCTTTGAACGCTATCAATCGTGCCGTTTGACGCTCGATGCCGTCATCATACGCAGTAGCCTTGCCTCCAATCAGCACAACTGAGTTATTATTAACTACCATATTATTACCCGGAACAATCTTTAAGGATGGCCACACCACAGTCGCAATCCCGTTCGTATCACGGTAGCAAAAACCGGCTGACAACGAGCGATCTGTAAATCCGCGAATGTGCGTTACATAACCAAAGTTACCTTCAACAGAATTAAAATCGCTCGTCGTTTCACTAGCGCATCCGGCGAGCAGGCAGGTGGCAAGGAAGCAAAAGTTTATTTTGGAATTCATTGGTGGTTGAACCGAATCGTAGTTCAACCGGCCTTTTTTTTCAGCCGCTTGATTTTTTCCTTGAGGGCAACGTAGGCGGGCTGGGCGCGGAGTTTTTTCAGGTCGGGATCCTTGGCGAGCCACGCGAAATCGCGGTAGCCGAGGCTCAACGCCTTTTCCAGGGCCGCCACGGCGCGGTCGAACTGACCGGTGAGCGAGTAGCTGCACGCGAGGTTGTAAAAGACGAGCGAGTTCTGCGGTTCGAGGCTCGCGAGGCGTTCGTCCACCTGCAGGCCTTCGGGGAAACGGCCGCGCTGCGTGTAGTCATCGCCGAGTAACTGGAGCGCGTCCACGTAGTTGGGATCACGGCGGACGATCCCCTCCATGAATTCAATGCGCGTGTCAAGATCGCGCTGGAGCGCGCGGCTCATTTTTTTTCGGGCGGTGCTTTTGGGCGGCATACGACGGGGACATTTTTTCCAAGCGGAGCGGGCAAGTCAAGCGCAGGCATGCCGGGGCAGTGTCTTAAGTTGCCAGAGGGGGCGCCCGGATTGTAGCGCAGAGTGTCACTCTGCGGTGTCGCCGACTGGCAATCCGCAGGTTCTCGCACTCGCGGGCACCTTGCCGACTGCCAGTCGGCGAAACGGCAGGTTGCCAACCTGCGCTACGGTGGAAACTGGCTGCCGCAACTTGCTAAAGACGCTGCCCGCAACGGATCGGCGCTGCCGCGCGGCTCATTTTTTTTCGGGCGGTACTTTTGGGCGGCATACGACGGGGACATTTTTTCCAAGCGGAGCGGGCAAGTCAAGCGCAGGCATGCCGGGGCTGTGCCTTAAGTTGCCAGAGGGGGCGCCCGGATTGTAGCGCAGAGTGTCACTCTGCGGTGTCGCGGATTGGCAATCCGCAGGTTCTCGCACTCGCGGGCACCTTGCCGACTGCCAGTCGGCGAAACGGCAGGTTGCCAACCTGCGCTACGACGAAAATTGCGTCGCCACAGCTTTCTAAAGGCACTGCCCGCACCGGATCGGCGCTGGCGCGCGGAAATAAAATTATTTCCCCCGCGCGAGGATTTGTGGTTCCATCGAACTTGATTTCAATCCATGAAATGTTTTGTCACGGGCGCCTCGGGCTTTGTCGGCGCGAATCTGGTTCACGAACTGGTCGCGCGCGGGCACAGCGTGACGGCGTTGCTGCGCCCGGAGAGCGATGTGCGCGGGTTGACCGGGGTGGATTTCAAGCGCGTGACTGGCGATCTGCTTGACCGCAAAGCGCTGGCCCAAGGACTGGAGGGCTGTGACTGGTGCTTCCACGTGGCGGCGAGCTACCAGCTCTGGATGCGGAATTACCAGCCGATGTATCAGGCGAACGTCGAAGGCACGCGCACCGTCCTCGAAGCAGCGAGCAAGGCCGGCTGCTCGCGGATCATCTACACGAGCACCGTCGGCTGCATCGGCCTGCCGGAAAAAGTGCAGGGGAAATTTCTGCCGACGGATGAAACGGCCATCGCGACCGAGGCGCAGATGACGAACCATTACAAGCGCTCCAAATTCCAGGCTGAAACGGTGGCCGCGGAATTATTTCGCAAGCAAGGTTTGCCCATTGTCATCTTGAATCCGACCGCGCCCATCGGGCCGCGCGACGTGAAGCCGACGCCGACCGGCCAGGTGATCGTGGATTTTCTGAACCGCAAACTGCCCGCGTATCTCGACACCGGCTTGAACTGGGTCCACGTCCGCGACGTGGCCGCCGGACACATTCTCGCCGCGCAAAAAGGCCGGCCGGGCGAACGCTACATCCTCGGCCACATTGCCGGCAATTGGACGATGAAACAGATGCTGCTGGCGCTCGAAGAGATCACCGGCATCCGCGCCCCGCGCCTGCGCGTGCCGCATTGGGTCGCGCTGGCCGCCGCGCATGTGGATGAGAGCATTTCCTCCGTGACCGGCAAGCCGCCGAAAGCGCCGCTGGCCGGCGTGCGCATGGCGAAATACAAAATGTGGTTCAATCCGGCAAAAGCCGTCATTCAACTGGGCATGCCGCAGACGCCGCCCAAACAGGCGCTGGCCGACGCGGTCGAGTGGTTCCGTGCGAACGGCTACGTCAAAAAATAGGGTGTGTTTTTAAAATACGAAAATGGGGATTAAACGCAGAGGCGCAGAGAACGCAAAGCGTCGCGGAGCCAAAAAATGATCGTGTCTTATTTGCCAGGAGCGCGCGGTAATCGTGCGCGGAATTGGGTTGTAGGAGACGAGGTGACGAGACTCTAATTTTGCTTTCGTTTTTTAAAGCCGGGAAAAATTGATTTGAGTCTGCTCACGTCGTCTCCTATGAAATTTGAACCTCAGCGCAGCCGCCCGGCGCTTCTCCGCGTTCTCTGCGCCTCTGCGTTTCGTTTTGATAGTAACGCGTGCGAGGTTGCAATCAGAAACTGTAGCTGAGGCCGGCGACCAGGAAGATCGACTGGCTCAAGTCCAGGCTGACCTTGCGGCCGTCAAAGCTGTGGTTGTATTTGCCGAGGTCTTGAAATTGCACGCCGCCGACCAGACACCAATGTTCGTCCATCTGGCAGGTGGCGGTCAGCGAAGCATAGCCGCCCCACAATGCTTCAAAGTCGCTGCCGCCACCCTTGGTGGTGATGCTGGAGGAGCCGGGAATGGAAACGGTCTGCTGCCAGGATTCATCCGCGTAGAGCAGGCCGGTGGCCAGCCCGGCGGAGACCGCCAGGGTGAACTGCTGCTCCCCGCTGCCGAACGGAAATTCCAGATACGGCCCGAGACGGAAGCCCAGGAGGTTTCCGCTGAAATCATCGCGCGTGGAAACCGTCGCGTTCGGGATGACGGTGGTGGCGGTGCCGCTGCGCGGGACGTTGATGAGGAAACCGGGTCCGTTGTAGCTGCCTTGATACGGCGCGGACGGCGGCGTGGTGCCGGGTGTGTAGCCGTAAGTGTCCGTCTGCCGGCTGGCGGTCGCCTCGGACGTGCTGTTGTTATTCATCGAGATGGATTGATAATTGATCGCCGCCTCGATGCCATAACGCATGTTGTGCCAGTCCTTCACCACGCCCAACTGCCGGTCGTAGGCAAGTTCAAAGCCGGGGATGCCGGTGTCATTGGCGGTGCTGCCGGAGCCACCGCCGTTGGGCGTCGCGGTGGTGTGGCTGAAGTCAACGGTGCTGTTGCCGGCATTGACCTGACTGGCGTTGTCATTACCCCAATACCAGCTCTGCCCGCCGGCGTTGCCGCTCACGTCCGTAAGAACATAGCCGTCGTCGTAATTATATTTGTCCCCGTCGGGGGTCATGCGTTTACCGGGCTTGGCCGATGCCGGATTCAAACTGCCGCCGATGCCTTTGAAATGGGCGTTGATGTTCAGGCCATACCGGAACGAGAGGCTGACGCGGTTGGTGGCGTCCTGATAAATCACATTGCCCGGATCCGACTGCGCCGAGGCGTTGCCGGCGACGATGAGCAGTGCCGCCGTTTTGATGGCCCAGTGGTAATGGTTCGTTTTCATTTCAAATGATTCGTTGGCATCAGTTTGCGATCACGCGGTAATAACGGCTGTTCACCGATGTGGGTTGGCTGACCGTCTTGGGCGGCCCGTCGTCATACCATTGCGTGACGTTGGCGTTGGCCGTGACGGACGGCGTGGCAACTCTCCAGTGCACCAGGTCGTCGCTGTAAATGATCGTATAGGTCTTGCCGGGTATGGAGGCGAATTCGATCACGAAGCGCGTGCTGCCTTCGATGCGCGTGTCCATGAAGCTCTTCGTGATGGCCACGCCGTTCGTGCCGACGACCGTGGAATCCGGCGGCAGAATCGCCACGGCCGTGAGCGTGTGGGTGAACGCCAGGCGGCTTGGATTGTAGAATTCCAGATGGAAGGTGACGGTGTTGCTGGGATTCACCGGTGAATTGTATTGGACGTAAGGCGTGCCGTTGGTGGTGCCGGCGGCATTGTAGAGCGTCACACCCGTGCGCAGGCCGCCGACGTAGAGGCGGACGCCCGCGACCGTGCTGGAGCCGGTGTTCGTGACCACCACCGTCTCCTCATATAAACCGGTCTGCGGGTTCAACACCGCCGTGCCCGCGAGCAGGCTGAATTGCGCCGCGGCCACGGTGGTCTGGACCTGCGAGGCCAGCGCGGTGCCGTTGTTGTTCGTCAGGTTCAGATCAAACGTGCCGGCCGTGGCGAACGCGATGTTCGTGAACAGACCGCTGCCCGGCGCGCTGACGGTGATGGTGAAGTTCGTCTTCCCGCCGTTTGCCAGCGAACCCAACGTCGGCCAGGTGATGATGTTGTTCGACGAAGCACCGCCACCGGATGCGGCTAGGAACGTCAGGCTCGCCGGCAAAGTGTCCTTCAATACCACGCCCGTCGCGGCGGAAGGCCCGCCGTTGGTCAGCGTGATCGTGTAGGTAAAGCTGTCACCCACGCTCACATTGGTCGGCCCGGCCAGCAGCACGATCACATCCGCCACTGGCGAGATGGTGGTGCGGACAACGGAAGTGGATGCCGAGCCGTTGTTGTTCGTCGGGTTCGGATCGCTGGTGCCGGCCGTGCTGGCGGCGATGTTGGTGAAGCTCCCGCTCGCCGGAGCCGTCACGACCACGGTAAAGCTCGTCGTCGCCCCCTTGACCAGGCTCAGGGACGACCAGGTTATGACGCTGTTGCTCAGGCTGTAGCCGCCGGTCGCGCTCTGGAAGATCACGTTGCCCGGCAAATTATCCTTCACCACCACGTTCGTGGCCGTCGAAGGCCCGAAGTTGGTCGCGGTGATGGTGTAGGTCACGGTGCCGCCGGCGAAAATATTTGTCGAGCCGGTCTTGAAGATGGCCACGTCCGCGCGCGGCGACACCACGGTGCGCGATTGTGAATTCGTCAACGTGCCGTCGTTGTTCGTCGGATTCGGGTCAAACGTGCCGGTGCCGCCAAACGCGATGTTCGTGAAGCTGCCGCCCTCGTCCGACGTCGCCGTGACCGTGAAGTTGCTGCGGGCTCCGTTCGCCAGGCTGAAGCCCGGCCAGGTCACCAGATTACTGACGACCGTCGCCGTCGCGGGCACTGCACTCACAAACGTGAACCCGGCGGGCAGCAGATCGTTCACCACCACGTTGGTCGCCGTGGACGGACCGAGGTTCGTCACTGTGATCGTGTAAGTCATATTCGAGCCGGCCACGCCATTGGTCGGTCCGGTTTTCAGGATGGCGATGTCCGCGGTCGGCAACACCATGATGGTCACCGTCGCAGTGCCGCTGTTCGTTGTGCCGTCATTCGCGCGGTAGGTGAACGTGTCCATGCCGGCGAAGTTATTCGTGGGCGTGTAAGTGAAGCCGCCGTTCGTGCTCAAGGTGAGCGTGCCGTGTGCCGGGCCACCCGCGAGAATCGCCGCGAGCAAATTGGTGTCCGCGTCCGTGTCGTTCGTCAGCACGCCGCTCGCCGGCACCACCAACACGAGGCCTTGCGCCGTCGAGTAGCTGTCATTGTTTGCGATGGGTGCGGCATTCGGGATGATGACGTTCGTCACCGTGATGCTCACCGTGGCGACAGCGCTGGTCAACGAGCCGTCATTCACCGTGAACGTGAAGCTGTCCAAGCCAAAGTAATTCGTCGCGGGCGTGTAAGTCTGGCTTGCACCGGAACCCGTCAAAGTGCCATGCGCAGGCAGTGTCACGAGGACAAAGTTTGTCACCGGCCCATCCACATCCGAACCTGTCAGCGTGATCGGCAACACCGTATCCTCGGCGTTCGTCACACTCTGGCTGAAGGCAATCGGGGCGTCATTCGCCGGCGTCACCGTGATGCTCACCGTCGCCACCGCACTCGTCAGCGTGCCGTCGTTCACCGTGAACGTGAAGCTGTCCGCACCAAAGTAATTCGTCGCCGGTGTGTAAACCTGGTCCGCACCAGATCCCGTCAACGTCCCATGTGTCGGCAGCGTGACTAACACAAAGTTCGTCTCCGGCCCATCCACATCCGAACCCGTCAGCGTGATCGGCAACACTGTGTCTTCCGCGTTCGTCAAACTCTGGCTGAAGGCGATGGGCGCGTCGTTGACCGGGCTGACCGTGATGCTAACCAGACCAGTTGAATACAAGCTCCCGTCGAACACCGTGAACGTGAAGCTGTCGCTGCCCACATAATTTGTCGCCGGAGAATAAGTGATCGCTCCCGTGTTTGTGTTCAATGTGCCCAGCACGCCGTTGGTCGGATTGTCCAGCAGGGCAAACACCAGATTCGTGCTATCCACGTCGCTCGCTGTCAGCACCAGGTTCGTCGCCGTGTCTTCCGGCGTCGTCACGCTCTGGTTATTCGCCACCGGCCCGTCGTTCACGGCATTGATCGTGATGCTCACCGTCGCAATGCCACTGTTGGTGAAGCCGTCGTTGGCGCGATAGGTGAAACTGTCGCCGCCGCTGAAGTTGGTGTTCGGCACATAGATGAACGAACCGTTCGGGTTCAACGTCAGCACGCCGTTCGTCGTGGTCGTGACCACCACGGCGGTCAACGTGTCGCCGTCCACATCCGTGTCATTGGTGAGCACGCCGCTCACGGGGACGATCAACGCCACATCTTCCGCGGTGCTGTAACTGTCGTTGAAGGCAACCGGCGCCGTGTTGGTGGCCGCAATGGTCAAAGCCACCGTGGCCAGACCGCTGTTGGTGATGCCGTCGCTGGCGCGGTAGGTGAAGCTGTCCGGACCCACATAATTGTTGCTCGGCGTGTAGGTGAAGCTGCCATCTGGATTCAAGGCCAGCGAACCGTGTGCCGTCGTCGCGGCCAGCACTGCGGTGAGGCTATTGCCATCCGCATCTGAGTCGTTGGTGAGCACGCCGCTGACCGGAACATTGAGCGTCGTGTTCTTGAACAGGCTGTAGGCATCATTGACCGCCACCGGCTCGTCGTTCACCGGCGTCACGGTGATCGAGACCGTGGCCACTGCACTCGTCAGCGAACCGTCGTTCACCGTGAACGTGAAGCTATCCGCACCAAAGTAATTCGTCGCCGGCGTGTAGACCTGATCTGCGCCAGTGCCGGTCAGAGTTCCATGCGTCGGCAGCGTGACCACCACAAAGTTTGTGGTCGGCCCATCCACGTCCGAACCCGTCAACGTGATCGGCAGCACCGTATCCTCGACGTTCGTCAAACTCTGGCTGAAGGCAATCGGCGCGTCGTTCGCGGGCGTTACCGTGATCGAGACCGTGGCGACGGCGCTCGTCAGCGAACCGTCGTTCACCGTGAAGGTGAAGCTATCCAAGCCGAAATAGTTTGTAGCCGGCGTGTAAACCTGGTTCGCGCCGGATCCCGTCAGGGTTCCGTGTGTGGGCAACGTGACGAGCACAAAGTTCGTCACTGGGCCATCCACATCTGAACCCGTCAACGTAATCGGCAGTGCCGTGTCTTCCGCGTTCGTCACACTCTGGCTGAAGGCAATCGGCGCGTCGTTCGCGGGCGTTACCGTGATCGAGACCGTGGCGACGGCGCTCGTCAGCGAACCGTCGTTCACCGTGAAGGTGAAGCTATCCAAGCCGAAATAGTTCGTGGCCGGTGCGTAAACCTGATTCGCGCCGGATCCCGTCAGCGTTCCGTGCGAGGGCAAGGTCACGAGCACGAAATTCGTCTCCGGGCCGTCCACATCCGAACCCGTCAGCGTGATCGGCAACACTGTGTCTTCCGCGTTCGTCAAACTCTGGCTGAAGGCGATGGGCGCGTCGTTGACCGGGCTGACCATGATGCTAACCAGACCAGTTGAATACAAGCTCCCGTCGAACACCGTGAACGTGAAGCTGTCTCCACCCACATAGTTCGTCGCCGGAGAATAAGTGATTGCTCCCGTGTTCGTGTTCAATGTGCCCAGCACGCCGTTGGTCGGATTGTCCAACAGGGCGAATACGAGGTTTGTGCTGTCCACGTCACTGGCCGTCAGCACCAGGTTCGTCACCGTGTCTTCCGGCGTCGTCACGCTTTGATTGTCCGCCACCGGCGCGTCATTCACGGCATTGATCGTGATGCTCACCGTCGCAATGCCGCTGTTGGTGAAGCCGTCGTTGGCGCGATAGGTGAAACTGTCGCCGCCGCTGAAGTTGGTGTTTGGCTGGTAGGTGAACGACCCGTCCAGGTTAAGTGTCAGCACGCCGTTCGTCGTGGTCGTGACCACCGCGGCCGTCAGCACGTTGCCATCCACATCGGTATCATTCGTCAGCACGCCGCTCACCGGCACGCTCAACACCGTGTCTTCCGTCGTGGTGTAATTGTCGTTCACCGCCACCGGTGCCGTGTTCGTGGCTGCGATGGTCAGGCTTACCGTGGCCAGACCACTATTGGTGATGCCGTCGCTGGCACGATAGGTGAAGCTGTCCGGGCCGACGTAGTTATTGCTCGGCGTGTAGGTGAAACTGCCATCCGGATTCAAGGTCAGTGAACCGTGCGTCGTGGTCGCGGCGATTTGCGCCGCGAGACTGTCGCCATCCACATCGGAGTCGTTGGTCAACACCCCCGTCGCCGGCACGGTCAACGTCGTGTTCTTGAACAGGCTGTAGGCGTCATCTTCCGCCACCGGCGCGTCGTTCACCGGCGCCACCATGATCGAGACGGTCGCCACCGCGCTCGTCAGCGAACCATCGTTCACCGTGAAGGTGAAGCTGTCCACGCCAAAATAGTTTGTGGCCGGCATGTAGACTTGGTTCGCACCTGGGCCGGTCAGGGTTCCATGCGAGGGCAAAGTCACGAGCACGAAGTTCGTCTCCGGGCCATCCACATCCGAACCCGTCAGCGTGATCGGCAACACCGTATCCTCCGCATTGGTCAAACTCTGGCTGAAGGCAATCGGCGCGTCATTCACCGGACTGACCGTGATCGAAACGAGGCCCGTCGAATAGAGGCTGCCGTCAAACACCGTGAACGTGAAGCTGTCCACGCCAAAATAATTCGTCGCCGGCGTGTAGACCTGGTTCGCACCTGTGCCGGTCAGGGTTCCATGCGTCGGCAGCGTGACTACCACAAAGTTCGTGGTCGGCCCATCCACGTCCGAACCCGTCAACGTGATCGGCAACGCCGTGTCTTCCACATTCGTCACGCTCTGGCTGAAGGCGACGGGTGCTGCGTTCACCGCCGTGACGGTGATGGTCACGGTGGCCTGGGCGCAGTCATTGTTCGCGTCGCAAAGCTGGTAGATGAAGCTGTCGGTCCCGCTGAACAGTGGGTTGGGCGTGTAAGTATAGCTGCCGTCGAGATTCAAAATCGCCGTGCCGTGAGCGCCATTGGTCACGATGGTCAGGCTGGAGATGGGTGTGTCTCCCAGGTAGTCATTGGTCAAAACATTTCCGCTGACGGGGACATTTTGCAGGGTGCCCGCAAAGTCATTCACCGGGGCGGGAATATGGTTCAAGCGCGAGTAACCGGTGTTGTCGGTGGCGGAGCCGCCGTTCGGCACCAGCACCGCCGTTGGGTCGGTGCCTTCGCCGTTCGCATTGGTGGTCAGGCTCAATTCCGCCGGGAAGTCCGGATCAGACGAGTCCACATCCACAACGGTGATTCCGTTGGTGACGACCAGACTGTAGAAACCGTTGACGTCGGTGACCACCGGGGAAACCACGCCGTTGGTGCCGGTGATATTGACGGTGACGTTGGGAATGACCGTATCCACGCCGGGTTCGTAGAGGCCGTTGTTGTTTTCATCAATGTAGATCACGCCGCTCACCAGACCCTTGCCGGTGGGGAGCCGGAAGCCCTTGTTGTCCTGCGCCGTTCCACCATCCGGCACGTTCACGGTGCGCGGGTTGAGGGTGCCGACGGTCACCGTGGCTCCGGTCGGGAACGCGGGATCGTTGGTGTCGACATTCACCACGGTGAGCCCGGCATCCACCACCAGATTATAGAAGCCGCTGGGGTCGGTGATGAGCGTGGTGGCGATGGCATTTGTATCCGTGACAATGACGCTGAGGCCGGTGAGCGGAGAGTCCGCCACGTCGAACACGCCGTTTGTGTTCCGGTCAATGTAAACAATGCCGATCACTTCACCGGTGCCCACGTCGGGCGTGACATAACCGGTGTAGTCGGCGACGATGCCGCCATCCGGCACCGTGACCATGGTCGGATCGCTGCCCTCGCCGAAATCGTTAATCGTCAATACCTGGCCGGCGGGAAATTGCGGGTCGGAGGTGACCACGTCCACGATGGCCTGGCCGGCGGAAACGGACTTGAGGAAATAGCCGTGGCTTTCGGTGGAGACCGTGTTCGTGACGCTGTTCTTGTCAATGATCTGCACGTCCACATTGGCGATCGGAGTGTCTCCGAGATTCACATCATAAAGCCCGTCCCCGTCATTATCCAGATAGAGATAGCCGTTGACGACGCCCTTGCCGGCCGGCAGCACATAGCCGGTGTCCGCAGTGATGCTGCCGCCCGCCGGCACCGTCACCGTCTTGGGATCGGTGTTGCCAACCGTCAGCGTGGCATTGGTGGGGAATTGCGGGTCCAGTTGGTTGACATTGACGATGGTGGAGCCAGCCGGCACTAGGGCCACGAAATGACCCAACGAATCGGAGCTCACAGTATAGGCGACGTTGCTGGAGCTGGTGACCGCGATGTCCACGTAGGGGAAGACCTCGTCCCCAGCGTCGAAGACTCCGTTGGTGTTGTTGTCGAGATAGAGTGTTCCCTGGACCAGGCTGGGAGTGATGCTCACCGGGTCGCTGGTGGCGGTGACGGTTTCCCCGCCGGGACTGGTGCTGGTGCCGGTGGCGGTGGACTGGTTTTGAAAACTGGTTCCCAAACCCGGAATCACACTGACGGTCAAGAAGACACTGCCGGAGGATCCCATCGACAATGAGTTGGTCCCCACCAAAAGATTAATGTCGCTGACCCCATTATAGTTCGTGTTGAGAGTCAGCCCGGAGGCGGTTTTGGAGGTGATCGTGAAGCTTTGCACCCCGCTGAACGCGCTGTCCAGATCATCGGACGCCTGCACGTTGGTCAGGGTCACGTCCCCGGAATTCCGGACATCAATGCGCATCGTCACGGAGAAATTCGTGCCGTTCGGAACCAGCGCGGTGACCTGCTTGGTCACAGAGAGCGACGCAATTTCCAGCACCGCCGGAACGGAACCCGAGCCATTGACGCCCTGCCCCGCCGGCGTGCTGGCGCTGGCAGTGGATTGGTTGGTGAAGTTGACCGTGGCGCCGCCATTGCGGTTGACGGTCACCGTCAAATTGATGACGCCTTGGGCGCCCGCCGCCAGCGTTTGCGAAGCGGCCAGCAGATTCGTGCTGCTGCTGCCGTTGTAACTCCCGTTCACCGCAAACTGGCTGCTGGTGAGACTGTTCACAGTAAATGTGGCCGGAGCCGGGAAGGCGGTGGCCAGCCGGTCGCTGGCTTGAACCCCGGAAAGATTCACGTCGCCCGCATTTTCCAACGTGATCGAATAGTTGAGCGTGAAGGTGCCATTCGTGTTCTTGACGGACGACACCAAATTTTTCGTCACGGTGAGCGAGGGGTGCTCCACGAACACCACCGTCGTCGGATCGTTTTCGCCGGCTTCTGTCGGATCGCCGTTGTGATTGGGGTCCGGATCCGTGCCGGCATCCGACAAATCTGAAGTGTTGATGGTTCCCGAAATATCCGTGGCCGTAGCCAGCGCCTGGTTGGCATAATTCAAAGTGGTTCCGGCAGCCACCGTCACCGTCAACGTGATCCTGCCACCCGCCCCGGCGGCCAGGGTGTTGGTTCCCATCAGCAAGTTGGTGTTGCTGGTCCCATTGTAGGCCGGATTCACCGTCAGGCCCGGAGTCGCGCTGACCGTCAGACCGCTCAGGGGTTTGCCGGCAAAAGCGACGTTCAAATCATCCGCCACCTGCACGTTCTTGATGGTCACCGAACCAAGATTGGTGACGGCAAGATCAAATGAGACAGCGAAACGCCCATCGCCGAGGTTGACCATGGAAGTCAGAGCCTTGGCGACGCCGATGTTCGGATTGGAGTTGTTCACCGGCACGAGGACTTCAGCGGAAGTCACATCATTGATACCCGGCTCAAAAACTTCGTCGTCGCTAAAGGTGGCAGTATTGGGGATATGCTGCACCAAGGGTGGCAACGGGGCGTTGACGAGCACGCTGTAGTTGAGCGTGGGCACGGTCAAAACGTTGCCCGAGGTGGCCGTGGCGTAGGCCACCCCGCCGGCATCGGCGGGCTTGCCGGTGAATTGAAACGATCCCGGAGCGGTGCCCAATCCGGTGACGTCATACTTGTAGGTGAAAGTGACCGTCCCGCCGCCGGCGCGCACAATGGCTGACGTGGGCGAGGGATAACTTGCCTGCTTGGTCACCGTGGCTCCGGCCGTGGCCACCACCGCGAGATTCGTCGGCGCCGTCACCGTCAGATTGGTCGGATTGCCGATGACCGTGACTTGCATCGTCACGTCAACCGTGGGCAGACTCGCTTGCGAGCCGATCATCAGGTAAGGAGACGTCGTGATGCGCGTGGTCGTGGCAATGCCGGAGGCACTCACCACCACCAGTTTGGGCCCGTTGCCGGCGGCATTTTCGCTGCTGCCGAAGATGACAGTGTCATTGGGCAGTTTGGCAATGTTGTAGCGCAGCAGGAAACCGTTGGTTGCCGCCGCGCCGGGCGCGACAAGGGAGTTGCTGATGGCCCCGGTCACATTCCAGGTGTAGGAACCATTGGCCGTCCCCACGCTGTTGGTGCGCTCACCTGCGGCGACAAAATCACCCCCGGGAGTTTTCCAGCTCACGCCCGTCTTGCGCTTGTTCCAACTGGCCTCACCGTTGGCATTGTTGAGGGTGTTTTCCGTCCAGTCGTTGGTCAGCCGATGGATCGAGATATTTCTGGCGGCCGTCGCCGTGCCACCAATTTTCGTGAGGACCAAGTTGGCGCTCACAATGGTCGTATTGGTCGGCAGCGCCGACAGATCGAAGCGCACCAGCGTCCTTTTCTCGTGGCCGGCATCACCACTGACAACCAGGTTGGTGGCACCGCCATAGTTTTTATTGTTGTTCGATTTATCAATGTAAGTATCCAGCGTGTTGGTGGTCGCGCTAAAAGTATTGGTCACGATTCCGTTGACCAGTCCCGGGATGTCGGCGGTGTTCGTGCCTAGGTTCCACACCAGCGGATCGGGCCCGCTGCTCAACGCCGGGCTGGCGCTCGCCGCCTTGTAGCTCGTGTTGGGCGGCAGATAGTCCGTAATCTGGACGCCCGACAAAAGAAACTGGTTGGTATAGTCAGCCATCTTGAGCTGGTAATCAATCTGGTCGCCGGCTTGAACCGGGCCGGGCGAGTTCGTCCAACTGGCCGTCTTGTAAAGCGCCGGGCCGGTGGCCGGCAGGATGTTGACCACTTCCGCGTCAAAGGCGCTACGATTGCAACTGTCGTTGACGAGCACCCGGAGAACGGAGGCTCCGGCGGACGCATTCAACGGCGCGGTATAAGTGGTGTTGGTCGCGGTCGCATCGCCGAAGGTTCCGCCGACGCTGCTGACCCAGAGGATCGAATGCGGCCCGCCCCGGCCGGTGACCGTGGCACTGACATTCACGGTTTCGCCGGCATGAATCAAGTCCGGCACGTTGACGGTGACTCTCGGACGCCGTTCGATGCCGATGCTCAGCAGTTGATTGCCGAACATCCGCGCCACCGCCGTGTTTTGCGCGGTTCCATCCGCTTGAAACGAGTGGGACGTCACGTAAAGCACCGAGCCGTAAGCCGGATTGTTATAGGCCCGGCCAAAAACCACCTCCGCCGCCGCCATCGAAGGATTGGCATGCGAGATCCAGGGCTGTGCCGGACTGGCGTAAAAATTGTCGAAGACGGCCACGTTTGCCTGGGGCCCCCAGCCGTTGCCGTCGGGCACATAGATTTCCTCGGAACCGCCCTGCAACGCGAGATCCACCTTGCCCATGAACTGCATGAGCGGGTCCGCCCAGATGGCCGGAGTGTTGGTGTTGTAAACAAACGGCACCGTGTTGGCATTGTTGTGACTGCCCCACGGCACGAGGGAAGTCTTGGTGAGAAAATTAAAGCCGCAATAAGTCGGCGGCGCCGCTTCCATTGCGCTCACCGAATGGCACGAGGCCCAAAACGAGCCGCCCTGCAACACGAAACTCTGAAAGGCCGCCTTGGTGGCGGCACTCCAGTTCTCCGGATCACTGTGCGGCATGGCGTAAAGATCATCGCAAACCGTCAAATTCACCGGCGACCCTAGGTGATAGGAAGAGGCCGGCACTTCCGCGGGGGTGTAAAAGGCTTTGATCAGCAGGCTCCCGTTTTGCGAGTCCAGCAAGGTGTTCGGAAAGGAAGTGATGTCGTTGTAAATCGGAGCGGTGAAGCCGTTGGTGATCGGCCCGTCCACCACCACGCCCTTGGCCCGCCAGAGGGCGATGACGTTCGTCACCGACGCAGTCACCTGCTCCGCCGCAATGATGAAGGGTCCGCCGCGATACGTTTTGCCGTTCGCCGCGAAGTCAGCGCCTTCAATGGTGACGGCCGGATTCTTGTCCGTGATTTTGTTGGGATTGATGGCCCAATAAACGGGGACCAGATTGTTCACCACCAGATCGTAAATCATGCCATACGGCTTCAAAGCATTGGCTGGTGTCTGCGGCAGCTGGCCCATGTCGATGATGTAAGCGCCCGGCGCAAAAACCATGTCGGCGGCCAGCAGCTTCGGGGTCACGGCCAGGCCAATGAGCGCGCCCGTCACGACCAAGGGCAGGTATAACAATCGTTTTAAGCCACACTTCATGTTCATAATTTTTTAAGCGAAACCCTGATACAATCTGATTGCGGCCTCATCGCAGTTCCCATGCCGCGCTGACAAAAAAGAGGAAAACTGCCACTGCCCTTTGGGGAAGTCGCTCGCGAATCTCCCCTTGCAGCGATGGGAAAATGGGGGAAACCACCACGAAGCAACCCCTCCCCACACGTAGTTGCTGCCGGATTACGCTGACTCCAAAGGCCTGATGGTGGCGACGCCCAAATACATACAGCCGCGTAAGCCGGGTGCGCCAAAAGTGGACAGCCGGTTTTTTTCTGCCCCATGCCCGTCGCAATTACTTGTCCGAGGAAGCTCTTTTGCTAGGCTCACCGCAATGAAACGTCTTGTTTTGTGCCTGTGTCTCACGCTGGCCGCGTCCGTGCGCGG
>DATLVR010000020.1:0-31447 GCA_035577265.1 Verrucomicrobiia bacterium | reverse complement strand
TCCGGAGAGAATCTTTTCATACGCCGGCTGGTGATAGACCTCCGCCGCCTGGCGGAGCTGGGGTGCGAAGTTGGACCGGTTAAAATTTTTAATCTGTTCGTAAGGCCACTTCTGCGAAGGGTCAGTCACATAGGGCAGCAGAAAATCCAACGCCGCAGCCGGCGCGTTCCGGCCATTCGCGAGCTGGCAATGCCACAGGTCAACGCCAACGTGTTCGGACAACGTGGCGAGCGTGAACAGCGCCGCAAGATTGAATTGCGAATAGCCCAGCGACGTCGTCCGCTCAAGCTCCAGAGGCTGGCGGCCATCCGGTTGGATTTGCACGGCGATGCGTTTCCGTTTGGCAGATTCGGCGATTTGCCGCGCCACGTCCAATTTGCCCAGCACCAGCGCGAGTTCCATGGCCTGCACGTCATACCATGTTCCGTGATTGTTTCTGGCGTTCGCTTCGTCGCGGCCGTTCTTGCTCGTCAGCAACCAGTTCAAATAGGTTTCCAGCCAGGCGTTGAATTCCGCCCGATCGCGCTGCGTCCACGCGGGCGAACCCGCCAGCAGGCCCGCCGCATCCGCCACCGCCGCGAGATTGCGGCCTTCGAGGATGCCGGTTCCGCGTCCCGTATTTTCACCGGGCACGGCCTGCGCAAAATTCAAATGCGGATTCATCCGCGTGGCGGGATCGAGAAACCAGATCCGCAGACACTTCGCCGCGTGTTCCGCGTAAGCTTCGTTGCCGGTGAAATAATAGGCCAGCGCCAGCGTCTCGACGGTCCTGCCCAGCTCTCCCATCCGGCCATGGTCGAACGCGTCATCGCGGCTTTCCGGATTCACTTTGCCGTCATGCCGGATGTAGGGCAGTCCGTTGGATTTTGCGGGATCAGGCCAGAAGTAAGGCGCGGTGCTCATGTAATCGTGCTTGTCGCCGCTGGGCGGGGTCTGGCTCTTGTCCACCACCGTCGGCGGCGCCGTCTTCAGCGCCGCGTCCGCGTCTTTGACCAGGTTCTTCAGCGCCCGCTGCAGTGATTTGTCGCCGGCCGCCAATCGCGTCTTTACTTCGGCCAGCACGCCCGGGCTGGCCGCAAAGTAACGTGGCGAAATCTCGCCGGCGCGCGCCAGCCCGCAGGCGGCGAGGATCAATACGATCAAGGTGATTCGATGAGTCATCGGTGTGAAATTTTTTGCTGGTTTTTGTTCTCGACCGGAAGGAAGACGGTCTTGACACCGTCGCTGGAAACACTGGCCATCGCCATTTGACCGGTCAGTTGCAGACTGATTTGCGCGCGGCCGTTGCCGAGTTGCACCACACGCGAACCGGTGACCGTGCCGAGGTTGTCCAGCAACCGCCCGTCGCCCGTGAGGCCGAAGCGGACCAGGTTGGCGGCGTCGAGACAGGGCACGCCAGCTTTGTCAAACACGCGCGCTTCGACGGTCACGACCTCGTTGCTCTGGGAAATTTCACTCAGGGTCAACTGCAACGGCCGGCCCCATGGTGCGGTTTGATACGCGACGGAAATTTCGTCGGTGACTTCTGCGCCGCCGTTGCGACCCACGGCGCGCAGCGTGTTCGCGCCTTCGTTGAGTTTGACGTTCCAGCGCAGGCCGGCGGCGGGGAAGTTCGTGAGGTTGCGTTGTTTCACACCGGCCGACACCCCGTTGACGAACAACTCCGCTTCACGGCAGTTAGAGAATATTTTCACCAGTTTTTCCTCGCCGGGTTTGCCCCAGCGCACCGGCCAGGTGTGACCATAAATATGGATCATCGGCTGGTCCGCCCAGTAACTTTGAAAGACGTAATAACTTTCCTTCGGCGTGCCGTCGCGTTCGACGACACCCTTCTGGTTCACGCGCGGCACGGGATTCTCCGGGCGCAGGGGCGTGGCGAAGTCCTTGAAAATCCACATCGCCGAACCGGTGAGATTGGTCATCTGCTCCTGCTCTTTGAGATGCCAGTCGAAGAGGTTGATGATGTAGCTCTCCGACCAGTCGCCATCCCGCGAGGCGCGGGCTTTGCCGCCGTTGGCTTTGTAGGCCTTGCCGACTTCCGCCGTGCCCTGCCCGATGGCCACCGCCGCGAGAAATTTTTCCGGCTCCTCTGCGTGACGGCGGGCCTGGCTGTCGCCGCCGTATTCGGCGTGGAAAAAATGCGGCGTGTCGGCGATGGCCTTGTCCAAGGCGGCGCGATATTCGGTGTAACGCCCGCCATACCAGCCGGCCCAAAGGCTCGGTGAATAGACGTCCGGGATGTCCTTGCAGAAATCGCAGCGACGGATGATGGTCTGGCGCGAAGGATCCAGTTGATGCGCCTCCGTGTTCAGCCCGGACATGAAGGCGCGAATGGCGTTGGTATCAAACTGCTCGAAGTCACCGGGCCAGTCATTCTCATTGCCCAGGCCCCAAAGGATAATTGCCGGGTGATTGTAATGCTGGTCAATCAGGTCATGCAGCATCTCCCGGCACTGCTGCTGGTAACGCTCACCGCCCAAACCGCCGCGACACCACGGGATCTCCTCCCATGCGAGAATGCCGAGTTCGTCGCACAACTCCAGCACCAGCGGCGCCTGTTGATAATGCCCGAGCCGCACAAAATTCACGCCCATGTCCTTCATCGCTTGCAGCGTCTGGCGCACGACGTCATCCGGCACGGCGGCGGCCACGCCGGCGTGATCCTCGTGATAATGTGTCCCGCGCAACAGCAGGCGCTCGCCGTTCAGCTTGAACGGCCCATGCTCGACCCATTCGACGGAACGCACCCCGAATTTTTCAGAAACCTGCTGTTCGCCCTGACGCGACTTGAGCGTGATGAAACAGGTGTAAAGCGCAGGCGACTTCGGCGACCACAATTCGGGTTGGGTGATCTGAAAGGCGGCAATTTCTTTTTCGCCCGGCCACGGGGCCAATTTTTGCGTCGAGGCATGGATGATCTTTCCGTCCGGAGCGCGGACTTCGATGACCAGTTCCGTTTCGTCCTGGAGCGCCGTCGGATTGTAAAGACGCCCGCGCACGTTCACGCTGGCCCGGCCATCTGCTTTGAGCGTCGGCTCGATGTGAACGCGTTCCAGTGAAATCGCCGGGACATAAACGAGGCTGACGTGACGGTAGAGTCCGCCGTAACGGTTGAAGTCGCTCAAGTCGGAAGGAATGCTCTCCGCATCGCGCGAGTTATCGCACAGGACGGCGAGCGGAACTTCATTCTGCTTGGCGACGGCATCCGTAATGTCCACCTCCCATTGATCATAGCCGCCAACGTGCTCGCCGACTTTTCCCAGGCCAACGAAGACCTGTGACTTCTGCCCCGCACCGTCGAAGTGCAGAAGCGTGCGGCCATTCGGAAACGGATTGGCAATTTTCAGGCGCGTCCGATACCAGCCCGGGCCCTGATAATAGCGCACATCGGGATCCACCGCGTCCCGGCCATTGAAACAATGCGGCAGGGTGACGGGCGTCCAGGTGACATTGTCGGTGGCCTTATCGCCGCGCCAGATTTCCCAGAGGCTGCCGAGTGAGCCTTGGTAAAATTCCCAACCTGTATCAAGTCGCTGGATGGTCTCTGCGTCAGCAAGACTGGCCAAAACAAACAGCATGGCTGCGAACAAGATTCGCAGCGCAGATATCGGAAGGAATGGTTTCATGAAGGCGTTCAAAATTTGACCAGTCCCAAGCTCGCGAGAAAGGCCGCGATATCTTCGCGGGTCTTCTTATCAGCCACGCTGCCAGCTTCGCCATACTTGCTTGAGTTATAGGAGTGACCAAGGCCCTCGAAGGTTACCAACTCGCAACGATTGCCGCGGCTTACAAGCTTGTCTCTAAAAGCGACAGAATTGGCATAAGGCACAGTCTGGTCGGCCGTGGCGTGGAAAACGATCGTCGGCGGCATGCTGGCGGGCATTTGATCGGGCACAGAGCAGGCAAGCGCCCGCGCGACATCTCCACCAAAACGCTTTGGCCCCCCATAACCTCCCGCCTTGGTGTCGGTCACGGGATTTAGGAGGACGAGGGCCGCAGGGAGTGTGTCGAGAGCAGGATCATCTTTACCCGGACCAGCGGAAGGTATGGCCGTCCACGCCGCGACATGTCCTCCGGCCGAACTGCCCATGGAAATAATTTTCTTCGGATCAATCCCCAGTTCGGCGGCATGCTTCTCGATCCATCGCACCGCCGCGCGGGCATCCGACACGCAATCTTCCGGCGTGCCTCCAAAACGATCGCGTGTCCGGTAATCGGGAGCGACACCAACAAGACCTTTGTTCGCGGCCCACTTCGCCCAGACAATGCTTCGCTCCGGCGTGCCGGAATTCCATCCACCACCAAAGAAACTCACCAGACATGGCCGTTGGTCACCGTTGGTCCAACCCAACGGTTTGACGATGTGCAGCCGCAATTCATTTGTGCCGGCTTTGCGAAAGACAAATGGCTCGCTGCCGGGAAGTGAGAGCGGCGTCACTTCAGGTTTCTTTTCTGCTGCGACTGCTTTGTTTGCCACCAACGTTGGGAGACTGGCTGCTCCGTTCGTATCAGCACCCGCAATCTCAGGGCCGGCGACGACCCCGCAAACGAATCCGCAAATTACAAGGCAATGAAATCTTGGCTTCATAAAATTTTGATTCAAGGTGTGGCGACGCGATAGAAGCGCTGGGTAAAATTGCCCGCCTGCGGATCGGTCAGGCTAAATGCGCCGTTGGCGGCGGCATTGTTGGTAGTGACCGGGAGCCATGTCACCGGCGGCATTAAACTTGAAGTCGTTTGCAGCACATAAGGCTGGTTCGCCAGACCGCTGCCGCTGAGCGTGAACGTGCTCCGGTCGGAGGCTTGGCTCAAATTTGTCACCGCTGGTGGTGTGGCAACGCTCACCATCACCGAGCCGATGCTGCTGCCTCCGCGGGCATCGCTGAGCGTGTAGCTGAAACTGTCGGCACCCGTGAAGTTGACCGGCGGGACATAAGTGATGTTGCCGTTGGCGAGGGCGACGACTCCGCTGTTGGCGCTGACGCTGCGGACAGCCATCACGGACAACGCGTCCCCGTCAGCGTCAAAATCTGTCGCCAGCAAATTCGCCACCAGGACGAGAAGGGATTGGTTTTGTCCCACAATGAAAGCGTGCGTTGCCGGCACCGGGGGATGATTTGTGCTGGCGACGAGTTCTACTTTGAATTCAGTGAACGTAAAATTCGTCGCCGACTGCGATTGGAGGGCCGGGCGAAAAACAAAGGTGTCAAAGTCGGAGGCGAGGCTGTTGGTATCCGTGGCCGTGAACGACGCGCTCCAGTTGTTCGTTGAGGTAAACGTCGCAGCCAGGTCCACCGAAGATGAATTCCTTTTGACCAGCAACTGGAGCGTATAAGGAACGCCGTTACTGAACCCCGCGCCGCCGGCGGCCGGGCCGCCGGCGGCCAGGGCGATATAATCGTTCACCGTGCCGATCAAATTGCCGCTGCCGAGATTCGTGCGTTCCAGGAATTGCATCGTGCCGGTGGAGAAATTCCAGATGGTGCTGAAGTTCATGTTCAGCATATAGCCGGTGAAGTTCGTGCCGTTCGGCGAGGCGCCATCGGCGAGGGTGCGCAGCCCGCTGGCGGAATTGTAAAGGCCGAGGCGGAGGCCGCGCGCATTGTTGTTTATCATGCCGCTGGCGGTGAATTTTAACGTCACGCGCAACGTATCGCCCACGGTGAGATGCGCGAGCGGGGGAGGGTTGCCCGTGAAATAAGTCCACCACGTCAGCGTGCTGGCGGGGTCAGGCGTGCCGACCAGCGCATTGGTCACGGCGCTGAGCGAGGCGGCGCTGGAGGCGAACCACGCCGCGTCGCCCGGGAAAAAAATATTGGTGCGGGTGCCATCGAGCCAGCGGTCGAAGAGATAAACATTCGTGCTCGTCACAAAATTATCCAACGTCAGCGTCGCGACGGCGCTGGTGACGACGCCGAAGGAATTGCTCACCACCACAAAGTAAGCTCCTGAATCGGGCAACTGCGCGTTGGTGACCGTCGCGGAATTTCCCGTCGCCCACGGCAGAAAAGTGTTCGTGCGAAACCACCAGCGATAGGTCAACGGTGCCGAACCGTTCGCCCCAATGATGAAGGTGGCGTTGTTGCCCGCGGAAACAGCCTGGCTCGCCGGCTGGCTCGTGATGACCGGCGGAAAATTTCCCGTGAGCGTGGCGACGGAACTGGTGACCGAGTTGAAGCCCGACGAGCTGTCGCCAACCACGACGGAATAGCTTCCAACGTTTGCGCCGGAAAGATTGGTGACCACGAGCGAGGCATTGGTTGCGCCATCCAAACTGCTGGCTCCGTTCAGCCACCATTGATAGCTCAAGGCGCCATTGCCGAGGGCGCCGACAGAAAAGGTGGTGTTGCCGCCCACTATGCCCGTGCGGTTGGTCGGCTGAATGGTGATGCTCGGAGCATGGTAGCTGGTCAGAGAAGAGAAGGCGACTCTGGCACCTCCGGCGAGGGTGGTGTCGGTTGCCTGGTTGTAATCTCCGGCTTTGAAATAGACCGTATTGCTTGAAGCCCGGTCCCAGCTTTGAGCGATATGCCCCTGATAATTTGTGCCGCTGAATAAATCCCAGGAATTGGTGACGTTATTGATGATGACTTTCAACACGCCGTTCACCACCAGCAAGCTATAGGTGATTGGTTTGCCCAACCCGACGCTGGAGCCGGATATAAAAGTAGTGCTGAAGCTGCTGGAAAGATCTCCATCCAGATTGACGTTGGCATAAACCTTCTGATTGTTGAGGTCGAACATGATCATGGTCAGTTCATTGTTTGCGCTCGCGCTGCCATCCGGTTTGTTGTTTGGTTCATGGATCTGACCGATGCAGACCTTTCCCGTGTCGGAAGGCACATTGGACACCACGCAGGTGGCGGTCAAACAATTTGAGCCATAGACTGTCCAGTTCACATCCGTGCTATTCGGATCGAGCAGCTCTCGCAACTCGCTGCGCGGATGGGTGGAGCCGCCGGTGCGGGCACCGTTATTCGGCGCCCAAAAAGTCATCGAACCATCCGCAGCGGTATAAAAATAAGCGTTGGTAAAACCGGCAACCAACTGGGCTGTCGAGGCAGAGTCCACGGTGCCGCTGGCGGCGGTGAGGATGCCATGGGAAGTCGGCAATTGCAGATACCAATGGCTCAAATCAAAATTGCTTCCCGGTGGCAGGTTTGGATTGAGCGCATAGGCCGAAGACAGTGCGGAACAGAACAGCAAAAGTGAGGCTGCAAAAAAATGATTTAGACGCATAATTATCACTCGGTGTTTCTTTGGCCGCAAAATATCAAGCGGCGATTGACTGTGATTGAAACGCGATTTAAAAATCCACAACCATTTAAACAATCTCGGCGCACTGTTTGGCAAACCAGTGCGCCGGGCGAATTGTGACCGTCCCTTTGTGGGTTACTTTCCATTTTTCGCGGCAATCCTGGAACCATCAAACCTGCGTATTCCAACAAACAACAACACACCCATGCCAAGCAAGGCGTAAGCGGATGGTTCGGGAACCGAAGGAATGATCAGCGCTGCGAATTGGCTGTTAATTTGGCCGCTGGTTAATTCGGTATTAAACGTGGCCAGTTCGTCAACTGCGCCGCCGGTGGAACCGCCAGTTAGAGACGTCTGATGACCGTTAAGAACGAATGCCCCGCCATTGCCAAGCACGCCGGAACTGCTGGAAAAGTTGCCCGTTCCGCCCCGCTGCATGAAACCGACATTTGCAATACCAGCCGCACCAGCCTGCCCCAGATAATAATTGACACCGTTCACGCCGGCAGCCGTGCCATTTAAATCCCAGGTTAGCGCGAGGTAATACCAGGTGCTGCCGGCCAACGTTGGAAAAGCCGAACCGGTTGTGGGTGCGGTGAAAGTCTTGTTGTTTAGCTTGATGTTGAGCGCACCGTTAACCAGCGTGGCTGCAAATTGATTCGGGCTCGTATCGTTGTTTGAAAAAAGATATATTGTGGTGCTCGGCAGCGTTGACGGGGTCTCAAACAAAAAGGACATCGAACCATGATCAGCGGTAATATCGGTGTTGCCGCTGCCGTTGATAATGTTACCACCCGTGGCATATGAAAGCTGGTCACTGGCAGCCGCGAAATTGACAGCGTTGTTCGCGTTGCCAAAGTAGTCACTGGTAAAGGTGGAACCGGCGGTGGCGCCGAATGTTCCCGCGCCCGTCGAAGGCACCAGCGTATTGTCCAGCGTGTTATAATATAAAGGAGACTGGCCATTAATAACACTTTGGTAAGCGGACAAAGTCTGGGCATGAACCGCAGCGGTCACGAAAATCATGCTCGTTGCGATGACTAGGAGTTTTTCCATGAGATTATTGTTTTTACAGGTTGAGGTTTAGGGTTGGTTGGCTGGTTCGAGATTATTTTTTCAGGCGATAAAATTGCGCGGTGGAACTCAGTGCGTTGGTCACCACGAATTGCGCGCCGACCGTCGAAGCTGTGCCCCCGCTGATCCACGAAGTTGTTGTCAGGTTTGTGGTGGACTGCAAACCGTAGCCGGGATCCGTGCTCGATGGCCAGGCGAGAATGACGTTGGAGCCGGAAGTGGTGATGCTCAACACCGGCGCCGTCCCCGACGAAGTGACGAGCGCTTGGAATTGATTGGTGACTTCCGTCCCGGCCAGCACCCGTTGCCAAATGGCGAAATCCTGGATGCGTCCCTGGCTGGTCGGAGTGCTGTTGCGAAAAGTATTGGCGGTCAAGTTCGTGCTGGAACCGATGATGAAAACGTTTCCCTGTCCCGCCAGCGAATTGGTGATGGCGGACAAGGTTCCCGAATTCAGCGCGGGGTTTGCGGTGCCGAGCAATCCGAGCCACCATGTCACCTGTTTGTTGGTTTGTGACTCGTCATAAGTCATCGCAAAATAATACCAACTGCCGGGAACGAAATTGTTGGTTGGAAGAATGGTGGTGGAAGAATCGCCAAAGCCCAGTTTGAGCGCGTTCGGCTGGGCAGCGGAACTGAAAGTATTAAAAAACAATTCGAAACGGTTGTCGGTCACGGAACTGCCGCCCGCGTGGTAAAGATACCGATTGCCTTGGTTGACATAGGAGTTCAGCGTTCGAAACAAAAAGGAGATTGATCCCTTGCCGCCGCCCGGAGTGGTCGGGCTGTAAGTGCCGCCGCCGTTGAGAAGATTTCCGTTGTTGGTAAGGGCGTCTCCGCCGGCGAAGAAGGTGACCGCGTTGGTCAGCCCGCCGAAGTAATCGCAAGTCAGTCCCGTGCTGGTGCCGTTCGTCTTCAGGGTCAGCGTCCCGCTGACCGCGTCCACATAATTTCCGTCCAGCTTGAAGTAATAACTTGGTGATTGGGCGGTGACGATGCCCTCGTAGGTTGAACGCGGCGGCGGCAGGCTGGCGGGGATTTCGTTGAACTGGTTCGTGATTTCAGCCGCGCTCAACTGGCGCGTCCAGGTGGCAAATTCATCCACCGCGCCGCTGGCAAATCCGTGCGTGGTGTCAGTTTCGTTGCCGATGATGAAATCCGTGCCGTCTCCGGCCATGGAATTGAGCGAGTTGGTCGTGAGTCCACTCATCAGCGCGCCGCCGGGAATTCCCAGATACCATCTGGCTTTTCCAATCACGTTCGTCCCGGTTGAATCCACGAAGGCACCGTTGCTGTTCGTGGATTCGGTGTATGACAGCGCGAAGTAATGCCAGGCGTTGGGCACGAGGCTGGTCTGCGGCAGGATGACTTGAGTGGTATTGCCAAAACGCAATTTAAGGCTGTCCGGGAAATTGTTGCTGCCGGCAGTGGTCAGGGCTTTATTATTTTCTACAAACAGGGACAGGCTGTTGCCGCTGGCAGTGCTGCTGCCCGCCGAAAAAATGCAAAGATACCCCGAGTTGTAATATCCCGTGTTATTGGTTCCCGGATCCGGCGCGCGAAAAAGAAACGAGATGGCTCCGTTGGTGGCTTGTGTGCTGGCGTCGTTAGCCGCCGTGCCGCCGCCGCTGATGATTCCATTCCCGCCACCAAAGGCGTAATCACTCTTAAACGGAAAAATGACTGAATTGGTGGTATTCCCCCACGCATCAGGGACCGTGCTTACATAAGAAATCGAAGCGTTGGGGATCAGAGTGACGCCGTGGCCGGTCGCATCGGTCAGGCTGCCTCCATCAAAGGTGAAGTAAAAGCTTGGACTCTGGCTGTTCACCGTCGCCTGATAATTGCTCAAGGTTTGCGCCGGAAGACAGAAGCCTGATAATAACAGCGCCAGCAAGGCGATGATTTGATTTTTCATGGTGATAGTTTTGTTACTTGGAGTTGATTTATTGGTTATTCCACAAAGTTTGTGTCCAGGCATTGCTGGCGGTATTAAATGAGGTCGCTCTCGCGCTGGTATCGCCGTAGAGTGCGACGATGCCTTTGGATGAATTATGCCTGAAGTCCACATACGTCCGCGCATTCGCCGCGAGCGTCAGATCTTTTTGCAGGCCCAGTCCCGTGCTTAACTTCCAAGGTATGTTGGACTGCGAATAGGCGCTCGACGGGTTGGCGGGAGGCGGAACCTCCTGCTTGGCCTCCGTGGCCAGAATCGTGTCGGTCGGTGAATTGACAAACGACGACGCTTTTCTGGCGACCGCCACGGTCAAGGCGGGCGGGGTGGCGGCGCTGGCGGGATTGATGCCGAACATCGTGCCTGCGGCGGCGTAAGTGCGGGTAAGATTATTATGATCTATCTGCGGAAATTCGGCACTCGGACAGATGAAGACTTTGTTGGCGACGCTCGTGACCAGCTTTCCCTGCTGCGGCAGATACGCATTCAATTCCTTGCACCAATCAACTGAATTACCGCTGGAGTCGGTGTAAGAAACAATCGGGTAAAAGTTTTGACTGTCGTCAACATACATCGCCAGCGAGATTCCGACCTGTTTGAAATTCGAGATGCACAAGGTTTGCCTGGCCTTTTCCTTCGCCTTGGCCAGCGCCGGCAACAGCATCGCCGCCAGAATCGCAATGATGGCGATCACCACCAGCAGCTCGATCAGAGTGAATCCAAACCGCCGCCCGACCGGGGCGCAGTGGATGGTGGAACGGTTCGGCGGCACGGTAGACGGGTTTATCATGAATTTCACAGGGTCTTTCAATCGATTCGGCAATGGTTCAAACCAGCAAAATCGCCGGCGGAAACGCACAGTGCGGCCGGGCTGGCATCAATTTCGCGGGTCATTGGCCGGAAACTAACACCGAAGTGCGATGACGTCTTGTCGGATGAAACGAGGACATGACCCCGGCACTGCTGGAATCAAAAACGCCGGCCGGAAGCGTTTCGGTAAACCGGCGGCCGCAGTTGATCCGCACCATCATCGCCGCGCACGGCTGGCCGACGGTGCTGGCGGCGTGATGCGTTGAGAGTTAGTTGAGGGATGAATGCTCCCAGCACCAACATTCAACTCTCAACTCTCAACTCGTCCAATGATACCGATTCCCAATAAGAAACGGTGGAATATCCAAACGCCCCTCACCCTGCCCTCTCCTCTGGTGGGGGAGAGGGTGGCCGAAAGCCGGGTGATCGACCAATCCACCAGTTGTCATTGAGAAATGGTATGGAACGCCGGCTTGCCGCCGCGCAGCCGACAACCAGGATGCAAGCCTGGCCGCACCCGGAAATAAAAAAACGCAAAGGGCCGTCCTTTGCGCGTTGCGATAAATGTTTTCGGAATTTATTTCATTTCCCCATCTGCGTCTGACCCGGCTCATTCTGGATTATTGTGGCGAGCCGATTCTGAAACACGGCTTCGGCCTGGGATTCATCCAGATTGCCGGGCAGGGCGATTTCCAACGAACGCTGACCGGAGTTGCGCAAACCCGCACATGCCCGCAGATTCATCGGCCAGACGGCCGTCCATTGTTCACCGGCGGGCAATCGCGCTTCGTGCGAACGATGCCACCACCCGGCGGAAACCTCGACGGCAACAAGCCACGGGGCGACGGCGATGGCTCGGAACGTCTACAGGGCCGCCGAACAAAAGGCGGTGCAAATCGTCAGCTAAATTAGTTGTTACCAAAAGAGTTCAAAAATAACCCACTTGGCCGGAAGAATTCTTTTAAACCACGAAAGACACGAAAGACACGAAAGACACGAATCACACGAATCACACGAATCTAAAACTGCGGCGGTGGCGGTGGGTGTTCGCTTTGGGCAGTTTCCCACGCGTGCGCACCGCTGGGTGCAGTCGGAGCCGGAACCTCAACCTCCTGGTCGGTCTTCGCTTTCGTGGGTTTGGCTTGTTTCGCGGTCAATTCAACGGCATGTATCCGGCTTAGCCAGTCTTTCGATAACTTGGCTTGTAGCTTTTGGCTTTTTAGCTACTATTTCGTCAGTCCAGTTTGGACCAGGTTCCAAGGGCTTGAGAAATGAATTGGATTGAACCTTCAATTGCAGCATTGGTCGGGTTGGCAACGAGCTATGGCCTGATTGTTTTGATCCTGTGGTGGTGCCGGCGCTTTAATTTCGCCGGCCGGGCCATTGAGTTGCATCACAGTCATACCATTCCCGTGTCGCGACTGGGTGGCATTGCCTTGGCCGGGCCGATGGTCGTGGTGACGTTGCTGTTCTATGGCTTCTCGGGGCCGGGCTTTATTCAGCAAAACGATCGCTGGGTGATCATTCCCTGTTCGCTGGCCATGTTTGGTCTGGGCTTGTTGGACGATCTGCTGGGGCTGGGCGCGAGGCGGAAACTTCTTGGCCAGATCGCGATTGCCAGCGCGACCTTCTTTTGTGGAATCGGCATTGCCCACTTCAAGATTCCTTTGACGGATCATATCATTGATCTGGGGCTTTGGGCCTTGCCGGTCACAGTGGTCTGGCTGGTGGCCATGACCAATCTGATCAATTTGATTGATGGCGTGGATGGTCTGGCGGGCGGGATTTGTCTGATGCTGATGATCCTCCTGATCTATGTCTCCCTGCAGGGGGGGTCGGTGCCGGTGATCGCGGCAGGCATGGCGGGTGCCCTGCTGGCGTTTTTGCGTTTTAATTTTCCGCCTGCCCGGATCTACATGGGCGATGGCGGGGCCTATTTCCTTGGTTTTTTCATCGGAGCCAGCACGATTGTCAGCTCCCAAAAAGGCACCATCGTGGCCGCTCTGCTGGCCCCGCTGTTCGTGCTGGCGCTGCCGATCCTCGACACCTCGGTGGCCATTATACGGCGGGGACTGCAGGGCCTGCCGGTGTTCCGGCCGGATCGCAAACACATCCACCACCGGTTGCTGGCGGCGGGTCATTCCCGGCGCAAGGTCGTTCTCGGCCTTTACATTTTCACCGCCATCTTCCTGCTGCTGGGATTCATGACCTTCTTCTTGCATGGCCAATATCTCCCCTTGTTGCTTGGCATCGGTGTCCTGACCATCCTGTTCGCAGCGGGACAATTTAATTTCAGCCGTGAGTGGCTGGTTGTCGGGCGGGTGCTGGGCAATTCGTTGGACGCCCGGCAGGACATTCGCTACGCCATCTCTTTATCCCGTTGGCTCGCCTTGGAAGGCAAGCGCGCGAACACCCTCGACGACCTCGCCGAGGACGTCATCTTCATGGCCCGCAAGCTGGGCTTCGACAGCGTCCAGATTCGCCTGGAGGATGGGGAGAAGCACTGGCGGTTGACCAGTCTTGACACTCAAAATTGCCGCCTTTTCCGTCATGCCGTGTCTGGCCATAAATATTGTTTCCTGGAACTGGGCATTGCATCCAAGTCGGCAAGAAGACCACCCGCCACCGGTGTTTCCATAAAAACCACTTCGGTTTCAGATATTCTGGCCGACCTGCTGGCCGAAGGCTGGGGCCAGGCCCTGAGCGATTGGCAGACAATCCACGGATTACCTTTGCGCTTCGACTCCTGCCCGTTGGTGCCGCCGATGGATGAAACAAGTCAGCCCTACAGTCCGGTTCATCTCGCCAACGTGCCCGCCGCCGGACAACAAAAAAGCGCGCCGAAAATCATTCCCGGCACGCCCCCATAAAAATTGGAAAATCACCTCAATCTGAAGTCTGATTCTGAACCGCTGAGTTGCGCTCATTCACGCTGAAGCAGATTTAAGGTTTTGAAAGTGGGATTGTTGGTCGGCCATGACATCGTCCAAAGTGTGGCTGGCGGCAATTGCCTTTCATGCCAGCGATACCAGGCTTCCACCCAGGCGCCTCATGCTGCAAATCGGAATTCAGAAATCAGAAAGTTTCAGAGCGCGATCTTCGGCGGCTATCAAACTGCGTCTCCGGACCTGATGCCCGGAACAACGGGCCAGTTCCGGGGCTACCCGTCCGCCCGTTCCAGACCGGCAATCATCCTGGGTAGCAGAACGTCTTTGGCAAACTCCGCCGTCAGGACTGAGGGCGCTTGCCGGTTCGTTAAAACTTCACGCAGGTGACGGATGCGTTCCGCCAGCTGTTCCCCTTCACCATGCCGCACCGAGCACCACGGATGGCCGGCCTCCGGTCGCCCCAGAATTTCCGTGACGTGGCTGGGTTGCGGCCCGATGTAAATCACCGGCGCACCCACCGCCAGCATGTTGTAGATCTTGCATGGATGCACCAGGCCCAGCATTGCCTCGCCCATGACGACCACATGTGCATCGGCGGCCGAAAGCGACGCCGACAACTGGGCCAATGGTTGATACGGCAGACACAGCACATTCGTCCGTTTCCCATCCGCCGCCCAGCGGTGCACCCGTTTGAATTCACTGCCGCCGCCGACAAAACAAAACACGATGGACGCATCCGTTTGCAATTTTTCCGCCGCCTGCATCAACGTGTCCAGGGGATGCACCGGACTATGATTCCCCGAATACATCACCACATATTTTCCGCTCAGACCGTGTTGCTGGCGAAACTGTTCCCGGCCCGCCACATCAAATCGCACGTCGTGATCCTGCGACCACGGCGGCAGCACGGCGATTTTTTCCGGCGCAATCCCCTTGGCCACGATGCGGTCCCGCATGAACCGGTCCAGCGCGATGATCCAGCCCGCCCGGCGGAAACTGAAGCGCGACATGCGTTCCAGCATTTTGGCCGCGAACGAATCCGCGCGCAGCCAGCCGGCGGCGATGGCCTCGTCCGGGTTCATGTCCATCACCCAGTAACAAAATTTCGCGCGCCACAATTTTGCGCGCCACGCGCCGATGAAGGAGATCAGCGGCGGCGTGGTCAGCGCCACCACCACATCATGCCGCGACAGGAACAACAGTCGCGCACAACTCGAAACAATGAAGCTGGCGAAATCCACGGCGCGATGCCATTTGGCGCGTTTGCCAAACCGGGTGGAAAAGACCCGGAAGATCCGGACACCACGCCAGGTTTCCCGGGCGGCAAACGTTTTATCCGGATGATCATAAGCGCGCCGGCCGGTGACGACCGTGACCTGATGTCCGCGTTCCACCAGCGCCGTCGCCAGCTCGCTCAAATGCTGCGCCGTCGAGACGACGTCGGGATAAAACGTCTGGTTGAGCAGAAGGATTTTCATGGATGCCGGTCAAACGCGGGGCGGGAATATGCCAGCGGGCGGATCCCCGGCGAAAGGAAAATCACCTTGGGAAATGAAGGGGAGGACGCAAAATCCACTGCCGGCATCCTAAAAACTGACAGGCTGAAAATTGAAACGCTGGACTCATACCAATTCCCAATAAGAAACGGTGGAATATCCAAACGCCCCCTCACCTTGCCCTCTCCCCCGCTGGGGGAGAGGGTGGCCGAAGGCCGGGTGAGGGAGTGACCGACCAATCCACCAGTTGTCATTGAGAATTGGTATCAGTCATTCGAGTGCAAAACGTGACGAACACGCGAACGGGTTAGGGGCCGAAAAACCGGCGATCCACCCTGGCCCCGTTTTCTAGCGAGGTGGAGAGAAAACGACGGCAGGCGTAATGGCGATCAGGGATGGCAGCCGGGCACGAAGGACGGCGAGGGCGGCCTCAGGCGTTTCCGGGCCGGCCAGGGCGATTTCGAGATTGCGTTGGCCATAGTTACGGCTGCCGGTCAGCACAGCGCGCAAGCGGTCAAGATGCGTCAGGCGGAAGTTGACCACGCCTTCGCCCTCCACATCTTCGGTCTGAGAAAAAAAGACATACAGCGGTCGTCCATCGGCACTAAAAACAAACCGGTCGAAGTTTAGTTTCAAGCCGGGTTGCACCGGCAGGGATATCGGAGCGAGTTGCGCCTCCAGTTTCATGCCGCTGGCGGGCAAACAATCGGCCGGGTTGTGAAATTTAGACAGCGCTGCGCGTGTGCGGCCATAAAAGTTGTTCGCCGGCAGCCAGCGCAGATAAAACGCCTGCCAAAAAACACCGTCGTCCCCGGTCCACCGGGCGGAAGCGTTTTGGTTGCATTGCAAGATTTGCAAGGCAGCTATGGAAATGACGTTGGTCTGGAGCGTCGGATTCGCCACGGGCCACTGTGCGGCCCAGGAAAGATTTTGATTATTCCGGGCCTCATGGCTGCGAAACCAGACCTCGGTGGAAACGGCGACCACCACCGCCCAAGCGACCAACCCGACAGCCAACGTTGAAACGCTGACTACCCTCTGCCCTCTGCCCTCTGGCCTCGGATTTGAGTCTGCTTTCAGTATTTCAGTTTTCAGCGTTTCAGCGTTTGCTTTTCCAAGCCACGCCGCCATGAGCCAGAGGGAGAAAAAGCAGCCAACCAGCAGACTCACGCCGGTTGGATCGTGCCATTGTCCCATTGCCAGCAGACCCGACTTTGCCGCCACCGACACCAGCACCAGCGTCCGCGCCAGATTGAAGGCCATTGCCAGCAGCGGTCCGGCGAGCAGCAGCCATCCGCGTTGCGCCCGGCCCAGACGGTAAAACTCCCCGAAAAACAGCGCGATCATCAGCGTGGCTTGCAGCGACCGGATGCCGCTGCACGCCTCGTCAATGCCCACCAACCCCGTGCTGACCTCGATCACATTGCCGTGCAGCAAGGCCGGGACGCCGGCGAAATTCAGCACCTCGGTCACGAGGCCTGCATTGAAACGGGTGAAGCTTTGGATCACCAAATGTTCCACTGGGGTCGGCCACGGCACGGCCACGAGAAAGAAGAGCACAGGGAACGCAAAATGCACCGCTCGACGGCTTCCCTGCGTGAGGTAAATCACCAGCAGCGTCATGGTCACCGCCGCGATGGCCAGTCCGTAACTTGCCACGCGCCAGATGGGACTCGCCTCCTGCAGGACGCGCATGGCCCAGAAGACCACCCCCGCCGCCAGCAGCAGGGCCATAGCCAGATTTTTATGACCAGGAACGGTCACCGGAGGCAGAGAGGCGGACAGCCGGGCCGCCAGATGCAGGCACAAAAACGGCACGGCCCAGCCGTATTGGTATGCCGCATACACCGACCATTGCGCGCCCAGCAGATACACCACCGGCACCCAGATGGCGGCCAGCAGAACCAGCCAGAGCATCCGGGGGCGTGATTCGGAGCCGAAGGATTTATACGTTACGGTCACAAAGTCGAACTGTCCCGACGCCGGCGCAGTTCACGAATTTTGAGGATGGTCATGTATTCATACATGGCCAACAGGAGACAATAGGTGAAACCGGCGCGGCCATCCAAAAATCCCAGCCGAAAAAGATACATGTAAAGGAAACGCAAGGTGGGCCGGCCTGGCAACCGGCCAAACAGAACCTTCAGCGCCCGGCGGTGGCGCGACACATCGCCCGGGACAAAAACTCCCCGCCAGTCGATCGCTTGCACGCCGTTGGTTTCCATAAAATGAACGGCCTCGGCGGTCGAGTAGCGGTTGTGCCGCTCCACCCAGTCGGCGATACCCTTGGAAAATGAGAAATGCAGAAGTGGCTCCCGCAGGGTTCCGATCTGAACCGGTTCAAGCTGTTCCCGCTGGCCATGACCCACCTGAATAAAGTTCAGCCGGTCACGTTTCCCGAACCGCACTTGATACGATGGGTAGAGCCCGGAATATCTGAGCCAGCGTCCTTGAAACATCATTTTTGAGGCGAGCCGATACGCCTCCTTTTTGTCATCCGCAGCTCGGGCCATCAACTCCTGTTGCAACGCCGCCGTTACGACTTCATCCGCGTCCAGATGCAGCACCCAGTCATGCTTAAAACTTCCCTGGGCCAGCCCAAAATTCCGTTGGCTCGCAAAATCCACGAAGCTATTTTGCAGCACGCGCGCTCCTCCATTTTTGGCGAGTTCCACGGTGCGATCTGTGCTGAAGGAATCCACCACCAGCACGTCATTCGACCATTTCACGGAATCCAGGCAACGGACGAGGTTCGCCTCTTCGTTGTAGGTGAGAATGAGGACGGAAATGTTCATTCGGAAAATCTGAAATGTTGAAAGCGGGAAGCGGAAATTGAAAAATCAGAGAACCAAAGCTGGCGACACCTCACCCAACTCATTCCCTGGTCGAGGCGGAGAGGGTCCGTCGCTTGATAACGCGCGCGGGATTGCCGGCGACAACCGACCACGGCTCCACATTTTTCATCACCACCGCCCGCGCGCCCACCACCGCGCCTTCGCCCACCGTGACACCCGGCCCCACGAAGGCATCGGCGCAGACCCAGGCCTGGTCCTTGATTTCAATTGGCGGCTTGAGCAGCGGCAGGTCCGGCTGCGTGTAATCATGCGTGCCGGCGCACAAATGTGCGCGATGTGAGAGGGTCACCTTCGCGCCCAGCGCGACCGGCCCGAGATTGTAAATGAGCACCTCTTCGCCGATGGCGCTCCAGTCGCCGACCGTGAGGTTCCATGGAAAATAAATCCGCGTGCTGGGATAGGTATTCACGTGGGCGCCGATTCTGGCGCCGAAGCAACGCAACACCAGCCGCCGCCAGCCAAAGCAGGGGCGCGGACTGAAACAAAAGAACAGCTTGCCGAACGCCCACAGCACGCGGCGCAGTTGTTCGGCAGCCGAATATTTCTGCGCTTTGCGGTTATCGGCAATGTTTAGTTCTGCGGGACGCTCCATACTAAATATTTCAGTTTTTAACTTCGTGTCCTAGTGACTTCGTTGTTCAATTGCTTTCCGATTTCTGTTTTCTGCTCTCAACTCTCAACTCTCAACCCTCAACTTTCCATAACCCACTCCGGTTTCGGCCCGGCGTTAAGCATCCACTGATACACCGCCACCATTTTTTGGGCGGCAGCCGACCATGTGTAATTTTCCTCCACCAGCTTGCGTCCCCGCAGCCCCATCGCCTGTCGCTCCGCATCCGATAATTGCATCGCCTCGTTCAGCGCCGCGACCAGCGGCGAGACGCCCAGTTCCACCCACCAGCCGCAGCGATGCGTGACCAAATCCTCCCACGGGGTGCCGCGCGTGGTAATCACCGGCACGCCGCACGCCAGCGCCTCGGCGATCACAATTCCAAAATTTTCCGACTGCGTCGGCAGCACGAACAGATCCGCACTCCCGTGAACCGCCCACTTCTGCTCATCCGCCACCTCGCCCATGAACTGGAAACTATTTTCCAATTTCTGCTTTCTAATTTCCGCTTCTATTTCTTCGCGATGCCCATTTTCGTCACCCCCGGCAATCACCACCCGCCAGCCGGACTGAAAACTGAGGACGGAGGTCGGAGGACGGAGATCGGAGGCTGACATCTGACTGCCGTTTTCTGACCTCTGAGCACTGACTTCTGACTTCTGACTTCTGCTCTCTGCTCTCTGCTCTCTGCTCTCTGCCTTCCCCTTCACCGCCGCCCACGCCCGGACCAAATCCAGCAACCCTTTCTTAGGATGAAGGCGACTGAGGAACAGAACGGTCCGGAGGCCGGAGGACCGTGGTCGGAGATCAGAGGCCGGAGGACGGAGATCGGGGATCAGCGGACTGACTTCCGATTTCTGAATTCTGCTCTCTGCTCTCTGCTCTCTGCTCTCTGCTCTCGGTAATCCCACCCCATTCGGGATCACAGCGATGGGTTGGGTCAGACCGAGAGCCCGGAACTCCTGCGCTTCCTGCACAGACGTGGCGTGCAACACTTGGGCGGATTGCAGATCGCCATACTGGTATAGCCACCAGGCCAGGCGTTTTTTGAAGCCGTGAAAACGCATGGCCCACGGCGTCAACATGCCGCGCGGGCTGATGATCAGCGGGATATTATTCCGGCGCGCCGCCCGCGCCGTTGCGTGGTTGGTAGGCAGCCAGAGACCGTTGTCGTGCAGAACGGTTGTCTGACCTCTGATCTCCGACCTCTGATTTCCGGCCTCTGCCTTCCGTCCTCCGCCCTCTGCCCTTTGCCCTCTGCCCTCTCCACTTGCACCGATGCTGTCCTGCAAAGCCGCCGCAAATCCGGGGGGACAGCGGAATCGTTGCCGACCCGAGGTTGGCACCAAGGTGGTTTGCACGGGACTGGGAGGAACCATCGGGGCATTGCTACCGCTGCCGTATCTCAACGCCAGCACTTCGGCCTCGTTGCCGAGAGTTGCCACGGCAGCAGCGAGCGCGGAAACACTGCGGGAGGGCCCGCCGCTTTCCGGCTGCAGATCGGCGATGGAGAATAGGATTTTCAAAATCGGAGGACGAAGGTCAGAGTTGGTCTTTCAAACGCTGACATCCTGACAAACTGAAAAACTTCAGCTTTTAGCTTCTCACTTTTCAGCTTTTGTTTTTTTGACGTGCTCCAACGCGGCCAGCAATCCTTGAGTGGCGTGTTCGTAATCGTAGCCTTGGATGATTTCCCGGCTCTGCCCACCCCAAGTTTGGAGACGGACGGGATCAGCAAAAACCTCGCGCAAGGCCGCCGCGAGTGCCGCCACGTTGCCCGCGGGAAAGACCAACCCGTTCCGTTGCGACTGCACCAAATCCAGTGCGCAGCCCACGTGGTCACTGACAATCACGGGTCGGCCAAGGCACATCGCCTCGTTCACGGCCAATCCCCACGTCTCGCCCCGGCCCTGACTGGGGAGGATAAAAATATCGCCCGCGGCATAGGTGCATGGCATCTGCGACTGGTTCTGGAACGGCGCGAACACGATGTCCGTCCGCCCCGCGGCGTCCCGGCGCAACTCCGTTTCCTGCGCCCCGTTACCCACCAGCAGCAGGGTTGTGTCCTTCAATCCCGCCTGCTTGAAGGCGGCCACCAGATCGCGCGGCCGTTTCTTGGCTTCAAATTTTCCGGCAAACAAGATGACCTTGTGCGTTGAGGGAATTCCCAATGCGGTCTTCCATTGCCCGGCTTGACTCATCGCGTTTTCCGTCTCCTTCAAGAACCGCCGGTTGTCCACAGCGTGGGGGCAGAAAAATAATTTATCATTCGGCACCCCGTGCTGTTGGAAATAATCCCGGTTGGCTTGACCCACGTAAAGGAATGCGGCCATGCGGCGATAGACGGCGCGAATCCACTGGCGGCGCAACCCGGCGCGCAATCCGTGTTCCGGCACCAACCGGTGGGAATCTCCACGGAACAACAGCGGCGCCGGCGGGCGGGAAAACAGCAGGCGATAATGCGTCCGATAGTTGTAACCGAACAACAGGATGGTGCCCGGTTGGAATGCCGCCAAGCGGCTGGCCAGCTCCGGATTATCCAACCCACCCCGATGATTCGTCCCCGGCGACCGCGAGACATTGGGCACGAATTCATGGTCATAGCCTTCCAGCAGTGGGATGTCCCATTTGACCTTTACGCCAAAGCCCGGATCCATCTGTCCGGTCACGCTGCCATCCCACAGGTAAAACACACGCAGCCCGGCCAGTCCTTTTGCCGCCAGAAACCGGAACCATGGCGAGTAGTATTGGATGGGGTGCGAAACGACGATGGCGAGGTTTTTCAAATGCTAAAATCCTGAATGCTAATATTCTGAAATCCGAGGCCAGAGGCGGAGTCAGACTTTCAAATGCTGAAATGATGACAAACTGAAACCTGTCCTGATTTCAGGATTTCAGCTTCTCAGCGTTTAGATTATCCCCTTTTGAGATTTCAGTTTTCCCGGTTTCTAATTTTGTCTTCCGTCCCCTGCGGCGCGGGCGGACCGGGCTGGAATCCTTGAGGCACAGGTGCAGCAAAATGCCGAATGTGACCACCGCCACCAGCATTTGAAACATCGCCGTGATGAGCACGCTGGCCACCATTTCGTAGGAGACGGCCAGTTGCACCAGCAGGGCGGCGGCCACCAAACCCTCCACGGACAACAGGCGCTTCCGGGCGGACCAGCTCTCCAACCCGCCGCAGAGGAAGCCGGCTACGAGGCCCAGAAAGAGACCCCCACCCGCACAGCCGAAATTGCCCACGGCTTCCGGCAGCAGGCCCCAGGCGATGTAAGTTTTCACGGTTTCCTCCTCACTGGCCTGCCGCCCAAAGTGCAGATTCAGCATGATCTGGCCCTCGTGCGTGCGCGGCTTGTCCGGCCAGAAAACGCGGGGAATCAGGAGTGCCGGTATCACCATGTAAGTCCGGCCATACAAGGGTTCCACCTTTGCGGTCGCAAACTTGTCCACGATGAAGGTCAGGTTCCGGAAGTTGTCCAACCGCTCTATCAGGGGTTGACCGGCGTCGGGGTTGTCCTGGGGCTCGCTTGGGTCGGCCTGCCAGTTGTTTTTGAACATGGCCAGGCTCACGTCCGCCCATTCGGCAAAAAACGATGGCAGCCCGCTTAAGCTCATACGTTGCTCCCCGGATTCCGGATTCCAATAGCGCTCGCGCATGACAAACTTGCCTTGATTCAAAAATCCCACCACCAGCAGCAGCACGATCAGGAAAGCCCACGGAATCCGCCGTCGCCGGAGGCCCAGCCCCGCCCCGCAGGCGATCACCAGTCCACTCGCCGCCGAAAGCAGGACGCTCGAAGTATCCAGCAGAAAATCGAGCGCAAACAAGGTCCAGAAAATCAGCGCCCCGCCAAGGAGCGGCAGCCGGGCCACGGCCAGTCCGCCCAAAAACGCCCCCAGCAAAGTGGCGGCACCGGAAAAAGCTTGAAGCGCTGAGAATAGTCCCGTCAGGTTTTCCGGCAAGAGACGGAACAGCAGGCCGCTGACAACGCTCATCTTGAAGAGCACTGCCAATCCGAGCAGCGGCAGGCTTAACTTCAGGCCGGAATCGCCGGCAAAAGAAGCCCCCGCCGGCAACAGATTCCACTTCGAAGGCCGGCCTGGCACCGACTGGGCACCCAGCCACCAGCCGCCGCAGAGCATCACCAGAAAAAAAGCCACCGTCAACCCAGCCACCCGCATTGTGGCGTCCGAAAGACCTTGCAGCGCCGCATTGTGGGTCAGCAGCGGCAGACTATTCAGCAGGACAAGGCTCGATACCAACGCCGCAAATGCAGGCACGCCGCGCCGCCCGGCCCGCAACCAGAATTCCAGGCAGAGCCAGCCTGTCACCGAAATCAACGCAAAGGTCATGGCCTGCGCTGGCCGGGAAAACATCAGGTAACCCGTCCCGCCGATGGCATACCCCCCCGCCACGCGCGACACCGTGCGATACAGCGGTTCCGCCACGCGCGATAGATGGGCAAAATCCCATTGTTCAAATTCCCGCTCATCCCGCGGTGCCGCGGCCGGCCGGCGCGACCGGCGGCGATCCGAGGAAACAGAAGCGGGCGGCATTGAATTGTTGGCTGAACCATTCATGCGAACCATGATTTACAAAAAACTGAAGTGCCGAAATATTTCAAAGTTTCAGGATTTTAGCTTTCAAAATTTTATTGAAGAACTCCCCCAGTATAGCCGCCTGCGCCCGGGCCGTATGCGGCTCAAAGGCCGAACGGTCGAGGAGGACCGAAGGGCGGAGAGCGGAGAGCGGAGAGCGGAGGTCAGAGGCCAGAGATCGGTAGTCAGTGGTCAGTAGTCGGTGGTCTAACCTCTGACCTCCGACCTCTGACCTCTGTGATGGGAGCCACCCCGACGCTTGGATGCGGGCGGCAATCGCCTCGCCGTCTTCGCCGGTTTTGAAAGCGACCACCGTGCCGCCTTTCACGGTTTGCAACAGGGAGACCACGCTGCTCTGTTCGTGAAAAACGGCCAGCAATGGTTTGCCGGCGAGCAGATACGGATAAATTTTCGACGCCGTGTAGCCGGGATCATCCGAGCCGGGCACCATCAACGCATCAGCGTCGAGCAGGCAGCGCAGCGTTTGTGAGTAGGGAATCCGGTCGGTTGATTCCACGACCACCTCCGACAGCCCCAGTTCCTGCGCCAGCGGCTCCACCATTTTCCGCCCCCGACCCGCCGCCGCATACGAAGTCCCGATGAAATGCAGTCGCAGATGCTCCCGCAGCGTCGGCTGATTTTTTAAGTGTTCGCGCAACGCCTGAAACAACGCCCGCAACGCCAATTGCATGTCAGCCCCGCCCCGTCCCACATATACCCAATGCTGCTTGCCGTCGTTGGGGGAAAAGATGGTTTGCCGCGTTCCATCCGTTGCCACCCGCTGCAAATCCCGCTCCTCGCCGGGGAAAGGAGCGATCAAAACGGAGAGCGGAGAGCGGAGAGCGGAGAGCGGCGTTGAAATAGAGGTCGGAGCTCGGAGCTCGGACATCTGCCCTCTGCCCTCTGCCCTCTGCCCTCTATCCTCCAATTTCAGCGTTTCAGCTTTCAGTATTTCAATATTTAACCAAGCGTAGCGATCGCTCAATTGGCGCGGATAATCCGCTGACACGCTGGTGATGCCGGCGCAATGTCGCAACACACGCGGCTCGTGCCGGCGGTTCAACCAATCCGCCAGCGCATATTTCAAACGTCCGCCGGGTGGGGTCACCTGTGGGTGCGTCCGATAATAATCACTCACCCACGGATCCTGATAATCCATCACAAACGGCACGCCAAACTTTTGGCGCCAGCGTGGCCCCAGAACATGCACGCCGAATTGTGTGGTGGAAAAATAGACCAGATCGAAGCGCCCGGTTTTCAGCAGCGCATCCCCGCAGCGACGCAACGCACCCAGTGCGCGGAAGGTGAGCGTGCCCAGACCGGGAATCCGGCTCCAACCCAGCCCCAGTGCTTGCACCCGATGGAGCGGCACGTCCGCCGGCAACCCGGCACTCAGCCAGTCATCCATTGGCGATGCCACACAACCGGCGTCCACCGCCAGCACTTCCGCCTCCCAACCGTTTTCTTTCAGATACGGCAGCACGAGGCGCACGCGCTGGTGATCGGCCGCGTTCGTTGGCGGAAAATGCGGAGAAATGATTAATAGTCTCACGCAAACTACATTTTAAAAACTCTCATATACCGACACCCAAAACCACTATTCGCCGCGCATCGCGGCAGCGCTTGGACACAAATTCCATATCCCGAATCCAAAGATTATTGTTTTTGGCCTCGGCTGAATTTCCGGCCCGGATCTCGCGGGTGAACGGATGGTAACTCGCTCGATCAAAACCAGCCGCCGCCATCGTGGCGGCGATCTGTGGATCATCGCCTTCCAGCAAAACTGCTTTCAAGGCGGGTTGCCGCAACGCCTGGCTGGCTCCGGACAACACATCCCGCTCAAAGCCCTCCACATCCACTTTCCAAACCAACGCCGTGCGTTGTGCCAATAAATCATCCAGCCTCTGGACGGGCACCCGGATTTTTTTGCCCGGATAATTTTCATCCACGACTCGATTGGTGGTGTCCTGATCGGCGCTGAAACTTAAACTGGCTGGACTACTGCCAGCCGCACATTGCAACGCTTCCACCCGCGCACCCAGATCGTTCACCCGGAGATTCCGTTTCAGCTTGGCAAAGGTTTCCGGAACCGGTTCCAGTGCCAGACAATTGGCCCCGGCCACTTTGGCAGCCAGCACTGTATAGCTGCCGATGTTGGCACCGATATCCAGAAACAAATCATCTGATCGCAAGACGTGCAGGACAAAAGCCATGTCGGCAAATTCATGAAGTCCGCAATAGATGTTCCCAGTGGCCCCGGTCATTCCCGGCTCGACGACCAAAACTGAATCCCCGACAAACGGCATCACCATCGGACTTTTCAGAATGCGCGAGCCGATCTGCCAGCGCATCCAACGCCCCAATGCGCCAGTTTGATTGCGGGCGGCCAGCGGATGGGATTTGATGAATCTCCAGGTTCTAAAGAATGATTGGATCATCAGTGAAATTTGCTATGCGGCGATAGCTTTGAGTATAGTTCAAGATATCTTTCGGTCACCGCGCCCGAACTGAATTTCGCTTCCGCCCGCTGTCGGCAATCCGCGCGGTTAATGGCCGGCAGCTTTTCAACGGCCGCACAAGCTTGCTCCGCGTTGTTGACCAAGAAGCCATCGACTCCCTCGCGCACAATCTCCGGCAGCGCGCCGCGCGGACAGGAAATCACCGGCGTGCCGCAGGCCAGCGCCTCGGCGAACACAATCCCAAATGGCTCCTCCCACTCAATCGGCACCAACATGGCGGCGGCTTGCCCCAAAAGTTGATTTTTCTGAACATCGTCCACCGGACCGACATATTCGATCCCATCCTTGCCCAAGTACGGGAGAATTTCCTTCTGCCAATATCGTCCCTCCTCGCCGCTCTCGCCGTGATTGCCCGCAATGGTCAACCGCCGCCCCGTGCGTTTGGCCACGGCGATGGCGGTGTGCGCTCCCTTGATTCGTTCCACCCGGCTCAAAAAGACCAGCGGCGCGGCAGGCTTCACGTCCGGCTGGAAAGTGTATTTGCCCAGCTCCACGCAGTTGGGTATGGCGTGCCAGTTGCCTCCGCCCCGCCGCCCTTCCCGGCAGATATGTTCGCTGCATCCGGTAAAAGTCAGCGCCGGTCCGGCCAGCCGGGCGGCGCGCGCCACCTGCCGTTCGGTAGGCTGACGTTGGTAGGACATGATCATCCGGGGAGATCGAAGACGGAGGATGGAAGATTGCAGAAACAACGGTGACAAATAGGCGAGGCGGGAAAAGCTATGCACCACGTCCGGTTGGAACTGCCGCGTTGCCCGCCAAAGGGCACCGGTGTTGCGCAAAGCATCCCATCGATTTTGCGAATGCAATCCCGGCCACGGAAACAATCGCGTCGCCACCACCGTGGACTCGCGATGCGCCACCAAGCCGATCTCATGCCCGCGCGCCTGCAATTCACGGACGAGCACATCAATCACCCGCTCGATGCCGCCATACAGTTTGGGCGGCACAGGCAGTTCCGGATCAGCCGTGAGCAGGATTTTCATTCGCCGGCGAGACGGCTAAGGAAGTCTTTTAGAGCCCTGCCTGCTTCTCTTAAGTCAGGAGCGAGTTGGGACAGTTGCGTAGCCCGTGCTCGCCAGTTTTTTTGATCGCCGTCAGATGCGACATGTATTGATAATTCGGCCAATTCTTTGGGCGACTGACTTCTTGGCAAAACCGCATCATTCCATCGGTAACCGCGCGAACCCTGCGCCGTGGTTAATACAGGCAAACCCCAGCCAAGAGCTGTGGCCACTTTGGTGCTGATGCCGCGCGCCTGGCAAAAGATGGGATTTACAAATGCGCACCAAGTTGCCGCTTCCTTTTTCAGCGCTGCATCATCCAACTGCCCCACATATTCAATTGAGCGGAATTCTCTGGCAAGTTTTTCGCCCGCTGTAGGCGGGCCGCCCACCAACCGCAAACGGACGGTGGTCTGCCGGTCCAGTTCAACAGCCAACCGGCGAATACCGTCAAGATTGGGGATATGACTTAGTGTTCCCACCGTACCTACCCGGCCCAGCACCGGACGGAGATCTAGAAATTCCTGCCGAACTGAACGAGGCAAGAAACATAAATTTTCAGAACCCAGCCATCGCTCGAATAATACATCTTCTTCCGACACGCAGACGACTCCATCCAGTTGGCGGCGCTGCTCCAACTCGGCCAGAAACAACCTGCCAATCCAAGCTGGTTGCCGTCTATTCGGGGGAATGCTCCCGACATCCAGTCTTAAATCATTCAGTTGATCTGTGCTCTCGACCCCATGGGATAAATAGATTACCCGCGCTTCCTGCCCGACTGCTATTTTAATGGCAGCCGCCAGCGCCAACGGCTCTGAATTATTAAGAAAAATCCAGCGAGCCGCGCTGGCTTTCTGCTCCGCGACAATTTTGGACACCGTGGTGGGATTTATCAGGTCGGTAAAAGGTCGCGGACGAAGTTTGCGGCGGAACCTCGATAGAAAGCGTTGGTCGTTATCATAGGCCGAGACTATCGCTTGCAAACCCGCTGCTGCGATTGTCTCCAGATAATCGCGCGTGCACCATTGAACGCCGCCGCCGGACGTGAAAAGATAATTAGTATTTGAGACAAAGATGGCGGGCGTCATACACTGGGCACGTTCAGTTTGACCCGTAACACGTCAGAATTGCGTCGCAGCGTATGCCGCCAGCGTTCCAACGGAGCCTCACAGACGCGATAAAAAACCCAACCTCCCGTGATGGCCACCACCCAATACGCGGCGATTAGAAAGATAAACCAGACACTGGTCGGCGGAATGAACCGGATGCCGAGATTGGTCACGCGCCCGAGCGGCACATGCACGAGGTAAAGCGAGTAGGAGAAGGTCCCCACCCAAGCCAGCCACACCAGCGGACGCCATTTGGAAATCCGCTCATCAAACGGATGCAACAGGTAAAGCCCCATCGCAAAAATCGCCGCGCCGATCATCTGCCCAGCCTGTTCCAAATGTGGAAACGCGAATAGGCGGACCAGCGCAAAGGCCACCGGAATCAGGAGCATGAGCCGGCTTGTCATGATCTGCCGGGCTTTGAACCAGAGGGCCAGAAACACGATCCCACCTGCGAGAAATTCCGGCCAGAAATTGAGGATATACCCAGCCCCCTGCCACGGCCCCAGCAAGCCGAGGAAGCCGAGCGCGATTGCCCCCGCCATTAGCCAGGGAAAGCGGACTCCGGCCCGCGCCAAACCAAATCCACAGACTACGAGCAAGTAGAACCCCAACTCATACACGAGCGACCAACTGACCAACAGAAACGTCGGGACGCCGGTATATGGTTCCACCAGGAGAACGTTAGCAACTGCCGCCACCGGCCCGGCGGGGAGATTGTGGGCCAGCGTTGTCTGATTAAATGGCATGCTGATTAAGGCCAACGCCAGAGCAAACAAACACGCGCCCCAATAAGTTGGATAAATACGCAACAAACGGTCTCTGAAAAAATCCCACGGCCCCAGCCGCCGTTCCGCCAACCGGCAGACATTGGCCGCGATGCAATAGCCGCTGATGACAAAAAATAGATGAACACCAAACCAGCCGAAGCTTGCCAGCCAAGCCAACCATTGAATGCTGGAATGCACCACCATTCCGTGGAACCCATGAAATACCATGACCGCCAAAGCGGCTATGCCTCGCCAGTGGTCGAGCGAATCGTAACGCGGATTGAAGGGTGTTTGACTCATGTGTGGTGACGCTTAATGCCCGGCCCATCGTTGCACGCGGCGGGCTAGCTTCCAGCCGATGATCCGGCGCAACTGCTCAAAGCGCGGCGGGCCGGAGGGTGGCAGACTGCTTCCGCCCAACTTCTCTATCCGCTCTTCCATATTCTTTCTCAAATCCCCATGCTCCGGATAGTAGGTGTAAATAAAATCCTGAAGTAGATTGGCGCAAGCCAGTCGTGCTTTTTCATCCTGCCGTCGGGCCAGCAAATGTGCCGTGCCCGACATCACCGAATCAAAAGCGGATTCGACTGCCGCCCGGCTTTTCCTGCTGGAGAGACTGCCCTGCAAACCGGATCGATAATATAACTTTGCACCCGGCGTGAACCGGACTTCGGAAGCATGACACAACACGCGCGCATAGAATTCGAAGTCATCAATGAGCGTTAGCTTTTCGTTCCAGAGCCCCGACCGGCCGAGAACAGCACGGGGAATTAAAAACATTCCGGGCTGCATCATCGGTCGGGCATCCATCCATGTTTCCACCAACCAGTCCAGTGAATTCATATCCCGCCAGACACTTTGCGGATTGGGCTTGAACGTCGCCAAGTCATCGCCATAAAACCGGCCCCATTCGGCAGACGCGACCGCTGTCTGACTGCCAGCCAGTCGTTCCATTTGCAACTCAATCGTGCGCGGTTCCAGCAAATCATCAGCATCAAAAAACTTGATGAACTCGCCTGTGGATTCCTTAAATGCACGGTTGCGGGCGCTACTGGCATTGCCGAAGCGTTCATGAATGACTCTGACGCCTTTTACACAAAATGAGTCCAAAATGGCGCCGCTCCCATCTATGGACGCATCATCCACCACGATGATTTCCTTGTTCGGCCAAGTCTGGTCGAGCGCGGATTGGATTGCTGCCGCCACATATCTCTCGGCGTTATAACAAGGAATCAGAATACTGACGAGTGGTGTCACGTAGTTTTGCGCCTCAAACGCGGTTTGAACAGGCGTATCGCTCGTTCGCGCAGGCGAAAGGCAACGCGCGGACCGACCACCCGGCAAAGTGCGGCAAATCGCTTGGGCTGGTTACGTGGGACACCGCGATAGAGTTTTTGTGCGTCCCCCAGCGCCGCGTCGGCGCTTTCCCATTCCTGATACGCCGCCAAACCCGTTGCCGCTGCCCACAATCGCGAGGCGATTTCTGCCGGATACTTGTGTCCCACTGCCGCCGCTACCTTTCGCATGACTGCATGATGAGCCTTCAAACATTTCACCTGATTCGCGCCAGACATTGAACCGTTGATACGGTAATTGATGATGGAAACCTCTTTCTCCGCCCGAAAGATGAAACCGGCCAGCGCCAGCTTGCAGTGAAATGCCACATCCTCATTGTAGAGAATCTCCGGTTCGGTATCGTAGCCATTTACCTCAAGCAATCTTGCACGGCGATAAAGGCCGCAAAACGGGTTGATCTGGTTTAGAATCGCATATCGCAGCTGGTCTTGTCGCAATTTCTCATCGCTGAAATCAGAGCGAGCGATCAATTCACCGGTGTCGTTGTCGCGATATTCGTAGTCAAACAATATCACATCCGGCGCGTCCGGTCGGATAGCCCAATGGCGTGCAAGCGACGTAAAATTGGGCAGCAATTCGTCGTCTGCATCGTGAAAATGAATCCAGTCCGTCGAGGCGGCGTTCAGAGCGTTGTTTTTAGAGACCGAACATCCGCTATTTGCTGAATTCACAATCACCTCGGCACCGAATGAACGCGCCACCGCCACCGTGTCATCCTTGCTTGCATCATCACAAACGATGATTTCATCAAAGGATATTACCTGTGCCGCCGCCGAATTCAACAGGCGCGGCAGAAACTTCGCGGCATTGTATGCCGGGATACAAAGGGCAACCGTAGGCTGGCTCATCGGGTATGCTTCCGTCGGAATACCTTTTTCAATCCGCGCTTTGCAACATAGGCGCCCAAAGCTTTAAGCGGCAAAGAATCCAGAAACGCCAGTGGATGCGATAGCGTTGTGGGCAACAGACATTCCCGCAGCCACGGCACCGGATCCGCTCCGGGCTCAGGGAGGCTGCGGTATAGGTTAATTTTTTCTGCCGCGATGTGCGCCGGATTCAGTTTTTCACGGACTTTGGTTGCCGCGCGCCGCCCGATACTGCTCCGTTCATCCGCAGTCAATGATTCAACCTGCCGGACCAGTTTCGCCA
>DATLVR010000019.1:0-101487 GCA_035577265.1 Verrucomicrobiia bacterium | reverse complement strand
GCTCATTGTTAATGTCTCCATGTGGTAGCCGGGTGGCTACCGCATCCCGGCCCATGGGGACATTCTTATCGAGTTCGCATGGGGACATTCTCATGGAGTTCCGACACGAATATCTGGCGGACTTGTCATGGAGAAAACGTTCTGCCAACCTTTGCCCGTGGCACAAATTAAATTCGGCACGGACGGCTGGCGCGCGGTTATCGCGGAAGATTTCACCTTTGCCAATGTCGCGCGCGTCGCGCAGGCCACGGCGGATTACTGGAGCGCCAACCCGGTTGCCGGCGCGGAACGCAAAGTCATCGTTGGTTATGACCGCCGGTTTTTCTCCGATCGCTTCGCGCAGACGACGGCGGAAGTTTTTGCAGGCAATGGTTTCAAAGTCGTTCTCACGCCGGAACCCACGCCGACGCCGTCCGTTTCCTTCGCCGTCAAACATCTCCGCGCCATCGGCGGGGTGATGATCACGGCCAGCCACAATCCGCCGAGCTTTAACGGATTCAAACTCAAATCATATTACGGCGGGTCGAGCGATTCGGAAACGTGCCAGGCGGTCGAAGGTTTTCTCGACCGCAATCCGGTCAAATCCATTCAGCTTGCCACGGCCGTCAAATCGCGCCAGATAACCATCACCGACGTCCGTCCGGCGCATTATGCCGCGTTGAAAAAGCTCGTGGATTTCAAGCTGATCGCGAAATCAAAACTACGTTTTGCGCACGAAGCGTTGTTCGGCGTCGGTGCGGGCTGCTTTGAACAACTGCTCGCCGGCACGACCTGCAAGGTCACGACACTCAACGCCGCGCACGATGTGATGTTTGGCGGCATCAATCCCGAACCGATCGAGAAGAATTACGGCAAGAGCCAGGCGTATCTGAAGAAACATCCGCACGACATCTGCCTCGTGACGGACGGTGACGCCGACCGCGTGGGCGGCATGGACGGGCACGGCAAATATCTCTCCACGCATCAGTTGATCTGCCTGTTGCTGCATCATTTCATCGTGAACCGCCAGGGCAGGGGACGCGTGGTGAAAGCGCTCACCACGACGGCGATGATGGACAAGATGTGCGCGGCTTACGGACTCGAACTCGTGGAGACAGGCGTGGGCTTCAAATACATGTGCGCGGAGATGATCAAAGGCGGGGTGCTGCTGGCAGCGGAAGAAAGCGGCGGCATCGGTTTTCCCGGCCACATTCCCGAACGCGACGGCATCGCCGCCGGACTCATGCTGCTCGAACTGCTGGCAACGGAAAAAATCTCCATCAATAAAATGCTGGCGCGACTGGAGAAACAATTCGGCCCGCATCGCTACGGACGGATCGACACGCATTTCCCGCTGGAAAAACGCGGCGCGCTCATGGAGTGGCTGCAAAAGAATCCGCCGACAAAACTGCTGCGTTCCCCACTGGCCGGCATGAAGACTTTCGACGGCGTAAAATTCGTCGCGGAGGATTCCTCGTGGTTGATGCTGCGCGGTTCCGGCACGGAGCCGATTCTGCGGATCTATGCGGAAGCCAAATCTGAGGCCGATGCGCAAACGTTGCTGAAGCTGGGGGTGGCCTTGACCAAGCGTGTTTGAGGCATCGCCGCGGTCGATTTTTATAATGTTCGCCAGGAGCCCCGCGATTTATTGCGGGATCATCGCCCGATAATACCGCTGGTTGTAGTTGGTGGCGGCACAGTCCGTGATGACCACGCTGGCCGACCCCGAGATATTGGTGGCAATCGGGATCCAGTTCAGCAGATCGCTGGAAGCCAGAATGACGTAAGGGCAGTTAGTTGGTATCGAAAGCTGGAAACCAAACCCCTCCGGAGCCATTCCCCCACCAGCATCACCCGCGCATGACAGTATCATCACCGGACTGGTCACGCTCAGGGTCGCGGCGCTGGCCGCCGAGCCGGCGGTGTTGGAAATAATGACCGTGTAATCGCCGGCTTGGTCCAGCCGCGCATTAGTCACGGTCAGCCAGGCATTGGTCGCGCCGACGAGGTCTGTGCCGCCGAAATTCCATTGGTAGCAGAGCGGCCCGGTGCCGGTGGCGGCCACGTTGAAGGTCGTGTTCTGTCCCGCAAACAAGGTCTGGCTTTGCGGCGGGGTCGTGATGGTCGGAGCCAGACCGGACACCGTGATGCTTACGGTGGCCACGTCGCTGGTCGTGATGCCATCATTCACCCGGAAGGTGAAGCTGTCTGCGCCGGTGAAGTTGGTGTTCGGCGTGTAACTCACGGTCCCGTTGGTCGGATTCAGCGCGCTCAACCCGCCGTTGGCCGGGCTGGTCACGACGGCGAAGGTCAGCGGATTGTTGTCCGCATCGGTGCCGGTGAGAGTGATGGCTTTTGCGCTGTTCGCGGTGGTGTTGACGCTTTGGGCATTCGCGGAGGGCACGTGATTGGCGACCGGTTTGATCGCCACGGCCCCCAAGGCCCAATAAGTTCCAACTCCCAACGTCCAAGTGAGGCTGACGTTGGTTCCGCCCGTGGCGATGCCGCCGGCGCCGATGATGTTGCCGCCGTTGGTGCCGGTCTGGCGGTTCCACAGCGCCGCCTGCCCGGTGGCACCGACGGCAGTCAGCGCAGAACCGTTGGCGGCCAATACCGCCAACACCAGGTCGCCGGAATTGGCCACCGCCGCCACGGTCGTGGGTCCAGTTTTGTTGTCCTTGCTGGCGTTGGCGGCAAACGGGCCGAGCGGCGTGTTTTGGTTGACCCCCGCGAACGAGGTTGCGGTCGCCACAACGTCCACTGGGCCGCTCAAGTTGACCACCACCGGCGCCGTGCCCGGCGGCGGGGCCAGCAATTGCCAGAGGGAACAACTATTGCCGTTGGCGGGTGCGTTGGTGAAGCCGACCCTCGTCAAGGCCACGCCGCCATAGGTCACCCCGGTGACGGTGCTGTTTCCGTCGCGATGCGATGTCGCAACCATGAGCAGACGATTGGAGTTGGTGCCCACCGTGTGCGACCAGGTCAGCCGCGAAGTGTTCGAACTGGTGACAGTGGTGGCCTCCACCGAAACAGCCGAGTTAATCACGTTCAAGATGGCGTTGGAACTGGTTGCCGAGCCGACAATGTTGGTGACGATGACGGAGTAGGCGGCCTGACTGCTCAACTGGGCGCTGGCGATGGAGTAACTGTTGGAAGTCGCCCCGGAAATATTCGTGCCGTTCTTGCGCCACTGATAGTAGAAGGGGGCCGTGCCAGACACCAATACTTGGAAGGTAGCCGGTTGTCCGACCAGAACCGTCTGGGTTGCGGGCTGGCTCATGATGGTCGGAGGGAATACGGCGCCAGAACCAAGATGAGGTAGCAGCAGTCCCAGTAGCAACAGGCCAAACGCCGCGATTTTTCGCATCCCGTTATTGGTTTGTTGCGTTTTCATGATTAATTCCTTTTGAGAATTTAAACAGCGCTCCAATTACGGCGCCATCACCCGGTAAAACCGCTGACTGTAATTTGTGGCGGTGGCATCCAGAAATACATCACTCGCGGTTGCCGCCATATTGGTCGCCAGCGGCGTCCAGGTCTGTAGGTCGGTTGAAACGAGAACCACGTAAGTCACGTTCGTCCCCACCGCCACTTGGATCGGGAACCCGGCCGGGGCCATGGCCGCGTCAGGGGCGAGCGAGAGGGCGATCACCGGACTGGTCACGCTCAGGGTCGCGGCGCTGGCCGCCGAACCGGCAGTGTTGGTGATAACAACGGTGTAACTGCCGGTTTGAGCCAGCCGCGCATTGGTCACGCTCAGCCAGGCATTGGTCGCGCCGACGAGGTTCGTGCCGCAGAAACTCCATTGATAGCAGAGGGGCCCGGTGCCGGTGGCGGCCACGTTGAAGGTCGTGTTCTGTCCCGCAAACAAGGTCTGGCTTTGCGGCGGGATCGTGATGGTCGGAGCCAGACCGGACACCGTGATGCTGACGGTGGCCACGTCGCTGTTCGTGGTTCCGTCATTCACCCGGAAGGTGAAGCTGTCCGCGCCGGTGAAGTTGGTGTTCGGCGTGTAATTCACGGTCCCGTTGGTCGGATTCAACCCGCTCAACCCGCCGTTGGCCGGGCTGGTCACGACGGCGAAGGTCAGCGGATTATTATCCGCATCGCTGCCGGTGAGAGTGATGGCTTTTGTGCTGTTCGCGGTGGCGTTGACACTTTGAGCATTCACGGTGGGGGGACTATTGACGAAAGGTTTGATCGCCACGGCACCCAAGGCCCAAGGAGCTCCGGCACCCAACTTCCAAGTGAGGCTGACGTTGGTTCCCCCCGTGGCGATGCCGCTCGCGCCGATGATGTCGCTGCCGCCGGTGCCGGTCTTCAGGTTCCACAGCGCCGCCTGCCCGGAGGCGTTGGTGGCACTCACCGCACTAGCGTTGGCGATCAATACCGCCATCACCAGGTCGCCGGGATTGGCTGCTGCGGCCACGGTCGTGGGTCCGCTTTGGTTGTCCTTATCGGCGCTGGCGGCAAACGCTCCCAGCGGCGTGCTTTGGTTGACCCCCGCGAACGAGGTTGCGCCCGCCACAATGTCTTGTGCGCCACCGCTTACATTGACCACCACCGGCGCCGTGCCCGATGGCGGGGCCAGCAGTTGCCAGAGAGAACAACTATTGACGTTACTTGGCGCATTGGTTGAACCGATCTTCGTCAACGCCACGCCGCCATAGGTCACTCCGGTGACGCTATTATTTCCGTTGCGGTGCGAAGTGGCAACCATGAGCATCCGATTGGCGTTGGTGCCCACGGTATGCGACCAGGTCAGCTGCGAAGTGTTCGAACTGGTGACGGTGGTGGCCTCCACCGAAACCGCCGAGTTAATCACATTCAAGATGGCGTTGGAACTGGTTGCCGAGCCGACAAGGTTGGTGACGAGGACAGAGTAGGCGGCCTGATTGCCCAACTGGGCGCTGGGGATCGTATAACTGCTGGAAGTCGCCCCGGAAATATTCGTGCCGTTCTTGCGCCACTGATAGGAGAAGGGGGCCGTGCCAGACACCACCACCTGGAAAGTAGCCGGTTGCTGGACCAGCACAGTCTGGCTTGCCGATTGGCTCGTGATGGTCGGTGGAAAAACGACGCCAAAACCAAAATGGGGTAGCAGCCCCAACAACAGGACGAACGCCGCGATTTTTCGCATCCCGTTATTGGTTTGTTGCGTTTTCATAATTAATTCCTTTTGAGAATTTAAACAGCGCTACAATTACGGCACCATCACCCGGTAAAACCGCTGACTGTAATTTGGGGCGGTGGCATCCAGGTATACTTCGCTCGCGGTTACCGCCAGATTGGTCACCAGCGGGGTCCATTCCTTGAGGTTGGTTGAACCGAAAACGACGTAAGTCCGGCCGGCCGGCACCGACAGTTGGAAACTGAATCCGCCCGGAGTCATTGCGCCGCTGACGGGCGCCAAAGTAATGATGGGGTTGGTCACGGTCAAAACCGCCGAGCCGGTAGCCGCGCCGCCGAGGTTGGTAACGACGACCGCGTAACTGCCGGCTTGAGCCATCTGGACATTGGTCACTGTCAGCCACGCATTGGTCGCGCCGACGAGGTTGTCGTTGTTAAAAGTCCATTGATATCCAAACGGTGCGGTGCCGCTGGCCACGACCGAGAAGTTCACGCTCGCTCCCGGAATCACCGTCTGGCTCATCGGCTGCGTTGCGAGACTTACCGGAACGACCAGGGTCACGCTGACCGGCGCACTCGTGACCGAGCCAGAACCGTTCCCGACCACCACGGTATAATTGCCGACATGGTTCGTCGTCAGCGAGGTGAAGGCCAGGGTGGAATTGATTTGACCGATGAGCGGGCTGCCGATTTGAGCGGATAGCGGATCGCTTTGGAAATACCATTGGTAAGCCGGCGCGGGCAAGCCGGAGGCGACCACAGTCAGGTTCGTGGATTTGCCGGCGAGTCCCATCACACTTTGCGGTGGGCTGACGATCGCCGGAAACCCATTAAAACTCACCTTCTGGGATACGGAAATCTGGGAGGTGTTTCCGTTGACATCCGTCGCCGTCGCGGTCAGGTATTGATTGATGATGTTTCCGGTGGTCAGGAATTGTTTAAAGGTTGCTATTCCTGTGTTGGCCGTGACGATGTTCGTCGCCCCGAGGAAAGTCTGGGCGTCGGAAAGATTCGGACTGGCATAGAACTCAATTCGGTAAGTGCTTCCTGGCGTGTTGGTCAGGACGCCGGAAACCCAAGTCACAGTGAAGTTGTTGCTTGCGCCCGTCAGCACCGGCGGCACGGCGGGAAGATTGCCGGTCCGCGTGCTGCCGGACAGCAGGCTGATGTCGCCGCCATTACCATTGTTGTTAAGCGAATTCATCAGAATGGCGCACTGGCCACTGTTCACCACGACTCCGAAGGAACTATTGAAAGCGATGACATTACCCGCGCCGGTTGCGAGGCCGCCAATCGTGTTATTGCTGCTGGAGGTCGTGAGCACGCCGTCGTCATTTTTCAAGTTCACCGTGCCGCTCTGGTCGCAGCCGATGAAATTGCCCTGCACCAAATTAAACTGCGCGGCGGGACCGGTGATGGAGATGCCATTGCCGCCGTTGCCAGAAAGGACGTTGCCGGCAGTGAAGGTCAGTCCGCCGATGGTGTTCGACGATGAGTTCAAAATGGTGATGCCGTCACCGCTGTTTTTCGCCGCGTTGGTGCCGGTGATGTCCGTGCCAAAATAATTGCCCTGAACCACGTTAAGCGAAGCTTTTGAACCGGCGATGAAGAGACCTGAACCGTTGTTCCCGCTGCTCACGTTGCCCGCGCCGGCGTTGGTGCCGCCGATAAAATTGCCGGAAGCGTTGGTGATGACGATGCCGTTGCCACCCGCGCCCACCGAATTGCCAGTGCCACTGGGAAGCATACCGACAATGTTGCCGAGCACCCGATTGCCGATGGCGTTGGTTCCCTCGATGTGGATGCCGTCGTTGCCGGACGTAACCACCACGTTTTGCGTGCCGGCAGAGGCGCCGCCAATGACGTTGCTTGCGGAGTTGTAAATCATGATTCCGTTCTTGCCATTAACAACCGCCTGCGCGGCGCTCAGATTCCAGCCAAAGTCATTCCCTTGAATCACGCTGCCGGAACCATTGGACAGCGTGAGTCCGTTGCCGGGAAAACCATAAATGGAAAGTCCTTTGACCGCGCTGTTGCCGACATTGAGGGTCAGCCCATCGCCGGTCGTTCCGTTGGGCAACGAACTGCCGCTCAACTGGACGACGGGATTTCCGGCGTAACCGGGCTGCGTCGTGGCATCGATCAGAACATTATTGTTGATCGCCGGCAACAGGGACAAGGCACTGATCGTGAACGGCCCGGAGCCGGGAATATTAAATACGATGGCGTTCGTCCCGGCGTAAATATTGGCGTTGATGATCGCCTGACGAAGCGAACCCGGGCCGCTGTCATTCAGATTAATCACTGCGGAAACGATGGCATTCAGGGTGGTCAACGTGGCGGCGGAACTGGTCAGGACTCCGCCGGGCGTGGTGATGACCGCCGCATAACTGCCGGCCAGGTTGGTCGTGACACTATTCAACGTCAACGTGGGGTTGGTTGCACCGGGCAGATTGGTGCCGTTAAAAGTCCACTGATAATTGATCGGGACCGCATTACTCACGCCGACGAAGAAACTGGCGGACTGGCCGATCCCGACGGTCTGGTTGATAGGCTGCGAGATCAACGCTGTCAAAGACACCACTGCGCTGGTCACCGAGCCATAGTTATTGGCGACCACGGCATAGTAGGTGCCGACGTTGTTCGGTCCCGCGCCGCTCTGCGTGAGCGTGGCACTGGTGCTGCCACTGCCCATCTTGACACCATTGAAATACCATTGGTAATTCAGGTTTGGCGTTCCACCCGCGTTGACCGAGAAATTAGCCGTCTGGCCCTGGGTGATGGCCAGGCTGGTCGGCTGGCTGGTGATGAACGCGGGAATATTGACCGTGAGCGTCGCCACGTGGCTGGTGGCGCTGCCCCCGAGATTGGTGACCACCACGGTGTAGTTTCCGCCGGAGTTGCTCGAAACATTGGAGAGCGTCAGAACATTGCTGATCGAGCCGGAAAGGTTCGGCCCATCCGTCAAACTGGCGCCGTTGAAATACCATTGATAGCTGAATGGCGACGTGCCATTGGCGCCGGTGGTGAAGGTGGCCGTCCCACCCTGAACCACCGTCTGGTTACCCGGCTGCGGTGAGAAGGTGGGTGGAACATAGACCGCGAGAATGGCCGGCGTGCTGGTCACCATGCCCCAGTTATTTTTCACGACCACCGTGTAGTTGCCGGCATCAGTCGTCTGAACGTTGGTAGTAGCGAACGTGGCGCTCGTGGCGGAGTTGGTCAACTTCGTGCCGTTAAAATACCATTGGTAGTTCAAATTCGCGGAACCACTGGCCACAACAGTGAACAAGGCGATCTGCCCCTTGAGCACCGCCAAATCCTGCGGCTGGGTCACGATACCCGCTGGAATATTGACTGTCAGAGTCTTCGTCGAACTGGTGGCGCTGCCGCCGAGGTTCGTGATCATCACGAAGTAGCTACCAGCGTCGTTCGCCTGCGCATTGGTGATGGTCAGCGATGCGTTGGTGGCCCAAGGCAGGTTGACGCCGTTGATATTCCACTGGTAGCTCATCGGCTGTGTGCTAATGGAAGAGACCGTGACAGAGAAGGTGGCGTTCTGCCCCTGCACCACGGTCTGATTGGCCGGCTGGGACGTAATGGAGGGCGGGACATAGACCGTTAGCGTGACCACCGCGCTGGTCACTGAACCGTAGCTGTTGTTCACCACGACCGTATAATTGCCGGCGTTGCCTGTGCTGGCGCTGGTCTGCGAGTAGGTGGCAGTCCGTGCACCATTGTTATTACCCAACGACGAACCATTGAAATACCATTGATAGGTGAGCGGCGCCGTGCCGCCGGGCGCGACGGAGAACGTGGCGGTTTGCCCCACGGTCACCGCCAGACTTTGCGGCTGGGTCGTGATGAACGGCGGCGTCAGCACCGTCAGCGTCGCATTAGAGCTGGTCGTAGTCCCATAGGAGTTCACCAGCACGACCGAATAGATTCCGGCCTGATTCGTTTGAACGCTGGTGAGCACGAGAGTGGAGTTGGTGGCGTTGGACAATGGCGTGTTGTTGAAATTCCATTGATAACTGATGGGCACCGTGCTGGTCGCCGTGACGGAAAGAGAAACATTCCCGCCCAGCACCACCGACTGGCTTGACGGCTGGGCCATAATCACGGGCAGACCCAGGATGGTCAAGGTGGCGTTGGAACTGGTCACCGAGCCGCCGGCGTTGGTGACGTTCACAAAGTAAGTTGCCTGATCGGTGGTCTGGACGTTGGTGATGGTGTAACTGCCGGAGGTCGCGCCGGGAATGGAGGAACCGTTCTTGCGCCACTGGAACGACAAGCTGGTGGTAGTGCTGACTGCCACGGAAAAGGTCACACTGCCATATAACGGGACAGTTTGGTTCGTAGGTTGGACGGTGATGACGGGGGGCGGAGACCAGGCAAAACAGGGCGTGGCCAGAAGCAAACCGGAAAAAAACCAGCAAATCGCTGTCTTCTCCAAACCCCGCTTCAGTCGCCGCGTGTGTTGCCAGATTCCCACACCTGTTTTCAGCTATTATTGTGCCACTGCCTAAAAATGATACGTCACATTAACGCGAAAAGTGCGTCCATTTTGTGGGATGACATTTTGCACATGGAATTGCGAAGCGGGATCGGAATACTGGCGGTCCAGCAGATTGTAAACGCTGGCGGAAACATCGAGGTTCTTGACCAGATTCTGGCTGAACAAGGTGAAATTGATCACGGCGTAGCCATCCGCCTGTGCGCCTTGCACCGTGACGGGCTGACCGCTGGGGCTCGTGATGGTGGTGAGCGAATCACGGCTGCTGACATAGCGAAATTCCAAACCCGCAAAAAGTTTGTCTTTAATCACGGGGACGCTCAGATCCAGTTTGATCATGTTGTTTGGAGAATCGGGCATGTCCCAGGGAAGTGATTCATCCTCGGTATACTGAAGCGAGTAACTTGCCCGTCCGCGAATCCCGTTGGGCCAGATCCCGTCCAGCGCCAGCTCCATGCCTTTGGTGTTCGCGTTGAAGTTGGTGTAGCTCCCGCTCTGCAAAACGATCAAATCGTCCATTTGATTGTAGAAGACGGACGCGGAGGAGCGCAGATACTGGCCATACTCCTGTTCGTAAACGAACTCGTAACTGGTGATTTCCTCGGGATGGATGGACTGGAATCGCGGATCGCTTAACTCCGTGTAATTCGGCGCGCGAAAGGCGGTCGAGTAAATGGCCTTGAAGGTGGATTTTTCAAACGGGTTGTAGATCAAAGCCAGGCGCGGATCCCACGCGGGATTGTAATCGCCGTATTGGTCGTAGCGCACGCCGCCATCGAAATGGAGGTTGTCAAAGATGGCAATGTCGTTCTGATAGTAAACCCCGTAACTTTGCCGGTTGCGCGAAACCGTCGGCTGGGTCGTCAAGCTGGACTCCTGTTTAAAATCGTCGCGGTATTCTGCGCCCACGGTAAAGGTGTGACGGTCCCACAGCCGCTTGTCGAGCTGCACTTCCGTGCCCCACCATTCGCCGGTGTCGTCTTCCTGATAGAACAGCTGTGGTCCAAACGGGTAGCCAATCTCATGGTGATAGATGTCGTAATAAAGCCGGGCCGACAGATCGAAATCATTCTCGAAACTGTGCGCGTATTTCAGCGCGGCGTAACCCTGCTCATCCGTTGTGTTCAAGCGCGAATCATTGAAGGCGGTGCCATATTGCGCCGTGGGGTTGTCCTTTTCGCGATGGATATACGCCCCTTCCAGCGAAAAATCCCGATAGGTCAGCGCGCCAAAAAAACTTCCGGACTCTTCGCCATCCAGGTTCACCGCCTCGCCATTGTTTTGCGACGGGGTATTGAAGTCCTTGTAGAACAGTTTGGAGTTGCCGGCGCTGTTGTAATACGTTCCGGAGAGGAGTAAATCAACTCCGTTGGTGAAGAGCCGGCCATAACTGACGCGGGCTTTGTAGGTATCAAACGAGCCGTAGGTGGCGGAGCCTTCAACGCCGTTGAGTTGCGCGCCCTTTTTGGTGATCACGTTGACCACCCCCAGGAAGGCGTTGTTCCCGTAGAGCACCGCGCTGGGTCCGCGAATGATCTCCACCCGGTCCGCCAGTTCCATGTCGAGAATGAATTCGTTGCCAATGAACGCCCCGTCGGTCAGGTTGTTATTGATGCGATGACCATCCACCATGACCAGCACCCGGCTGTTAAAATCGCCCAGGCCGATGCCCCGGACTCCGAGGTATTGATAATTGCGGTCAGAGGACACATTGAAACCCTGCACGCTTTGGAGGACATCCCCCAGCGTTTGATAGCCATATTTTTTAATTTCATCGGAGGTAACCACCGTGACCGAGGCGGGCGCCTGAGACGCCTTTTGGTCAATTTTTGACGCCCCGTAAACTTTGGGAACCTCGATCTGCATCAGAGACTCCAGGGACAACGCAGTCAGATCGTTGGTCGGCTGAGTTGTGTCGGCACCCGCCGCGTAGGCCAGCACCGGCAGGGAAATGAGCAACGCGGCCAAAGCTTGTCGAAGGCCGGGTGGACAAACAATGACCCAATCGGAACAGATTTGGAGGATTGGGCGCCGCTGATTCATTCTCGTTATCTGAACCTAGCTGTCTTTGTGCCAAGGCTGGCCGGAAAATCAGCAGCAACCCCTGCATGGTCCGGCTTAAGCTGTGGCAAACTGCCTCCAGAGTCATGGTTATTGGGAAGGGTGAGTTGCTGTAGTAATTCGGTTCGTGCGAGCGAGGAAGCCTCTTGCAGGCTTATCAGGCTGTTTTATTCGAACGATTGCGAGTGCAGTCGGGGGCAAACTTATCCATGCTTCACCCGAGCATTGTTTTGCGCTCCCAGGCGGACTTGGGAGATGAAAACGGGCAGAACCGGATGGCAGGGATATCCCGCCATCGATTTTTACAGTGCATGCGTCTGCTGAAAATAACATTTCTTGGCCTATGTCTGGGGATGCTGCTGACAGCCGGGTTGGCTCGTGGGCAGGTTTCGCCACCGTCAGAATATCAGCTCAAAGCCGCGTTTCTTTACAACTTTGCCAAATTCGTCGATTGGCCACCGGAAGCGTTTGCGGATGACCAATCCCCTTTTATCATCGGCATTTTAGGGGAAAGTCCCTTCGGCAGTGACCTCGATCAAACGGTTGCCGGCAAAAAAATCAACGATCGGACGATTTTGGTCCAAACCTTTCGTTCCGTCACCGAGGTGACCAACTGCCACATCCTGTTCATCTGCAATTCGGAGGAAAAACGTCTCTCCGAAACCATTAAAAAACTGAACGAGCGCGCCGTTCTCACGGTGGGTGACAACGACCGTTTTATCGCGGCCGGTGGCATGGTGAACTTCACACGGGAGGCCAACAAAATCCGCTTCCAAATCAATAACGATGCGGCCAGGGCGTCCCGGCTGAAAATCAGCTCCAAATTGTTGAGCCTCGCCGTCAATTCTTCCCGCTGAAGGACGGTTCTGACACTGGCTTATCAACGCGCCTTCTTGATTTGGAACACATGCTGCTTAAATCCCATGCAACGCCGGCCGCAGGTCAAAATGGCAAGTAATTGCATCTAATTGAGCCGCCCCGCGCTTTGCTGACGAAAACAGGACACGAATGAATTTGTTTCAGGACATTTCGGCTGGTCACCATCAGAGGTTGATTCTTGGGGACGCGAGCCGGATCGTGCCGATGCCGTTGCGTGCAGATTTATGGGGCGACTTGGAGACACGCATCAGGGCAGGCGGACGGTGTTGACTTGTGTGAATAGGACTCCGAAACCATGAGACGATTCATCAATTTCCCGATTCAAAAGAAAATGCTGCTGATGACGCTGCTGATCTGCGGCGCGGTTCTTTTGGTTGCCATCGCATCACTCTTTGTTTTCCAGGTCCTGAACTTCCGTTCCAATTTCCAGCACGATAATTCGACCCTGGCAGCCATCATCGCCAACAACAGCACGGCCGCGATGTCTTTCAAAGACGACGCAGCGGCGACCGAGGTGGTGGGCTCCCTTCAGGCCAAAGTCGCGGTGCTGTCAGCCTCGCTGGTTTTGCCCGATGGCACCGTGCTGGCACATTATGGAAAACAGGAGTCACCGCTCGCACTGGCGCAGTTTCCCGCGCCGGGAAAAAGCAGCTTTGCCGATGGTTGCCTGTTGCTGACCCAGCCGGTCCTCCAGAAGCACGAGCATCTTGGCACGCTTTATTTACGGACAGATTACCGGCAAACATTTTTGGAACTGCTCCGTTTCTACGGGCTGGTCATCCTGGGCGTTTTGTTCGTGTCCATCGGTCTGGCGGCGTTCCTTTCCGGCCGGTTGGGACGCACGATAACCGGTCCGGTTTTGCAACTGGCCGAGACCGCCAAAATCATCGGTGAGAAAAAGGACTACTCGGTGCGGGCGGTTGTGGGCAGCCGGGACGATGAACTGGGCCGGCTGGCGGAGTCCTTCAATGAAATGCTCAGCCGCATCGAGAGCCAGGATGCCGCCCTCAGCCTCTCGCAACAAAAAATGGAAGCGCTGATCCATTCGATTGACGGCATTGTTTGGGAACGCTCCCCGGACACCTTCCGGTTCACCTTCATCAGCCGCCAGAGCGAAGACATGCTGGGTTACACGGCGCAGACCTGGTTGGAACAGCCAGACTTTTGGGCGGAGAAATTGCATCCACAGGACGCCGCCAGCGCCGTTCGCACCGGGCATGAAATGGCCACGCGGGGACAGCCCTACAAATTCGAATACCGGATGCTCGCCGCCGACGGGCGGATCGTCTGGATTCAGGAGAGCGGCATGGTGCTGGTGGAGAAAGGCCGCGCCGTGGCCATGCGCGGCATTTTCCAGGATATCACCCAGCGCAAGCTGGACGCGGAGCAACTGGACAAACTCAACCGGCAGTTGATCGACGCCTCCCGTAACGCGGGCATGGCGGACGTCGCGACGGGTGTGCTGCACAATGTCGGCAACGTGCTCAACAGCGTCAGCGTGTCGGCCACGCTCGTGGGCGAACGGCTGCGTTCTTCCAATGTGGCGGATCTGCGCCGGGCCACGGCCATGATGCTCGAGCAAAACGGACGCCTCGCCGAATTCCTCACCACCGACCCCAAAGGTAAACTCATTCCCGAGTTTCTCGGTTCGGTGGCGGCGGAACTGGATGACGAGCAATCCGAGCTGGTCGCGGAAATGAACCTCGTGGGGCAGCACATCGAACATATCAAGGAGATTGTGGCGATGCAGCAAAGCTATGCGAAGGTGTCTGGCGCGTATGAGAACCTCCCGCCGGTGGAATTGATCGAGGATGCCATACGCTTGAACCTGACGGCGTTTGAACGGCATCACATTGAGCTGGTCCGGGAGTTCGATGAGAACCTGCCGAAAGTGTCCGTGGACCGCCACAAGTTTTTGCAGATTTTCATCAATCTCCTTCGGAACGCCAAGCACGCCCTTGAGGATAGCTGCAAGGGTCCGAGACGCATGGTGATCCGTGTGGCCATGGCGTCGCCGGACAGGGTGAAGGTGGTCGTCAGCGACAATGGCATCGGCATTCCTCCCGAAAACCTTACCAAGATTTTCAACCACGGTTTCACAACCAAAAAGGATGGTCACGGGTTCGGCCTCCACAGTGGCGCCAACGCCGCCAAAGAAATGGGCGGCTCCCTTACGGCCCGGAGCGACGGCCCGGGCCAGGGGGCCGAATTCACTCTGGAATTACCCGCCACCGTCCGGCAGGCGGATAACAAGCACTCGGCAATGCATACGATCATATGAACAGCACCGGCTTAAAACCAAACCGCCGAATTCTGCTCGTTGATGACAACACGAGCATTCACGACGACTTCCGGAAAATTCTCAGCCCGGAAAACAGTCGCAAGGCTGCCGTGAAGAAACTGGGCGCGGCGTTGTTTGATCGGACGCAGCCGGCAGTGGAGCAGGCGAGTTTTGAACTGGACTCCGCCCAGCAAGGCCAGGAGGGATTGGAAATGGTAAAAAGGGCGCTCGCCGAGCAGCGGCCCTATGCCCTGGCCTTCGTGGATGTGCGCATGCCGCCCGGCTGGGATGGGGTTGAAACCATCGCACGCATCTGGGAGGTGCAACCTGATCTCCAGATCGTGGTTTGCACGGCCTACTCTGATTATTCCTGGGAGGAAATGCGTTCCAAGGTCAGCCAGCCGGACAGTCTGCTCGTTCTCAAGAAGCCGTTCGACAACATCGAAGTGCAGCAGCTCGCACACACCCTGACAAAAAAGTGGCAGCTCAGCCACCAGTCGGCACTACAGATGACCGAACTGGCGCGGGCCAACGAATCCCTGCTCATGTCTGAGGAACGCTTCTCCAAGGCGTTTCACGAAAGCCCGCTGCCCAGCGGCATCCAAAGCTTTCCCGATCAGCGTTTCGTGGACGTGAATCAGCGCTTCGCCGAGGTCACCGGATACAAACGCGAAGAGTTGATCGGCCGCACGGCGGCGGAGCTGTTCATTTGGGATAAACCTGCCCAGGCGGATGAGTGGTATGAATGTCTGTTGCGACAGGAACTGGTCCGGGATCACGAAGCCAGGATCCGCAGTCAGTCAGGTGCTCTGCGGGAGACGCTGGTGTCATTATCCCCGGTCGCCCTGGGCGGACAACCTCATGTCTTGCTCCTGGTTCAAGATGTGTCGGAGCGCATTTTGCTGGAGCGCCAGCTTCGCCAGGCCCAAAAAATGGAGGCCATCGGCCAGTTGGCCGCCGGGGTGGCCCACGACTTCAACAACATCCTCACCGTGATCCATGGTCACGCCGGCATGCTGCTGCATGGCGTGGACGCCGCCAGTCAGCAGGCGAAATCGTTGGGGCAGATTTCCCTGGCCGCCGATCGCGCCGCCACGCTCATCCGCCAATTGCTCATGTTCAGCCGCAAGCAGGTGATGCAATTCAAACACATTGATCTGAATGACAATCTGCGCACTGCCATCAAGATGCTGGAAAGGCTGGTGGGCGAGCATGTGGAGATTGATTTTCGTCCCCATTCCCCGCTTCCCGCCATCCACGCTGACTGCAGCATGCTGGAACAAATCGTCATGAATCTGGCGGTCAATGCGCGGGACGCCATGCCCAACGGCGGGAAGATCACCATTTCCACCGCCCTGGAAACCGTTCAGCGGGGATTCACTCCGATGGATCCGGAACGCCGCGAGGGGGAATACATCTGCCTGGCTTTCAGCGACAGCGGCATCGGCATGGATACGCAGGTTCTCAACCGGATTTTTGAACCATTCTTCACCACCAAGTCTGTCGGCAAGGGCACCGGCTTGGGACTGTCCACCGTTTTTGGCATCGTCCGGCAACACAAAGGCTGGCTGGAGGTGGAGAGCAAACCGGGCAAAGGCACCACCTTCCGGGTCTATTTCCCGGCCAGCCAGCATACCGCCGAGAAAACGGAAGTGATGGCGGATACCGTCCTGTATGCCGGGAGGGAAACCATTCTCGTAGCGGAGGACGAACTTGCTTTGCGCGAAATGGTGGTTCAAGTGCTCAAGATCCAGGGCTATTATGTTCTGGAAGCCTCGTCCGGCACCCACGCAATTCAAGTTTGGGAACAGGCAAACCGCCAGGTGGATCTGTTGTTGACCGACATGGTGATGCCGGGAGGCGTGATGGGCAGCGAATTGGCAGAACGTCTCTCCAGCCGGAATCCCCGGTTGAAGGTAATCTACACCAGCGGCTATAGCCCCGGCATGGCGGGTAAAGATGCTTCACTGCTGGAGGGGCGGAACTTTCTGCCCAAGCCCTATTCAATCGGCAAACTCTCTGAAGCGGTCCGCGGATGTCTCGACGCACCAATGAAGCTGAATTGAGATCACGCCGGACTTTTTTACGGGCGGATTTCAACCGGAGACTTTTGATCCTCAAGCGACCAAAGAGCTTTTGAATCATTGCATAAAGTTGACGCCGAACAAAATGTTCCGATAATTCAGCCATGATCAATACCGGCATCCTCAATCCGCGCCTGCTGTCGCTGCTGGCGCGCATCCGCCACACCAACGCGCTGGTGATTTCCGACCGGGGCTTCCCGTTCTGGCCGCCGATCGAGACGGTGGACGTTTCCGTGGTGGACGATTTGCCCACGGTGCTGCAACTCATCGCCGCCGTGCGCGCGAACCACAATTTCACGCAGGCTTACATGGCGCGGGAGTTTCTTAAAAGCAATTCAGCCGTTACGCGCGCGAGGTTTGTAAAGAGTCTGGCGGGGGTTTCGGTGAAATTCGAGCCGCACGTGGCGTTCAAGAAGCGCGTGCCGGATGCCATCGGCCTGATCCGCACCGGCGACACGACGCAATACGCGAACGTGATTTTGATTTCGGGTTGATCCGATTACTGTCAAAAACGATTTGATTCTGGCGTATGTTTAACGCATGATGTTAGCACTATGGCGCAAAAGCATATCAGCGGCCGGCAACTGCGGCATGGCAGCCCGGAGGAAACCCTCTCACCGGGTGAATCAGTCACGATAAAAAAGCGGGGCGGAAAGGTTTTCGAACTGAAGCGGATTGATGGGGGAGAAAAGAGCATTTTGGAAGGGTTGGACAAGCTGCTTCAAGAAATGCCGGCAACGGAGCCGGCGTGTCCCGTGGACCTTTCCCGGATCATCATTGAGGATCGCGAATGATCGTTTATTGCGATACGAGTTTTCTGGTCAGTTTTTTGAACGAGGAGGATGCCAGGCACCAGGCGGCGCGGCGGCTGGCGGCAAGGTTTGATCGCGGCGATTTTGTCCTGTGTGAAGTTCATCAACTCGAACTGCCGGGGGCGGTGCGCGCGGCGATCCACCGGGAGCAGGACGCCATTCCCGCCCATGTGGCTCGCCGGATCATCAATCGTTTCGACCGTGCGCTCACCGGAAAACTGTTTCAACGGAAAGAGGTGAGCCTGGCTGATTCGGTGAACATGGCGCGAAGTCTGGGCGATGCGCACGGCTGGACCAAGAAACACACCACGTTTGACCTCTGGCACCTCGGCGCGGCCTGGGCTTTGTCCGCTGGGGCGTTTTTAACGTTTGATGAACGTCAGGGAAAACTCGCCCGCACGATGGGCATGAAGGGTTGAAGTAATCTTTCCGTCGGCGACACCACGCAATCCGCGAACGTGATTTTGATTTCGGGTTGAATTTTGAACAGGAGGAAACGGAGACAACGGAGAAATCCAGAACGGATGGCATGGAAGAAATGCGGTCCTCTGTTTCCTCCGTTTGCTCCTGTGAATTACCGGCTCTTGCCGCGCGCGAGTTGATCCACGGAGACGGCCACCACGATGATGACGCCGATGACGATGAGTTGCACGTTCGTCGAAATTCCCACCAGCGTGCAGCCGTTGCGGAGAAAGCTGATCAACAAAGTTCCAATCATCGTCCCGACGATGGTGCCGCGTCCGCCGTTCAAGCTCGCCCCGCCGATGACCACCGCCGCGATGATGTCCAGTTCCAGGCCGATGCCGGCGGTCGGTTGCGCGGAAACGGTGCGGCTCGTGGCGATCATCGAGGCGATGCCCACCAGCAGGCCGGCCAGCGTGTAAATGATGATGAGATTGCGGGTCACGTTCACGCCGGAATACAGCGTGGCCGTGCGGTTCGCACCGATGGCGTAAGTGTAACGGCCCAGCGTCGTGCGATTAAGAATGAGAATCGCGACCACGACGATGACCAGGGCGATGACGATGGAGATGGGCACGCCGAAGGTTTGCCCGTTGCCGAGAAATTTATAGCCGGGCACGTTGTAGGGCTGGCCGTCGTTCATCACGTAGGCGATGCCGCGAAAGGCGCTCATCGTTCCCAGCGTGAGGATGAAGGGCGGCAATTTCAGGCCATTGATCAACGCGCCGTTCAAAAATCCTGCAAGCATTCCGGTCGCGATGCCGGCGAATGTGCCGAGCCACATGGCCTGCGGCGTGAGCAGGTCGCCGCCCATCTTTTGCATCGCCCACGCGCCGACCATTCCGGCCAGCGCCATCATCGAGCCGACGGACAGATCAATGCCGCCGGAGATGATGATGGCCGTCATGCCAACGGCGATGATGGCGTTCACGCTCGAACGCCGGAAGATGTTAAGGAAATTGTCCGCCGTCAGAAATTTATCCGGCACCAGCACCGACAGGGCGATGAGGATCAGCAGCAGGCTGGCGAACGGCAGCAGTTGGCGGAGGAGTTTCATTTTAAAACGAATGTCGGTTCCAGGTTCCGGCGTCATGGTTCCGGGGAAGGACGCCTCCATTTCCCGGACGCCAGACGCCAGTCCCCGGATCCCGATTTTACTGGATGTTCAACAGCGCTTTGATCTCCGGTTTGTCGAGCGCGGGCTTGGTGACGACTTCGACGCCCGTATCCATTTTCTTTTCCACCGGCTGGCCCTTGATGGACAGCGCGACCGCCTTCACGCCTTCATAGCCCATCTTGTAAGGATTCTGGACGATGAGCGCGTCAATCTGTCCGGCCTTCAAACCATCAATCAACGCCTTCTCCGCATCGAAGCCGACCATCTTGATCTCGGGGCGGTTCTGGCTTTGCAACGCCTGGAGCGCGGCGACGGCGGTCGGCGCGTTGCACGCGAAAAACCCTTGCACGTCCTTGTTCTTGGTCAGCATGTCTTCGGCGGCCTGGAGCGCAGTCTCGACCGTGTCCTGGCCGTATTTGCTGTCCACGATTTTGATGCCGGGAAATTCCTTCTGGATCGTTTCGATGAAACCGTTCTCGCGATCGGTGGTGGAGGCGGAACCGGGAACGTATTTGAGGACGATGACATTTCCCTTGCCGCCGAGAATTTCGCCCATGCGCCGGGCGGCCAGCACGCCGCCCTGATAATTATCCGTTGCGGCGAACGTGGTGTATTTGTCCGTGGCCACCGCCGAATCAATGATGACGCAGGGTATTTTCAAGCCCGCCAGTTTTTCGACCGATGGCACGAGCGCGTCCTTGTCGAGCGGCGCGAGCACCACGCCATCCACCTTTTGCACGATGAAATCCTCGATGATCTGGATCTGGCGTTCACGATCCGTCTCGCGTTCCGGCCCGTTCCACTGGATCTCGTAACCGAATTCCTTGCCGGCCGCTTCGGCGCCGGCCTTGACCGACTGCCAGTAAATGTGCGTCGTGCCTTTCGGAATGACGGCGATGGCGTGCTTGACCGTTCCACCGGGCGTGTTTTCCGAAGGCTTTTTGTTGCAGCCGGCGGCCAGCATCAGGCCAACGGCGAGGGCGCTCAGGGCGAAGAAAGGTTTTTGCATGCGCAGAGTTTTAATTTTTAACCTGGTGCTTGGCAATTATATTAATGTTCTGGAATTGCGATGCCCGCTCTCCGTCTGTTAGAAATCTCTCCGGCCTCCTGAACATTTCGCAAACAAATATGAAACGCCCGCTCCGCGTCGGACTTTTTGGCATCGGCCTCGACACCTACTGGCCGCAGTTCAAGGGGCTCAAGCCGCGGCTCGAAGGCCACGTGCGCACCGTTCAGAGGAAACTGGAACGCCCCGGCGTGGAGGTCGTGAACCTCGGCCTGATTGACAATCCGGTCAAAGCCCTGGAAGCCGGCCACAAATTCCGCGCGGCGGATGTGGATGTGATTTTTCTACACGTCACGACTTACGCGCTTTCCTCGACCGTGCTGCCTGTGGTGCAGCGGGCAAAAGTCCCCGTGATCATCCTGAATCTCGCTCCGGCCGCCGCGATTGATTACGCGAAGTTCAACGCGATGGGCGACCGCACGGCGATGACCGGTGACTGGCTGGCGTTCTGCGCCGCGTGTCCGGTGCCGGAGATCGCCAATGTCTTCAGCCGCGCGCGGATTGATTTCCACCAAGTCACCGGAATGCTGCAGGAGGACCCAGTTGGCTGGAACGAAGTGGATGCGTGGATCGAAGCCGCGCGCGTGGCGCACATGATGTTTCACAATCGCCTTGGCTTGATGGGGCATTATTACGGCGGGATGCTGGACATTTATTCCGACACGACGCTGCAATGCGCCACGTTCGGCGGCCACATGGAGATCGTGGAGGTGGATGAACTCGCCACGTTGCGCCGGGAAGTTACGGCGAAGTTGATCAAGGAACGCGTCGCGAAATTTAAAAAAGTATTCGCCGTGCAGGCCGATTGTTCGCAAGCCGAACTGGAGCGCGCCGCGAAGACTTCCGTGGCACTTGACCGGCTGGTGAAGGAGCACGACCTCGGTTCGCTGGCTTATTATTACATGGGCACGGGCAACGCGGAGAACGAGGACGCCATCAGTTCGATCATTCTGGGCAATTCGCTGCTCACGGCGCGCGGGATTCCCGTCGCCGGCGAATACGAAGTGAAGAACGCACAGGCCATGAAGATCATGGACACATTCGGGGTGGGCGGTTCGTTCACGGAATATTACGCGATGGATTTTGCGGATGACGTGGTGCTGATGGGCCACGACGGGCCGGGTCACATCGCGATTGCCGAGGGCAAGACGAAGGTGCGTCCGCTGAAAGTGTATCACGGCAAAGTGGGCAGGGGACTCTCAGTGGAAATGACCGTGAAGCACGGCCCGGTGACATTGCTCTCCGTGGTGGAGACGGCCCATGGAAAATTAAAGCTGCTGGTGGCCGAGGGCGAATCGGTCGCCGGCCCGATTTTGGAGATCGGCAACACGAACAGCCGTTACCGGTTTTTGATCGGTGCGCGGAAATTTGTGAATGATTGGAACGCGCACGGCCCGGCGCATCACTGCGCGGTCGGCGTTGGTCACATCGCGGAGAAAATTGACAAGCTCGGCAAGCTCCTGGACGTGGAAGTGGCGCGGGTTTGTTAAAAAGAAATGAACATCGAACATTCAACATTCAACATTCAACATCGAATGATCGCACGGCGACGCCGCTTTCGGCGTTGGGCGTTGGGCGTTGAATGTTCCATGTTTCTATCCGCCGCATTGTTGATGGCAACCGGGGCGCGGGCGGATCGCGCCGTCATCCCCGCGATCTCCGAAGGCCGGCTCGTGGACACGAACACGATGTCGCAGATCTTTGACGAGGTGAAAATGCCGTTCAAATACGGCGTCGTCATGCAAGGCGCCAGCACGAATGAGCTGGTGGACTGCCCGACGGTTTTCCGCAGCGACGGTCATTGGTATATGATGTATGTCGCGATCTCCAACCAGGTCGGCTACCAGACGTTCCTCGCGCGCAGTGATGATCTGCTGAACTGGACGAAGCTGGGGAAAATCCTTTCGTTCGCCAAGACCAACGACTGGGACGCCTGGCAGGCGGACGGCGCGATTGCTCTATGTGACTACCGCTGGGAAGGCACACATGAGCCGGAAAAATTCGGCGGGAAATTCTGGATGTCCTACATCGGCGGCGCGCTGCAAGGTTACGAGACTGATCCGCTTTCCGTCGGCATCGCGTGGAGCAAGCGCCTGACGAAGGTAAAGGAATGGAACCGGATTCCCGAGAACCCGGTGTTAACCGGCAAACAACCTGATGCGCGTGAGTTTGAAAAAAGGACGCTCTACAAAACCCAGATCATCCATGATGAAAAGGAATCGCTCGGCTGGCCGTTCATTGCGTTTTACAACGGCAAACTTAAAAACGGCTACGAGCGCATCGGCATGGCGGTCTCACGCGACATGGTCCACTGGACGCGCTACGGAACGAATGCGGTCGTCGCCAACGGCGAGGAAAAACAACGCGGGATGAGCGGCGATCCGCAGATTGTCAAAATCGGCGACGTGTGGACGATGTTTTATTTCGGCGCGGGCTGGAAGCCTAAGGCGTTCGACACCTTCGCGTGTTCCTACGACTTGGTTCACTGGACGAAATGGGACGGCGCCAATCTCATCGAGCCGTCCGAGTCGTTCGACAAAACCTACGCCCACAAGTCCTGGCTGATGAAATGGAACGGGGTGGTCTATCACTTCTATTGCGCGGTGGGCGAGGAGGGACGCGTCATTGCCCTGGCGACTTCGCGCGATATGAGAAAGCCTGCTGCGCACTGAGCAGCGCAATATATGTGCGCATTTTGGCAACCGACGATTAGTTGGAAATCCCGGCTTGGCTGAATTTATTGCCCAACACGGACAATAAATGTCGCAATCGCCGCAAGGACTGCAAAGCAAGCCAGCTGTCGCACGCCGCCCTGCCGGCAGCTGTTTCCTTTGCGGTGAGCCGTGCCTGGATGGTGCATTCTTGCCTGGTCGCGCAAGCAATGGCTCGCGGGATTTTGTGCAAAAAGACTTGGCAGCCATCTGGCCCGGATGGATAGTGGGGCCATGAAATCCCCTGCGACGAAACGCTCGCCCCGTTCCGGGACGAGCGCGCCTTTCTCCTCAAAACGCGCCACCGGCCGGATTCATCCGGTCATCACCTTCCCGTTCCGGCATCCCGCCAATCTCGATGATCTGGGAGAACTCTACTCGCTGGTCGCGCGGTTTGATGCCGACCAGCAGACCTACGCCCGTCCGATCACCGTGATGGATTGCAAGACCCGCGCCGCGATGGTCAAGAGCCCGCGCCATCTCAAATTCCGCGACCGCATCGCGGCCCGGCACTCGGATATTGTGGATGCCTGGACCGTGGACACCTGCCAGATGTGGTATTCCGGACTCGGCGCCGCCTTTGAGCGCGGCGGCCCGAACGATGTTTACTGGCTGATCCCCGGCGACTTCAACTACGGCAGCTGCATGGGCAAGGAAGTGTTGAGTCATCTGCATGATTTGCCGGAGATTTGCGACGAGCTTCAGGAAGACGTCTGCATCGGGGAAATCGCCACGGACCATAACAACTCCAAACAGTTGATCGACACCTACGGCACCTTTGCGCTGCTCTACAACTGGTTTCCACGCGAGGCGCAGGCCATCCGCAGTTGCACCGAGCGTCCGCGTTCGGAATTCTTTGCCGTCCGGCATGGCTTCCTGAAGGACATGCTTCATCGCCGCTGGTATGCCTACGAGCAAACGGTGGTGATGTTGTTGCACGCGGTGATCGAGAAGAAAACGATCAGCCGTTATCTGGTGGGGAATATTTCCGACCTGCCCGAAGGGCGCGACAGTCTCAGCTCCGCCATGCAGCAGGTGGAGCGCACGGAACGCGTCCTCAAGTCATTCTGGCGGGAGCAGCACCAGGAGAAGGCCGCGTGGAGCGAACATTACCGGCAGTTGGAGGCACAGTCCGAACAAGTGCGCCGCACCGCCTTGATCGTGCTCGAAAACCTTTTGAAATAATTCTGGCGCCGCGGTCGATTCGACGCCAATCTATACCGCTTTACTTGACAACATGAGCATATCCCGAGGTCAATACGGCGCGCATAACATCACCGCCCGCAATTTCATTTGCGTCGCCCCGCAAGCCAAGCACGTCAGCGTCGTCGGCGATTTCAACGGCTGGAACCGGTCCGCGAACCCCATGCAACGGGGCGGGGACGGCAACTGGGTTCTGCGTGTGGATTTGAAACACGGCCATCATCGCTACGCCTACATTGTGGATGGGCAGGTGACCCTCGACCCCAAGGCGATGGGAATCGCCCGGGATGATCATGGCGAGCGGGTTTCCCTGATTGCGGTCAGTTGAGACGCTGCGGTTATGCCCGGTTTCTAAATTCAGATTCAATCCGCTGGGCGGCTTCATGGATCTGAATGCCCCCAGTCTGCCCTGCGTGCCTTGACCGCTCAGGCAACGAAAAAGCCGGGTATGGCCGAACTGGCGGGTGAGACGGCGGAAAAGCGTTTGGCGTCAGTATCGGTCAGGGACGTGTAATCCGCGCGCGGCGAGCATGGAGTTGAGCCGGGCAGGATCGTCCGTGATGATGCCATCAACGCCCCACTCGATCATCCTTGCCGTCAGTTTGGCATCAAAGGCGGTCCCCAGCTTCTCGGGCCAGCTCCAGACCACCACCTTGAGGCCCAGGCGGTGCGCTTCGTCCAGCGACTCCTTCGTGAGTTCGGCATCCTCCGGATCCCAGGCGTATCCGCCCAGAGCCTTGACCATTGCGGGGATGGAATTGCCGTAATTCTTCACGAGCTTGCCGCCTGTCCAGAGGCCGGCGGCATTAGTGTCCGGGGCGAAGAAGCTGTCCGCGCCGCCCCGCTCGTTGTCGCGCGAAGTGAGGTATGCGGTTTTGATGCGCGTGTCGAGCTTCTGGAGTTCGTAGAGGCACCGGAAATCAAAGGCGTGGACCTCGACCCGGTCGATGACGCCTTCCTGTTTGAGCACCTGGTAAACGGCCGCAGCAAAAACCTCGGGTGGCGGACTGTAGTCGGGGCGCGAAGGATCAGTCTTCATCTCGATCTGGAACCGTATCTTCTTCCCGGTCGCCTGCTCTGCGAGACGAACCGCGTCACGCAGAGTCGGCATGCGGGTCCCATCCACGGGGAACTGTTCCGGGAAGAACCTGGAGTAGGTGCTGTCCGGGTTAAGCCGGCCCACGTCAAAGCGCGCCAACTCCTCCAGGCTCAGATTCCGAACGGCGAACTTCCGTTCGTATTCGAGGCGCTCGGCCGGTGGGAGCTTCGCCAGGGCCTCGCGGCTCGGGGCCAGAAACACACCGTGTTCATCGCGCGTAATATCCGGATTGAGCACCGGATCATGGGAGACCAGGACCTCGTTCTCCTTGGTGAGGAGCACATCCATGTCAACCCAGTCCGCACCGACGCGGAGGGCCGTGTTGAAGGAGGGAATCGTGTTTTCTGGAGAAAAGGTCCGGGCTCCGCGGTGGGCATAGACCTCGACGTGCTTGGCGGGTTGCGCCGTCGCGGAAACTTGAAGCAGTGTGAACGTGGTCAGAACTGTTGAGGTGAATAGCATTCGCCCCGCCAACTCAGAAAACCGTGGTGATGACATGATCGAAGTATTCGGCATGATGAATGGATTTCAATCCAATTCCCAAGGTGATCTGCGACCTCAATCGTGCTCGGCGGGTAGCGGTTTGCCGCAGTATTTGCAGAACCGCGCATCGGTGTCGTGGTCTTCGGTCAAGCAGGCGGGACACGTGTGCGGCCCCTTGATGCGGCGGGCGGTCATCTCTGCGGTGACGATGCCGGTGGGCACGGCTAGGATGCCCCAACCCATCAGCATCATGCATGAGGCGATGAAGCGGCCCAAGTCCGTCTTGGGCGTGATGTCGCCGAAGCCGACGGTGGTCATCGTCGTGATGCCCCAATACATGGCCACTGGAATGCTGGTGAAGCCATTCTCGGGTCCTTCGACGACATACATCAGGGTTCCCAGAATCGCAACGGCAATCAGCACAAAGCCGATGAACACAAAAATCTTCCGCCGGCTGGCCTTCAGGGCCGCGCCGAGGAAGCTGAACTCGGACACATATTCACCGAGCTTGAGAATCCGGAAGATGCGCAGCAGCCGCAGCAGCCGGATGTTGATCAGCGCATCGACTCCCGGCAAAAAGAAGACGAAGTATGTCGGCAGCACGGAGAGCAGGTCCACGATGCCGAAAAAGCTGGTCGCATAGCGCAACGGGTGGCGGACGCACGCGAGCCGCAGGACATATTCAACGCTGAACAGCAACGTGAATCCCCATTCGAGAACATCAAACAGCGTCTCATGGTGCGCCGTGACCGATTTCACGCTGTCGAGGACGACCACGGCCACGCTGGTCAGTACCGTTAGGATCAGCAGGAGATCGAACATCCGTCCGGCGCGGGTGTCGGATTCGAATATGATCGTGTAGAGGCGCAATCGCCATCCGCCTTCTGGCCGGCCGAAGCGCGCGGCCGTTCTCGCTCGCGGGTTCGAACTGACAGGGATTTGCTTCATTGAAGCAGCGCGGTTCAAGCGTTGAAAGCTGATTGCTTTATGGAAGCAGTGCGGTTCAGGGAGAATTCCATTTGCGCCAGGTTCATTTCACGCCAAGTATCCAGCCCCGAGGCCGCGCGGCAAGGGATTTTTTGGCCGTGTGTTAATTTGAATTCTCTTTTCCGAAATCATCGTTGCACCTTATTGAGGGTTTTCTTGCCGTCCGCGATGATGCTTGCCCGGACGGCAGTCAGGCAATCAAGCAATGAGGACGTTTGTTTCGGCGGGCATGGGTCTGAATCGTCGCCGGGTATTGAAATGAGTCGGTTCACGCTGGTGTTATTCGTTCATGCGGTCGTTCAAATCCCGGGTTGTATGGTATTTGACATCAGGAAAGTCCTTAAGACCATTGAACGAAAATAGAATTGGCGACCCTGCCGGGAATCGAACCCGTTTTTTTTCGTTGCGCATTGTTGCGGAATAACGGGGGAATATTGCGTATTATATTGGCATTGTTGCGGTATTCTCAAAAAATCGAAATGTTGCCATTCCGCAACCATGCGCAATTTAGTTGTCTGGAATTGTCTGGAAAAATGTCGCCATTCCGCAGTAATGCGGAATTTGGGTCCCTTTAACGGGCTACGTGCCGCGCGTTGGCTACGACTTGCTTCATGGCGCCTAAAAAGAACTGGCAGGCGGCGCTTTCAGCATCAAAAGGTTGATATCCGATTTTCTGGCCGCGCTCACAATAGTAGACGGCCCAAGGTCCGCGGGCTTCATGGTCTAGAACCAGGCGTCCGTGAGGCCTTCCGCCGGCCAGCGAATAGGCTGAAGAATCCACGCCAAGGGCGGTTAATTCCGCCTGCAATTGTGCAATATTCACGTTTTATTATATCTCACCCGTGGGAACGGGCGGGGAATCGACTGCTGGCCAAGGTTCGCGACGAGGAGTTGGTGGAGCTTGGGCCCTGAATTGTTAACTTTTGTTTTTGTTCAACGCCGCCGTGAACCAGTCCACGGGCTGCGGTTTCGCCGGCTGCAACGGACGGTTGAACCCACCACCCGCCGGCCGCGGCGCGCCCGGCGAGGTGCGCGTGCCGCCCGTGCTCGCGCCGATCACCGGCGCGGCCTTCATCGAGAGCGCGATGCGTTTGCGCGGCAAATCCACTTCGGTCACGGTGACGGTCACGCGCTGGGCGACCTTTACGACTTCCGACGGATCTTTTATGAAACGGTCGGAGAGCTGGCTGACGTGGACAAGTCCGTCCTGATGCACGCCGATGTCCACAAACGCGCCGAAGGCCGTGACGTTCGTGACGATGCCGGGCAGTTTCATGCCGGGCTTCAAGTCTTCCATTTTCTCGACCCCGGACTGGAAGGAGAACACTTCGAACTTCTGGCGCGGATCGCGACCGGGCTTGGCCAGCTCGCCGAGAATGTCGGTCAACGTCGGCAAGCCCACGGTTTCGGTGACGTATTTCGGCAGCTGGATTTTCTGGCGCAAACCGGCGTCGCGCATCAAATCGCCCACCGAGCAATTCAAATCCTTCGCCATGCGGTCCACGATCTCGTAGCTCTCCGGATGAACGGCGCTGGCGTCGAGCGGATGCGCGCTGTCGCGGATGCGCAAAAATCCGGCCGCCTGCTCAAAGGCTTTTTCGCCGAGGCGCGGCACCTTTTTCAATTCGGCGCGGGATTTGAACGGCCCGTTTTCATTGCGGTAATTCACAATATTCGCCGCCAGCACCGGGCCGAGGCCCGAGACATACGCCATCAATTGCTTGCTGGCGGTGTTGAGTTCCACGCCCACGCCGTTCACGCAGCTGATCACCACGTCGTCGAGGCTGTGCTTGAGCGCGCCCTGTTCCACGTCGTGCTGATACTGGCCGACGCCAATGGATTTCGGGTCCAGCTTCACCAGTTCCGCGAGCGGATCCATGAGCCGACGTCCGATGGAGACCGCACCGCGCACCGTGAGATCCTGGGTCGGGAATTCCTCGCGCGCGACCTCCGAGGCCGAGTAAATCGAAGCGCCGCTTTCATTCACCATCACGATGGGCAGGGTCAATTTGAGCGCTTTGACGAAGGTTTCCGTCTCGCGGCCGGCCGTGCCGTTGCCGATGGCGATGGCCTCCACCTGATATTTTTTGATCATGCTCAACAACGCGGCGGCGGCTTCGCGAACTTCACCGGCGCTGGACGCGGTCGGATAAATCACGTCGTTGTGCAGCAGTTTTCCCTGGCGATCCAGGCAGACAATTTTGCAGCCGGTGCGGAAACCGGGGTCAATCGCCAGCACATTCTTGCTGCCCAACGGCGAGGCCAGCAGCAGTTCCCGCAGGTTGTCGGCGAAAACACGGATGGCTGCCGCGTCGGCCCGTTTCTTGGTTTCCAGGCGCAACTCCACTTCAATCGCCGAACCGAGCAGCCGTTTGTAGCTGTCTTGCACCGCGAGCCGCACCTGTTCCGCCGCCGGGCCTTTGCCGGTGACGAAGAGCGGTTCGAGCATCGGCAGCACGGATGTCTCCGGCGGCAAAATGCGCAGCATCAGGAAACCCTCGGTTTCGCCGCGCCGGATCGCGAGCAACCGGTGGCTGGGAATCTTGGAAACCGGTTCGCTCCAGTCGAAATAATCCTTGAACTTTGCCCCCGCTTCCACTTTGTCGGACAGGACCTTCGATTTTACGACGCCTTCGTTCCAGTAAAGCTCGCGGAGCTTGGCGCGGGCGACCGCGTCGTCGTTGACGCGTTCGGCGATGATGTCGCGGGCGCCGGCCAGCGCGGCGGCAATGTCGGCCACGCCTTTTTCGGCGCTGACATATTTCGCCGCCTCAGTCTGGGGATCGGCGGTGGACTGCTGGCTCAACAAAGCATCTGCCAGGGGTTCGAGACCTTGTTCCCTGGCGATCGTCGCCCGCGTGCGGCGCTTCGGGCGATACGGCAGATAAATATCCTCGAGCTGCGTCACCGAATCGGCTTGGTTGACCGCCGCCTTGAGTTCGTCGGAAAGCAGATTGCGTTCGGACAGTGATTTGATGATGGCGTCGCGGCGGTTATCCAAATCGGCGAGGCCGATCAGGCGTTCGCGAATGCTGGTCACCGCGACCTCGTCGAGCATGCCGGTGGCTTCCTTGCGGTAGCGCGCGATGAAAGGCACGGTGGCGCCTTCGGCAAACAGTCTGGCCGTGGCGAGCACCTGGCGCGGCTGAACCTTGAGTTCGCCGGCAATTTTCTGGATGTGAGCTTCGTTCATTTGAAAACGGGCGGATGGTGTAGCGCAGTGGCATCGCCGTGTAAAACGGAAACGGAGAAAATAATCCGGCGGAACAGGTTTATTGCGCGCCGATCCTCCATCACTCGCGCCTTCGAGATTCTCATGGCTCAATTCGGGCATCTCATGGTCGCTGAGGTGGAACGATGCAGAAGCACCTCACGCCGAGGCCGCCAAGGCCGCAAAGGGAGGGGGCAGGCAGTGATTTTTCTACAAGAATTCTGAATCCCTATTCAGTGCGTTGCTGTTGCACTCAAGAATTCGGTTTTCTTTGCGTCCTTGGCGGCTTGGCGTGAGCGCCGTTTCACTCGGACTGAATCGTTCTGGCTGAGGTGGCACGGGCGCGATTTGAACTGCTGTTTAGACGTAACGGATCGGTTCAGATTTGTTCCGGCGGCTTCCCATCCACCTCCGAGCGCTTTGTAGAGGGCGACCAAGTTGAGGGCGACGGCTTGATCGCTTTGAACCAGGGCGTCTTGGGATTGATAAAGACCACGTTCCGAGACCAGCACCCGCAGAAAATCAGTCAGGCCGTGCGCATACAAATCTTCGGCCAGATTTAAAGCCTTCTGATTTGCTTGCACCGATTCCGTGAGTGACTGCCCGCGGATCTGTTCCCTGGCATAGGCCGTGAGACCACGTTCCACATCCACAAAGGCCGATAGCACCGTTTGTTCATAACCAGCGAGGGCCCGTTCCTGGCGCGCGTTTTGGACGCGGATAGTCACCGAGACACTGCCCTTTTGAATCTCTTTAGGGAATTCCGGTAGTCGCATGTCATCATTTGTCAGGAAATCTGTCAGGAAAATCGAAGAAAAACCCCAACGATGCGGAATCATTGGGGAAATGTTGGCGACCCTACCGGGAATCGAACCCGGGCTACCTCCGTGAAAGGGAGGTGTCCTAACCGCTAGACCATAGGGTCGCAAAAGGGCGGGGAATATAGCCGACATTTTCAGGCTGTCACGCAAAAAACAAATTCAAGTTTGCCTCGACCCGCTTTTTGAAATACGTTGGCGGCCGTTTACGCATGAAAATCTTTATTGACGGCAAGTATCTCAGCGAGCGCGACGCCAAAGTGTCGGTGTTCGACCATGGTCTGCTTTACGGCGACGGCGTGTTTGAAGGCATCCGCGCCTACAATGGCCGCGTCTTCAAGCTCAAGGAGCACATTGACCGCCTGTTTTATTCCGCCAAGGCCATTCTGTTGGAAATCCCGATGTCCCATGCGCAATTGGCCAAGGCCACGATTGAAACGATTCGCGCGAACAAATTGCGCGACTGTTATGTCCGCCTCGTCGTGACGCGCGGCGTGGGCAATCTTGGATTGAATCCGCGCAGTTGCAAAAAGCCGTCCATCATCATCATCGCCGGGAAAATCCAGGTGTATCCGGCGGAATTGTATGCCAAAGGCATGGACATCGTGACCGTACCGACCACGCGTAATCTGCACAGCGCGCTGAATCCGGCGATCAAGTCGCTGAATTATCTGAACAACATCCTCGCCAAGATCGAGGCGAACAACGCGGGCGTGGAAGAAGCCGTGATGTTGAATGCCGAGGGCTTTGTGGCCGAATGCACCGCGGACAATCTGTTCATCATCAAGAACGGCGAGGTGTTCACCCCGCCGAATTCGGCCGGGGCCCTTTACGGCATCACGCGCCAGACGGTGATCGATCTGGCGCAGGCGGCCGGTTTGAAGGTGACCGAGCCGGACCTGACGCGCTACGACCTGTTCAACGCAGACGAATGTTTCCTGACCGGCACCGGCGCGGAGATCATGCCGGTGGTGAAGATTGACGGGCGAATCATCGGCACGGGCAAGCCGGGACCGCACACACGCGAGCTGGTGGAAAAATACCACGCCTTGACGAAAGTGTCCGGAGAGCCGATATACAAATAGAATTATGCAATGTTCCGTTTGCAAAGAAAAACCGGCGACGGTCTTTCTCACCCATATTGAGAATGACAAGATGCACAAGGTGAACTTGTGCGAGGATTGCGCCAAGAACAAGGGCGTAGACAACCCGACGACGTTCTCGCTCGCGGACGCGGACTTGCTGCTCGGCCTCGGGGCCGCGCAGGAAATCACGCAGACCACGGGCGGCGTGGATTTGAAATGCCCGCGCTGCGGTTTTTCCCAGGCGGATTTCAAAAAATCCGGCCGGCTCGGCTGCCCGGAATGCTACCAGATTTTTGCCGAAGGGCTGGAAGGCCTGCTCAAGACGATGCATAAAGGCACACGTCATGTTGGCAAGTCGCCGGAAGCGCTTCGCCAGTCGCGCGACCATGCGGAACGGCTCAAGTCGCTGCAAAAGAAACTGACCAAGGCCATCGAGGCGGAAGATTTCGAACAGGCGGCCAAGCTGCGCGATGAACTGAAGGACTTGCCGCCACGTTCCCCGGAGTCCGCCAAGAAATAAGTTTGACCATGGACATCTACAAATTTCTCATCACGCCGGCGGAGGCCACGCGATTGCATGGTCCGCACGACCGCATCGTCATGTCGAGCCGTGTGCGGCTGGCGCGCAATCTCAAGGACGCCGCCTATCCCGGCTGGGCGAAAAAGCCCGAGCGCATCAAAGTGCTGGAAACGATCCGTCCCGCCGTCGAAAGCCTGCCGGAGATGAAGGACGCTTTTTCCGAGGCGATGGACAATCTCGGCGCGCTCGACAAACAGATTCTGGTGGAACGCCATCTCATCAGCCGCGAACACGCCGCGAAAAGTTCCGGCAGCGGCTTGGTTTTGAACCGCGAGGAAACGTTTTGCGTGATGATCAACGAGGAAGATCATCTGCGGATGCAGGCGTTGCGGCCCGGTTTGCAATTGCGCCAGGCGTGGAGCGCGATTGACCATTTTGATTCGCAACTCGAAAAGAAACTCGATTACGCGTTCAGCAACGAACTCGGTTATCTGACCGCGTGCCCGACGAATCTCGGCACGGGCATCCGCGTCAGCGCGATGCTGCATCTGCCCGGACTCGTGCTGGCCGAGCAGATCAATCCGATCATCCAATCCGTCAACAAACTCGGCCTGGCGGTGCGCGGGCTTTACGGCGAAGGCACCGAGGCGCTCGGCAATGTATTTCAGGTTTCGAACCAGATGACGCTCGGCGAAACCGAAACCACGATTGTGGAGCGGTTGGACAAGGTTTTGTTACAGATCATCGAGCACGAGGAGAACGCGCGGCAGACGTTGCTGGAGAAAAAGACCAAGACGGTCTTCAATCACATCGGGCGCGCCTACGGCATTCTGGCGAACGCACACAGCATTTCCTCGAAGGAAACGATGAACCTGCTGTCGTTGATGCGGCTGGGAGTGGATTTGGGATTGTTCCCCGAAGTGGACCGTTCGCTCGTGGATGAATTGTTCATCATCACGCAGCCGGCGCATTTGCAAAAACAATTTTCAGACAAGCTTTCCGCCGAGGAACGCGATCTTCTGCGTTCCGACATGGTGCGCGAGCGCCTGAAAAACGTCAGCCGGCCCAGTGTGAAACCGCCGAAAGCGGGGAATTAAAAAGTTAACTAAGATTCTTCACGCTGAAGTTCGGTTGGATTGTAGGATGTCCAGCCACAAGAAACACCGTGTTTTACCTTTGCTTGCTTGAACTTCTGAAATTCACGAGATTGCGCGAAGTCTTTTTGAAAACAAACCTCGCAAAGGTTGTGATCTGATTTTGGTGCCGATGTTTTCTTCGCGATGACCAAAAAAATTGTTGCTTCACGTTCCTGACATTTTTCGCAGAGCATTTATAAATCATCCCCCAAACTGGTTTTCTGTCGAGCTGAAATTTGTTTTCGCCGTGACTGCGTTGAATTTCTCAAACGCATTGGACAAATCGCCGGACTCGTTGCATTATGATTCAAGTATGAGCGATGAATCCATGAGCAATTTCACGCCGCGCGCGCAGCAGGTGCTCGCGCTGGCACGCAAGGAGGCCGACCGCTTCAATCACAACTTCCTCGGCACGGAGCATCTCCTGCTCGGCCTGATCAAGCTGGGGCAGGGCGTGGCGGTGAACGTCATCCAGAAGATGGGTCTCGATCTCGAAACCGTCCGCATGGAAGTCGAGAAGCAGGTCGGCACCGGCCCGGACCAGAAGATGGTCGGCAACATTCCCTACACGCCGCGCGTGAAAAAAGTTCTCGCGCTCGCCTCCAAGGAAGCCAAGGCGCTCAATCACACTTACGTCGGCACGGAACACATTCTCCTCGGCCTGTTGCGCGAAGGCGACGGCGTGGCCGCCAAAGTGTTGAAGAATCTCGACGTGGACATCGAGCAGTGCCGTCAGGAAATCTTGAAGGAACTGGATCCGAATTTTGCCAGCGAAGAATCGGCCATCCCGCCGGAAGGCGCCCCGGGCGAAAAAGCCGCCGCCGGTCCGGAGAAAAAGGGCGAGGTCAAAACGCCCGCGCTCAAGGCGTTCGGCCGCGACCTGACGGAAATCGCGCGCAAGGGCGACATGGACCCGGTCATCGGTCGCAAGAACGAGATCGAACGCGTCATCCAGATTCTCTGCCGTCGCACAAAAAATAATCCGGTCCTGCTCGGCGAAGCGGGCGTGGGCAAGACGGCCATCGTCGAAGGCCTGGCGCAGGAAATCGCGGCCGGCAACGTGCCGGAAATTCTGCGCAGCAAACGCGTCATCACGCTCGACCTCGCCCTCATGGTCGCCGGCACGAAATATCGCGGCCAGTTTGAGGAGCGCATCAAGGCGGTCATGGACGAAATCCGCCGCGCGAAGAACATCATTCTCTTCATTGACGAATTGCACACCATCGTCGGCGCCGGTTCGGCGGAAGGCACAATGGATGCGAGCAACATCATCAAGCCCGCGCTGTCCCGCGGCGAGATGCAGTGCGTTGGCGCGACCACACTCAACGAATACCGCAAATACATCGAGAAGGACGCCGCCCTCGAACGTCGCTTTCAATCGGTGAAAGTGGAGGCGCCTTCGATTGAGGACGCGATCACGATCCTCAAGGGTGTGCGCCACAAATACGAGGAACATCACAAGGCTGAGTTCACCGACAAGGCCGTCGAAGCTTCCGTGAAACTTTCTGACCGTTACATCACCGACCGGTTTTTGCCGGACAAGGCAATTGATGTGCTGGATGAGGCTGGTTCCCGCGCCCGCATCAGCACGATGACCCGCCCGCCGGAAAGCAAAACGATGGAAGCCGAGATCGAGGAGATCAAAGGCAAAAAGGAAAAGGCCATCAAGAACCAGGATTTCGAAGGCGCAGCGCAGATGCGCGACCAGGAAAAACAGGCGAAGGAAAAACTGGAGACGCTGCTGCTCAACTGGCGCAAGGCGGGCGAGGAGAAACGCATCGTTGTGGACGAGGATGACATTTTGCACATCGTGGCAAAATGGACGGGCATTCCGCTCAAGCGCATGGGCCAGGACGAGACGCAACGGCTGCTCACGGTCGAGACTGAGATGGAAAAAGTCGTCATCGGTCAGCGTGAGGGTGTTTCCGCACTCTGCAAGGCATTGCGCCGTTCGCGCGCGGACTTGAAGGATCCGAAGCGCCCGATTGGGACTTTTCTTCTGCTCGGCCCGACCGGCGTCGGCAAAACCTTGCTCGCCAAGACGCTCGCCGAACAAATGTTTGGTGATGCAAAATCGCTCATCCATCTGGACATGAGCGAATACATGGAGAAGTTCAATGTCTCGCGGCTCATCGGTTCGCCGCCCGGCTACGTCGGCTACGAGGAAGGCGGTCAGCTCACGGAAAAAGTCCGGCGCAATCCGTATTCCGTCGTGTTGTTCGATGAAATCGAGAAGGCGCATCCCGATGTGTGGAATCTGCTGTTGCAAATCCTTGAAGACGGCAAGCTGACCGACAACACCGGCCACGTCGTGAATTTCCGCAACACGATCATCTTGATGACCTCGAACGTCGGTTCGGACACGATCAAGAAGCAATCCACGCTCGGCTTCTCGCCCATCACGGACGAAAGCACCTACGAGAAGATGCGCGAACGGATTTTGGACGAGGCCAAGCGGACGTTCCGTCCGGAATTTTTGAACCGGCTCGACGACGTGATTGTGTTCCGCTCGTTCACCAAGCCTGACCTCATCCAGATTCTCACGCTGGAAGCGGACAAGGTGGTCGAACGCCTGCGTCACAAGAACATCAAGCTGGAACTCGACGACAAGGCGAAGGATTTTCTGGTGGAGAAAGGCTACGACCCGCAATACGGCGCGCGGCCGATGCGCCGGGCGGTGGAACGCTTCCTGGAAGATCCGCTCGCCGAGGAAATTCTCAAAGGCAGCTTGCAGCCGGGCGAACCCATCCTCGTCACGAGCGACAAGGAAAAGCTGGTGTTCAACCAGAAGGCGGCGGCCGAAGGTGCAGTGACATGCTAAAGCGGAAGTTTAATTTAACAGAGCCCCGTTCGAGTGAACGGGGCTTCTTTACGTCAGTGCTGCAGTGCGGTAAACAAATTCATCACTTGTTCCTGCTGATAGTGGTTGAATTGCTTGAATTGATTCGTTCGATCAATATACATTCGCACGCTGCCGTCGGAAAAAAGCGTGTTGTAATATCCGCCACCGTGGCACATCGGCGCGCCCATAAATGTGCCGAGATAAACTCCGTCGTTTCCCGTGTCCATGTAGGCTGCATCGGCCGCCAGACAGAACGGCGTGGTGGTTGTCCAGTTCCACTTGCGTGGGCCACGGTAGGTATAGGAAGCCTCGCAATGCGCCGGTGCCGGTAGACGCCATTGCGACCAGCCGAGAGGAGCAGAGGGCATTCCGGCAATAGACAGCCGGTCGCCATCACGACGAGACGGACAAAATTCAACGCCGGCAACTTCAGGGAGATATTTTTCCGAGATCAAAATTCCTATATTCACAGGGTATCCCAAAGAACAAATTTCTGCCAACGTGAGCGTGCTTTCGCCCGGCCAGGGGTTTTGAGGAGTCCAGTGTCCGGTTGGCAACCACTGGTTAAAATCGTCAACATACATGACCGTAGCAAGGCCAATCTGGCGAAGATTACTGATGCACTTCGCTCGCCGGGCTCTTTCTTTGGCTTGGCTTAGCGCCGGTAAAAGCATGGCCGCAAGTATGGCGATAATGGCAATCACCACTAAAAGCTCGATCAATGTGAAGGCGGCAGAACCAAACTTTGGGGATTTAGGCCTGCTCATTGGTCAGATTTAGTATCAAATCAAATAATGCTGTCAAAGCTATTACCTTTGAGAACTTCCGCTTTCCATTTCACCCAATCCTTTTTAAGCTGTTTTTAATGAAAGGCATCATCCTGGCTGGCGGCGCCGGTTCGCGGCTGTATCCGCTCACGCTCGTGGCAAGCAAACAGCTCCAGCCGGTTTACGACAAACCGATGGTTTATTACCCGCTCACGACTTTGATCGAGAGTGGCATCCGTGAATTTTGCCTGATCTCCACCCCGCACGATCTGCCGCGCTTCAAGCAGCTGCTCGGTGACGGCAGCGCCTGGGGTCTGGCGATTGAATATCGCGAGCAGGCCAAACCGGCCGGCATCGCGCAGGCGTTTCTCATCGCGGAAAGCTTCATCGGCTCGGACGCGGTCACGCTGATTCTGGGCGACAACATTTTCTATGGTGGCGATACGTTCCAGCGCGCGTTTGCCGACTTCAAATCCGGCGCGACAATTTTCGGTTATCATGTCAACGATCCGGAACGCTACGGCGTGGTGGAATTTGACGTGGACGGCAGGGCGGTTTCCATCGAGGAAAAACCGAAAGCGCCCAAGAGCAATTACGCCGTGCCGGGACTTTACATTTACGACAATGACGTGGTTGCCATTTCAAAAGCCCTGAAACCTTCGGCGCGCGGCGAATTGGAAATCACGGCGGTGAACGTGGAATATCTCCGTCGCGGCACGCTGCGCGTGCATCGGTTGAACCGCGGCTTCGCGTGGCTGGATGCGGGCACGAGCAGCAGCCTGCACGATGCGTCGGCTTATGTGCAAACGATCGAGAAGCGCGCCGGTATCAAGATCGGCTGCCCCGAGGAATCCGCTTTCCGGCAGGGTTTCGTCTCGCTGGCGCAGCTTGACGAACTCGTCGGCAAAATCCCCAATTGCGAATATCGCGATTATCTCGCCGAAGTGGTGGCCGAGGCAAAACGGTTGAAAAACTGAACCCGAATGAACACCAATAAACACGAAGGCCCGGACGGCGGGCTGAACGCAGAGACGCAGAGGACGCGGAGCGGCGCAAAGATTTTAAGTTGCCTCAGCGAGTGTCTGCGTTCTCTGCGCCTCTGCGTTATTCTGGTTTTTTATCCGTGTCCATCCGTGTCCATTCTTGGTTAAAATTTATGATCTTACTTTTAGGTGCCACCGGTTACATTGGCCAGGCCTTCGCAAAGGAATTACAGCGGCGCAAAAAAGATTTTATCCCACTGTCACGCCAGCAAATTGATTACACGCGCTTCGGCGCGTTGCTGGATTTTCTCAAAACCAGCACGCCGTCGTTTGTCGTCAATGCCGCGGGTTACACGGGCAAACCGAACGTGGATGCCTGCGAATTGCACAAGGCCGACACCCTGCAAGGGAACACGCTGTTTCCCCAGACGGTCGCGCACGCCTGCGCGACGGCGGGAATTCCGTGGGGACACGTTTCGTCCGGCTGCATTTATTCGGGCGCGAAAGTGTCCGTCCACGGACAGTTGCAGGCGGAAAAGGATTTCACCAAGCCGGAACTTCGCGCGCTCGTCGAAAAAACGCTGCAAGCCGTCCATGGTTTCACCGAGACGGACACGCCGAATTTTTCTTTCCGGGACGAGCCGTGCAGCTTTTACAGCGGCACCAAGGCGCTGGGCGAGGAGGCGATTGCGGGGATCGGCCAAAGTTACATCTGGCGCCTGCGGATTCCGTTCGATGAATTCGACAATGCGCGGAATTACCTGAGCAAGGTCCAGCGTTATGCGAAGGTTTACGACAACGTCAACTCGGTTTCGCATCGCGCCGACTTCGTGAAGGCATGTCTGGATACGTGGGAACTCCGCGCGCCGTTTGGCATTTACAATGTGACCAATCCGGGTTTTGTCACGACCAGGCATGTCGTGCAGCTGATTGAAAAGCATTTGAAGCCGGCCAGGAAATTTGAGTTCTGGGCGAGCGACGAGGAGTTTTACAAAGTGGCGGCCAAGACGCCGCGTTCCAACTGTGTCATGGACACAACCAAACTCCAGGCGGCGGGCGTGAAGATTCGCGGGGTTGAGGAAGCGTTGGAACATTCGCTTCAAAACTGGCAGCCCGAATAACTCTCAACCCTCAACTTTTAACTATGAACCTTCTGATCACCGGCGGCGCGGGCTTCATCGGCTCGAATCTCATCCATCACGTCATTGACGATGCGCGCATCGCGAAGTTGGTCAATCTCGATTGCCTCACCTACGCCGGTCATCTGGCGAATCTGGAGAGCGTTTCCAAACATCCCAAGTATGTCTTTGAGCAGGTGGATTTGCGCGACAAGGCGGCGACGTTGCGGGTCGTGGAACAGCACGCCATCACGCATGTGATGCATCTCGCGGCGGAGTCACACGTTGACCGTTCCATCACCGGGCCGGGCGATTTTATCTCCACCAACATCACCGGCACCTTCAATCTGCTCGAAGCGTGCCGCGCCTGCTGGTTCTCAACTCTCAACTCTCAACTCTCAACCAACTTCCGATTCCACCACGTCTCAACCGATGAGGTTTACGGTTCGCTCGGTGCCACCGGGTTGTTCACCGAGACCACACCCTACGCGCCGAATTCGCCGTATTCGGCGAGCAAGGCATCCAGCGACATGCTCGTGCGCGCGTATCATCACACTTACGGTCTGCCGACGGTCATCACGAACTGCTCAAACAATTACGGCCCGTTCCAATTTCCTGAAAAGCTCATCCCCGTCATCATCCAGAACGTGCTCGCGCGAAAAGCGATTCCCGTTTATGGCGACGGCATGAACGTGCGGGACTGGCTTTATGTGCGCGATCATGCCGAAGCGTTGTGGACGGTGTTGGGGCAGGGGAGGCTGGGCGAGACTTACAACATCGGCGGCCACAACGAATGGGCCAACCTCCGCATCGTGGAATTGATCTGCGACACGGTGGATGAATTCATGCCCGCGCTCGGTGGCGGTTCGCGCAAGCTGATTTCGTTTGTCAAGGACCGCGCCGGCCACGACCGTCGTTATGCGATTGACGCCACGAAGATCCAGCGCGAACTTGGCTGGACGCCGGCGCACAAATTTGAGCAGGGCATCCGCGAAACGATCCGCTGGTATCTGGACCATCAGGCGTGGATCAAAACCGTGACCGCAAAGAAATAACTGAACGCTTTAACCTTATGTGCGCTCAAACCGTCTGTGAAGGCAATGTTTAAGCTCCGCCAACTCTGGTTCGGTTTGCTGCTGGCCTCCGCCTTCGTGACGCACGCGGCCAATACCAACTCCGTCGTCTGGCACAAGGCCGCTGACCGCGTGGACGCCGACGTGCGCAGCATGCAGTTGTGGCCGCTTTTGGAAAAGCTCGCCCTGGCGGCGGAATGGAAGATTTTTGTCGAGCCGGGCGCGGAACGAAATGTTTCCGCCAAATTTAAGGACCTGCCCTCGGGCGAGGCGCTGAAGATGCTCCTCGGCGATTTGAACTTTGCGCTGGTGCCGCAGACCAACGGCCCGTCGCTCCTCTACGTCTTCCGCACCACCATGCAGAACGCGACGCGCCGGGTCGTTGTTGCCAAACCCGCCAGGCGTGTGGCTAATCAATTGCTCGTCCGTGTTAAACCGGGCACGGATATGGAAGCGCTGGCCAAACTGATGGGCGCAAAAATCATCGGGCGCATGGACAAGCTTGGCGTCTATCTTTTGCAGTTCGGTGATGCTGCCGCAACGGATGCGGCACTGGGACAACTGAAAAATAACAGCGATGTGCTGGATGTGGATTACAATTATTCCTTCGACCCGCCACCTGCGACGGTACCGCTCGCCAATGCCCCCGGCGGCCCGATTTCACTGACGCTCAATCCGCCGGGTGGTTCGGGCAAGGTCGTCGTCGGTCTGATCGACATGAATGTGCAATCGCTCGGATCCTCGCTGGATAAATTTGTTCTGCCGCAGCTTTCCGTGGCCGGGGACGCTCCGGCGGATAACACGGAGATGACGCACGGCACGGCCATGGCCTATACGATTTTGGAAGCGATCGCGCAGCAGGCGGCGGGTGGTGTCAGTTCGGTGCAAATCCAGCCGGTGGATGTTTATGGTGGGAATCAGACCACCACCTCGTGGTTCGTCGCGCTGGGAATTCAAAAGGCCGTTGATAGTGGCGCGAATGTTTTGAATCTGAGCCTCGGCAGCGCGGGCGACAGTTCGGTTCTGGACGGAGTGGTCAAGCTGGCGCTGGCCGACAACATTGTGATCTTTGGCGCGGCGGGAAACACGCCGGTGAACACGCCGACGTATCCAGGGGCGATTCCTGGAGTCTATGATGTGACTGCCTTGAGCAAGCCGGGGCAACTGGCTCCCTATGCGAATTATTGGCCGGGGAACAGCCTGGCCTTGCCCGGCACGAGCATCGTTTATTTTGGCAACCAGGCTTTCGGCGTTCAAGGCACCTCCACCGCCACGGCTTATGCGTCCGGGGTGTTTGCGGGAGCTATGAGCGCCACTGGCTCGAGTGCGTCGCAAATCATCGGGGGGATGCAGACGAAGTTCCCCGTTCCGACGAAGTGAGATCGGGTCTGGAAGTTCGGATCTAGGGTCTTGGATCTTGGGGCTGGGTTCTCGGTTCTAGGATTTGGGTGATCTGCGGAGGAGCAAATAAATGTAAGGTAACCCCCCAGAACCTGGACGCCAGACGCCAGATGCCATCCCCTAAAGCTCAGTGAGACTTGCAGCCGATGCGGGCAAACGCGACGATGAACCCGACCGCGCCGGCAATAAGCAGCCACGGCTGGCCATGCACCACCTGCAGAATGCCCGCGCCCAAAATCAGGGCGATCACCACGTAAACCAGAATTGCCAGAGCAAATTTCATTGCGGACAAGTATAATGTTTTTGCGGCGGTGCGCAAGAACGCGAATGAAGACTGCTATTTTGACCAGTGTCCCGACCGGCGCAACCGCCCCATATGAAAATATTATTTCCAGGGTAGCGTCTCCTGACGCAGCCAAGCTTCTCTTCCATTCAGAGCAACATTGTTGGCCAAACCGGCACGACCAGTTACACCGACGCTACCACAACCAACGGCGGTCCCTACTTCTACCGCGTCGGCGTGCAGTGAAGATGTAGCGGCGTCTCGGCAGAGCGCCGCATTCCGGATCAAACAGCGGCGCTCTGCCGAGACGCCGCTACGTTCGCAAAGGGAAGCTCCAAGAACCGCGCCATGTCATGTAGGAGCCGACGTCAGGAGGCTCTAACTTTAAGTTCCGATTTCAAAATCCCGAATTCCAGATTTGAAATGAGTCTCGTCACTTCGTCTCCTGCCATCAGCCTTTGTAGGCGACGACGTGACTAGACTCAAATCGGTTTCCCCCCTTTTTAAAAATCCGGACAAAACCAAGGCCAAGTCAGAGTCTCGTTACCTTCGACTCCTACGTTTTGAAAGTGTTTACTGCTTCCCTCGGACCAGCGCCTCCACCACCGCCGGCTCGGCCAGCGTGGAGACATCGCCGATCTGGTCGGTCTGGTTCTCGGCGATCTTGCGCAGGATGCGGCGCATGATTTTCCCCGACCGCGTCTTCGGCAGCCCGGGCGCGAACTGGATTTTATCCGGCACGGCAATCGCACCGATTTCCTTGCGGACATGATTCGCCAGTTCCTTTTTCAACTCATCGCTTTCGGCAATGCCGTTCTTCAAGGTCACGAAGGCGTAGAGGGCCTGGCCCTTGATATCGTGCGGCATGGGCGCGACGGCGGCCTCGGCGACCTTCGGATGGCTCACCAGTGCGCTTTCGACTTCCGCCGTGCCGATGCGATGGCCGGAGACGTTCACCACATCATCCACGCGGCCGAGCAGCCAGTAGTCGCCGTCGGCATCAATGCGGCAGCCATCGCCGGTGAAATACATGTTCTTGAACGTGGCGAAATAGGTGTTGATGAACCGGTCATGGTCGCCCCACGTCGTGCGCATGATGCCGGGCCACGGAGTTTTGATGCACAGCTTGCCGCCTTCATTCGGGCGGCATTCGGAGCCGTCATCGCGTAAGACAACGGGTTCAACGCCGAAGAACGGCCGGCCGGCGCTGCCGGGCTTGAGCGTGTGCGCGCCCGGCAGATGCGTGATCAAATGTCCGCCCGTCTCGGTCTGCCACCAGGTGTCCACGATGGGGCAACGCTCGTGGCCGATGGCGCGGTGATACCACATCCACGCTTCGGGATTGATCGGTTCACCGACGGTGCCGAGCACGCGCAACGAACTTAAATCGTATTTGGCCGGCCATTCATCGCCGAGCCGGATGAGGGCGCGGATGGCGGTGGGCGCGGTGTAGAAGGAATTGACCTTGAACTTCTCGACGATCTTCCAGAAGCGTCCCGCATCGGGGAACGTCGGCACGCCCTCGAACATCAATGTTGTCCCGCCGTTGCAGAGCGGACCGTAAACAACGTAGCTGTGGCCGGTGACCCAGCCGATGTCGGCGGTGCAGAAATAAACGTCGTTCTCGTGGATGTCGAAAACGTATTTGTGCGTGAGCGAAGTCCAGAGCAGATAACCTGCCGTGCTGTGGACGACGCCCTTGGGCTTGCCAGTCGAACCGGACGTATAAAGGATGAAGAGATAATCTTCCGCGTTCAATTTTTCCGGCGCGCAATCGGCCGGAGCCTTGGCCATCATTTCGTGATACCAGACATCGCGTCCGGCAGTGATGTTGCAAGGTTCGTTGTTGCGTTTGATGACGACGACGTTCTTGATGCTCGGCGTGTGCTGAAGCGCGGTATCGGCGAGCGCCTTGAGCTGAAGGCTTTTGCCCGCGCGCAATGAGACGTTCGCCGTGATGAGCAGTTTGCATTCGGAATCATTGATGCGGCCGGCCAGTGAATCCGCGCTGAACCCGCCGAACACGACGGAATGAATCGCGCCGATGCGCGCGCAGCCGAGCATGGCCACGGCGGCCTCGGGAATCATCGGCATGTAAATCGCCACCCGGTCGCCTTTCTTGATGCCGAGGGATTTCAGCACATTGGCGAACTTGCACACGTCCGCGTGCAATTCCGCGTAGGTGATCTTTTTGACGTCCTCTTCGGGTTCACCCTGCCAGAGGATGGCCACCTTGTCGCGCGTCGCCGTCTTGAGATGCCGGTCGAGACAGTTGACCGTGAGGTTGAGCTGGCCGTCTTCGAAGAACGTGTGCTGGATTTTCCGGGCGTCGCTGTGCCAGTCAAACTTCCGGGCGACGGTCGGCGGCTTGAACCATTCCAGCGACTGCGCCTGCTCCAGCCAGAATGCGTCCGGATCGCTGATGGAGCGGGCATACAGCGCGTCGTATTGCGAGGCGTTGATGAGCGCGTGCTTCACGACTGCGGGTGAGGGTGGGAAGGTGCGGCCTTCTTGTTGCAGCGATTCGGTGGAGATGGTCTTGTCGGGCATTGGCGTGGTAAAATTGCTTCCGCACATTTCCGCAAAATTGTCCGCGCGTGTCAATTCGCCGGGCGGAATAAAATCAATGCGGAGTATTAAGATAAACCGCCAAGGCGCCAAGAACGCCAAGGTTGACCAGAAAAGCCCGTAGGGCTGGCATATTTGTAGAAATCCGAATCAAACGAATCATCAAACTCCGTAGGAGCGACATCTGCGGGCGGACGGGCGGAATATGTCGCTCCTAGCGGAGCTTGGAATTCTTGTGGGACGGTTTCTACAAATATGCCGCGCCGACGGCGCTGCCGCCGCCTTTGCCCTTGCCATTAAGCTGAAACGTGATTTGATTGGCCGCAGAAGTGCAATCCACGCAATAGTTAGATCACCTGCGATGACTGCTTCCGACATTTTAGCTTTAGTTGAGACAGAGTTGACGCGGATTTCAAATCCGAGAACAGTCTCCCTAATTCGTGGTTTGCTTGTGCCACCACACTGCGAGCAGCGGCCTTGGGATTACGGCGAGTTAAACGAGACGCATCCATGCTGGATTGTGGCAGAGCATCCTTCATCAAATACAGCTTTCGCATATTGTGAGCATGGCTTCGGACCTCGATGTCCTTGGGGGTTACTTGGGCGTTCGGGTGAGTGGTTGAATATGGGAATGGATTCGAGTTGGTTCACATCACTTGAAGACTGCGTGAGAGATTCATTTGCATGGCCGGATTAGACCATGTCCAAATGATGCCTAACAGGGCACCGGAGCATGGGTGCCGGACGGAAACGCGGCTGGCAATACCACCATCCTGAAATCTCCACCGGACTTTGCGCTTTGAACTCGCGCCGTGGCCGAATATAAATGGCGCGTGCCACAGCCGGTTCAACCCGCCATCAATGCCGCCACGCGCCTCTGCGCGGTCTATGGCTCGCCCATCCGCCATTCGGCGTCGCCCGCGATGCACAACGCCGCCTTCGCCGCGCTCGGGCTGGACTGGCGCTATCTCGCGTTTGAAGTGGATCCGAAAAAACTCCGCGCCGCCATCGAGGGCGCAAAGGCGATGGGCTTTGCCGGGATCAATTTAACCGTGCCGCACAAGCTGCTCGCGGTGGACATGGTGGATGCGCTGGACGAATCGGCCAAGCACTGGGGCGCGGTGAATACGATCAAATTTGACGGGAGCGCAGGCGGCTCGCCTGCGAGTTCCTCAGGCCATGCGGGCGAGCCGCCCGCGCTCCACGAAATCCGCGCGGTCGGTTTCAACACCGACGCGGACGCGATCATTACGTCATTGCGCGAGGATTTGAAACTGGAACCGCGCGGCGCGCGGGTGCTGTTGCTGGGCGCGGGCGGGGCGGGGCAGACGGCGGCGTTGCGGCTCGCGGCGGAAAAGGTCGCTGAGCTTTTTCTGGTGAACCGCACCGAAACCAAGGCCCATGCGGTGGCCGGCGAAATCATCGAGCGGTTTCCTGCGGTGAAGGTTTCCGTCGGCTACCCGAAGACTCCCGTTGATCTGGTGATCAACGCCACGTCGCTGGGCTTGAAGGCGGGCGACGCCTCGGCGCTGGACGAACAGCAATTTTCCTTGAAGCAGACCGCAGCGGTTTACGACATGATCTATCGTCCGGCGGAAACGACGCTGCTCCGGACGGCCAGGACTGCGGGCTGTCGCACGGCCAATGGACTTGGTATGCTGCTGCATCAAGGCGCGAGGGCGTTTGAGATCTGGACGGGACACCCCGCGCCGCTCGAAGTGATGCGCCGCGCGCTGGAACAAAATATTTATGGGCATTAACGCGATTTTCGACATGCATAACTGGGCGTTGGTGCCCTTTCATTTCTGGTCGCTGTGTTTTTTTACCTTTGGCTGCATCGTCGGCAGTTTTTTGAACGTGTGCATCTACCGGATGCCGCTGGATCTGAGCGTTGTTTCACCGCCGTCGCACTGCCCGCATTGCAAATATGCGATCCCGTTCTACCTGAACTTCCCGCTGGTGACCTGGCTGGCGCTGAAAGGCCGCTGCAAAAATTGCGCCGCGCCCATCTCCCCGCGCTATTTCATTGTGGAGCTGATCACGGGCCTGGCGTTCCTGAGCTGCTGGCTGAGGTTCGGCGATCCGGACAATTCTTCGCACGCCATGCTGACCGCGCTGGTTTACAGCCTCTTCCTCGCCGGACTGATTTGCGCCACCTTCATCGATTTCGAGCATTTCATCATCCCGGACGAGATCACCTTGGGCGGCATCGGTGTTGGCTTCGCGGTTTCGTTTCTGCTGCCGTCGCTGCACGATGCGAGGACGTATGCCGGGGGAATGGTTCAAGGCTTGCTTGGCATCGCGGTCGGCGCAGGAATCATCTACGGCGTCCTGCGGTTGGGCAAACTGCTTTTTGGCCGCCAGAAGCTGAAGCTGGCGCCGGACACCAAAATCATTTTCACCGAGACCGCCGTGTGTCTGCCCGAACAGCAGATTCCCTACGAGGAATTGTTCTATCGCAAGTCGGACACGATTGTCCTGCAGGCGCGCACCGTGGAACTCGTGGACCGCAGTTACAAAGACGTGGACGTGCGGCTTTCCGTCTCCTCATTGCGGATCGGGGATGAGGAATTGAACCCGTCCGACGTGGCTTACATGGAGGCAATGACCGGGGAAATCGTCCTGCCGCGCGAAGCCATGGGTTTTGGCGATGTGAAATTCATGGGCGCCATCGGTGCGTTCATCGGCTGGCAGGGCGCGGTGTTTTCGCTGATGGTGAGCTCCTTAATCGGGGCGGCGGCGGGCATCGTTTTGATCCTGCTGCGCAAACGCGAATGGTCTTCACGCATGCCCTATGGGCCTTACATTGCGGTGGCGGCGATGATCTGGCTGTTCGGCGGCAAAAAGTTTTTCCACGCGGTGTTTGCGATGTGACGCGGACGGTGGGCAGGGCGTTGCTTGTGAACTGCCGTTCCAGGCGCGTTCACTCAACGAGGCAAGCGACGTCAGCAATGGAAGCGGGGATTTCAAACCACGTCTGGACTTGGGAAGAAATTTTTGGTGCAATCTGATCCGAAATGGGAGGGTTAAAAAATAGTCGGCGGGAACGACGCGTGGCAGGGCACCAGGCTTTGAGGCAAAGGAACAAGCAGCGTCTATCCCGGCATCAAAAACAGATCCGGTTTTTCACCGGAGCGGCTGTCCTTGTCCTCATGCTGGTGACGGTTTATATTTTCCGGCATCTGAGCGTGAATGTGAATGGTTCGTTGAATTAAGCTTCACCTTCCGTCTGTCATTCTGTTCTGCCGCTCGACACCTTGGTGGTTTGTGCTTAGACTGGGCCGGTGAATTTGCCGCCACTCATCCTGGCCTCCACTTCGCCGCGCCGTGCGGAGTTGCTGCGTCAGCTACCTGTGGAGTTCCGCGTCGTGCCCAGCGCTGCGACGGAGGTGATGCACGAGCATCTTTCCCCGCTGGAGATCTGCCAGCTCAACGCGCATCGCAAGACGCGGGCGGTGGCCAAGAAAATTCCCGACGACCTGGTGCTGGGCGCGGACACGCTGGTATTCCTGGACGGTGAAATCCTGGGCAAACCGCGCGATCTGGCTGACGCACGGGGGATGCTCCAGCGGCTGCAGGGTCGCACGCATCAGGTGGTGACCGGAGTTTGTCTCATGCATCTCCGCACCCACCGTGAACGCATCTTTGCCGTCAGCACCGACGTCCTGTTTCGCTCCTTCAACGATGCGACGATCACCGACTATCTCGCGGCGGTGCATACGCTGGACAAGGCCGGCGCCTACGCGATCCAGGAGCATGGCGAATGGATCGTGTCCGAGATTTCCGGATCATTCAGCAATGTTGTCGGCCTGCCGCTGGAACGGCTGGCAACCGAACTGCAACTATGGGCGGCGAGTTGAACGGACCCCGGCAGATTTACGAGCGGCTGTGGCAGGAAGCGGTTGCTGCCTTTGAACGGAACGATTGGGAGCTTGACCGCCATCTGCCGGATAAATCACGTGATTTGCGCCGGGGCCTTTCCGTGGCCCTGCGTCCAAACCGGACGGTGCAATCTTCAATCAATCATTTTCTGCACGAACTGTCGGAAGCAGCCCCCGGCCAGTATTTTTATCGTCCGGAAGAATTTCATGTCACGGTCCTGTCCATCATTCCCGGATCGGAATCCTGGCGGGATCAAATCCATCCTTTGGCGGAATATCAGGCTGTCATGGATGCGGTCTTGAAACGCCACCGCAAATTTTCCATCACGTTCCAGGGCGTCACCGCCTCGCGGGGCGGCGTGATGATCCAGGGATTTCCCATGGACGACACCTTGGCGCAGCTCCGGGATGATCTGCGGGAAACGCTGCGACAACACCAACTCGGCGACCAGCTGGATACACGATACAAAATCAACACGGCGCACATCACCGTGATGCGCTTTTGCCGCGCCAATCTGGATGGGGAAAAGTTGCTGGCTCTGCTCAAGGCGAATCGCGCAACGGACTTTGGTGAAACCTGCGCAGAACATCTGGAACTGATCTTGGGTGACTGGTATGCCTCGGCGGAAACGGCCTGGACGGTCTCGGAATACAAATTGAACCGGGACGCTTCGTGAGTATTGGGAACGCCCTGTCAGCGGTGGTGTTCGGGTCAGATTCCGGAGTGCGCCCGTCCCCGGGCGCAGCAACGTGAGAGTGCCGATGCGACTTGGCAAGTTCCCCAGCTTGCGGGTGTGCGGTAGTTGCAGCGGCCGGGGACGGCCGCACTCCAAGTTGACCAGATTGAATCTGGTGTTTCGGGAAAAGTGATTTAAACTCCAGTCTCAATGCTCGAACCACTGAACAACTCGCAGATCCGTAAATTCAAGGCCGCCGCGCAGCAGCTCGAACCCATGCTCAAAGTCGGGAAGGCGGGGTTGAGTGAGGGCTTCATCCGTTCCGTGGACCAGGCGCTGGCGCAGCATGAACTCGTGAAGATCAAGTTCGCGGAGTTCAAGGAGCAGAAGAAGGAACTCGCGCCGCAACTGGCGGAAAAAACCGCGAGCCATCTCGTCATGCGCGTCGGCAACGTGATGGTACTGCATCGTCCCAGGCCCGCCGCCGCTGAACCGGTTGCTGTTGAGTCTTGACGGATTGTCCCAATCCGCTGCGGTTGGCTGGCCAATGGATGCGCTGCGAGTTGGGACAGCTCGCGCTCCACTTCCAAATCATCGCACCAGTTCCTGCCACAGCAGCGCGCTCATGCGCTGGCCGTTGGCAAAAGAGTCGAGGCTGAATTTCTCGTTGGGCGAATGAGCGCAGTCGTCCGGCAGGCCAAGGCCGAGCAGCAGTGAATCTGCGCCGAGAATCTTTTTGAACTGATTCACTATCGGGATCGAGCCGCCCTCCCGCATCAAAACTGGTTTGCAGCCGAACGCTTTTTCCAGGGCGCGCAACGCGGCCTGTGCCTTGGGTCCGGTGGGCGAGACCAGATACGCCTCCGCGCCGTGACCCGACTCGATCTCCATCCGCACGGTCGGCGGACAAATCTTCTTCAGATGCGCCAAGACGGCCTTGCGGACCTGTTCCGGTTTTTGGTTCGGCACGAGGCGGCAGGTGATCTTGGCCCGCGCCCAGGACGGAATGATGGTCTTGCTGCCTTCGCCCTGATAACCGCTGGTGAGGCCGTTGATCTCGAAGGTGGGCCGCGCGCTGCGCTGCTCGCTGGAACTGAAGCCGCGTTCCCCAAACAATTTTTTCACGCCGAGCATCTTTTGCAGTCCGGCATCGGTGCCGGGCAAGCGGGCGTATTCTTTCCGTTCGTAAGCGGACAGCGGGGCGACACCGTCATAGAATCCGGGAATGGTGATGCGCCCGTTTTTATCGCGGAGCTGGCCGAGCAACTGGCTCAAGGCCATCGCGGGATTATCCACCGCGCCGCCGAAGCCGCCGGAATGGAGATCGCGCGCCGGACCGTGCAGCGTGATCTCAAACGCGATGATGCCGCGCAGCGAATAGCCGAGCGCCGGATGTTTCGGACTGGGCATGCCGGTGTCCGAAATGACGACGGCGGCGCAATCCAGTTCGCGGTGATTTTTTTTCAGGAAATCCGAAAGGCTATCACTGCCGACTTCCTCCTCGCCTTCGATCACGAACGTGAGGTCGCAGGGCAGGGACGTGCCGGTTTTGAGATAGGCTTCGATGGCCTTGAGATGCGCAAAAAACTGGCCCTTGTTATCCGTGCTGCCGCGGGCGAACAGCGACCGGCCCTCGATGCGCGGCTCGAACGGCGGCGTGTGCCACAAGTCGAGCGGCTCCGGCGGTTGCACATCGTAATGGCCATAGACCATGTAGTGCGGCCGGGTCGCTATGCTTTTTGTTCGGGGAGTTTTGGCGAGAACGATGGGATTGCCGTCGGTGGGGCATAACTTTGTCTCCAGCCCAATCTGACGACAGTGATTCACGATCCATTCGGCGCAGGCGCGGAGATCTTTTTTATGCTGCGGCTGCGCGGAGACGCTGGGGAAACGGAGCAGTTCGCACAACTCGGTCACAAAGCGGGCCTGGTTTTGTTTCAGATAATCGAGAACAACTTGCATGGCGCATAGTTAATCGGTGAATGGTGCACTTGCCAAAACAAAACGTGCGCGGAAATTTATTTTATGTGTGGCGGCTAGCGCAGCCGGAAGAACGCCGCCGGTGCGGTGTTGCTGAACGTGAGCGCGATGACGGAGACGCCATTGGTCGCCGGCACCCACGGGCCGGTCGCCAAGTTGGTGGTGGTTTGCAAGGTGTAGTTCGTGCCGGATTGCGGATAAAAAACCACCGCTTGATTACCGGACATCACTACGTTCAACGGCGGCGGCGGAACCGAATTGGTGGCGATGATCAGTGACAAAGCTTTATTGGTTAGGCTGCTGTTACCATCGGTCACTTGCACCGTGAAGTTGAAGGTCCCGCTGGCACCGGTCGTGCCGTGCAACTCGCCGGTGGTTTCCAAAGTAAATCCCAACGGCAAACTGCCCGCCGTCTGCGACCAGTTGAAGCTGGGATTGCAACTTGCTGCTTGCAGGAAAAAATCGTAAGGCGAACCGGCCTGGCCATCAGGCAACGGACTCGTCGTCGTGATTTCAACCCCGCCACAGACTTGAACGGTGAAATTCGCCGCTTGACTGTTATTGGCGATGACGACGTTCTGCTGATTCGGACAGGCATAATTGCCGCTGCCGAGAATCCCGTCCAAGCTGTCGTCCCCGCCGTTGCAGTTGACGTTGACGCTCCAGCTTCCGTTGGCCACGTTTAGCGAGTAATTGCCACTCGTGTCGGTGTCCACCTGTGCCTGAAAATTCACACTGCTGATGGTCGCATTGGCGCTCACGGCCACGCCGCCGATGGGATTGCTGTTGTTGTCCTGAACATGGCCGGTGATGTGGTTCGTGGCGAGAATGGCGGTGAAGTTTTGCTGGTAGGCTTGTCCGTTGGTCAAAGTTGCGTTGTTGCCCTGGGAAAAATCATAGTTCGTAGGATTGCTGTCACTGTTGACGCCCGTGCTCCAATCTCCAGCCAGTGCGCCGGCCACATAATTCCCGTTCGCATCCGTGATGCCTTCGGATTGATATTGATAGTTGTTGTCCTGTTGCTGCGAATTCAGGCTGATCCCGGCCAACGGATGATTCAAGGTGTCCTTGACGGTGCCGTAAAAAATCGCCGTGGCTTTCGGCACGGCAATTGTCACGCCGCTGACGCTGCCGGTTGAGGTGTCCACCGTCGTGCTGTTTTGCAGGGCAAGATAGCCATAAGTCATCAGCCCCTCTTCATTGCCCTCTACTTTCCATTGATTGGCATTGACCCGCGCGGTGAAATTCCCGTTGGTGTCAGTGAAAGTCACGGACAGCAGCCCGTTCTGCGTCTGCACTGGCACCAGGAATCCCGCAATGCCGAGGCTGGAATTATTGGCGTCCACCACCCTGCCCGAAATGCTTTGCGTGGTGGAAAGGAGATTCACGTTCGTGGTGACAGTCGCGCCGCCGCCCAAAACCAGGTTTGCCGCCACGGTCGTGCTGGCCACAAAATTACTTTTGATCGCCGCCAGCGTATAAGTTCCCGGCGGCGCCTTGATCGTATAACTGCCCGCATTATTTGCCACCGCACCGCCCACAACATGCAGGTTTCCGCTGGACACATCGAACAACAGGACAATGGCGTTGGTCAACGTCGTGCTGGTGCCGTTGCTGACCACGTTGCCGGTGAATGACTGCGCGTAGGGAAAATTCGTGACGACGAACAGATTGGTGATGGGGGTGAAATGCCCCGCCGGACTATAAAGCCGGAACGCATACTTCCCCGCGATCGCCTGCGGTGAGCCGGCCTGGAAAACATACTTTGCCACGATGGTGCCGTTGGCCGTGCCGTCCGTGTCGCCGGGAACATTGAAGTTGGTCACCGCCGCCGCACCATTATGAAAGATGCTCTGCTGGCCGTCGGTCAAATTAAACTGCTGCCATAAAATATCCCCGCCATCAATTACGTCGTTGGTGTTCGCATCCAGATAATCCTGGATGACGACTGCATCGCCGCTGATCAAGCCGCTTACCGACAGCGCAATCGTGCCGCCGAAAGTGTTGCTAACGGCGGACGGCGTGATGGTGAAAGTGACTACCGCCTGCGCCGTCTGGCAAAAGAACAATGCCAGCGAGAGAAATGCGATTGTCGTCAGAAATGATTTGATTGGTTTCATAGGTTTGATTGCGGAAGCCGGACAGTCTCCGATTGCGGGCTATTAGCGCGGATGAATTGGCGCCGCGCAAGCACATTCTGCAAGTTGGCAATCCGTCGTTGCTTAACAAGCCAGTGCCTTTAACAAACACGACGGGAACAATCGCGCAATTGGTTCACGAATTGCCGATCAAGATTCCCGCCAGAAAAACCAGCGCGCCGCCCAGGCCGATTTGGAACAGGGCCGAAGCCCACGGCATGTCCATGAAGCGATGCCGGATCCACGAGATGATGCCGAGTTCCGCCAGCACCACACAGAAGGCAATGGTCGTGGCGGTGTTCGCGGTTTCATACGGGTTCCCAGAATAATCATGGAAATCCGGCCGGTAACAAGGGCATTTTCTTTGCGTCACAGATACGGCGAAAAGAGCCGGGCGATGGCGTCGCGCAATTTTCCAAAAACGCTTCGCGCGTCCACTTCGGCCAGAGTCACTTCATGCGCGCCGTGGATTTTCTTTTGGATGATCCACTCCATTTCACCGGCGAACTCCCGGCCGTAACATTCCACGTTCATCTCAAAGTTCAACCGGAGGCTGCGCGCGTCCCAGTTGGCCGAGCCGAGGAAAACCCAGTGGCCATCCACAATCATCAGCTTGGAATGATCGAAGGGGGGCGGGGTGAGCCAGATGTGGCAGCCGCGTTCCAGCACCTGCCACCACAGCGAGCGCGACGCCCAATGGACGAACGGCAGATTGCTGATCGCCGGCAGGATGATGTCCACGCGCACACCGCGCAGCGCGGCAAGATTCAACGCGGTGAGAAGCGCGTTGTCCGGAATGAAATAGGGCGTGAGGATCTGGATGGAGGTCTGCGCCTCGGCCAGCGCGGCGAGCAGCGTCCAGCGCAGCTTGTCGTAGTCGGCATCCGGTCCGTCGGTGATGACGCGCGCGACTACCTTGCCGGTTTCATTTAATTCGGGAAACCACAACTCGCTGTCGAGGACTTCGCCGGTCGTGAACGCCCAGTCGTTGGCGAAGGCTTCCTGCAGGCGGGTCACGACCGGACCTTCGACGCGGAAGTGCAAATCCTGCACGAAGTCCTTTGGTGAACCGGGTGATGGCAAAACTGCCGGCTCCCTCGCCCCGCCCAAGCGGGGAGCGGGTTGGGGAGAGGGGATTTGATTTTTCGAAACGAGTGCCTCCTCTCCCCGGCCCTCCCTTCCTTTGAGGGAGGAGAGGGCATGCGCGCCCAGCACGTTCCCGTGGCGGATGTTCATGCCACCGGTGAAGGCCACCCGGCCGTCTACTACGAGGACCTTGCGGTGATTGCGCAGATTGATGGTCGCCACGCGCCAGGGTTGCAGCAGTGAGGACGGCAGAAACCGGGCGTAGGGAATTTTCGCGTGCCGCAATGGCCAGGTGACCGGCGGCCACGAGTAACGCGTGCCGGCGGCATCCACCAGCACGCGCACGGCCACACCGCGCTGGACGGCGCGTTCGAGCGCGGCGACAAACTGCTTTCCGCTCGGATCGTTGTCGAAAATGTAACTGACGAGGGAGATGGATTGCGTCGCGGATTCGACCGCGGCGAGCATCGCGGGAAACGCCTCGTCGCCGTTGACCAGCGGCTGGATTTTGTTGCCGGGCGTGAGTGGCCGCTCGACGACCCGGCCAACGACCCGGGCGAGCATCTTCAGATGTTCCGCGCCGTCGTGCTGCGGTTCGCCGAGGTTTTCGGGCACCGGACGCAGGATCGTGTCATGCACGCCGAGCGTGAGGGCCCGGCGCCGGATCCGGTTGACCCCGAACACGAGGTAAAGGATCGCGCCCAACACGGGCATGAGCCAGACGATGCCGATCCACAGCGTGGCGGCGCGGGAATCCCGCTTGTTGAGCAGGGCGTGGCAGGAGGCGAGCGACGCGGCGACGAAGTCGAAGCCCGCCACGAAATGCGGCCAGAACAGGGAGAGGTGATCGAGCCAGTTCATCGGCGGTTACTTTCAACGGAAGCGCGATGGCACGCAAGCACTACCTGCCGGAGCGCGGTTATGTGCAGCACCAGCCGCAGTGCATTAGAAACCTTGTGATCTCGGGCGAATTCATGCTGCCCCGTTTTGGGTGGTGATATAGTTCGCCGCCAGAACGGAACGCCGAGCACCGTCTCGGCCAGTTTGAAAAGGGCGGACTTACGAGCCGAGACGGTGCTCGGCGTTCCAAATCATACCGCTACCGGTTTTTGGTAAGCTGCTGCGGCTGGTCTTCGGCACAACCACGCTCCGAAAGGTGGGGACCGGTAAAAATCCGGATGAATCTAATCGGTTATGGCGTGTTTTCTCCTGGCGCTGATCATCAGCCCACAGCATCCCGCCAGTCCAGACAAAGCCCAGACCGACGGCTCCGGCACGGCGGAGGGCGTGGAGCGGTCGTAGGAAAAGGCGCCGCCCAGTCCGCCCCAGGAGGTGAAGGTGAGGGAAAGATAAATGTTCTCCGAAATCAAATGCACCACCGCCGGCTGGCCGACGATGTTGAACGCCGGTTTTCCTCCGTTCCACGTTTCCCAGTTTGCATAGCCGAGCGACGCGTAATCCGCCAGCGAGCCAAAGGCCCATTCAGTATCCTGCGGGCTGAAGACATGGGTGTAGGCAGTTTCGGTGAAGGCGTTGATCAAACCCTGTGTAAGGTCGCGCGTCAACCAGACACCCGGAGTCAATTGATCCTGCACGCTAGTGCCGACGTCGGCCGGGTGGTCGAAGCTGATGACGGGGCCGTTCCAGATAATCACTCCCTGCGACCAAACCGGCAATCCGGTGAGCATCATCCAAAGAATGGCGAGTCGCAGCGGTTTGATGATGATGTTCATGGTTCGAGCGAGTGGTGGCAGCTTACTGAAAAATGTCATCCTGTCAAAGCAGCCCGATTTTGGGTAGTGCCTTAATTTGAAATGGGGGTTGGCTTGCGTTTTGGACGTCTGGCATGAAATTGCGGCATGGAAGTATAAAAGAATAAATCTGATCCGTTGCGGAAAATCTCAATTTTTTGGTTTAATCCCAATACGGATAAGAGTCGTAGAATTACTTAAAGCGCCAGCCATACTGTCGACTTTTCCGGCTGCTGGAACCCCGGCTTTGATTAATGCTCTTTGGATAAACCCTGCCGCCGCCGGTTGTTGTTGTGGGTCGGAAATTTCTATTCCTATTCCATCGAAATCACTGCCCAAATACCAATATAGCTCCCTAGTGCTATATCCAAACTGTTTAAGCAAGTCATGGATTTGTAATGCGAGTGAATATGAGTCCTCATTCCCATATGGATACGTAAAATCAACTGCTCCCCGTGGAGATCCAACAAGTGAATTGGAAAAAACCTCAACTTGTGACGGTGATAATTTCCAAGGAAGAAAATTTTTCAGCTCCGCGAGATTAGAATTTGTCACAATACTTCGGACATCTGTTGCGACCTTGTTCGCTAAATCCAGCGCGCTTTTGGTTTCATTTAACCGCGCCTGTGTGTTCGCATCCCCCAGTTTTTCTCGTGTTTCATTGGCCGTTTTGGCTGCATCTTGGATTTGCTGTGTAAGCAGTAAAACCTCTTTTGCCAGCCCAACCGCTATCACCTCATTTGTCGCCGCTCGTTCATTCGCCAACCCAGCTAATTTAATCGTATCAGCCGCTTCTTTATCAGTTTCAGATGCCTCAACTAGCTCGTATGCCAAACTGACAACAAGTAACGCCATGAAGAATTTTTTCCAGCGTCCCTTCGTGCCAACTTCTTCGCCCCAATCAAAATATACTTCGCCAGCAACACCGATAAGCACACCGATCAATCCAGGATGCTTTAAAACCAAAATCCTAAACGAGGGGGAATATATCAGCCCAAACAGCAAACCAATCAACAGCACAGTAAAAAAAATAATCTTTGCAGCCTTGGTGCTTTTCTTAGTTTCTAAATTTTTGGCTGCCGTGTTCAAAAAATAATTTGCATTGATGAGAATGCGTGCAATTTTCCAACTGTTTTGGGTGCGTAAGTTAATTGGCAAACTTGGCGTTCCTTACAATCGCACTTTGGGAATCCGAGGCTCCTCGCATCCACTCATTTATGACGCTGATTTATCACTCCCAGCAGCGGATAGCAATGCTTTCCAAACTTAATCGAATTTGCTGTCTGGCAATTCCGCCATGACTCTTGGAGTTTTTTTGTCCACGACTGGCGGAGCCGCAGTTTTTTTACCGACCGGAAGTTTTTCGGGCAAGGCTTCGCGGGGCATGAGCAGTTTCGCCACCAGGCCGGTCCAGCCGGTTTGGTGCGAGGCGCCGAGGCCGCGTCCGTTGTCGCCGTCGAAGTATTCGTGGAACAAGATGTAGTCGCGGAAATGCGGGTCGGTCGCCTGCTTGGGATGCGATTTGAGCGAAGGGCGCTGGCCGTCCTTGTCCTTCAAGAACAGGCGTGTGAGCCGGCGGCTCAATTCATCGGCGATCTGGAGCAGCGTGAGGAATTTCCCGGAACCAGTCGGGCATTCCACTTTGAAATCGTCACCGTAGTAGTAGTGGAATTGTTGCAGCGACTCGATGATCAGATAGTTGATCGGCATCCACACCGGGCCGCGCCAGTTCGAGTTGCCGCCGAAGAGTCCATTGCGGGATTCGGCCGGCCAGTAACCGACTTCGTAAGTTTCGCCACACGCCTCGAAATGAAAGGGTTTGCCTTCGTGAATCTTCGAGACACCGCGCACGCCATGGTCGGAAAGAAAACCCGATTCATCGAGCATCCGCCGCAGGAGCGCCTTCATGCGATGGCCGCGCAGGAGGGAAAGCAGAATCCGGCTGCCGCAGCCGGGCTTGTGCCAGTTGGAAATGAGGGCGGCCAGCTTCGGACGGTTCTTCACAAACCATTCCATCCGGGCGGTGAACTCCGGCAACTGTTTTGCCAGCGTGAGATCCGCCGGCTGGACCGCAAACAGCGGGATCAGGCCGACCACCGACTGGATCTTCAAGGGAAAATGGGTTCCGTCCGGGAGGCACAGATGATCATAGTAGAACTGGTCGGTTTCGTCCCACAATCCGAGGCTGCCCGCCTCCACACCGTTGATGGCCCCGGCGATGGACAGGAAGTGCTCGAAAAATTTCGACGCGATGTCTTCATACACGTGATTGTGCACGGCCAGTTCGGCGGCGATGCGCAACAGGTTCAGGCTATACATCGCCATCCAGCTGGTGCCGTCGGCCTGGTTGATGTAGCCGCCGGTGGGCAGGGGATGACTGCGGTCGAACACACCGATGTTGTCCAGGCCAAGAAAGCCGCCCTGGAAAATATTGCGGCCCTGTTCATCCTTGCGGTTGACCCACCAGGTGAAATTGAGCAGCAGCTTTTGAAACACGCGCTCCAGAAAAACCAGATCGCCGGGATCTTCCGGAGTGCACCGGCGGCGCTGCTTGCGGTCGATCTGGAAAACGCGCAAGGTCGCCCACGCATGCACCGGCGGATTCACGTCGCCGAACGCCCATTCGTAGGCGGGGATCTGGCCGTTCGGATGCATATACCATTCGCGCGTCAGGAGGACGAGCTGCTCCTTGGCAAACTCGGCGTCAATCACCGCCAGCGGCACGCAGTGGAAGGCCAGGTCCCACGCCGCGAACCACGGATACTCCCATTTGTCCGGCATGGACAGCACCTCGGCGCTGTTGAGGTGCTTCCAGTTCTCGTTGCGGCCGTGCTTGCGTTCCGGCGGCGGTGGTGGCTGGGTCGGATCACCGTCCAGCCATTCCTGGATGTCGCAGTGGAAAAATTGCTTGCTCCAGATCATGCCGGCGAACGCCTGCCGCTGCACCAGCCGCGCGTCGGTATCGGTGACATCGTGCTGCAACGCGGCGTAAAATTCGTCGGCCTCGCGACGGCGCAGGGCGAAGATGTTGTCGAAGTCGGCGAACGCATTCGTAGCAGCCGACGTGAGCCGGCTCTGACTAGATGGAGCGGACTGACGTCCGCTGCTACAAGTTAAACGAAGGCGCACCGTGGCGGAGCTGCCCGCCGGGATGTCCAATGCGTAAAGTGCGCCGACTTTGGTCCCGGCCCAGGCGGGATTCACCGCCGCCTCGTTTCCGGCAATGACATACTCATGGAAAGCGTCCTTGAAAAATCCCGGCGCGTCGCTCTGTCCTTGGAGCCGGCGGACATTGGTCTCGTTGTCGCAAAATAATAATTTTGAGAAATGGGCGCCCTCACAAAAAAGCCGATACTGACCGGACTCCGCGTCGGTTGCGAGGACGGAGCCGTCCGTGTCGAGCCGGAGATTTGGCTTTGGTCCATTCGGTTTCCACGACCAGCGATTGCGGAAAAACAGTTGCGGCAGCACGGTGATTTTCGCCGCCTCCGGCCCGCGATTATGCACCGTGACCAGCATGAGCAGGTCTTCCGGCGCGGCTTTCGCATATTCAACGAACACGTCGAAGTAACGATCCTCGTCGAACAAGCCGGTGTCGAGCAGCTCGAATTCCGGGTCTTTGGTGGTGCGGCGCCGGTTCTCCGCGACGATCTGCGCGTAGGGAAATTCCGCCTGTGGATACTTGTAGAGCATCTTCAGGTAGGAATGGCTGGGCGTGGCGTCGAGGTAGTAATACAACTCCTTCACATCCTCGCCGTGGTTGCCTTCCGTGTTGGTCAGACCGAAGAGCCGCTCCTTGAGAATCGGATCCTTGCCGTTCCACAAGGCGAGGGAGAGGCAGAGATGCTGATGCTCATCGCTGAGGCCGGCAATGCCGTCCTCGCCCCAACGATACGCACGGCTGCGCGCATGATCGTGCGGCAGGTGTTCCCACGCCGCGCCGTTGGCGCTGTAATCTTCACGAACCGTGCCCCATTGCCGTTCGGAGAGATACGGGCCCCAGCGCCGCCAGTTTTGCCTGCGGGCCTTGTTGTCGGCCATGCGCTGCATTTCGGCCGGCAGATTCGCCGCTGCTTTTGGGGTTGGGGTCGTTGGCATGCGAGTTTTCGGTTTAAGATTTTGGCGCTGCCACTTTGGGAGGTGGCCAGAATTTAGAGACAAGCCAGGTTACCAGCAATCCCACAATACAGCCAAGAATGACTTCGCCAACCCGGTGGAGGCCGATCTCGATGCCGCTCAATTTTGAATGCTCCTCCAGACTGGAAGCGATGACCAGGGCGGCGGTGATCGGAGCCTGCCGCCACATCACCGTGATGCGGACCACATACGCCGACAGCAGCGCGGTCGCCGCCAGGGCAAAGGGCAGCGTCCATTCGCTCGATCCGCCAACAACCAGAACCAGCAGTCCAACGGCGCAACCCAGCATCGCGTTGATGAGGCGGGCCCGGAAATTTTTGTAAGCCAGGTTCACGTCGGGATCCACTGAGGCAATCATGGAGCTGATGGCCCAGATGGGATTGAGATCGGCAACGGTCCGCAAAAGCAGCCAGAGCACAGCGGTGGCGATGAAAACATTCACGGCGAGGTGGACGCCCACCAGGTCGCCTTTGAAAAAACTTTTGAACCAGTTCACAAGCGATGTTTTATCCGGAATGGGTTTCGGCTTTTACTCATGGCTTTTGGGCGGATTGCCCTTGAGCCGGTAAACCGCGCCAGTCTTCGTCGTGCCGAGGGCGACCCAGTCCTTCGCGATGCGCTGGAGCGAACAAAAAAAATTCTTGGTGCGATTCAGCGCCTTTTCATGGAGTTCATCCCGGCGTTGGAATTTGCACTGGAAGGAAAACTCGCCCACGAGCTGTTTCTGGTCACCGCGGGTGCGCCACACGGAGGTGTTGGCCTTGGCCTCGACGCCTTTGCCGAAGTCCAACATGCCAATATCCAGCAGCACCTCCTCGACGGCGGTGTGATTCACCAGATCAATCCGGTCGGACGCGGAGGTCTTCAGTTTTCGCAACGCCGGAAAGACGCGCAGCACCGTCGCCATCGAGGTGCGATCCTTCGCGTGCACGGTGCTAGCGGGGAACTCGACATTATGGGAAAACAGTGTGCGATAACCGCCGATTTTATCTTTGAGCGGCAGGGCCTCCGCCTTGAACTTGGTCTTGTAGTCGCCGGAAATGTGGGGCCGCACATCCGTCTCCGCTGCGGTCTGCATATCCGGATGGCGGAACTTGAAGACAATTTCCGGATCGCCCACGAGAAAGCCGTCCTCGTAGGTGATGCGCCGGCGCAGGATGAAGGCATTGTTGTAGAGCCGGAAATCCTTGGTGTCGAGAAAGAGCACCTCCCGGATCTGCGGCTTCCGGCCCTCGAATTCGGAGGTGTCAAAATCAACGTCGCTCTTGTCCGCCGCCCGGCGCACAAACTTGGCGAAATCATGGAAGTTCTGCACCGATGTGAACCGGTCACCCTTGAGGATGATCTTGCATTCGAGATAGTGCGCCTCATCCAGCGGATGGCCATCGCTGTATTTTCCCGGCTTGAGATCCGGCACCCGTTCGGGAGACGGAACTGCCGGCGCCTTTTTACGTTTGGCATTCATCGATTGGAACCAGTGCCATGCTGCGATGGCTGCGCAATTTTTTCAAGCCGTTCCCGGTTGTTCCACTGCCGCCTGATCGGCCAGCACCAGCGCATGCTCGCGGCGGATCCGTCCGGCGGGAATGGAAACGTCGCCTTCGCGCAAACGTGCGAGCATTTCCACTTTTTCCGGTCCGGTCGCCACCCACAGGATCCGCCGTGACCGGTTGAGCAGCGGATACGTCAAGGTCATGCGCCGGCGTTTTTGGTAAACGCCGGTCATGGCCACATCCGCATCGCTGACCTCCAGGACGGGATCGTGGGGGACGAGCGAAGCCGTGTGGCCATCGGGGCCAAGTCCGAGGTGCGCGAGGTCCAGCACCGGCGGCGAACCGGCCATGTTTCCCAGCGTGTCCGCATAATTTTTGGCGGCCGCCGCCAGATCTTTTTCCTCCACCGGCATGGCGTGGATCTGTTCGGGAGGAATCGGTGCATGCGACAATAAACTCTCGCGCAGATGCGTGAGATTGCGATCCGGATCACCCGCCGGGGCGATGCGTTCGTCCACTTGAAACACATGCACGTCCGCCCACGGAACTTCTTCACCCGCGAGCGCGCGCAGCATCTGCCAGGGCGTCTTGCCGCCGCTGACGGCCATGATGAAACGGCCGCGCGCCGCGACGGCCGTGCGCGCTTCCGTAGCGATGAATTTCGCCGCCTCATGGGCGACGGCGTCGGCATCGGCGAATATCTGAATATTCATGCGGATGTGCCGTTGGAGACGACCGGGTCGTGCCAGCCACCCGGCGGCGTCACGCGTTCGACTTCGGCGGGTCCCCAGGTTTTCGGCTCATACTCGAACACCGGCGTTCCGGCTTTCAACACCGGATCAACAATCCGCCACGCCTCCTCCACGTAATCTTCCCGGGCAAATAGCGTGGAGTCTCCCGTCATCGCGTCGCCCAGCACGCGTTCGTAGGCGTCCATTTCCTCGGCGCGCGGGTAGCGATGCTGGGCGATCTCCAGCGGTTGACTGACTTTTTCATCGTCCACGGAAACGGTGTTCATGCTGATCCCGAACGAAATGTCCGGACTGATCCGCAACCGGCAATAATTTGATTTCAAGTCATAACCTTCATACATCGTCGGCGGCTGCTTCAAACGGACCAGCACTTCCGTGCAAGTGACCGGAAGATTTTTCCCGGCCCGGATGTAGAAGGGGACGCCCCGCCAGCGCCAGGAATCAATCTCCAGTTTCATGGCGGCGAAGGTTTCCATTTTCGAGCCGGCGGCAACTCCCGGTTCGGCGTGGTAACCGCGAAATTGTCCGCGCACCAGATCCTCCACCTTCAACGGCGGGATGGCCTTCAGCACTTTCACCTTCTCATCGCGGATGGATTCGCTGTCCGTGCGGACGGGAGGTTCCATGGCCAGGTGCGCCATCACCTGAAAGAGATGGTTCTGCATCACGTCGCGGATGGTGCCGACCTGGTCGTAGAAACTGCCGCGACCCTGGATGCCGAAATCTTCCGCCATGGTGATCTGAAAGCTCTCGACATTGGAACGGTTCCAGAGCGGTTCGAGCAGCGCGTTGGCAAACCGGAAGAACAGCATGTTGTGCACGGGCTTTTTGCCGAGGTAATGATCAATGCGGAAAATGTGCTTCTCGTCGAAGGTCTGCAGCAAAATCTGGTTCAGTTCCTGGGCGGAAACCTGGTCGCGTCCAAAGGGTTTCTCCACGATGACACGCGCGCCTTTTTCGGCACAGCCCGCCTGGGCAAGCTGCTCCACCACCGTCCCGAACAGTGACGGTGGAATGGCGAGGTAATGCGCTGGCTGTTTCGCGGAGTCGAGTGCTTTCTTGATGGCTTGAAAGGTCGCCGGGTCGTTGTAGTCGCCGTCCACATAGCGCAGCAGACCCGTCAGCTTTTCAAAGGCCTGCGCGTCGAGCCCGCCGTGCTTTTCGAGGCTGTCTTTCGCCCGCGCCTTGAACTGGTCCAGATTCCAGCCCGCCTTCGCCACACCGATGACCGGAACGTTCAGGTTGCCGCGTTTCAACATCGCCTGCAGCGACGGAAAGATTTTCTTGTAGGCCAGATCGCCGGTGGCTCCGAAAAAGACCAGCGCGTCGGAATGGTTAGCGTTCATGAATCGTAATCTTATTTGGCCGGTTTTTCCAGATGACCACCGAAGCCAAAGCGCATCGCCGAAAGCACCTTGTCCTGATAATCGGCTTCGCCCCGGGAAGCGAAGCGTTCGTAAAGCGCCGTGGTCAGCACCGGCACCGGCACACCTTCGTCAATGGCCGCCTTGATCGTCCAGCGGCCTTCGCCGGAATCGGAGACGCGCCCGGCGAATTTGGCGAGGTTCGGATCTTCGACGAGCGCGTTGGCGGTCAGGTCAAGCAACCACGAGGCGATGACACTGCCGCGCCGCCAGACTTCCGAGATGTCCGCGAGATTGAGATCGAATTGATAATGCTCCGGCTCGCGCAACGGGGTTGTCTCGGCGTCCGCCGCGTGTTGCTGCTTGCCGACGTTGGCATTCTGCAAAATGCCCAGCCCCTCCGCATACGCCGCCATGATGCCATACTCGATGCCGTTGTGGACCATCTTGACGAAATGCCCTGCACCGTTCGGGCCGCAGTGCAGATAACCTTGCTCCGAGGTGCCGCCAAGCTTCTCGCGCCCCGGTGTGCGCGCGACATCGCCCATGCCTGGGGCGAGTGTGGCCAGAATCGGATCCAGGCGTTTGACCACTTCGGTCTCGCCGCCGATCATCATGCAATAGCCGCGTTCCAGACCCCACACGCCGCCGCTGGTGCCGACATCCATGTAGTGAATTCCTTTCGGCGCGAGTTCCTTGGCGCGGCGGATGTCGTCCACGTAATAAGAATTGCCGCCGTCAATGAGCGTGTCGCCCTTTTCGAGCAGCGGCAGGAGATCGGCGATGGTCTTGTCCACGACCGCCGCCGGCACCATCAGCCAGATGGCGCGCGGTTTCTCGAGTTTTTTCACGAAGTCCGCGAGCGAGGAGGAACCGGTCGCTCCTTCCGCCGCCAGGCCTTCGACCGCTTTGGGGGACATGTCGAAGACGGTGCAGCGATGTCCCGCCCGGACCAGCCGGCGAACCATGTTCGCGCCCATCCGCCCCAGTCCCACCATTCCCAGTTGCATCGGTGAATTTGTTTTCATAAGAGGATTATTTGTTGATGGTCTAAAAAAATTTACGCAGGCCGCGCCGTCTCAAAAATGCCGACGAACTCCCGGTAACGCCGGGCAATTTCCGCCACGGCCGCTTCGCGCGTGATTTTGTTCGCGCGAAAATCCACGAGCGGCTGCCAGAAATCCGTCCGCCCCACGGCGAAACCGATGAAGCCTTTCACGCCCGACGCAATCGTCAGCCACTCGTGAACTTTCTGGTCGTTCTCTCCGCGACCGAGAATGATGCAGCCGACCTGGTTGCGTCCGCCACGATGCGCCGCCACGACAATGTGCTCGCAATCTTCGCGGCGGTCCAGCCCTTCGATCTTCCAGACATCCGGTTCGACCCCGGCGTCCTGAAGCTGCTCGATGGTTTGCACCATCAGCTTGGGACGAAGCTCCAGGTCGTAGGCGTGCTTGTCGCCGTTGAGCCGGTCGAGTTGCGCTTGCTCTGCCGGCACAAGCAGCTCGAACATGAACCGGCTTTTGCTTTTGGTTCGCAGATAATCGGAGAGTTTTTTCAACCGCGCCGTCTGCCGCCGGTTCAACACCGGGTCGCCTTCGGGATTGTAACGCACCAGCACCTTGCAAAACGTCGGACGAAACATCTCGATGTGTTTGGCGAAGTCGTCGCCGTATTCGAAATCGAATTCGTCCTGGCCGCTCTTCTCGGCGGGACAGGCGGTGTGAAATCCGTTCGCCGAGGCATCGCGCAGGATGGCCGCGCCGAACTGTTCGTCCACGAGGATGCCGGCTTTTTCTTTCGGCACGCCGTCAGCGACGGCGGCTTTGAAGCCATCGTAAATCACCTGCTTGGCGGCGGCGATTTCCGCGGTCTGCTCCGGCGTCAAGTCGCCGTGCCAGCCGAACATTTTTGACTCAAACGAACCGCGATGATCGAACGGCAGGACGTAAAGCGGCCGATTGTAACCGGGCGTTCTCATTTTGCCCGCCTTGGGTTTCGATGGTGCAGGAACCGGCTTTTTGCGAGCGGTGACTTTTGCCTTCGGACTTGGAGCGCGGCGCAGCGGAATCTTGGCTGCCGGTGTGGCCGACACGGCCGGTTTGACGGTTCGTTTTTTTTGAGGAACCGCAGCGGGTTGAATTTTTTTTCGTGCCATCGGACGTGGTTTTGCGCGAGGAGCGGAAGGTTTTTCAGCGGCGGCATTTTCCCACAAACGAAAGCCGCCGACAAAGGCGTTGGCATTTTCACCGGCGCGGCAGCCGGGCGGAAGTTTTTTTAAATTTTTCACGTTGCCCCCGCCCAGCACCACGTCATCCGGTTCGAGCGCGGCGATCAATCGCTCCACCACGTCCTTCACGTCCTTGCGCCATTTCTTTTTACCCCGTTTCTCCAGGCCGCGCAGCCCTACATAATCTTCGAAGGTTCCTTTTTTGTAAGGCAGATGGGCCAGCTCCATGGGCTCGATCATGCCGTCCACAATCAGGCTGGAGCCCAGTCCGGTGCCCAATCCCAAAAACAACATCCGGCCGCGCTTGTAACTTCCCAGCGCCTGCATCGCGGCGTCGTTGATGATCTTCACCGGCCGTTTGAATCCGGCGCGATAATCGAACATCACCCAGCCGGGGGCGAGATTATGCGGCTCGGCCGCGGGACGTCCGTGCCGCACCGGTCCCGGATAGCCGATGGCGATCGCGTCATACTTCCAACCCGCGGCGAGCTTTTTGACCCGTGAAACCATGGCCCGGGCCGTGAGTTTCGGCCCGGAGGGAAACTCGCGCTGTTCCTTCTGGCCGGTGGCCAGGATTTTGACATGGGTCCCGCCGACATCAATCACCAGCACATTCATTTGTAAAATCCTCCTGGGTGGAATCCGCCGATCCGATGACATGGGGCAAATCGAGCGGGCTTCCGCATGGTTGCGTATTTCATGGCGTTGAGTTTTTTAGCCGCGCCATGCGGCCGAGGCAATCTTTAAATTGTCAAAATAAGCCAAGGCGGGCGCGTTCCGGTCAATCCACCACATGGCGCATGTCGTTCCACAACCGGATGACCGGCTGGGATTGGTTGTGCTCATAACCGACCGCGCTCAAGCTGGCCGTCTCCAACAGGAACCATTTTCCGGCGGCGGGTTCCTGGCCGAGCCAGCGCGCGGCGAGGACGCGCAGAAAATGTCCGCTCGAAAAAATCAGCACGTCGCCCCGGACCGCGCGCACGCGATGGATCACGCGGTCAGCCCGGGCTCCGGCCTGCGCCGGCGATTCGCCGCCGGGACAGCCATCGCGGAACAACTGCCAGTCGGGGCGTTCCCGGCGGATTTCAACCGTGCGGCGGCCTTCGTAGTCGCCGTAGTTCCATTCCACCAGATCGGGGTCAACCTCTGCCGCCGCCTTGAAGCCGGCCAGTTCACACGTCCGGGCGGCACGCTGCAGGGGGCTGGTGAAAACTTTGGCGAACGTGAGGCCGCGCAGCCGCACGCCGAGGTTGCGGGCATTGCGCTCGCCATGTTCCGTCAGCGGCAGATCGGTCAGCCCGGTATGCTGGCCCGTGAGACTCCAGGCGGTTTCGCCGTGACGCGCCAGATAGATGGTCGGATTTTTTTCGTCCATGTCGTTCGGAAACGTTTGCGGCCCGCGCGAACCGTTTGACCACCGGGCAAACTTGGTCACGAGCCACTGAATCTATGACAATCACGGCCAAACTTGGCAAGCTTCATCGCGCGCGCTTGCACGCGCGAGGAGCCGCACCCTGATGCGAAGACGACTGAAGCGATGTTTCGTGGAAGAAACTACTTGGTGATTGAAGCCACGGCTTTGTTTTCAGCTTTGTGACCCGGCCCGGCAGGGTGACTGCCGTTCCAGCCCGCGATGTCGGAGGATTGCTTCAGATCAACCACCGCCGGTGGTGCCGGCTCGTGGCTGGCTTCGGGAACCCGCATCGCATACAACGAACGGTGGGCGAAAGTCTTTGAAAAAACGGTTGCGATTCATGCCATCGAGTGAGGTTGGTTTTTGGGAAATCAAAAGTGCGTGCGCGGCATCGTAAACGTGGTCAGGGCTTTCATGTATTGGGCGCGCTCGAAGGCTGCCGGTTCCGGGCAGTTTTTCTGGCTCAAGCTGCCCTTCAACTGGCTGATGGATTCATATTCGTGCTCCTCGAGCCATTCCACCAGTTCACTCTGGATCATGGCGATTTGCGGGATCCCGTGGCGGATGATTGCCGAGCACAGCATCGTCACATCCGCGCCCACCATGAGCATCTTGAGCACGTCGGACGCGCGATGAATGCCGCTGGTCGCCGCGAGGCTGCCTTTTAATTTGCCGTGGAGCAGGGCGATCCAGCGCAGCGGCAGCCGCATCGCCATCGGCGTGCTTAATAAAATGTTCGGCTTCACCTCCAGCGATTCCAGCTCGATGTCCGGCTGGTAAAAGCGGTTGAACAACACCAGTCCGTTCGCCCCGGCCTGGTCGAAACGTCTGGCCATGTTGGCAAAATTGCTGAAGAACGGGCTCAACTTCACCGCCACGGGGATCGTCACCTCGGATTTCACCGCGCGCAGAATGTTGATGTAGCCGTCCTCGATCACTTCGCCGGCCATGTCCATGTCGGTCGGAATGCTGTAAATGTTCAGCTCCAGTGCGTCCGCGCCCGCCTGCTGGATTTGTTTGGCGTAGGAGGTCCAGCCGCCGACGGACGAGCCGTTCAAGCTGGCGATGATGGGGATTTCCGTCGACTTTTTCGCGGCCACGATGTGCTGGAGATATTGCTCCGGGCCGAGGCAGAATTCGTGCGGCTCGGGAAAATAGCTGAGCGCCTCGGCAAAACTGTTGGTGCCATTTTCGAGATTCCGGTTTAGCTCCAGCCGGTCGTGGCGCAGCTGTTCCTCGAACAGCGAATACAAGACCACCGCCGCCGCCCCGGCGTCTTCCATGCGTTTGATGTTGTCCACGTCCTCCGACAGCGGCGACGCGGAAACGACCAGCGGCGAACGCAGTTTCATTCCGAGATAATTTGTGATGAGGTCCATAATTTTAAGCTCCAAATTCCAAGCTCCAAGCTCCAGAGAAATTCCAAAATCCAAACCCGCATTCGGCAGCCATGCACCGGATTTGGTGCTTGGTGATTGGTGCTTCTCTGGAGCTTGGAGGTTGAAGCTTGGAGCTTTTCATGGTTGTTGATCAGCTGTAGTCGCCGCTTTCAGCGTGGCGGATTCGACATCCACCTTCGTGTCGCGTGCGGCCATGAATTGGTAGAATTTCCAGCGCCGGTCCGCGTCGGCCTGGGATTGCTCGAAGAATTTCTTTGCGTCGTCCGGTTTGCTCTTGGTCAGCATCTTGAACCGGTTTTCCGTCATCATGAAATCCTTCACCTTGGATTTCGCCATGCTTGAGTCCACCTGCAACGGATTCTCTCCGCGCTCCGCGCGCCGGGGGTCGTAGCGATACAGCAGCCATTGGCCGGATTCGACGGCCAGCTTCTGCTGGCGCGCACCGATGCCGGTGTCCAGCGCGATACCGTGCGCGATGCAATGGCTGTAGGCGATGATGAGCGACGGTCCGGGAAACGACTCCGCCTCGACAAACGCCTTCAGCGTGTGCTCATCCTTTGCGCCCATCGCCACGCTGGCGACGTAAATATTGCCGTAGCTCATGGCGATCAGGCCGAGATCTTTCTTGCCCGCAGGTTTGCCGCCGGCCGCAAATTTGGCGATCGCCCCGCGCGGCGTGGATTTGCTCATCTGCCCGCCGGTGTTCGAATAAACTTCCGTGTCAATCACCAGCACATTGACCTTGCGCCCGCTCGCCAGAACGTGATCCAGCCCGCCGTAACCGATGTCATAGGCCCAGCCGTCGCCACCGAGGATCCACACGCTCTTTTTCACGAGCTGATCGGCCACGCCCAGCAGCAGCTTCGCTTCCGGCTTTTCGATCCCGGCCAGTTTTTGTTTCAGGGCCACGACGCGTTCGCGCTGGTCATAAATCCCCGCTTCGTCGCTTTGGTCGGCCAGCAGGATTTCCGTGATAAAATGATCGCCCAGCTGCGGCGCGAGTTTTCGCACCAGCTCTTCGGCGAATTCCTTTTGCTTGTCGATCGAGACGCGGAAACCGAGGCCGAATTCGGCGTTGTCTTCAAACAGGGAATTACACCACGTCGGCCCGCGGCCCTCCGTGTTCTTGGTGTAAGGCGTCGTCGGCAGGTTGCCGCCGTAGATCGAGGAGCAGCCCGTCGCATTGGCGATCACCGCGCGGTCGCCGAACAATTGCGTGAGCATCTTGATGTAGGGCGTCTCGCCGCAGCCCGCGCACGCGCCACTGAATTCAAACAGCGGCTGCAAGATCTGCTGCTGCCGCAGCGTGGTGGTCTTGATCTTGCGCCGGTCGAATTCCGGCAGGGTCAGGAAGTAATTCCAGTTGGCCCGCTCATTGGCGAGGGACGGTTGGAGCGCCGGGCACCGTCCCGGCTCGTTGGTGTTTGATTCCTTGCCGAGACGGTGCTCGGCGCTCCGATCCAGCGGCCGCATGTTGATGGCTTTGAGTTTCACTTCGGTTTTGTTCTTGGCCGGGCAGACATCCACGCAGAGCGCGCAACCGGTGCAATCTTCCGCCGCGACCTGGAGCGAGAATTTCAAACCCTTGAACTCCGGCACGCGCGCGTCGGTGACTTTGAAAGTCGCCGGCGCATTCTTCAATTCCGACGGATCGTAAATTTTCGCGCGGATCGTGGCGTGCGGACAGATCGCCACACATTTGAGACATTGGATGCAAACCTTTTCGTCCCATACCGGAATGTCCAGGGCGAGGTTGCGTTTTTCAAACTGCGCCGTGCCGGTCGGGAAGGATCCTTCGATCGGAAAGGCGCTGACGGGCAGGTCGTCGCCGAACCCCGACGCGATCTGGCCGAGGATGTTGCGGACGAACTCCGGTGCGTCGGGAGAGATGGCCGGCAGGAATGCCCCTGTGCCGTTCAGTTTGCTGTTCAACACCGGCACTTCATGCAGATGCGCGAGTGTGTTGTCCACGGCCTGCAAGTTCATCTTCACGACTTCCTCGCCTTTTTTGCCGTAGGTTTTCTTGATGGAATTTTTGATCGCGTCAATCGCCTCGTCCTTAGGCAGCACACCGGACAACGCGAAAAAGCAGACCTGCATGATGGTGTTGATGCGCCCGCCCATGCCGCTGTCGCGCGCGACTTTGGTGGCGTCAATCACGAAGAATTTCGCTCTCTTGGCGAGCAGACTGGCCTGGACCGGCGACGGCAGATTCACCCAGATCTCGTCTTTCGAATGCGGCGTGTTGAGCAGAAAAGTTCCGCCCGGCACCAGGCTCCGCAACATTTCGTAGCGGTCCAGGAATCCCGGCAGATGGCAGGCGATGAAATTCGCGCTCGAAATCAGATAGGTGGAGTGGATCGGTTTCGGCCCGAAGCGCAGATGCGATACGGTCATCGAGCCGGATTTCTTCGAGTCATAGACAAAATAGCCCTGCGCGTAGTTGTCTGTTTCCTCGCCGATGATCTTGATGGAGTTTTTATTTGCGCCGACCGTACCGTCCGCTCCCAGGCCGTAAAACAAGGCGCGCACGACCTTGTCGGATTCGGTGGAAAATTCTGGGTCAAACTTCAGGCTCGTATGGGAAACGTCGTCGTTGATGCCGACGGTAAAGTGATTCTTCATTTCTGGGAGCGCCGGCGTCTCGCCGGCAAGTTGTGCGGAATCTTGCCGGCGGGACGCCGGCGCTCCCAGATTATCGAACACCGCCTTGACCATGGCGGGCGTGAATTCTTTGGAGGACAAACCGTAGCGGCCGGTGATAATTTTCGGCAGGAATTTCAACTGCGATCGGCCGGCCGCCAGTTGTTCGAGAATCGCGGTAAGACAATCTTGATACAGCGGTTCGCCCGTCGCGCCCGGTTCCTTGGTGCGGTCCAGCACGGCGATTTTGCGGACGAGCGGCGGCAGCGCCTCCACAAACCGCTTGCCGTCAAACGGACGATACAAACGGACTTTGAGCACGCCGACTTTTGCGCCGTGATCATTCAGATATTCCACCGCTTCCTCGGCGGCTTCGCAGCCGGAGCCCATCAGCACGATAACATTCTCGGCGTCCGGTGCTCCGACGTAATCAAACAAATTATATTTGCGCCCGGTTTGTTCGGCAAACTCGTCCATGACCTTTTGCACGATGTCCGGACACGCGGTATAAAAACCGTTCGCCGCCTCGCGCCCTTGAAAATACACGTCCGGGTTTTGCGCGGTGCCGCGCAGCACCGGCTTGTCCGGCGTCATCGCGCGGGCGCGGATTTCGGCGATGATTTTGTCGTCAATCAAGGCGCGCAAGACGGATTCCTCCAGCATCTCGATCTTGGAGACTTCATGCGATGTGCGGAAGCCGTCGAAGAAATGGATGAAGGGCAGTCGTGAACGGAGCGAAGCGGCTTGCGAGATCAGGGCAAAATCCATCGTCTCCTGGACCGAGGCCGCACCCAGCATGCCCCAGCCGGTCGAGCGGCACGCCATGATATCGCTGTGATCGCCGAAAATCGAAAGCGCGTGGGTGGCCACGGTCCGTGCCGTCACGTGAAAAACGGTCGGCAGCAGCTCGCCTGCGAACTTGAACATGTTCGGGATCATCAGCAGCAGGCCCTGCGACGCGGTGAACGTCGTGCTGATGGAACCGGTCTGTAACATGCCATGGACGGCGCCGACCGCACCGCCTTCACTCTGCATTTCAATGATGGCGGGCTGGGTGTCCCAGATGTATTTTTTGCCTTCCGACGCCCATTGATCGCACCACTCGGCGATGGGCGATGACGGGGTGATGGGATAGATCGCCATCGCTTCATTGAGGCGAAAAGCGACGTAGGCAGCGGCTTCGCAGCCGTCGATGGTTTTGAAGACGCGCGTGTTTTTCATGGCAATAAATGGTCTGCTTCCGGTTGACCTTGAAATCATTTCTGGCGGCGTTAGTCGGCCATCGGTATGAAAACCTTAAACCGCAAAGCAGCTGACAACTTCTCCTTTTTTGCTTAAGACAGAGCATCCATTGTCACTCGAACGGCTAAGAACGGTGGATGGGGAAAACCAGACGTCTGTTTGCCAAATTTCTAAGCACTTGGATTTGCTCCCGTGCCGGACTAAGCTCGACGCCACAGAAGCAGCATGAACAAAGTCCTTGCTCACGCCATTCCCTTGGTGCCAACAAAGGCACGCACGAGCCAGCCCTATAAATCCGGCTCCACCCGTTCGTCCAACTCAAACTACTTTTCAGCGCCGTCAGGCGCGGCATATTTGTAGAACACAAAACCAAAATAAATTCCAGCCCCGTCGGGGCGGCATCTTCCATCCGCATTCCTGACGATGTCGCTCCTGACGGAGCTTTATCCATTGGTGAATGGCGATGCTATACAGATGCCAGCCTAGCGGGCTTATATCTTGACAGGAATCCCGCTGGTTGAACTCTAACTGAATCAGTAATTATAGCTGGCGCTGCAACCGCGTCCGTCATCGTCGGCCACGATTTTAAAACCGAGTTTCTTGCAGATGTGCTGCATGGCGTGGTTCTCGGCGAGAATCTGGCCGCCGAGGCGGTCGAGTTTTTCGGCCCGGCCGATTTCGATGAGCCGTTTCAACAATTCATAACCGAGACCTTGATTCTGCCAGTGGTCGCTGACCAGCACGGCGAACTCCGCCTCGTTCACGCCGACCAGTTTACTCAACCGCCCGACGCCAAGGATTTTCTTCTCCTCGCCGTCCTTCAACGGTTTTGATTCGGCCACCAGAGCGATCTCGCGGTCGTAATCGTTGAAGCAGATGCGTGTCAATCGCTCGTGCGTGACGCGCTGCGAAAGATTCAGCGCGCTAAAGTAGCGGTGATAAACACTTTCTTCCGACAGCGTCTCATGGAACCTCACCATCATCGGCTCGTCTTCGGGCCGGATCGGACGGATGTTGACCGCCGTTTTGTTCTTCAACTTCCACGGCTGGACATATTGCACCGGATACGGGCGGATGGCGGGCCGGGGCAGCTTGTCTTCCGGCGTTTTCGGGTCGTGCAGAACGACGCGGGCATCGAGGGCGAAAATGCGTTCGGAGGAGACGAGCAGGGGATTGATGTCGATCTCCGCGATCCACGGCTGTTCGACGACCAGCTGGCTGAAGCGCACAAGTAATTGTTCCAGCCCGGCCATGTCCGAAGCCTTGCGGCCGCGCACGCCCTTGAGCGCGGTGAAAATCTTGGTGCGCTCCATCATGCGGCGTGCGAGCGTGGCATTCAACGGCGGCAGGCCGAGCGCGCGGTCCTTGTAAACTTCCACCAGCTGGCCGCCCGTGCCGAAGAGCAGCACTGGTCCAAACTGCGGATCCACGCTGCTGCCGATGATGAGTTCGTAACCTTCCAGCTTGATCATCGGCTGCACGGTCACGCCGCGGAAATGTTCCTTGCCCGCCTTTTTGATGCACGACGTTTCAATCGCCTTCCACGCCTGGCGGACGGCGGAGGCCGTGCGGAGATTCAGTTGCACGCCGCCGACATCCGTCTTGTGCGTGATGGTTTCGGAATGCAGTTTCAACACGACCGGGAAACCGAGCCGGGCGGCTTGCTTCACCGCCTCGTTCTCGGTCGGCGCGATGTGGGTCTCCACGGTCGGAATGCCGTAAGCCGCCAGCAGCTTTTTGGATTCGAATTCGGTCAGGATGGTGCGGCCGGTCTGGCGCACGTCGGCGAGGATTTTCTTCGCCTGGTCGCGGTCAATGTAACCATGGCCGTTGTTCGCGGGCGTGGACGGAGTCTCATACAGCGAGCGGAGATTCTCACTGTAGCGCCACATGTAATAAAACGCCTTGGCCGCGCGATCGGGATATTTGAACGTCGGAATGTTCGCGGCGTTGAGAATGGCTTCGCCCGCCTCGACCTGGCCGACGCCCATCCAGCTCGCGATGATCGGCTTGCCTTCAATGTGCGCGAACGCGCGCAATTCTTCCGCCGTCGCCGTCGAATCGGTCATCGCCTGGGGGGTGAGAATGACCAGCAGGCCGTCGGTATTCGGATCCTTCGCGACAATGTCCACGGCCTTCGCATACAGTTCCGCCCCGGCGTCGCCGATGACATCCACCGGGTTGTTGTGGCTCCACGTGGGCGGCAAAATCTGGTTGAGCGCCGCCATCGTTTCCGGCGACAGATCGGCCAGTTGCGCGCCGCTGCCGATGAGCATGTCCGTGGCGAGCACGCCGGGTCCGCCGGCATTGGTCACGATGGTGAGGCGCGGACCTTTCGGGCGCGGCTGCTTGGCGAGCACTTCCGCCATGTCGAACAATTCGGAAATGGTGTCCACGCGCAGAACGCCGACGCGCTGGAACGCCGCCTGCAACACTTCGTCGCTGCCCGTGAGCGAGCCGGTGTGCGACGCCGCCGCTTTCGCCGCCGCCTCGGTGCGGCCGGGCTTGATGATGATGATCGGTTTGGTCAACGCCACCTCGCGCGCGGCGGAGAGAAATGCCCGCGCATCGCCGATGGATTCCATGTAGATGACGATGCTCTTCGTGTTCGGGTCATCGCCGAGATGATAAATCAGATCGCCCCAGCCGACGTCCAGCATGGAGCCGAGCGAGACGAAGGCGCTGAAGCCGACATTTTCCTTCAAGCTCCAATCCAGGATCGCGGTGCAGAGCGCGCCGCTCTGGCTCAGGAAACCGACGCTGCCCGGCCGCGCCATATCGGCGGCGAAGGTTGCATTGAATTTCGCGCCGGGAACCATCACGCCCAGACAATTTGGTCCGACGATGCGAATGTTGCCGCGACGGGCTTCCGCCAACACTTGTTGTTCCAGCGCCGCGCCTTCCGCGCCCGTTTCCTTGAAACCGGCGGAGATGATGATCACGCCGTGAATGCCAGCGGCGGCGCATTCGCGGATGATGCCCGGCACGGTTTTCGGCGGCGTGATGATGACGGCGAGGTCGGGAACTTCCGGGAGCGCGGCGACATTCGGATACGCCTTGATTCCGAGAATGGTCTCTTGAATCGGATTGACCGGATAAATTTTGCCGGGAAAACCGCCGGCGACCAGATTGTTCATCACCGTCCGCCCGACGCTGCGTTTACGTTCCGTGGCCCCGATGACCGCAATGGTTTTGGGCGCCAGAATCGGGTCGAGCGGGCGCCGCCGGGTCTGATGCAAAATGTCGTGGGCGGTTTCGAGCTTTTCGGAGGAAATATTAGGAGTAGTCATAGTTGGTCGTTAATTCCAGAGACAAACTGACATTCAAATACCGGCCTGACTGCGCGGGCTTTGCCAAACGTTCACCATTTATTGCCCGTGAGAATTCCGAAACACAATCCAGGTTGAAGCATCCAGGATCAGAAAGAGTATCAAAGTGATTTTTTGAATTGTCGAACCCGGATTTTCAGGCAGGCTGCCCAATAAAATCTATGTTCAAAATCATCTTTTCCCCCGGCAATGATTCGGCGTTGACCAATCTTGCCCTGCTCGTCCTGCGGCTCTGGCTCGGGTCGGCGATGTTTTTTAATCACGGCCTCGAGAAGCTCGTTCAATTCAAATCCATCGCGCCGGAATTTCCCGATCCACTCGGCATCGGCCATTCGGTGAGCCTGGCGCTGGTGATGTTCGCCGAAGTGGCCGGGTCGGTGCTGCTCGTCATGGGGCTGTTGACGCGGTTTGCCGCCCTGACGCTGGTGATCGATCTGTTTGTCGCATTTTTAACGGTTCACCAGGCCGCGTTGAGCGGCAAGAACAGCGGCGAACTGGCGTTCATTTATTTATCCGGGTTCATCGTCCTGCTCATCGCCGGCGGCGGCATGATCTCGCTGGACAAGGTGCTGTTCGGCAAAGGCAAAAAAGGCTGAAACGTTGGCAATCAACGGGCGCGTCTTGAAACTGCCCCTCGTAGCGGCGGGCATCCTGCCTGCCGTAGAGCCGGGCGTCCCGCCCGGCGGAACACGCGTGAATAGCACAGAGATCTGGGAATATCTGAACCCGTCGCCAGAACCGCGAGCCATTCCGGGCGGCGAGACGCGCGCCCTCCACGTCAGGCCAGAGGCCCGACGCTACATTTCGGGGAGCGGTGTCAAGATGCGACCTGGGCAATCCAGTGCTGATTGCCACTGGCAAAAAATGATGAACAATTGCCAAGCTAGGAATTGATTTGTCTGACGGTTTGGATACTTTTTCAAAATATGAGGAATTCATTGCGGGCTTCCACCATTTTTCGGGCGGCATTACTACCGCTCGTGGTTATCTTTGTTCCAACGCTGGCGCAGGCGCACCCGGGTTTTCCCGGCCACACTCATGGCTTCGTCAATGGACTGGCCCATCCGCTCACGGGGCTTGACCATATTTGTGCCATGATCGCCGTCGGCCTTTGGGCGGTGCAATGCGGCGGGCGCGCGCTCTGGGCGGTACCGCTGACATTTGTCTCGGTCATGGCGGCGGGCGGAGTGTTTGGCATGGCGGGCGGTTCGTTGCCGCTGGCCGAAACGGGAATCGCCTCATCGGTTTTGATCCTAGGAATTTTGATCGCCGTCTGCGCCCGGCTGCCGCTGCGGGCAAGCATCCTCATCGTTGGCGTCTTCGCGTTGTTTCATGGCTACGCGCACGGTGCGGAAATGCCCGCGACGAATTCTGGTCTGGCCTACGGTCTGGCGGCCATCCTGGCCACCGCGAGCCTGCATCTTTGCGGCATCGGTCTCGGGTTGATCGCGGCACGTTCCAATTCGATTCAACTCGTCCGTTATTTCGGCGGTGCGATCGCGATCTGCGGCGTCTACTTTTGCTTCGCGGCGTGAAGCACGGATCGCAAGAGAACCTGCTCGCACGCTATTTCTTCAACCGGGCTAATCACCGCAGTTGCTGGCTCATGCCATTTCCCACTACCAACTGGTGGATTGATCGGTCGCCCCTCGCCCCCACCGGGGAGAGAATCCCCGGCCCGCGAAAAGCCGCGATGGGTGCCCCTGAACCGTAGCAGCCGACGTGAGGAGGCTCTAACTCGACGGCGTTCAGATGGAGCCTCCTCACGTCGGCTGCTACGAGGTTCAGGGGTAGGGCAGGGTGAGGGGGCGTTTCTATATTCCACCGTTTCTTAATTTGATATGGTCCCAGTTCACCCACCAAAGGCCGCGTATTTTTTGATGCCACGCCGCCACATGAAGCGGGCCAGGCCATACATCATCAGCACCCAGAACAGTTGGGTGAGCAGGGCGAGTCCGATGCCGTTGCCGGAGATCTTGCCCATGTAAATGCCGATGGGTGCGTAGAGCATGGACGGAAACGGTGTGAAGGCCAGGATGTGCTGGAGGGCAGGGGGCAGCATGTCCAGCGGAAAGAGGTGGCCGCTGGCCAGATATTCAAACGCGAACAGGATGAAGATGAAGGTGGAGATCTCCAGCACCCAGAACGCCAGCAGCGCCATCGAGTAGGACAGGAAAAATTGCAGCAGCGCCGTCAGCACGAGCGAGCCAAAGAACGCGGCCAGCGCCGGGCCGCCGGCCGGCGGCACAAAATAATTCCGGAAGCAGAAGATGAAAATGGCCAGCGGCAGGCCGGCCATCATCACGAAGGTGATGCGTCCGGAAAAAAACAGGCAGAGCCGATACCAGAGATAATCCACGGGCTTGAGCAGGAACTGGCTGATGTTTCCTTCGCGGATGTCGGCGGCGATCTGCCAGTCGTCCTCGTTCACCGCCGTCATCACGTCCACGATGGCGACCATCATGTAATAAAAAATCATCTGCGCCTCGGTGTAGCCGGAGAGCGCGTGGCCGTCGCCGTGGGACGTGTAGATCGTGCGCCAGAGCGACAGCATGGCGAACAGCGGGATGAAGCTGAACAATGTCCGCGTCAGGTAATTGAAGCGATACGTCAGGTTGTTCTGGATCCCGATGCCGATGACATGCCAGTATTTTTTCAACACGCGGATTTTATCTGTCAACCCGCATGAAACACCAAGGAAATTTGTTTGCTGAAATTTTTCCGCTGCGTTAGCTTCCGCCCATCGTGGTTGCCGGCGGCGGTGCAAGGAGGCAATCCGCGCAACATCTATGATAAAAGAACCCCTTTCAGCGGTTGAATTGAACGAACTGGTCGCAGGCTTGAACACCTTGTCCCGCAACCTTTGGTGGTGCTGGGATCAGGAGGCGCAGGATCTTTTCCAGGAGCTTTCCCCGCGCGCCTGGCAGAATCTTTTCCACAACGCCGTCGCCGTTTTGCGCGAGGTGTCGGATTACGAACTGCGCGTGCGGTTGCAGGACGCCGGCTTTGCCGGCCGGGTCCGTTCGGTGCTGCGCGATTTCGAGGCGTATCTCGCCAATGACAAAACCTGGTGCCATCTGCACGCGCCCGGGCTGCACAAAAATCCCGTCGCCTATTTCTCCGCCGAGTTCGGCTTCCACGAATCCCTGCCGATTTCCGCGGGCGGCCTCGGCATTCTCGCCGGGGACCATGCCAAGTCCGCGAGCGATCTCGGCCTCGGCTTCGTCGGCATCAGCCTGTTCTATCGCGAAGGCTATTTCCAGCAGGCGATCGATTCCAACAACTGGCAGACGGAGTTCTACAATCCCGTGGATCCGCAGAACGTGCCGGTGGAACCCGTGGTGGATGCCAAGGGCGCCCGCATCGTGTGCCAGGTCGAAATCGGCATGAGCATCGTCACGTTTCAGGTCTGGCGCGTGAACATCGGCCGCGTGCCGGTCTATCTGCTCGACACGAACCGCCCGGAGAACGAACAGCATTTCCGCGATCTGACCCTGCGCGTTTACGGCGGGGACAGCACCACGCGCATCATGCAGGAAATTTTGCTGGGCATCGGCGGCACGCGCCTGCTCCGCCGGCTGGGTGTGGAGCCGTCCACCTTCCACATGAACGAGGGCCATGCGGCGTTCCTCGCCTTGGAATTGATTCGCGAGAAGATGGACGCCGGCAAAACTTTCATCGACGCGCAGGCCGCCACCAAGGCGCAATGCCATTTCACCACGCACACGCCGGTGGAGGCCGGCCATGACCGCTTCACCCCGGCCCTCATGGATTACGCCATGAAAGGTTATCATGCGTCGTTGCCCGTCCCCTTCACGGACATCATGGGGTTGGGCCGCGTGAATCCGGCGGACGCCAACGAATCGTTCTGCATGACCGTGCTGGCCTTGAAGGTTTCCCGCGCCGCCAATGGCGTGAGCGAATTGCACGGCGAAGTCAGCCGCGAGATGTGGCAGAGCCTTTATCCCAGCACCCCCGTCGAAAAAGTTCCGATCGGCCACATCACCAACGGCATTCATCTGCTCGGCTGGATGAAGGGCACGGTGCGGCAGTTCTGGCGCAAGAAACTGGCGGCCGGCGATGACAACAGCTCCCTGATCTGCCGCGAACAGTTCGGGGCGGACTGGGCGGCGGCGATCAACTTCCCGAAATTCTGGGAGAAGATGACCGACCCGGAATTTGTCTCCGACGAGGAACTCTGGGCCTTGCGTTACAAGCTGCGCCGCGAACTGATCGAGTTCGCCCGCCGCCGACTGCTGCTGCAGAACCAGCGCGCCACGCAGGGCGACTTCATCCGCTTCGATCATTTCCTGAACCCGGACGCGCTGACCATCGGCTTCGCGCGCCGCTTTGCCACTTACAAACGCGCGCCGCTGATCTTCCAGCAGTTCGACAACATCGTGAAGCTGGCGCACGACAAGCAGCGGCCCATCCAGTTCATCTTCGCCGGCAAGGCGCACCCGCGAGATGACGAGGGCAAACGCTTCATCCAGCAGATCATTCATCTCAGCCGGCACAGCGAACTTGCGGGCAACCTCGTCTTCATTGAGAACTACGACATCCACGTCGCGCGCCAGATGGTTTCCGGGTGCGACATCTGGCTGAACAATCCGCGCCGTCCGCTCGAAGCCTCCGGCACCAGCGGCATGAAATCGAGCTGCCACGGCTGCATGAACCTCAGCATCCTCGACGGCTGGTGGCGCGAGGGCTACGACGGCACCAACGGTTTTGCCATCGGCGACGATTCGCATCCCGACAAGATCGAGGAACAGGACCGCCTGGACAGCGCGAACCTTTATCAGACGCTGACCGAGCAGGTCGTGCCGATGTTCTTCGACCGCGATGAACAGGGCATTCCGCGCAAATGGATCCAGCGCATCCGCCGCACCATGGGCACGCTCGTGCCGCAGTTCACCACCGACCGCATGGTCAAGGAATACACGCAGAAATATTATCAGCCGAAGTGAATCGGGGCGGTGACGGGAAAAATCAGAATGAACTGAGACCGCCCTCACCCTGACCCTCTCCCCCAAGAGAGGGAACGGCCTGTGAAAACCGCGATGGGTGCCCCTGAACCGTAGCAGCCGACGTGAGGAGGCTCTAACTCGACGGCGTTCAGATGGAGCCTCCTCACGTCGGCTGCTACGAGGTTCAGGGGTAGGGGACAGTCATTGCATGGTTCCGTTTCTCGATTGACCGTTCGGCCAATCCAGCGGCGGGTTTTTCAGAAGTGCGGTGAACGTGAAAGCCTTGTCCCTCGCCCATCGGATGGGAGAGGGTGGCCGGAGGCGGGGTGAGGGAATGAACTTGGTCGGGTCAGGGAGGTCGCAGCCGCCAAAATCAACCTCGACAGCCTTGAACGACAGGAATACGGTGGCTCGGAAAGAAGTTTGATATACGAACTAGATATACAAACCATAGTTGGATAATCACAGTTCGGCCATAGAGGGCACTTAAGAAAGTGATAACACACGACGAAATAGTCGCCCAAGCGGTGGATGCCATACGGTACATCGACCGCGCCGCTGTCGTCCGGGCGTTCGTCGGGAGTCTCGCCACGCGGAACCTGCCCGCTCGATCTGCATTCGGGAGCTACGCGGTGCTGCGGGTGTTCGCGGCCCACGCGCATCAGCCATCCGCGATATTCAGCCCCGTCAACTGCGCGGTCTGTGGCTTGCCCCCGAAGCGGGACTCAGCTGAGTCAGACGAGCGGGTGGCCAATTATCCGTTCCAGGTGCAGCACACCGACATTCGGTACGCTGCATTCGACCTCGCCACCTTCCACAGCCGAGAAGTGGACGAGCCGACACATGACGCCGTCGACCGGCTCCGCCGTCTGCTCGACGCCCTCCGCTGGCTCACCGCCGATGCGGAATTGACCGAACTGCAGAAATCCATCGGCACGGCATTCAAATCTAACAAGTACGAGCGACAGATTCTGCTCGAGTCTTTCGGATATGCAGGGATATTACTACCGCAGGGGAAGCGGGACTACACCAAAGGGTTCGTGACTTGCGACGATGCGAACGCGGATCAACCGCGGGAATTCTTCAAGCGAGAGTGGGCATACCCCGTGCGATTCTGGACCGGGCGGGACGGCGTCAATGAGCCGAGCGTGGTTTCGCACTTCGGGGAATTTCTGTAGGAATACTGAAGAAAACCGGCCGAACCATTCACTGCAGCCAACGCCGGGGAGCGCTTTGAGTTCCGCCTTCGCGGTTGACATCATTCATCCGGCGTGGCTGACTTCTAAACGTTAGGCGGCTACCACGCGCATGAGCAAAAAGCACGTCATCCACAATGGAGTCAAAGTGTCAGCCGATTGGCCTGCCAAGGTTGACGCGGCTCAAGCTTTGACTCACTACACCATTGGCGGACAGAAGCTGGCTCGCATTCGCCTTGGGGATGATGATCCCCGATGGGGAGAGAAGCCGTGCCTTGGTTGCGCTGTGCTGAAGGGGCAGTTTCACGTCCCAAATTGCGAGTATGAGAAGTGTCCGGCGTGTGGCCAGATTCGAGCTGGCGGTTGCTCGTGTGACACGGAGGAGTTGCGAGAGCCAGATGAGGAACCAACAGACGACACCTTGATCAAGAAGCGCGTGAGCAGGTTAAATGTTTGGTGCTTGGTTTTCGTCATTATTTGCCTGTTGCTTCTAGGGCGCGCTGTTTTGATGCTATTTGGGATATGAAGCCGTCGCCGCCTGACAAATCGCGAGCCCGTGTGAAAACTACTTTGAGCAAATCCGCTATCAATTAATTTTCGATATGAAAAATTTTACTGAGACGAGCAGGCGGATTCAATGGTCGAATAAATTTTCACACCGCCTGGTGCCGGAGCCGGCCCCGATTGGCGGTTCAGCCCTGGCAAAGGCACACATGGATTGCATCACAAATTAGTATCGGTTCAGTTTTCTAAATAAAAAAATATGAAATGTTTCATTTTAAAATTCTCACTGTTCGCATCCATCGTCCTGATCTTCAGTGGTTGCACGATCACCCGCAATGTCAGTCCCGTGAGTTCTGGCACGTCGATCCAGACCATTTACGTTCAGCGGAACCCGAAAGTGCTGATGGACGGCTTCCATCCCGAGCTTGTGAAACAGATTCAGGAGCTTGGTTTCGAGGTTGAGTCCTATGAGGGAAGCACTCCTGCGGCGGCCCGTTATTACCTGACTTATACGGCAAACTGGCAATGGGACGTGGCGATGTATTTGACTTATTTCGACGCGACACTATTTGAAGATGGGAAGTCGATCGGGAATGTCGAGTATGACGCCAGGCGAGGGAGCGGTCGGATGGACAAGTTTGGACATACCGCTGAAAAAATCCGGCCTCTTTTAATCGACTTGTTTAAGAATGTGGATCGAAAGCAGCCGGTGACGGGCAAATCCTCCTCAGACTCCGCAAAGTGACCCGTTGTCAGGCGGCATATCCGACAGTTGCGATGCCGGCAAACCGCCGGAGCCACCCGCTGATTGGGCGACTGATTGTAGGGCTGTTTAATATGAAGCTCACCAATGACAGTTATGTGATCCTGATGGGCACCCAGAACTTCACCGAGCGCTACTATCGCGACAAGGACGGCTGGTTAAAGGTCAGCGCGCGCGGCCGAAAATTCCGGATGACAGCAGAGCAACTCCTGAATCACCTGCTGCCGGCGCTGGCCGGCATCAAACCCAACCTGACCGTCAAGGTGGAACATCACGACGCATCCCCCAAATAGATTCGAGCGTCCAAGAAGTCACGTCAGCCCTAGTCAGCCATTTTTCTGTCTCAGACAGCGCGCTATCTTATGAAAAAAATCCGTCCACTATTGTTTTTGATTCTCGCCCTATTGGCCGGGTGGGGCATCGGTTCCTACACTTCGGATCATTTCTACAATAAATGGATTCAGCGTTACCTGGCCCGCAATGCGCTCGATGGAGTCGGCGATCGCCTAGCCACCTTGAATGCGCTGCGAGCCGGGGACACGAATCAGGTGGTGGAATTATTGGAAAGCCAGCTGGACGGCCAGATCATGGCCTTGGGAGCGACGATGCAGGGGCCACCCGCCGCCCAACGTCCAGCCGCGGAAGTCAAACTGCTGGCCTGGCTCCGGGATTATCGAGCCGCCTATCCCCGAAAAACCAGCCGGCCGGAAATCGACCAAAAGGTCGCCGCCATCTTGACTGCGACCAACCCGCCGGATCACCCATAACGCTGCGACCTGACGATTGCTCGCGCGGCGCGGTTCGCATCGCGATGACAGAGCCGCCACGGATGGGCGCATCCTGGCACAGCCCCGGAGCGCGACCGGTCCCCGGTCGCAGCGCGTGGAGGGCAAAGAGCGCGTAGAAAAATCGGGGCATTTTCCGGCGGGCGTAAGCGCTGCGGGCGAGGGACCGCCCGCGTTCCGGGGCGGTGTGCGGATGCGCCCGCCCCGGAACCGGGTGGCAGGAAAATCTTTACAGGATTTCCGTAAATCCGCAAAGTATGCGCGTGTTAATTGACAGTGCAACCCGTGGGCAGCCCGCTCCATCAACCGTCGGCGTCCAGTTGGAGTTTTTCCGCGACGTGGAGTTCGCCATTGCGCGTTCCCAGAATTATCTGCTCGGCATCCAGAAACCGGAAGGTTACTGGGTCGGCGAATTGTTCGTGGATTCCACCCTCGTGTCCGACACGGTGGCCTATCATTATTGGAACGGGAAAATCGATCCGGAATGGCAGCGCAAGGCGGTCAACCACATCTTCTCCAAGCAACTGCCGGACGGCGGCTGGAACATCTATTACGGCGGGCCGTCGGAGGTGAACGCCACCATCAAGGCTTACCTCGCGCTCAAGCTCGCGGGCGTGCCGGTGACGGATTATCGCATGTTGAAGGCGCGCGAGGTGGCCCTGCATTTCGGCGGCGTGCCGCGCATGAACACGTTCTCCAAACTGTATCTCGCGCTGATCGGCCTGTTCCCATGGCAATATGTCCCGACCATTCCCTGCGAGGTGCTGCTCATCGGCAAATGGTTCCACGTGAATTTCTGGGACATGAGCAACTGGTCGCGCGGGATGATCGTGCCGCTGTCCATCATCAACCATTTCAAGCCCACGCGCCCGGTGAAGGTGAACCTGGACGAACTTTATCCCGAGGGCATCCATGAACGGGATATGGCGCTCACGCCCGATCCGCAACGGTTCACGCTGCGCAATTTTTTCCTGTGGCTCGACCGGTTGCACAAGTTTGCCGAACGTTTCGCGCGGCGCGGCCTGCATCCGTTCCGCAAACCCGCCTTGCGCAAGGCCGAGCAATGGATGCTCGAACGTTTTGAAGGGGCCGACGGCCTCGCCGCGATTTTCCCCGCGATGCTCAACGCGCTCATCGCACTGCAAAGCCTCGGCTACCCCGATGATCATCCGCAGGTCGTCCGCGCGGCGCACGAACTGAAAAAGCTGGAGCACGAGACCAAGGATGATGTGCGCATCGAGCCGTGCTTTTCGCCGGTCTGGGACACCGCCATCGTGCTGATGTGCCTCGCCGAGTCGGGTCTGCCCGAAGATCATCCCAAACTCGCCCAGGCGGCTGAATGGCTGATGGACATGGAAATCCGTTTTGCCGGCGACTGGATCCACAAAAATCCCGCCAAGGTCGAACCCAGCGGCTGGGTGTTCGAATACGCCAACAAATGGAATCCCGACGTGGACGACACTGCCATGGTGCTGCTGGCATTGCGGAAAATCCCGACGAAAAATCCTGCGAAACGCGACGAATGTTTCCAACGTGGCCTGAAGTGGACCATGACGTTCCAGTGCAAAGACGGCGGCTGGGCGGCCTTCGACAAGGATTGCACCAAAAATATTCTGGAGAAGGTTCCGTTCGCCGACCACAACGCCATGCTCGATCCCGAATGCGCCGACATCACCGCGCGCATTTTGGAACTGCTCGGTTACGAAAATTTCACCCGGGACCATCCGCAGGTCAAAGCCGCGTTGCAATACATCCGCAAGCAGCAGGAAGAGGACGGCTCGTGGTATGGACGCTGGGGCGTCAATTACATCTACGGCACCTGGCAGGTGCTGCGCGGCATGCGCGCCATGAACCTGGATATGAACAAGCCCTGGTTGCAGAAGGCTCGCCGCTGGCTGGAAAGCGTCCAGCACGAGGACGGCGGCTGGGGCGAACGCTGCAACACCTACGACGATCCGGTATTCAAAGGGCAGGGGCCGAGCACGGCGTCGCAGACCGCGTGGGCGGTCATGGGCTTGTGCGCGTTTGACGATCCGGAAAATCCCGCGCTCAAACGCGGCATCGAATATTTGTGCCGCACCCAAAATGACGACGGCTCCTGGACGGAACACGAGACCACCGGCACCGGCTTTCCGAAGGTGTTCTATCTGAAATACGACATGTATCGCAACGCCTGGCCGCTGCTGGCGCTCGCGACGTATCGGAAGATTTTGAATGGCGCCAAAACACCCCCGCCGAATGGTTCCGTCGTCAAAACCGTGAATGGACAGGTCGTCTTCCGTTAACAATGGAAGGGCTCTATCGAGACTGGGTCCGCCCGATGCTCTTCGCGCAGGACGCAGAACGTGCGCATAATTCCGCCCTCAAAATGCTTGGGCTGGTGAGCCGCAGCCGGATCGCCTGCGCGGTTCTCGGAAGCATTTGTGGCGCTCCGGAATTGCCCGTGCGCGTTTTCGGTTTGAAATTTCCCAATCCCGTCGGCCTCGCGGCGGGCATGGACAAGCACGCGGTCGCCGTTCCGGCCTGGGAAAAACTCGGCTTCGGTTTCAGCGAACTCGGCGGGGTGACGTGGCACCCGCAACCGGGCAATCCCCGGCCCCGGATGTTCCGTGCCGTGGCGGACGAGGCGATCGTGAACCGGATGGGCTTCAATAATTCCGGCGCTGAAGCCGTCGCGAAAAAACTGCTCCAATGGAAAAAACGCCGGCGCTGGCCGCATCATCCTATCGGCATCAACTTGGGAAAATCCAAGATCACGCCGCTCGAAGAGGCCGCCGAGGATTATGCCGGTTCGTTTCACGCGTTGCGTGGCCTGGCGGATTTTTTCGTCATCAACGTCAGTTCGCCGAACACCCCCGGCCTGCGCCAGCTTCAGGACAAGGCCGCATTGGACCAGATCCTGGCAGCCATTCAGAAAGAAAATGCGCCCCAGCCCGCCGATCCGTCTCCGCAACCCGCCATCCTGGTCAAAGTCGCTCCCGATCTTTCCTTCGAGGCGTTGGATGAGATTCTCGAACTCGCCGGTCCGCGGAAAATTGCCGGCATCGTCGCGACGAATACGACGATCGCCCGGCCCGAAACCGACGACGCGGAGGCGCAGAAGATTTACACCGAGACCGGCGGTTTGAGCGGACGGCCATTGCGCCACCGCAGCACGGAAATCATCCGGTATCTCTACAAACAGACGAACGGCAAATTGCCCATCATTGGCGTTGGCGGCATTTTCGATGCGGAGGATGCCTGGGAAAAGATCGCGGCCGGCGCGTCGCTGGTGCAGGTTTACACCGGCCTGGTTTACGAAGGGCCGGGCATTGCCCGAAAAATAGTGCGCGGTTTGATCCAGCGCATGGAGCGGGAAGGCGTTCGCAGTTTGAAGGAAGTTGTCGGTTCGGCCAATTGACATTTATGTTCGAGCATCGCACCAAACCTCTGCTGCCGCGCAAGGTCTTTTACCGGCGTCTCGTGCACCACGCCGTGCTTGGGTTTGCGGTCATCGCGGGTTCGCTCGCCCTTGGCATGATCGGTTATCACACTTTCGAGAAGATGGCGTGGATTGATGCGTTCGCGAATGCGGCGATGATTCTTTCGGGCATGGGACCGGTTGCCGCGTTGCAAACCGACGCCGGGAAATTGTTTGCCGGTTGTTACGCCCTGTTTAGCGGCATCGCGCTGATCGCCATTCTCGGCATCATCTTCGCACCGGTGGTGCATCGCTTCCTCCACAAATTTCATCTGGAAGATGAAGACCGTGGCGAAAAAAAAGATACCTGACGAGCGGGAGACAGGCGGCTTGTCACGAATTTGTCATCCGTCCGGGCAGCCAAAAGCGGTGCTGAAGCAGCCGCAGTCCAGACGCTTCGCGAGGTTTGATGAGCATTGTCTGGCGCGGAGCGTCTGGACTGCGCGCGGTTTACCGCCGCTTTTCCTCCGGTTGACCGGGGCGTTTTATTTACACAACCGGCCCGGCACGCTATGCTCTCCGCGATGAAAAACGCTTTCACGAAATATCACGCGCTCGGCAACGACTACATCGTCATCGATCCGAAAGATCTGCCCGCGCCGCTCACGACCGAACAGGTCAAGACCATCTGCCACCGCAACTACGGCGTCGGCTCGGACGGGATTCTGCTCGGGCCGCTGCCGTCCAAAAAGGCGCAGTTCGGTCTGCGCATTTTCAATCCCGACGGCAGCGAGGCGGAAAAGAGCGGCAACGGCCTGCGGATTTTCTCGCGCTATCTCTGGGATGAAAAACTGGTCGGCAAAGATGAGTTCACCATCGAGACGCCGGGCGGCGTGGTGAAAGCCACCGTCAAGGAACGCGGCAAGATTGTGCGCGTCGAGATGGGCAGGATCAGTTTCTGGAGCGACGAGATCCCCGTGGACGGACCGCGGCGCGAGGTCATCAACGAAGCCATTCATCTGCGCGGGCAGAAATTTAATTTTTGCGCCGCCACGGTCGGCAATCCGCATTGCGTGCTGAACCTGCCGAAGATCAGCCCCGAACTGGCGCGGCAGCTCGGGCCGTTGCTGGAGACGCATCTGCGTTTTCCCAAGCGCATCAACGTGCAGCTCATGAAAGTCCTCGACCGGGCGAACATCCAGATCGAGATCTGGGAGCGCGGCGCGGGTTACACGCTGGCCAGCGGCAGCAGCAGCAGCGCGGCGGCGGCCGTGGCGCACAAGCTCGGCCTGTGCGACCGCTCCATCACCGTCCACATGCCCGGTGGCAAAATCGAGATCGAGATCGGCGACGATTTTATGATTGTCATGACCGGCCCGGTGACCAAGGTCGCGGAAGGCGTGATGCACAAGGAGATGTTCGGCTAGTCTGGCTAAAATGAACTTCCCATGCGTACGGAATAGAGCGAATCGCGCGCGGCGATGAAAAGCGTTTTGCCATCTTTGCCGCCAAACAGCAATTGGGTCGGACGTCCGGGGATTTCGATGGTGTCAATCAGTTTGCCTGCGGGGTCGTAGACGTAAATCTGACCGGCGGCGATATAGACATTGCCGCGCGAATCCGTGGTCACGCCTTCGCCGCCCAACTCGGCGAACAACTGGAAATTGGTCAGACTGCCATCCGCATTCACGCCGGCTTTCCACGTTCTCAAGTTGGATTCGTCGGTGATATAAAAAGGCTTGCCGGGCACGGCCTGGCCCAGGCCGAACGCGCGGATTTGCGGGCTGGATTTCACCCCCCAGCTGATTTCCCCGTTGAGAAAGCTTTCGCCGACGGGCAAAACGGCCGTGCCATCCGGCGAAACAAATTGAGCCGTCGGATGCGAAAGTGAATTGCGGTTCAAATGCCAGTCGCTCACGGGCAGATGCAGATTTTTTCCCGTTGCGTCGGAAAGCGGCTGGGGTTTCAACTGCGCCAGGTTATTGCTGGAATCAAGGGAATAAACCGTTCCGTTGCCGGTATCGGAAACGACCATCAAATTGCCAGCCTGATCCACCGCAACGTTGACGGGTTGGCAGGAAACATCGTTGGTGGAAAGTTGCCGCTTGGTGGAATCCCAGCGATAAATCCGCTGCTCGTGCGCATCCACAAAATAAAAATCACCGTGCGAATCCACCGCCCCGCCGGAAATGTTAAAAAATCCACCAGCCAGTTTTTCCACTTTCGCGCCGCGCGCGACCACCGGTGAAGATGTTGGTGGTCTGGCGGGAGGTGATTTGCCTGAAATGTCCAGCGAAGCGAATTCGTGCTCGCGAAGTTCAACCGCGTGGCTTTGGTCGAAAATGGACGCATCGAAACTGGCCTTGCTGTTGCTGTCGCAGTGGAAATTGCGAAAATGAATGTCGCGCGAATTGGAAATTTTCACCGCCCAGGGAAACGGCTGATACGAACTGATGACGCGATAACTGTGGAAATTGGCGAAGGTGATGTCGCGGGATGAATCAATTTCAATCGGCAGACAAAAGCCGCTTTCGCCGCGCTCCTCCTCGGTCTGCAAGGCATGGAAACTCCAATGCGCGGCGTTGCGCACCTGGATTTCATTGCGGACGTGATGCTCGCTCGAGATTTGGTAAACGCGCCCTGCAGTTTCGGTGTCGGAAACCAGCATGCCCGCCTTCGCAAAGGTCGAGGGCGTCCAGATGTCGAGAAAAGTTCCGCCGCCGCCATCCGTGACCCAAAGGCTGGGATGCTGACTGTCCCAATGGCGATCGGGATTCGGGTCCGCAGTGTGATTCTCGTTGTATGGATTTTCACGCGAGCCGTTGGGCAGCGGCGTACCGTGTCCGCCGAGAAAGCGGACATCGTTCATCAGGGAATTCGCGCCGGCTTTCCAGAGCGCGGCGACTGCACGCGGATTATTTCCGCTCGTGTAAAGTCCGATGCCAATGACGACATTGCTGCCGCCTTTGGGCGTTTCGAGCAAGGCTTTGGGTTCGCCATTGCCCTGATAAGCTGGCGTGCCGTCCGGCAAAATGATTTGGGTCGCGCCCGGATGCAGTCCGATCAACACCGTGTCCGGTTGCAGTTTCAGAGAATCGCGCACGATGTAAAAACCTGATGGCAAATAAAGGGTGCGGTGATTCGCAATCGCCTGCTGCAACGCTTCTGTGTCGTCGGTCTGGCCGTCGCCTTTGGCGCCAAGATCGTGCGCATTGACCCACGTGTCGCCGGCAGGCAGCGAGGTTAAATCGGATGGAACCGGCTCTGGCATCGCGGTCAGAGGTTTGGCGTCAAAATGAGTTTTAATCGCCGGCTCCGCGCCGATGTCGGTGAATTCCAGGCCGTGGGCAAATGTTTTGACCGCGTAGATTTTTGACGGCGCGGAATATCTCCTGCCGCTATCGCGTAATGCGGCAAATGTTGGCACGTCGCGGCAGGTGATTACTTCCAGGTTGATTTCGTTGCGTGGGCTTTGCTCCATTCCAAAAACAAACGCCGGGCCGGAAATGTTTTCGAGCCGGGCATCCTTCACCCAAAGTTCATCCACCCAATTGGTTTCGATTTCGACGGCCGTTGGAACGTTGCGAAATTGCGGGCGAATGAGCGTCAGTCCCGCTTCGTGTTCGAAAATTGCCGACTCACGCTGGCCTTCAAACGAGCAATCCACCAACGTGAATTGCCAGCCGGGCGAAGGTTTGGATGTCCAAACCGCGTGCGCGCCGCCGAAGAAGCGGACATCCTCGACCACGTTGCCGCCTTCATGAATGCCGGCCAGCGCTTCCCCCAGATGAAAATCCATGTGCGCCAGAAAACAGTGTTGAGCATAGCGCGAACGCACGGCGACGGCGCCGGAATTTCCGTGCTTGATTTCAACGTCAACATTGGCGAGCGCCGAATAAAAAGTCCCGGGCGACGCATCGGGGACCGGATCCCCCTCATTCCGCGGACGCCTTCCGGCGAAGAAAAACATGACTTTCTCGTGCGCGGCATCGCCGTAGCCCGGCGTGTTGGCAGGCAAAAGAATGGACGGACGTTCCGCGCCGCAGCCAATCACCCGGATGCCCGGCCAGATGTAAATCGTGTTGGTGATGTGATATTGCCCCGGTGCGAGCAGAACAATTCCTTGCCGGGTGGTTTCCTGGACTTTATCCACGGCGGTTTGCAGTGCGGCGGTGTCGTCGCCGCCGGAAGGTGAGATGCCAACCGCCTTCGGGTCATCCAATCGTTGCGTATAAAATGAAGCCGGCCAGACCGGCGTGGTTGCAATGCAGAAGGTGGAAATCCAAAACAGCCAAATCCATTTGGGGTGCTCGGCGAGGTTCGGCGAAGATTTTTTACGCATGGGTATCGTGAGAATGCGCGAAACCATTTTTTTGTTCAACCCCTCTTCAGAGGGATTGACCGCCGCGTCTGGCGGTTCAATGGGTTTGAGCGCTTGATTATTTCATTGTTACAGCCGCGATTCTAAAATTGAATGAGCCGATGAAATCCATGTATCATTTCATTTTCACGTTTGCGCTACTCAGCATTTGCGGTTGCGCGACGGGTGGTTTTAAACATTATTCTGGGCAGCCATACCACGACGGCGTTTATGCCGGCGGGCCGCAGAAAATTCCCGGGCGGGTGCAATGTGCCTATTACGATCTTGGCGGCGAAGGCGTCGCCTATCACGATTCCGATGCCGCGAACAATGGCAGCGGCAAATTGAACCCGGCGGACGGCACTTATCTCAACGAATTCCGCATGAACGAAGGCGTGGACACGTCCTACACAAAATTCCACGACGCGATTGACAACAATCCCTACAACCTGGTGCCGCCGCCCGAAGGACAGCTCTATGTTGGCTGGACCGTCCCCGGTGAATGGTTCAACCTGACCGTTGAGGTGGAACATGCCGGGGTCTACATCGTGGATCTGTTATACACCTCAAACCGGGGCGGGACCATTTCTCTGGATCGGAATGGCAAGCTTTTGGTTTCTCCGATCAGCATCGTCTCCACCCGCAACGACCAGGAACCCATCGCCTGGCGGCAATGGCATCATTGGAATGTCATGACCAATCTGGCCGAAGTGGAACTGCCCAAAGGCGTCAGTGTTTTGACCCTGCATATCGTCACTGAAGGCAATATGAATCTGGCGTATCTCGATTTTAAACCGAGGGGCAAATGACCTTCCGGCGGCGCGAGATTTCCCATCCACGTTTTGAATGCGCAGTGGGTGCATCTTGATATTGCCCCCAGTGTTCATCCGATGGAGAAGCTGGAACGCCGCGTTTACGCGGCAGCAGCTTGGTTGGGACAGTGGCTGCCGCCTGAAGGCGGCGTTCCGGAGGCAATATAAAGATGTGCATGCGCAATACTTTCAAAAAATTCTTCTTTGCGTCCCGGCCGCTTGCTGGTGAAATGTGCCGAACTTTATGAGCAACATTCCTTCTGATCTGAAATACGCCAAATCACACGAATGGGTCCGCGTCAGCGGCGACACCGCGGCCGTCGGCATCACCGACCACGCGCAGAGCGAATTGACCGATGTCGTGTTTGTCGAGCTGCCCGAAGTAGGGCGCAATGTGAAAGCCGGCGAAGCCTGCGCCGTGGTGGAATCCGTGAAGACCGCGAGCGACATCTATTCGCCCGTCAGCGGCGAAATCGTGGAACTGAACAAACCTGTCACCGACAATCCCGCCCTGGTGAACACCGAGCCCTACGCGGGCGGCTGGTTTTTCAAAATCAAATTGAGCAATCCCGCCGAACTGAACGCGCTGCTCTCGCCGGACGATTACAAAAAGCAGATTGGTGGATAAATCAAATGAACCTCTGCCAAAAAAGTTATGGGAGCTTGGGGAGCAGGTAGTTTTCAAAACGATTGGGCTTTGGATTGGCTAGGTGATCTCCGCGAAAGTGGAAACTCTTTGCTCATTGTGGAAACTTTAAGCCGCGTGGTTCAGCATGGCGGCACAAAATATTCTCCACCTTCTTTGCTTGAAAGATTGCGAGGACGCCGTCACCACACTGATTGGCTGGATGCGGATGTTTCGTCTGGGGCATTGGCCGCTGCTGAGATTGTCGCCGCGTGGCTTGGCCACCCGCCCGCTAAATTACCAGACGGCGTTATAGAGTGGGTGCAGCAACATTTATCCTCGCTTAACCCGGATATTGTCCCTCTTGCTCGACAGGCGGTGAACATTGTGAGGACTAACTCGGAATTGAAAGATTTGTGGGAAGAAGGTGATGCAACCGAGTGGCATCAAGTAGTCCAAGATTTGGATAAACGACTTCAAAGCTGATTTGTGAAAACCCGTTCATTCATCAAGCCGTATTGCGGCAGGTGTCACCAGGCGATGCGCTGGCTCGACGGGCGCTTGCAAGCTTTGGCATTTTCGGCTACACGTAAAGCATGAAACTTTCAGTGACACTTGACCGTGACGAGGACGGCATCTGGGTGGCCGAGTGTCCGTCCATTCCCGGCTGCGTCAGTCAAGGCAAGACCAAACCGGAGGCGTTGAAAAACATTAAGGAAGCCATCGCGCTCTGCATCGAAGTTCGCGCCGAACGTGGTCTGCCGCTCACCATCGAAACCCGCCAAGTGGAAGTGGCCGTCTGATGCCTGCGCTTCCGGTATTAAGTGGCCGCAAAGTTGTCCGGATTTTTGAGAATCTCGGCTGGCAGGCAGCGCGTCAACGCGGAAGCCACATCATCATGGTCAAAGATGGTGAAATCGCAACGCTCTCAATTCCCGATCACAAGGAAGTCGCCAAGGGCACACTGCGCAGTTTGATTCGCACGGCGGGAATCACGGTGGATGAATTTCTGGAACAGATTTGAACCTTGAAAACCCGTTTATTCATCAAGCCGTATTGTGGTTGGTGTGACAAGGCGGCGCGCTGGCTCGACGACCAGGACATCGCTTACGAGCAGATTGACGTGATCGCGGACGACGCGGCGTTTGCCGAGATGGTCCGCCTGTCCGGCCAGGAACTCGCGCCGGTGCTGGACGTGGACGGTCAGGTGCTGGCGGATTTCGGTCCGGAAGAATTGCCCGGATTTTTTAAAAGGATTTCAACCACGGATGGACACAGATGAACACGGATGCCCGCTGGTGGTGGATTTATGGATTGTTGGATAATTGAGATTCCATTGCGACCGTCCATCAATCCATTCATCCAATAATCCATTTTTATCCGTGTGCATCCGTGTGCATCCGTGGTTAGAATAAATTTGTGACGACAACTGAATTGAAACCGCGTCCGCGCCTGCCGGAATGGCTGCGCATCACGCTGCCCACTTCGGACGGCTTCGCGCGCACGCGCGGGCTGCTCGACGAACTGAAGCTGCATACGGTCTGCGAAAGCGCCAAATGCCCGAACCATTGGGAATGCTGGAGCAAAGGCACGGCCACGTTCATGATCGCGGGCGACCGCTGCACGCGGGCCTGCGGCTTTTGCGCGGTCAGCACAGCCAAGCCGCTCGCGCTCGAAGCGGATGAGCCCGCGCGCGTGGCCGAGGCGACCCGGCGGATGAAATTGAAGCACGTCGTCATCACGGCGGTGGCCCGCGACGATTTGCCGGACGGCGGCGCGGAACATTTCCGTCAGACCATCGAGAAGGTGCGCGAGCTGAATCCGGGCATCGTCATCGAAGTTTTGGTTCCCGATTTCCTGGATAATGATGTGGCGATCGAAAATGTCCTCGCCGCGAACCCGCACATCTACAATCACAACTTGGAAACCGTGCGCCGGCTGACGCCGAGCGTGCGACATCGTGCGACGTACGATCGTTCACTGACCGTGCTGAAAAAGGTCAAAGCGAAGCGCGGCGACACGATTTACACCAAGTCCGGCGTGATGCTGGGATTGGGCGAGACGGAGGAGGAATTGCTGCAAGCGCTGCGGGATTTGCGCGCGTCCAAGTGCGACATTCTCACGCTCGGCCAGTATTTGCAGCCGTCGCTGAAGCATCTGCCGGTGATCGAATTCGTGACGCCGGCGAAGTTTGCCGAATACAAAGTTCGCGCCGAGGAAATGGGTTTTGTTCACGTGGCGAGCGGGCCGATGGTGCGCAGCTCGTATCACGCGGATGAATTCACGCTGCCGGTGATAAGCTAAAATTCCAACTGGTGGCAAAGCCGGAGCGCGAGTTGTCCCAACTCGCAGCGAGTGGAGGACGAGAGACGCCTGGAATGTTTCAACGCTGGCCGGTCTGGCAATGTGCTGCGGTTTGGGACAAACCGCGCTCCGTCAGTGTGAAAACGGATTGCGCTGGATGAACAGGTAGGCGGCGACCGCAAAACAGATGATCCCGATCGCGAAGCCGAGGATGGTGACGATGGTTTTGAAGGTCTGTACTTTTTCGGAGACGCGCTCGGTGCTTTGTTTCTCGGCGGCCATGAAGCCGGCGAACTGTGTTTCCAGGGCGGCGGTGATGACTTCCTCGTTCTTCAATTGCAGCGTCAGCCAGCCGCCTTCAAATTCATTTTTCCATTCGGCCGGCAGACGTTCGAGCGCTTCGGCGGCCGGTGGCTGGAAACCGAAACTTTTCCAGAACGGCGAGCGTTCCTGCGTCCAGAGACGGAAAATGCCATGATTTGCCGCAAGCGTCTGGATGCGCATCCAGAACAGCTGCCGCGCGGCATCGGCCACACCGAAATCGGTGTAGCCTTCGTTGTGGAGCAGGGCGTGGTGTCCGGAAAATTGAATCCCGATCGCACCGACGACTTCATTGCCGGAATTTTCGACGACCTGGAATTCGGTCAGGCGCTTCTCCAGTTCATCCGGCGAGAGGCGCATGGACGCCCAAAGCTCCTTGAGGGCGGCGCGGTCGTCCACCGTGGCGCGGCGGATATGGAGTTGAGCCGGAGTCATCATGCGATTTATAGCAATTTCGCGGGCCTCATTGCAACTGAAGCATGTAAAAGAGATTTGACCGGCCCGGGCCGATGGAATTCGTGAAATTGAAGCCGCCCCCGGCGTCGAAGGGGTTGGTGGCCGCCCGCGTCCAATTCGTCATGGGTGCAGCGAGGTTGGTGCTGGTCAGGATAAAATAGTTGGCGCGGTGCGGACCGTTCTTGCCGGTGACAATCAGGTTGGTTCCCGCAAGTTTGACGCGGTTGAAAATCGGCACGGCGTTGGTGGCGATGATCCGCTTGATCAGGGAATTATTGCCGGAGCGGATCGCAGCGTAGAGCGGGTCGCCGTTGGACGGATCAATGCCGAAGCCGCCGATACGCGCGCCGCTGTCTATGAAAATGATGCGATTTTGCGTCACATTTGCGCCTTGGTGCCGGAGCGACCAGACTTCGCCGCTGCCATAGTCGGCGTAAAGATAGCTGCCGTTAAGATCCGGCCAGCGCGTGCCGCGACAGACATTGCCGCCAATGATGCAATTGCGGCTGTTGGTATGGCCATATACGATGAGCGGGCGCGTGAATACGAAACCGGTGGGCGGAGTGCCGGAAAAGGGCGCGCTTCCTTCGTAAAAATTCCATCCGCAATTCGCGCCCTTGGTCACGACATCCAGCGATTCATACAAATTTTGACCAACGTGACCCAGATACATCTCGCCGGTGGCCGGGTCGAAGGAGAAGCGCCACGGATTCCTCATGCCGACGGCCCAAAACTCCGTCCGCACCTTGTTGGAATTGACGGTGAGATTGTTGAACTTTGTCGCGCCAACCCACGGGTTGTCGGCGGGAACATGGTAATTCGTCAGCGCGGGCAGGGAAATGTGTGGATTGGGCGGCAGATTGCCAGGCTTTTTATCCACATCAATCCGCAGGATCGCCGAGAAAAAATCTTTGTCAATCCGCTGTGAGTTGGCGTAGGTGTCGCCCCGGCCCCCTTCGTCGCCAAGCGCCACATACAAATAACCGTCCGCGCCAAAGTGCAGATCGCCGGCGTTGTGGTTGTCCGCCTGGTCGAACTGGACGAGGTAGCGGATTTCCGAATTCGTCAGCGCGACGTTGGCGTTGGTCGCAGTGGTCTGGAAGCGCGCTAAGATATCGTCCCGCCCGGTGCCGTTGGTTGCCGTGTAAAAAATGTAAAAGAACCGGTTCGTCGGGTTCGCGTAGTGGGGATGAAACGCCAGGCCCAGCAAACCTTCCTCGCCGTTAACGTCCAGGTTCTCAAGGTGGCTGCCGACGCGCACTTTGCCCGAAAGATCCATGAAAATGGTCCGCGTCGGATTGGCGAGATTGGTGATGACGACGATGCGCCCGTGTTTTTCGAGGATGAACAACCGGTTCGTTTCGCCCGGCGGCGAGGTGATGCAGGTGGGATTGGAAAACACGAGGCTGGTAAAGGCGTTCGTCGGGATATAGCCCCACGTGGTCGCGGCATGCGCCGACCGACCGGCTGTCAGAATTCCGACGGCCATGGCAATCCACAAACAAATCGTGCGAGTTGGCTTCATCCGTTATTTAAACTGGCTCCGCCCGCCGAAAAGTCAAAGCCGGCCAAAGATTTAACCCGAAGCAAAATTTCATTTTCCCCGTCTTCTGTGATTTCCAACGGAACCTGATTCGTTAATAATTGTGGGTGCCATGAATCCGCAGCAACTTCTTCACGCCCTCAACTGGCGCTATGCCACCAAAGTTTTTGACGCCGCCCAAAAAATTCCCGCCGACGTCTGGCTGGCGCTGGAGCAATCGCTCGTTCTGACGCCGACCTCCTACGGATTGCAGCCCTATCAATTCCTGGTGATCAGCGATCCGGCGAAGCGCGCGGAATTGCTGCCGCATTCCTGGAATCAGAAACAGGTCGTGGATGCGTCGCATTTTGTTGTTTTCACCGCCCGCACCGAGATGAAGGAAGCGGACGTGGACCGGTTCATCAAGCGCACCACCGAAGTGCGCCATCTGCCCGCCGACGCGCTCAAAGGATATCGCGGCATGATGCTGGGCGACGTGGTCAACGGCCCGCGCGGAAAAGCAGCGCACGAATGGGCCACGCGGCAGGCTTACATCGCGCTGGGAAATCTCATGACCTGCGCCGCGGTGCTCGACGTGGACGCCTGTCCGATGGAAGGTTTGAATCCGGTGGAATACGACAAGATTCTGAAACTGGCCGGCAGCGGTTACGCCACGGTGGTGGCCTGCGCGCTGGGTTATCGCGCCGCTGGGTGCAAATATGCGGGCCTGGCCAAGGTCCGCTATGAGACCAAAGAGTTGGTGAAGTATATTTGATCGATCCTGAAATCCGCAGTAGGGATGAACCACGAAATACACGAAAACAAAGGATAAAATGCCTGTTTTGTGTCCATTCCAACATTCACCCTCCGGGTGAAATAGAGCGGTTCGGCAAGGCCTTGTCTCTTTTGTGTGTTTCGGGGTTTCAACTGCTGTTTCCAGGGTGAAGCCAGAAATCGGGTCGCGTGGAAGACGTGGCCCGATTTTATTTTGGTGAGGAAAAGATTCTGACGCCTTTGCGCACGGTCACCGCCGAACCTTCGGCGAGAAATGCCGACGCAGGCGGGGCGCTTAAGGCCGCACCAAACGCTTCGCCGTAACATCCGGCGATGTCGCAATGCAGTTCCGCCGTTGCCGCTTCCCGGACGCGCCAGGGTGGATGCTCGACTTGATATTCCAGCGTGGATCCGTCGCGTTGCGCGGTGTAGCCCCAGTAATGTTCCGTGATGAATTCCTGGCCGGATCCCGCACTGGACGGCTGCGCCTCACCGCCAACCGCCAGCTTCAGGAAATTCAGATTTCCCTGAAACCGCCAGGAATAGCTTGCGAAGGTGGTTTCTTCCGCCACTTCGATCTGATGCGACATCGGCACCGCAACGTAAGGCTCGTGGTAAAAGGCGCGCGCCGTCCACGCGATGGCGATGCGCGGCACCAGCTCTTTGATGAACACCACGCCGCGTCGCCAGCCGTCGGGTGACTTGCGGCGAACATAGAACCGAAGATTCACTTCTTCAAAATTGCGGTGAAACGGAATCGGCGAGCCCAGTACCCGGGTATTGAGAAATCTAAAACCAACCACGCTGATAAAATTTTTGCCATGCCACACATCCAGCTCCGTTCCGTTGGGAAGAATCGGGGCAAGGATGTTCGGGTCCACCTCATAATTCAGCATCGCCAGGTGACGCCATTCCGCGGTCAGGAAAACGGGTGAAGCATCGGCTTTCATTCGACGTGCGAAGTCACGGCCGGCGGGATCAGTATCTTGGCGGGTTGTTGGTCGCCGGTCCCTCAAAGCGAACAACGGTTTCATCCGGCTTGGCGTAGCCGAGTTTTTCGCGGGTCAGGCGTTCGATGGTTTTCTGATCGTGCAAGAGGGCGTCCACCTGGGCCTGGAGTTTCCGGGAGCGGTCTTGTTCCTGTTCGATTTGATTCTGGTCGAGCAAAATCTGGCGGCGCAACTGTTCGTTTTGCCGGATGACCGGCAGGTAACACATGCCGATGAGCAGCAGCACGGCAAGCACGACGAGACCGACGACGACTTTCGTCAGTTTGCTCCAGATGCCGAGATCAACATTCACCCAACCAGTAAACCATGCGCGCCGTGCCGGTGAAAGCCGATTTTCACTGCGAATATTTTTTCCAGCCGGTCAGCTTGCCGTCGGCGCCAAACGTGAGCCGCAGATACCACGCCGGGAAATAAGTGGGGCCGTAACCCCCCGGCCCCATCCCATAATAGCCCGGCCGGATCAAATACGGCCCGGTCGGACCGACCGTCTGGGCGCTTTGCGTGATCCAGTCGGCCACGATGATCCCGTTATCCAGCTTGGCGACCTTGTCGGGCGGACCGAGTTCCAGAACGGCCTGGTCGTAGGTGTAATGGCCCACGCGCGCCGCCCAATTCGTTTTCGGCGCCGTGGCGCAACCGGCCAGCACCAGTCCGGCGAACAGGGCCAGCAAAATGGTTTTCATGCGGTCAATTTACCGACACTGCCGGGAAACGCAATGACGCGGGCGTGCGGATTCTGTCGCGGAGCGCGGTTTGTCCCAAACCGCAGCACGTTGACCGACAGAGCAGCCCTGAAAGTGTCGCACGACTCTTGGATGCTACATGCGCTGCGAGTTGGGACAACTCGCGCTCCGCCCGTAAGTTTGAAACGCAAATTGGAATATCCCAACGTGAGGATTTGATTGTCACCGCGCTGCCGAACGGTAAAATTCATGGCGTGGAACTTTTGAAAGACATTTTAGCGGCGCTCGTGGAACTGGACAACGCCGTCAAGACGATGCCCACCGCGAATCCGAAGCCCAACCTGCTGCCGTTGTTCGCGCGGATTGATGAGCTGATCCATCAACTCCCGCGCGACGCCGATCCGACCTTGCTGCATTATCTGCACAAGAAGAGCTACGAGAAGGCCCGCCTCTTTTTGCAGGATCGCGACGCGGAGAACCAGGTCGGTAACTGCCGTCACGTTTGAAACGGTGGGGCGAGCGTCCCTGCGAGCCGAACTTTCTTCAAATCCATAACTTCTAATTACTGCCCATGCACGACGACACCATCGCCGCCATTGCCACACCACTCGGTGAAGGCGGTCTGGCCGTCATCCGAGTTTCCGGGCCGGAAGCGTTTGCGGTTGCGGACAAAATTTTCCAACCCTCTGGGAAAAGTTCGCTGAAACCTTCCGCTGCGCGGACCCACACGATTCATTACGGGAAGATTGTCCGGCAGAAACCCACGCGCTCCATCACCCGTCCTTTGGACACCCTCTCCCCCGTTGGGGG
>DATLVR010000018.1:0-7027 GCA_035577265.1 Verrucomicrobiia bacterium | reverse complement strand
CCTTTTTTGACGCCGAACCCCTTTGGCGTTTCCGGCGGACGATCGACGAGTTGAAGGAAGGTTTGGTGCTTATTGTCGGTTGCGGCGCGTCGCTGATCGCATGGGGCCACCTTCTGGTGCACGCCGATCTCGTGCGCCGGGAGGCCCAACAACGAATCCGGCGAAGCGAAACCGGCAATCTCGGTGCGAACAATAAATCCCATGCGGCAAACCTCAAATTCAAGCGCGCCTTCTTTGTGGACTGGCGAGTCGCTGACCGATGGAAACGTCCGCTCATCAAACGTTGGGATTACGCTCTCGACACGAACAACCCGCACGAGCCGAAATTGGCCCACGCTGAAGACGTGCGTCGCGGGTTGGAGGCTGCGGCCAGACGACCGTTCCGCCTGGTTCCGCTCTTTGATCCTGCGCCCGGGGGAGGCAAGGAAGATTACGCCCGTTGCTTCGACGGTGCTCCTGGGGATGACAGCTTGGTGCTCGGTTTCGGCGACTTGCGATTCGAACTTCCTGCCATCGATTTGGTTTTCCACCAGCCGCGCGCATTGCTCGGCGAAACCGTCCACGCGCGGTTCGGTGATGAGGTCCCGATCCGTTTCAATTTTGCGGACGCAATGGCCAACTTCGAACCGCTCAACAGCGGCGATGGCTGGCGCGAAGAACGCGCGGGTTTGCCCGGGCGCGAATGGATTGAAACGCGACGACACTCGTTCACCAAAACCGTCAGGCACGACCCGCACGGCAGCCTGAACGTTCTGAAGCTTGTGCAAGGCGATGAAGCCATTGTCGAAAGCCCCGACGGCAGGTTTGAACCATTTGTTGTTCATTATGCGGAAACTTTCATCGTTCCCGCAGCGGCGGGCCATTACAGCATTCGACCGCATGGTATTTCCGTCGGCCAGGAGCTTGCGACCATCAAGGCTTTCGTCAGGACCTAAGCCGGAAGAATTCGGTAGAAAAAGTTTTAACCACGGATGGGCACGGATAAACACGGATTGGAAACGGCTTTCTGAATCGAAAATGTGTTCACCGATCGGTGCCTCCCGCCAAGTTTGCTGACGTGGTCTTTGCTCCGGTCTTCATCCGTGTTTATCCGTGTCCATCCGTGGTTTAACTGCATCGTTCCGGCGTGCGCCGGTGAAGCTGGCTGCCGCGTATTGTCCGGCAAAGCGGTCCGATTCGAGTCGGGCCTCAGGTTGAAGGCCATCACAAAATCGACTGAAGCTGCATCGCCCGATGCAAGTGCTGCTTTACTAATTCCAAACTATATTTATACATTTACTCAAATGCTGACTTTGGATCATAAAAGCCCAATACCACTACGCGCACAAGTGGAGCAATTGTTGCGTGAACTTATCCAGAAGCCGGAATTTCAGAATGGCGGCCTGCTTCCCGATGAATACACACTCGCCACGCAACTGGGAGTCAGCCGGGGAACGATCCGTTCCGGCATCAGCAAACTTGTTTTTGAGGGGCTTTTGCAGCGCAAGGCTGGCGTGGGCACCCGGGTGGCCAGCAACCATTTGGAATCCGGAATCACGGCGTGGCGAAGTTTTACCCGCGAAATGGCTGCCAAAGGGATCACGGTTGAGAACTACCACCTTAAATATCAACTGACCTCCGCCAGAAAACCCGCCGCGCAGGGATTGCAACTTAAACCCAACACCAAGGTGTGGCGATTAGAGCGGGTGCGTGGTTGGGATAATCAACCCATCCTCTATTCCGTGTCCTGGTTTCACCCGCGTCTTAATTTGAAGGGAAGTGAAGATTTTAACCGGCCGCTGTATGAAACGCTCGAAACGGCCACGGGCACGCGTCCGCACCATGCCCGTGAGGAGTTTTTGGCGGTTTCGGCTGAAGCCCGGTTGGCGGAACTTCTCCAGACAACCCGCAAAACCTCATTATTGCTGCGCCGGCACCAGGTTTTTGATGTCGGCAACCAGCCGATTGAATTTTCCGAGGTTTACTATGTCAGTTCACGCTTCACCCTCACGCTGGACCTGCGACAAGGCTGAATCTTGAATGCAGCTGTTTGATTGTGGCTGCGCTCAAAAGTCTGCTCAGCTCCTTGAGAGGCTGTCTGAAAAATGTGTGGCTAACGAATCGTCCTCGTCCTCCAGCTCGTTCTCGTCCTCGGTTTGCTTGGGGAATTTCCAGGACGAGAACGAGAACGACGAGGAAGAGGAGGAGGGCAAATGCGGCATTTCAGACAGGCTCTAAGCCGGAAGAATTCTTTTCAACCACGAAAAACACGAAACACACAAAAGGAAAGCCAAGGTCCGAGAAGGCCAACGCCATGCTTGCAGGTTTCAAATCCGAGTTCACCGATTGGTGCCGGTTGCTCCCGCGCCATGCTGAGCCATTCGTTCCGTCTTTCGTGTGGTTCGTGTATTTCGTGGTTAATTCAGCTGCAGGGTTACGGCTAAGGTTGGTGGGTCAGGCGTTTTTGCAATTCTTCCAGGCTGACGCCCTTGGTTTCGGGAAGAAATTTGGCGACCAACACAAATTGCAGGATCATCATCATGGCAAAAAAACCGAACGCCATCGCTCCTGAAGCTTTGGCGATGACTGGGAATCCCCATCCCACGGCAGCGCAGAGGGTCCACATCAGAAAACAAGCAACGGCCGAACCGGAGGCGCGAACGGCATTGGGCAGCAGTTCGTTGATTACAACCCAGACGACAGCGCCCTGCGAGTAGGCATGCGAGCCCACCACACCCATCAGGGCGGCGATCACAATCCATCCCTGGGTGTGCGTGGCAAAAACCCAGGCCGCCAACGCGTGGGAAATCACAAAAGTCACCGACCCGATCAGCAGCAGCGCCTTGCGGCCAACCCGATCAATCAGCAGCATGCCCACAACCGTCATCCCCAGGTTCGTCAATCCGATGATCACTGATTGCATCAACGCATTGGACGTGTCTGCGCCAGCCATGCGGAAGATGTCTGCCGTGTAGTATAAAACAGCGTTGATGCCATCCAGTTGATTAAAGACTGCAATCATGCACACGAGCAAGAGCGGCTTCAGGTATTTGGGTTGAAAGAGCCGGTCGCTCACGCCCGTGGTTTCAGCCGAGAGCGATGCCTGAATTTCCAAATTTTCACGCGCCGGGTCTTCATGGCCAAAGCGGCCCAGAACCGTTTCGGCTTCAGCCAGACGGTTCTTTTTTACCAGCCAACGGGGACTTTCCGGGATGACGAGTGCGGTGGCCAAAAATGCCAGCGATGGCAAGGCCATGACGCCAAACATCCAACGCCACACGTGTGGATTTTCTGCGCCAAGCAAGCGGGCAACGAGGTAGTTTGACAGATAGGCCAGCAGGATGCCGACGACAATGTTCAACTGGCTGACGGAAACGAGCATTCCGCGCCGTTTGGCGGGCGCGATTTCCGTGATATACATCGGGCAAACGACCGATGCCGCACCGACGGCGACACCACCGAGAAAGCGGAAGAATAGCAGGGCACGCCAGTTCCACGCTCCGGCGCATCCGATGGCGGAAATGAGGAAAAGCGCGGCGAGCAGGGTCAAGACCGGTCGCCGTCCCCACCAATCTGCCGGACGACCGGCACCCAACGCTCCGACCATGGTGCCGATCAACGCACTGGAGACCGTAAATCCAAGCAGATTGTCGCTGAGCGAAAACGCCTGACGCAATGCTTCCGTCGTGCCGGAAATCACGGCGGTGTCAAAGCCAAATAGCAGTGACCCGAGTGCCGCGACGACGGCACTCAATAACAGAAATCCGCCACGGGTTTGCGCCCCGGAGCCGGGGTTGGATGGGGGTGAAGGGAAATGGGTTTGCACGGGCTTATGTTTATGAGCCTCGACAATGGATGCAAGCCATTTGTCTATTTGTATAGACCAAATACGCAAGGCGTCGGGTTGCGCGCCGGGTCAAGTCCTGAATCGCTGAGGCGGGCAAGGCGAGGCGTCAAAAAAATCCCAAAAAAAGAGCTTGCTTTGGTGTGCCTTTTGTATAAATGTATAAACATTCATCCATTGAGCAACCGATGCCCTCATCTCTCCATCAGCAAATTGGCAGGTTCCAAAAGCCTGGGCGTTATGGTCTGGATCAACGATTGCCAGGTCCGGTTGAACGATATGCGCAAAGCGGCGGCTGGCGTCCGATGGTGAAGATTTCTCGAAACGCAGTGCAATGCCAACCCTAAACCACCCAGGTAATCCTCACCCATCAACAAGTTATGAAAATGCAAAACCGCAGCTGGCTCAATCCATTTGCCGCTTGTCTGGCAGTTGTTTCCCTGTTTCCGGCCATGCAGGCCAGGGCGCTGGATGTCCTCAATCCAAACGGCACGTTATACACCGGTATCAGTGACAACAGTCATTACAACGACAGTTACACGTCAGCCAATCTGTTCGATTACGATATGACCGGCGTGGCGCTGGGAACCTTCATTTCGTTTGATGCCACGGAATATGCGCGCCAGGGAGGCGGAACCTGTTATGTGGCATTTGAGCTGGATCAGATTTACACGAACATTGGATCAGTCTTTTACTCGCAGCGATACGGAACTTCGGATTTCATCTCGCAAATCAGCGTCTGGACCAGCGACAGCACGCCATTTACAGCGGCGGATCCGGGGGGCAGTCCGGCCGGCGTTGTTTCCGTTGTCACCGGAAACTCAAGCGGCGCCTTTTGGAATGAGTTTGCACTGACCAATCATGTGAGCGGCCGTTATTTTCTGCTGAAGATGGAGCAATCCTCGCCCAACGGAAATCCTGGCGGCAGGGAATTGCGGTTGGGCGTATTTGTTGGCCAGCCTCCGGTTGTCGCGCAGCAGTCTTCGGATACATCAATTTATGCCGGCAAAACAGTCCGATTGAGCGTGCAGGCGACCGGAACGGCACCGCTCTCCTATCAATGGTTCAAAGGTGCGTCCCTTTTAAGCAACGGCGGCAATGTCTCCGGGGCGAATACTAACGGGCTGGTCATCTCAAGCGCGGCGTTTGGCGACAGCGACGCGTATTCCTGTGTCATAACCAACAGCTATGGTTCGGTGACGAGTGCCGTGGTCAACTTGTCAGTGATTGCTGCGCCAACCAATGCGGCGGTTCAGGCCGTGTTGTCGAATTCACCAGTGGGTTACTGGCAGCTCAATGAACCGAACGGTTCCACGATTGCACTCGAGCAGGTGGCGGGCTTGAACGGCAGCTATGGTTCGGGTTCGGGCGTGGGGGTGGCCGGGCCGCAGCCGTCGGATTTTCCAGGTTTTTCCGCCACGAACGCAGCGGTGCAAATTTATGCGTTTCAAACGAATTCAGCGGTCGCACTGCCTCCGTTGAACATGACGGGAACCAACGGCGGTCAAACCATCATTGCGTGGATAAATCCGGCGGGAACCCAATCGCCATATACCGGAATCGTATTCTGCCGGGGAGGCAACACGGTGGCTGGACCGATATGCTCTTCTGACGGGACGAAGCTGGCCTACCAATGGGGTGCCCAAGGATATGATTTTAATTCCGGGCTGGTGTTGCCCGTCAACCAGTGGTCGTTTGTGGCCGTGGTTCGTGAGCCAAACAAAGTCACGCTCTATTGCAGTTCCAACAACGTGCTGTCCTATGCGATTGACAACCGGAACTGGCCGTCCCAGCAGTTTGACAGCACCACCTTTATCGGCTTGGATACCGACGTTGGTGAATCGGCCCGCACCTTTGATGGCTCTATTGATGAAGTGGCGATGTTTGATCGCGCGTTAAGCCCGACGCAAATCAATGCCATCTTTGCAGCCGGCAAGGGCACCGTGGCGATCATTCCCGCAGCCATCACCTCCCAGCCCACCGCACCTTCCCCCGTTTATCTGACCGACACGTTCCAATTGCTGGCGACGGTTACGGGAACGACACCCCAGCTTCAGTGGTATAAAAACAACACCCCGATCGCCGGAGCGACGAACAACCTCTATGCCGTGAGTTCGGCCAACTTGAGCGACTCGGGAAACTATTACTTGATTGCCGCCAACCAGGCTGGCTCGGTCACAAGTTCGGTGGTGAATATCTCGGTCATCGATTATCTCGCCCGCCCAATCAATCCAGATGGCACGCTATATACAGGCATCAGTGACAGCAGTCATTTCAACGGCAGTTATACGGCGGCGGAATTGTTTGATTACAACATGACCGGAATTCCAGTTGGAACCTTCATTACTTTTGACGCGACGGAATACGCCCGAGTCGGTGATGGCACATGTTTTGTGGCGTTTCAGTTGGATCAGGTTTATACAAACATTGCGTCCATGTTCTACGCGAATCGTTACAGCACGCCAGATCTGGTGTCGCAAATCAGCGTCTGGTCCAGTGACAGCACGCCATTTGCGGCGGCGGATCCCGGGATCAGTCCGGACAGCGTTGTGCAAGTCACCAAGGACGTCACAACCGGAGCGGTATGGAATGAATATTTTCTGACAAATGCCTTGCATGGCCGTTATTTCCTGTTGCAACTGGATCAGGCGAATCCTGGAATGGGTGGCAATCCTGGCGGTCGGGAATTGCGGCTGGGTGCCCTGGTTTCACCCGTTCCTTTGGATTTCAGCACAACGCCGTCTGGTTTGATTTTGAATTGGCCGACGTATGGAACATTGCAGCAGGCTGATAATGTGACCGGGCCTTGGACTACAGCGACCAATGTGACCAACGGCATTCCGGTTTCCATGACAGCAACCAACCGGTTCTATCGGATTCGTTACTGAAGACGTTCAATATGATACAAGGCGGGCCGTGAGTCCCATGCCACGGCCCGCCTGGCTAATCCAATGAGACAGAGATTCAAGATGGAAAACAGCACGATCCGCAAAGGCTTTACGTTGATAGAGCTTTTGGTGGTGATTGCCATCATCGCGATTTTGGCGGCCATGCTCCTCCCTGTGCTCGGCAAAGCCAAGGAAAAGGCCAAGCAGACGTATTGCATCAACAATGAACACCAGATGGCCATTGGCTTTCAGCTATATGTTGATGACTCCAATGATACCTATCCAGTCCATGATGGCTGGGCGGCGCTGGGCGGGC
>DATLVR010000017.1:0-35890 GCA_035577265.1 Verrucomicrobiia bacterium | reverse complement strand
GAAAAAAGGACCACGCCAAGGTGAAGGCGTTTGTCCGGGCTGCGAAGAGCGCATGAAACACAGGTTGAGAAAGCAATTGTCGAGCGCCCGGGCCGTGATAGATTGACGGTTATGAGTGTGGCGGAAAATATGATTGTGCCGGATGCCCAGGGGCATTTCGGCCCGTACGGCGGGCGCTATGTGCCCGAGACGTTGATGCACCCGTTGCAGGAACTGGAAGCCGAGTATTTCCGGTCGCAGCAAGACCCGGCGTTCCAGCGCGAGTTGCAATATTATCTCCGCGAATTCTGCGGGCGACCCACGCCACTGTATCTCGCGGAACGGCTCACGCGCGAACTCGGCGGCGCAAAGATCTATCTCAAGCGCGAGGATTTGCTCCACACTGGCGCGCACAAGATCAACAACGCCATCGGCCAGATCCTCCTCGCCAGGCGCATGGGCAAGACGCGCATCATCGCCGAGACCGGCGCGGGCCAGCACGGCGTCGCCACCGCCACCGTCGCGGCAATGTTCGGGATGAAATGCGTCATCTACATGGGCGCGGTGGATTGCCAGCGGCAGGAACTCAACGTGTATCGCATGAAAATGCTCGGCGCGGAAGTCGTGCCGGTTCACGCGGGCCAGAAGACCTTGAAGGAAGCCGTCAACGAAGCCATGCGCGACTGGGTGACGAACATCCGCCACACGCATTACATCCTCGGCACCGCTTACGGCGCGCATCCGTATCCGGTGATGGTGCGGAATTTCCAGCGCATCATCGGCGACGAAGCGCGCGCGCAGATTTTGGAAAAGGAAAAGCGGCTGCCCGATATGCTCATCGCCTGCGTCGGCGGCGGCTCGAACGCCATCGGCCTGTTTTATCCGTTCCTCGACGACCCATCCGTGAAGCTCGTCGGCGTGGAGGCCGGCGGACTCGGCATCAAGCCCGAGCAGCACGCGGCGCGGTTTCAGGGCGGCTCGCTTGGCGTGCTGCAGGGCACGCGCAGCTATATTTTGCAGGATGAATTCGGCCAGATCCAATCCACGCACAGCGTCAGCGCCGGACTCGATTACGCCGCCGTCGGGCCGGAACACGCCTGGCTGCGTGACGCCAGCCGCGCCGAATACACCTACGCCACCGACGACCAGGCGCTCGCCGCCTTCATGAAGCTCGCGCGGCTCGAAGGCATCATCCCCGCGCTGGAAAGCTCCCACGCCGTGGCCGAGTGCATGGTGCGCGCGCCGAAGCTGGGCCAGGACGCGCTCATCATCGTGAACCTCTCCGGTCGCGGTGACAAAGATGTGGCGCAAGTGGCGGCGAAAGTAAATTTGCAGATGCCAAAGTGATTCCGTATTGTTCAACCAGTTATGAAACGCTCATTTAATGCAATCATCAAGCAGGACGACGGTTGGTGGATTGGCTGGGTGGAGGAAATTCCTGGCGTAAATTCCCAAGGCAAAACGCGCGCCGAACTTCTGAAGAATTTGCGTTCGGCGCTGAAAGAGGCGCTTGAGTTCAACCGCGAGGACGCGCGCGCTGCCGCCAAACAGGATTACGAGGAACAAGCCATCCTCGTGTGAAACGGCGGGAGCTAATCCGGCATCTGACGACGCAGGGTTGTGTGCTCATCCGCGAAGGCGGCAATCATTCGTGGTGGGGAAACCCCGCCAGAAACCTTCGTTCCGCCGTGCCGAGACATACTGAGATCAACAAATTTCTCGCTCGGAAAATCTGCCGGGACCTGGGGATAACCGAACCATGAAAAATGCGCTCAACATCGTGAACCTCTCCGGCCGCGGCGACAAAGACGTGGCGCAAGTGGCGGCGAAGGTGAAGTTGGAAATGCCGAAGTGAAAGGAGTCCAAAGAAGCACATGCAGGAACGAATCACAACAACATCACATTACCTTCGAATTGTTCCCAGCATGACTTTTTTGTTTACCCGAGCGATATGCTAGCGCAATCTTCAAACCGTGGCAGACAACGTCAGCAACCCTGTAGATTCCAGTTCGAGCGGAGGGAGGCAATTCCCTGATGCCGATCAAATAGATTTGCTGCTTGAGGAATATAAGATCGTTCAGACAAAGATTGATAAGCTAGGCGAAGACATGTTTAAGGTGCGGTCCTGGTGCATCACCTTGTTTACGGGTGTTGCCGCCGGGGCAAAACTCTCTGGGGGGCTCTCACCTAGTATAATTGTTATACTTTTGCCAATCGTTTGTGCTTTCCAATTGGTCGAATATAGACAACGTCAGGTTTCACGGCGCGCCGTGATACGGGGCCGTAATATCGAAGCTGCATTCCGGCACAGGATGCGAAAAGCAAAAATTAAAACTACATTTGCTCCGAAGCTTGCCACTCAATTATTGGCTGACGGAGTGAACGACAAAAAGAACTGCACCCTTCGAGGTTGGCTGAAGAGAAAGTTAGGAATTGGGGGCCAACCAAATGCAAAACCCGAGACCGATTCTGAAAAGACGGCAGCGGGCGCTTCTGAAAATGAGGTTGAGATTATGATTACAAAAACCCATCCGACTTTGGGTCAATGTCTCATGGCTCAGGCTGATTTTCTTTTTTATGGAGCTCAATATTTAATTATCTTTTTAATATTTATTGGAACTTGGTTTGCAGGCAAAAAGAGCGAGTCGACGTTTTCTATCCAGTTCGGAACGAATTCAATTTGCATCACCTCCGCAGTTACCAACATAGTGGCCACCAACTATGTTTATCAATCGCAGGCCACGACCAATTTTATTGAGAAGCAGGTATACACAACGAATTTCATAGTTGTTACCATTCCAATCACGAATTTCGCTGTTGCCACAACAAATCAAAATTCCAAGTCTCGTAATTGAATGAAACTAGAGGATATAACAGGAGCAAGGACAGCATTGTCCAAGCTGACAAAAAATATTGGCTCAACCGGGGCGCGAATTGAAATCCTCCTTGATCGGTTAGCGTCAACCTTGGTGCCCCTTGCCGACGGCCGTGTGAAGAGCAACGATCTTTCGAAAGTCCTTGCTGCCCTAGAAGTGGATTCCTCAATTCTTAAAAGAGTTAACGAAATTTATAGTGAGTTGCAGGGCGCAATTGAATCAAGGAGTTATGGCGACGAAGACGAGTCAGACGATGACGAAACCATGGCAAATTTGATTGAGGATTTTTGCGACTGCCTAAACGAACAACTTGATCTCTGGGAAAATGAACTCGCAGAATAAATTACTTAAAACCGCGAAGCATACTGCGCGAATTGCCGGAATTGACTGGGACTCAATTGAAGATCGCGCCAAGCAAATAATTGTTTATGGTTCACGAGCCATGTTGGTTCATAAGCGCACTTCTGATTTGGATCTGCTTTGTGTCGGTCAGGGTCATCGATACAAATCCAGGAACATCCATATTATTTGGGTTAAAGAATCCCGCCTTAGAAACAAGCGTTGGTTGGGTTCTGAACTGGCAACTCACATTGCGGTATACGGTAAATGGATTAAAGGGAAAAACACTTGGGCAATTTCATCACGTCCCAATACCCATGCAATTCATTTGATTGAGAAGCGAATAAAAGAGAGGGCAGATACATTGTGCGAACAGTGGCCGTTTCTTTTACCTGCTTTCCGAAAAAAGCATTTGGTTCGTTTGCGACGGGATCTCCAACGCTATGTAATGATGCTGGCTGGGCGCCCTCCTGTTCCCACTAGTATGCTTGATCGTCAGTGGCTCCATTCTGATCCAGCTAAAGCATGGCGATCATTACTTGATAAGAGTAAAGCCCCTGCCGTGCGCCCCAAGGTAACAGCGGTGCTTGAACTCGCGAAAATCAAGCCGCTATCTGCAATGGACTAAATGGAATGTAATGGGTTCAGATGGCTAAACCTGAACTCCTCCCGTCATCCGCCCGCAGGCATAGCCGCGTTCCATCCCGACTCAGACAACGGCGAAGATTTGGCGGGAGAAGTCCGCAACTATCACATCCCCGATTTCTCGAGCTGGAAGAACCACGACGCCTTTGAACGCGCCTTCGCTCCGCCTGCGTTTCGCTTCGGCGCGACGAGCCGGCTGGAAAAAGATTTGCGCACCAGCCTGCGCTAAAGCTTCGGCCCGGCCGCCAACATTGTTCAAACGTGAAATTTCATCACCGCCACGACACCCAGCAGGACGAACAGAACCAAGAAGACAAGTTGTGTGATGGCAAAGGGCGGCTCTTTCTGCGTTGGGGCGAGCGCCTTCAAAGCGGGAATTTTCTGGAACGATTGCACGATGAGGACAAAGAAATTCAGATACTGCGCCAGCACCACGCCAACCACATAAATCCACCGCCAGGAACCGGTGAGATCGGTGTGGTAGCGCGCGTAAATAGCCGGTGCCAAAACCACCAGTGAGATGATGCCCACGATGTGGGATGGCATCAGACGTTTGACCGGAAAGAAGAATCCGGTGACGCTTGTCGCCACCGTGGTCGCCAGAAAAAACGACGTCCAGCCATTCATCAAGTTGGCGGTGTGCAGCCCATAGATGACGACAAAACCCGACACAATTCCGAGCAGGCTGATCAACACGTGAATGATGGTGTAAATGCGAAGTATCATATTTCTTGTGTTCAGGATTTGATGAATTGGAGAATGTCGGCGTTGATCGTGGCCGCTTCAGTTGTGGGCATGCCGTGCGGAAAGCCCTTGTAGGTTTTCAATGTGCCATGCTTCAGCAATTTTGCCGACAGCGGTGCGGAATCGGCATAAGGCACGATCTGGTCGTCATCGCCGTGCAACACCAGAACCGGCACGGTGATTTTTTTCAGGTCTTCGGTGAAGTCCGTCTGGGAGAAGGCGACGATGCCGTCATAGTGCGCCTTGGCGCCGCCCATCATGCCCTGTCGCCACCAATTCCAGATGACACCCGGCTGCGGCTTTGCGCCGGGCCGGTTGAAGCCGTAGAACGGACCCGCCGGCACGTCGTAGTAGAATTGCGCGCGGTTGTTAGCGACCTGCGTCTGGAAATTGTCGAACACTTCCTTGGGCAGCCCGCCGGGATTGGCTTCGGTCTTCACCATCAGCGGCGGCACGGCGGCGATGATCACCGCTTTTGCCACCCGGCTTGCTCCGTGGCGCGCGATGTAATGCACCACTTCGCCGCCACCGGTCGAGTGGCCGACATGCACGGCATTCTTGAGATCGAGATGTGCGGTCAGCGTCGCGAGGTCATCGGCGTAATGATCCATGTCATGTCCGCTGTCGATCTGGGTGGAACGACCATGTCCGCGCCGGTCATGGGCAATGACGCGATAGCCGTGGTTGAGGAAGAACATCATCTGCGCGTCCCAGTCGTCCGCGCTCAATGGCCAGCCGTGGCTGAATACGATTGGCTGTCCGGCTCCCCAGTCCTTGTAATAGAGATCGATCTTTCCTGAATCTTCTTTTCCGATAGTGATGTATGGCATAAAGCTCCTTTAGGTTTACTGACGTCCAGTCTGCCCGATGGGCATTCTCCACCGTTCAACGTTTTGTTCAACATTTTTCTGTCGGTGCGGAGAAACGGGGAAGATTTGGAAGAACTGCCCGCACCCCGTTTTGGTGAGGAATTAGAAGCCCGCAAAACACCTTCCCGCTTTCTTGAACTGGAAGAGCCACGACGCCTTCGAACGCGCCTTCGCCCGGCTGGAAAAAGATTTGCGCACCTCAATTTTGTAGCAGCCGACGTGAGGAGGCTCATTATTATTGCGGTTCAGTTTGAGCCTCCTCACGTCGGCTGCTACGAGTCAATGACGCGGTTGCAGCTGCCGAAATGATTTGATAATTTCCATTCGATGCCGCTGACCCTTCATCGTTTCAATGTGACCGAGTATTCCCGCATGGCAGATGCCGGTGTGCTCAAGTGGGGTGAACACGATGAATTGCTGAACGGAGTGGTCATGGACCCATTTTACATCACTCTTTATCTGTTACAAAGGCGGGGTGATGAAGGCGACCAATTCCATTTCTGATGTCAGAATTGTTATCTACTACGACAAATAATGTCGCATTTGAAAATGGGAGTGTCTGGACTCGGACACCGGCGAAGATTCGGCGGAAGCAGCCCGCAAAAGACCGATAATTTTACTGACACGCAATGGGCAAGTCGTCAGATTCTCCGCCATGCCCACAAGCATCGCCGGTCTTAAAAAACGCAGCAACGAACTGTTTGATTCGTCGCTCGCCACTGTTGTCAATGCCCGGATTGACGCGGCCGTGCAAGCTCATAGCCCGACCGAAACCAATGCGGCGTTTTCTCTCGCCACGTTTGGGCTGGCAGATGATTTTTATGCATCGTTGGGCATCGGAAAATTCACCGGCCTGCCGACAGTTCGGTGGAATAACATGGATGACTTCATGTTCATTCCCGATTCCGCGTCCCCGTTTTCCTACACCACCAGCAAAGGCGACGTGATTCAGCCGCGCCTGATGGAAACCGATGGCGGTTCCATTCCCCGCATCCTGCGCGGGTTCAAGAATTTTTCTTCGTGGGGCTATGCGCCGGGCTTCATCATCCACGACTGGATTTTCACGGCGCACAAATGCAGCCACACGCCGGACAACAAGTTTGGCTTTGGCGATTCCGCGACCATCCTGGCCGAGTGCATGAAAACGCTGATGGAAGTCGGCTACACCAATTTCGACGGGCAGACAGTGAGGCTTGAAACGGCGAAGGACACGCTTTACGTCATCTACCTGGCAGTGGACAGCAGCATCGCAAAAAAACTGTGGGACACACCCGGCTCGGTGGTTTGCTATCCTAAAACTGCGGCGGCGAATCCATCACGTTGACGGGTTGCGCTACGTTGAAAAAATGGGAATGCTTGGACTCGGACGCCGGCGAAGATTTGGCGGAAGAAGTCCGCAAATATCACCTCCACGATTTCTCGAACTGGCAGAACCACGCCGTCTTTGAGCGCGCCTTCGCCCGGCTGGAAAAAGATTTGCGCACCAGTCTTCGCTAAAGCTACGGCCTGGCAAGCCAGCACCAGTAAATGAAAGCGCCGGAGGCGCGACAGATAATAGCCCACGATGAAACCGTGGGTATGGTCGTCAAAATCATCCGAGCCCCGGCAGGGGCGGCAGAATACCAACCCACGCAATTCTCTTTCGCCCCATCCGGGGCTTGATTCGTTTTTGTTCGTTTATCCCACGGCTCGCGCCGTGGGCTACTCTCTTTCGTCGCTTCGCGACTAAGTAAAGACGCGCTCCGCCCAATCACTTTCCAAAATATTGCTGGATCAATTTCAACGCCGCTTCATCACAGCCCGCGAACCCCTCATCCACCCCGATGTTTGAAGCGACCACCACGGCGCAGTTTTTGTCAGGGGCCATCCAGACGACAACGTAAAACATCGTATTGGAGCCATTGTGCATCAGCGCGCGGCCATTGGCCCAGGAGCGTTTCAGCACCATCCAGCCGAGGGCGTAATCATCGTTGCCGGCGGCAACGGTGTGCAGTTTTTTAAACGATTCTGCTTTGAGCAATTTGCTTTCGCCGCGTTCGCCGGCCATATGGAACGCTGCATATTTCGCCAGATCGCCCACGGAACAATGCACCGCACCTGCCGGACTGATCGCCAGCGGATTGTCGGCGCGCGGCCCCGGCGGCACAGCCTCAATTTCTGACGACGGCGCTTTGGTATGGCCCCAGGGCTGATCGACTTTATCGAGCGAGGCGGGTGCGCCGAATCCGGCCGTGGTCATGCCGAGCGGTTCAAACAACCTGGAGCGCAGCAAATCTTCCCACGTCTTGCCGGCGGCTTTCTCCAGCATCACTCCGGCGATGGTGTAGCCCTGATTGGAATAAATAAATTTCGTCCCGGGTTTCGCTTCCGGTTGGCGCGCCAGAATTCCTTTGATGAAAGCCAGCCGTTGCTCCGCCGCCGTGCCGGTCGCGGCCCACGCGTCGCTCCATAAATCGGCGGGAGCATTACCGGGCGCGCCGCTGCGTTGAGACAAAAGCTGTTCCAAAGTGACGCCCAGATAATCGGGATGGATCACGCTTTTTAATTCGGGAAAGGCGTCGCCAATGGTCGTCGTCCAGGAAATTTCCCCCTGCTCGACCAGCATCGCCGCGACCGTGGCCGTCATGGATTTCGTGACGGAACCAAGGTGGAATTGGTCGTCCACCGTGACTTTTTCCGGGCCGCCGTTTTTGCGAAATCCGACCGCGTTGGTCACCACAATTTTCCCGTCCACGACCACGGCGGCGGCCAGCGCGGGAAGGTTGTGTTTCACGCGAATGGTTTCGAGCATTTGTGAAACGGAATCGGCGTGTTCAACCGCCGGAGCGGTGGTTTCTTTCGCATGAACAAACACAATCGCACCGAGCGAGATCGCCAAGATTCCGATCAGGATTGTCTTCGTCATATTTTTTTCTTGGATGATTGGGTTCGCAACAGCGGCAGGTATTGGCGGATTGGATGGTTCGCCGGGGCGAATTTATCGACCGCCGCCTTCACGTCGGAATGTCGTTCCAGGGGAGTCCAGTGCATCCGCGTCTTTTCGCCGGATTCACTGATCAACCAGAGATTGCGAATGTTCAGAAACCTGAATGGCCGGATTTCTTTTATTTCGTCCCAGAGAATCAGGTTCATCCCTTTATGCAAATGAATCCCCAGCGTGCTGATCCCCACCGCCCGCCTGACAGTTTTTTGGATGAGCCAGGTATAGATCAACCCGCCCACAAATGAGAACACGCCCCAAAGCAAATGCTGCCAACTGAACAGGTGCAGGATGAATGATTCGAGATTTTTGACCGTCGCATAATTTTTGAAATCCGCGAGATGCATGGACGGGGGCTGGAAATAAATTCCGGAGATTCTGTCGTCTGCGTCCAGCGCCAGGCTCATTATCATCTCGCCATGCTGGTAATGCAGTCGGAACGCGGTCCACCCGCGGTAGCCGTTGCCGGTTGGCCCGTCAAACTTTTCGACCTTGCCGTAACGCTCGGCGATGTCAGTGTAAAAATCGGATGTCTCCTTCGGCAGAAACGCCTTGCTCATCCCCGGGTTGTAGAGCTTTTGCACGGCGGCGTAATCGCCGGCATTGAGCAGATCAACCAGCTTTCGCGTGACGATGAAGTAGCGGTTGGTTTCTTCGGTGTGAACGCTCGGCGCGTGGGTCTCCACGGCCCGCTCGTTCACTTTCCAGTCGGTATTGCTCATGGTCAAACTGAGCATCAAAAAGAACCAGATTCCGACAATTCCGGGGACGCCATAAATGGCGAGCTGCCAGAAGGCGACCTTGAATTCAACAGGTTTAACTTGGTCGGCGGCCGCCATCGAGAGAACAATCGGGCGAAGATTCGCGACGTGCGATTCATGCGGCGGCTCGCCCGTTTCCGCCGAACGGATCAACGATTCCAGTTGCGCTTCGACGGGAAGAAGCTGTGTGGCCCGCGCCCGCTGGTTCAGCCGATGGATAAAGGCGTATAGAGCAATGACGAAGAGGGTATAGACGATGTTGCCGATGTTGTCAGCAAGGCCGCCACGTGCACCCCCCCAAGTGAAGACCAATATGCCCACCCCCAGCGGAAGCAAATACCACCACAGCACCGACCTAAGCAGTCGCGATTGTGCGCGCACGGCATTCAGCTCCGCCTGCAATGATTCGACGACTGTCGCTCCAGGCGGCGCGGGCGGAGTCTTCCGGCGGGTGTGAATCAGCTTCCACGCGACGAAGATCGAACTCCCGATGACAATCAAATCGCCGAGGCGCGAAACCGGCGTGCGAGACACGGTGAAATAAAAGATTCCAAAAATGATGATCACGAAAGCGCAGGCCACCAGTTCACGGACATCGCGCGCGTCCAGGATGCGGCGTAACTGCGTCGTCTGTTTTTGCATGGCAGAAACCAGTTGCTCCGGCGACACGGCCGGGTTTCGCAGCGGTTGCTGCTGCCAGAGTTTCTTTAACTCGTCGTCGTTCATATTGACGCCTCCTCCGTCATTAGCGCGGAAAGCTTTTTCTTGGCGCGATGCAACATGACGCCGACGTTGTTGGCGTTGATGCCCGTGGCTTCCGCGATTTGTTCGTAGGTGAGGTCCTCCAGAAAAAGGGTGACCAGCGCTTTTTCGATCGGGTTCAGTTGGTAGATGGCGTTGTAAAGGCCGGTGATTCGGTCGTCCGGGTTTTCTTCAGTTGTCTGCCGCGATTCAATCGTGCGGGTGAGGTCGGCGTGGTCAAAATGAACGACGCGGTCGGAACGCGATGCCCGCTTGCGGACGAACGAAATGGCGGTGTTGATGGCCACGCGATAAAGCCAGGTGTTGGCGAATTGTTTTTCTTTCAGGCCCGGCAGGCTGCGCCAGATCTGGGACAGGATTTCCTGATACAAATCGTCCTGGTCGGCGGAGTTCCAGGCATAGACGCGGCAGACCCTGAGAATTTTGTTTCGATTCTCGTTCACCAGTTCCAGGAACTTCTGTTCGTCTGCCGGAGTCGAATTCAATCTTGAACCTTTATTGATTAGTCGCAGCGGAAGGAAGGATTATTACCGCCGGGGAAATTTAATTCGACCTTGTTTTTGGACAAACGATTACCGCTCCACATGGGGCGTAAAGACAAGCCCGGCAATCTGACCACGCCCGTCCAGCGCAAGCTGCATATCGAGCGTGCCCTTTTCAAACTCCGCAGGTAACACCATCCCCTCGCCGACAAACTGCGGCTTGCCGAGCTTCTGGATTTTTCCCATCTGCTGCGCCAGCCCCTTGAAGAACTCGCTCGATTTGTCCAGCGGCAACGCCGCATCCATCTCCTGGTTGAACCTGGCCTGCATGCCGGCGTAATCGCCGGCATTGATCAACTCCCTGAGCTGGTTCGCCATTTTTGTGTAACGATCTGTCTGCGACGACTGCGCCTGGCTCTTTTCCGGCGCGAGTTTCGCCGCCGCGCGCGGCTTGAACATAAGCCCGGCAATCAGATCACGCCGGCCTTCCAGCACGAGCCGCATATCGAGCATGCCCTTTTCAAATTTCGCGGGATAAACCATCATCCCGCCAGCCGACTGCGGCTCGCCGAGCTTCTCGATTTTCCCAAACTGGCGCGTCAGCCCGCTGAAAAACGCGGTCGATTTGTCCAGTGGCAATGCCGCGTCCATTTCCTTGTTGAAATTAGTCTGGAGGCCGGCGTAATCGCCTGCGTTGATCAGTTCCACGAGCCGGTCGGCCACTTTCATGTAACGATTCGTCTCTTGTCCCCACGCAGCCCCGGTGGAGAAAATCGCCGCCACGACAATTACGCAGATCGGCAGAAGATCGCGCATCGGATTGGCCTTCCCAAGGCAGAGTAGCAAGCGTGGCGATGGTTGCGATTCGATGGATACAGGTGTTTTCATATGTGTTGTCTTTCAGTCCGGTCTCGGACCTTTATCTAATTAGTCGCAACGGCAGGAAGAATTATTACACGATGGGAGGTTTTTTTGCCGGGCGTGATTCCGTGGGAGCAAAGTTGACGGAAGAAGTCCGCAAATATCACATCCCCGATTTCCTGTAGCGGCGTTGTGTCAGCTCCGTTGCCCGGCTCGCGGGGGGACGCTCGCCCCTCCGTCGTCGGTCACAGACCGAAGCTACAAAACCACGACGCCTTTGAACGCGCCTCCGTCCGGCTGGAAAAAAGATTTGTGGACGAGCATCGGGAAATGGTTTTCCCAGCGCCGTTAGGTGCGACATCGTTGTAGATTGCCAGTTTCCCAGAATCGCAAGCTCCGTAGGAGCGACATATTCTCCATGCCGCTCCCGACGGAGCTAAACGACAATCGCATTAACTACAAAGATTCCGCCCCTGACGGAACTGCAATCTGTCTCTTGATACGTGTTTCCTCTTCTGAGCGGTATTCCGCGATCCGGCTTCGATCTGCTTCGGCGAGCGCGCGACGGAGGGCCGCGGCTTCAAGATCCCGGCAATAAGCCGACGTCCCGGGCTGCTGCCGCCAGGAGTTGTCCAGATCTCCAGCGTCCACAGGGTCGAAACCAAGCTCGTCCACGAGGCGAAGCACGGTTGCCTTGGCGTCCGATGAATCGCCGGCGACCGGGAGAGCGATCCGCCCTTTCGTTCCCCGCGGAACGCCGTTTTCGAGCAGGCTTTTGGCGAAGATGTTGTTGAACGCCTTGATCACGGGACGCCCGATCTGCTGCGCGACCCACTGGCTGTCGAGCAGGCCGCGGTCAATCGCAGCAATGCAGCCATCGCGAAGCTCGGGATGGTAGTTGCCGATATCGATTACGACGACGCTGTCTGGCGCGTTTGCAAACAACGCCCGCGGAAGATCGGCGACGGCTTTCGTTGGGATGGCGAGTATGACGATTTCTCCGGCTTGAACGGCATCAGAAACGGACACCGGCGTCGCGCCGGTCTCGGCCGCCAACTCGGCCAGGCTCGCCGGTCCTCTCGAGTTCGCAATCAAGATGTGATGGCCGCGCTGCGCGAGGTGGCGCGCAAGTACCCGTCCCATGCTTCCAGCACCGATGATTCCAATTCTCACGTGGCCTCCTTGGTTTTATTTGGGATACTTTTCAAACTTCGGCAACGCAGGATTCATTTGGTCCCACGGGTGTGCGTCCGATGTCCACACGTCCATTTGCGGGTGGAACCAGCCCGGATCATCCAGGCTCGCGGTTCTGATCGCGGCAAATTGAGGAACCGAGTCGGATCTGGCCAGAATCGGCGAGCCGCAATCCGGGCAAAAGCCCCGATGCGTCTTGCCACCCGCATGACTGGGCGAGTCATGAAAGCGCAGTGAGCCTTGCGCGAGCTTGAAAGCCTCCGTCGGCACGATGACGAAGGATGAAAACGGACCTCCGCTGGAGCGCTGGCAATCCTGGCAGTGACAGTGCAACATCAGAACCGGTTCGGCTGTGGATTCGTAGCGAATCGCGCCGCAAGCGCAGCCGCCTGAGAAGGGGGTGGTTTTTGTAGTCATATATTTTATTTGTTCAGGAACTCAACGCCTTCATTTACAGAAGATGTTGAGTCCTTTGCCGGTTTCCAGAAAGGTTTTCAAGCTGGAGAGCACGCGCGGCCAGCCGCCGGAAACTTTCTTAACCATCGTCGAGCCGGCCTTGAAACTTCCATGGGTAACCGTGAGGCAAGTCATGTCTTCCATCGCTTCGATTTCAAAGGTGACGCGCGATTTGTCCGCAAGATCGTCCGGATCGGCCCAGGACAGAACGAGGCGCTTGGGCGGCGTGGATTCCAAAACTTTGCCGGTAATCCAGACTTCGTTCTCGGGATTGTGGTGTTCCCATTTCGAGCCGCGCTTCCAATCGGAGACGTTCGTCATTTCACCCCAATATTGGCGGGTGAATTCGGGTTTGGTGATGGCGTCCCAGACTTTTTTCGGCGTGGTGCGAATGTAGGTGGTGTAAACTAACTTTGGTTTTTGCATAATGTCATCCTTTCTTGTTTTTGTTTTCTTCGAGACCCTTTTTCAGATCGCCCAGCGCTTGCAGGCGATGGCGTTCGTATTTGCCAATCCAGCGCTCGGAGATCTCGTGGATCGGCACCGGATTGAGGTAATGCAGCTTCTCGCGCCCGCGCCAGACCACGGCGACCAGGTTCGCCGCCTCGAGCAGCAGCAGATGCTTGGTGACGGCCTGACGTGTCATGTCAAGGTGCGCGCACAGTTCGCCGAGCGTCTGCCCGCTGCTCTGATGCAACTGGTCGAGCAACTTTCGGCGGCTTTCATCCGCCAGGGCTTTGAATACCGCATCCATCTCGAACCATATAATGCAACCTTTTGGTTGCATGTCAAGCGGCAAGTTAAAAGTGGGAAAAGCTGGATTTGCCAGCGCCGGAACAAGCTGATAGTTTTTCCCGGCACAGGTTCTGACACAACCCCCGATTCCGCGCCATCGATTGCCAACGCCGGAATCAAAATTGAAACCTGGATTCTGTTTCTGACGACATGAGCAATTACAATGTGATGCGGCGGCGAGAAAACCCGCAGCCCGAAAAAACCTACGAACTGCCCGATTCCGACGAATTTCTTAAAACGAAGCGTGTCCTGATATTGGAAGACGATGCTGTCTTGGCCGACATACTGAAGGAAGCCATCGAAGGTCAGGGATACGTTGTCACCGTCGTTTCCAACGGGGCGGAAGGATTAAAGAAGATTTTAGCTGATGAGGTTGAGGTCATCCTTTGTGACATGGTGATGCCTAATTTTCCGGGAGACATGTTTTATCGGGCAGTCGAATGCGCCCGCCCGCATTTGTGCAGTCGCTTCATCTTCATGACCGGACACCAGGGCGATCGTAAAATCGAACAATTCATCCGCACGATAAAAGGATTGATGCTCTGGAAACCTTTTGAGATGCACGTGCTGTTCGATGCGATCCAAGTCGTGAACAAAAAAACACGGAAACAAGATTGAGTTGTGTTACGGCAGCCATTTGAGGCGTTTTCACGCGTGCCATAGGACCGGCAGAGACTTCGACGGCTCCGCGAAGCGCATGGCTCGATCTTTGACTTGAACTGTTTCAGCCAGTCTGCTGTCTGTTGTTCAGATGTCGCAAAAGCCAAGACCCGCCAATCCCCTGCACCAAGCCGCCACCGCCTTGCGCGAACTGCGCGAGCGACATGAGGAGCGGCATCGTCCCAGCGGATTCAACTTTGCCTTCGCGGACCGGGTGGATTTTCTGAATCGCGCCGCCTGGGACGCGGTGACGGACGGCGCCAGTTTGTTTCTCCGGCGCGACGTCTTGCGGGTGATCGAGCAGCACGGGCCGGATAATCTGGTCCCGCGTTACGCCACCATTTTCCGCGGTGAAACACCGGTGGCGGTGGTGGCGGCGCAGATCGTCAGGGTCACCAGCAAACAGGTGCATCGCGAAGAAAACGTTCCCAAAAATGCGGAATCAAAAAATCTTTTGAAGCGTGTGCTCAAGCCGGCGGCCAAGCTCGCGACGGCGAAGCTGGACGAGCGGATTCTTGTGGCGGGCAATCTGATGTCATGGAGTTTTCACGGCGTCGCCTTTGCGCCGGGCGAAAATCCGGCGTCGCTCTGGCCCGGTGTGGCGGATGCACTCTATCGCATCCGCCGCGCGGAACGGCTCGTCGGTCAGACGAATCTGATCATGGTCAAGGACGTGACGGATAATGAATCCGGGTTGGAAGCGCTGCGGCGCTTCAGTTATCGCCCGCTGGAGACGGAGCCGAACATGGTGCTGGCCATTCAACCGTCGTGGCGCAGTTACGAAGATTATCTTTCCGCTCTGGACGCGAAGTATCGGCGCAACGCCAGGGATCAGCTCAAGAAACTCGCGGCCGCCGGCTGTGCGGTTGAACGACTGGCCGAACTCCCCGCTCACGCCAAACGGCTGCATGAACTCTATCTCGCCGTGCACAAAAACGCCCCGGTGCGCCTCGTAACGTTGTCGGAAAATTATCTGCCGCAGCTTGCGGTTGCGCTGGGCGATGACTTTCGTTGCACGGTTGTCCGGCGTGGCGGGGAGATTTTAGGTTTCGTTACCACGGTGCGCGATGGGAAAACGGCCATCGCCTACTACATCGGTTTTGATCGCGCCGCGGCGGCGGACGGCCTGCCGATTTATCTGCGCCTGCTGCACGCGACGATCGGCGACGCCATTGCGTGGGGTTGCACGCGGTTGTCCATCGGCCGCACCGCACTGGAGCCCAAGGCCGCCATGGGCGCGAAGCCCGAACCGATGGCAGTCTGGATGCGACATCGGATTCCAGCGATGAACTGGATCCTGCGCGGCGTGTTGGGTGCTGTCACTCACGACGAAGCGCCGGAGCGAAACCCCTTCAAGATCATCCCGGCCGCCGCAAACGGAAATGAGCCAGCCACCACGTAGCCGGCTCAATTCCATCCGTCGAGCTGCGCCGAAGCCTCGCGATTACTTGATCCCGATGACCATCGAGTCGTGGCCGGCGAGGTGTTCCATGCGGGTTTCACGGAAGCCGGCGTCGCGCAGCCATTGCCGGCAATCCGCGCCGGTGTAATCGAAGCCGCCGGGTGTTTCGATGAGCATGTTGAGGCTCATCAGCAGGCCCATGGCGTTTTCACGGCGGTTGTCGTCAATCAATGATTCAAAAACGATGAACGCCCCGCCTTGGGGCAGCGCGTCATACGCCTTTTGGATCAACTGGTATTTCTGCTCCAGATTCCAGTCGTGGAGAATGTGGCCCATGATGATCACGTCCACGCCGGGCAACGGGTCCTTGAAGAAATCACCGGACTGGAAACACACGCGGTCAGCCACACCGTTGGCCTGGGCGTATTTCTCAAAAACCGGCTGCACCACCCGCAGGTCGTAGCCGACCACCTTCAGGTGCGGATGAGCCAGCGCCAAAGTCACGGGCACGGCGCCTTCGGCGGCACCGACGTCGGCCACGGTGCGATATCGCGCCCATGGAAATTTCTGCGCGAGGGCGTGCGCCGAGCCGAGGCTGATGCCGGTCATACCTTTGAGAAAACTTTCCAGCTTTTCCGGCGAACTGTAGAGCGCGGCAAAGGCATCGCTTTCGGATTTGACTTCATTCTGCGGCCGGCCCGTGCGCAGCGCCTCGGTGAGATGGTTCCAGTCACCGAACAACCGCGCGCTGCACATCTCCAGAATGCCGCCGACGTAGGTGGGCTTGTTTCGGTCGAGAAACCGATGGGTCTCGGGCGTATTGGAATACTGGTCATCGTGGCGCTCCAGGAAACGCAATGCGACCAGCGCATCCAGGAAATCGCGGACGCCGCGCTCGTGCAATCCGAGCCGCTGCCGGATGGCTTCGGCGTCCAGCGGGCCGCGGGCGAGTTCGGTGAAGATGCCCAGTTCTGCCGCGCTCAGGAGTGTCTTCGAGGCCCAGAAACCGAGACCGGTTTGCAGGATGTGATCGGGCGTGATGGCGGCGGGCTGGACGCTGGCTGCGGTTGGATGATTCAAGGTGGTGTTCATAATTTAAAGGTTTTATTTATTCGGGAAACATCAGTTGGCCGTCCGGGTTCAAAGGAGCGGGCACGCTGTTCGGAATGGCCGGCAGGCTGCCCAGATACGCGAAGATGGCTTTCAGGTCGTCATCGCTCAGCGAACTGGAGGCCGGCCACGGCATTGGCGGCAGGATGGGCCGGCCGGAACCCATGTGTTTGCCGGTGCGCATGGCGTTGATGAACATGGCCTCGGTCCAGATGCCCAGGCCGGTGTTTTTGTCCGGCGTGAGATTGGCGGAGTAGCTGATGCCCCAGGGTCCGGTCCAGGCCGTCATGCCGGCAGTGGCGGCGAACCACGGGCCAGGCTTCAAGTCGGGTGGCGGCAGTTTGGTGCTGGCGGGATGGCCCGAGAGAAATTTAGTCATGTCCGGCTCCGGCCCATGCTCGCCGAATTTCAGCGGCGTGTGACAGGCCGAGCAGTCGCCGAATTTGACGAGGTATTCGCCGCGTTTGATTTGCGATGATTGCGTCGTCGTGGTGTCGGCGTTGGTCTTGGTCGAGTTGCCGAGGAGCAACGCAAGGCAGCCGACGGCCAGAATGCCGGTGGGGATCAGGTATTTCAGTTTCATGGTTCGTGTTTGTTTGGATGGATGGTGGTTTCAGATCGCCGGTTTCATCAGGCGATAAAATTGCGCGCGCAGATTGGCGGGCACGATGATGGAGTTCGTTCCCGACGGCGGCAGCGTGACCCAGTCCGGGGCGGACAGATTCGTGCAGCCTTGCACGGTCCAGTCTCCCGCATCGCCCGGCCAGCTCACTTTCAGCGCGTTGGTTTCTGCGAGCCATTCGATGGCCAGGTTCGGTGCCGGGGCCGCCGTGCTGATGACGGTCAAGGTCACGCCATTCGCGGAATAGACCGGAGTGAGTTTCAATTCGCCGGGCAACGTTGCGCCGGTGATTTCCGCAAACTGTCCGGTGCGCGAACCGCAGGTCAGGAAGGGAAACGTGTCACCAATCTTGGGCGTAAAATCCGGCAGCACGTTGAGTGCGAGCCGGCCATTCAAGCTGGCCAGGTTGGTGATGGCGAGCACATCGAAACGATGCGTGCCGCCCAGTTTAATTTGCAATGTAGCGGTGACTGTCTGTGTGCAGTTGCCGGAAATATTGATGCGCCCGGCATCGTCGCCCCAACCGGGTTGCAGCGTGCCTTCATTCAAAATCGAGCCGAGAACAGCGCCGTTGCCAGCGACGGTGCCGCCGCGAATCAGGAACGGCTTGATTGAGCCCACCGTCGTGCCGTTGAGTGCGAGCAGGCCGTTGGTTTGCGCGTAGCCGCCCGTGAATTGCAGTCGTCCACTGTTCACATTCACCTGCCCGTTGTTGTTAATGAACGGCAGGACGAACGTGGTGGTGCCGCTGCCGCTGTCTTTGCGGAAGGAACCTTCGTTCAGGAGCACGGCACTGCCGCCAAAGCTCGTGCTGAACATCCGGTCGCAATTCACAGAAACCACGCCACCGGCGTTATTGTGAAACAGCAGGCCGAGGCCGGCGTCAATGTCACCGCCCGCCCAGTTGAATTCACCATGGTTCGCCACGGTTTTTCCCGTCCAGCGCGGGCCGCCGTTGATCCACGACGTGCCGCGTAGTTCCAACCGGCCCGGCCCGTCGAGATCGCCGTTGACGCAAACCCATTCATTGGACACCACGAGATTGTCGCTGCCGGAGATCAGACCGTTTGTGTGCAGCAATTGGGGCACGCTCACGGCGAAACCACTGTTCAGGTCAAGCGTGGCGACGTTGTGGAAACGGATCTGCGCGCCGAAATTCGGACGGCTGGTGGTGTTGGTGAAACGCAGCGCGCCACCCTTGAGCGTGACGCCGGCCCCGGCGCGAAAGCTGCCGGAATCGGTGATGTTGCCGGAATCAAGAATCACCGCGCCGTCACCATCCAGCGAGCCAAGGCCGTCGAGCTGGACACTGGTTGAGGCAAAGATGAAGGCGGCGCCGGCCGGCATGGTCAGGGCGCCGAGATTGGTCAGGCTGCCGGCAAACTTGATGGCACCGACGTCGGCCACGACGAGGCCTTCGTTATAAAACGGGAGAGCGAAAGTGGTCAAATTGATGCCGCCCATTTTTTGGAGCACTCCCAAATTTTCAATCCGCGAGGTGCCGCCACTCCCAATCGCCCAGGTGCCGTCAAAGGGCGTTTGCACGCTGGCACCCGGCTGATTGACGAAGCGCGAACCTTCGCCGGTGAACACATCGCCTTTGATCCACTGCACGTTCGCGTGATTTTGCATCAGCCAGCCGCGCAAAGTTTTTGAGCCGCCGGTGAAAACACTGTTGCCGTCCAGGTCAATCTGGCCCGAGCCTTTGAAGGTTCCGCCGGTCCAGAGAAAGCCGCCGGCACCGGCATGAACGGAGTCGCTGCCGTTGAACTGGCCGTTGGAGAGGGTGAGCGAATTCCAGAAATTAGTTTCACCGCTGTTCAAATTCAGCGTGCCGCTCTGCGCAAATGTCAGGGAGCCGCCGAACTGCCTGACCGTGCTGGCGGGCGTGAGATTCACCGTGCCGATGCTGATGATGACCGGGCCTTTCACGTCCACGGTGCCGCCGAAATCCACGGTGCCGTTTTCAAATTCAACCGTGCCATTGCCCTGCAGCTTCGAGCTGGCGTCGAACGTGTGCCGCAGGCCGGTGAATTGCAGTGCGGCGCCATCCAGAACCTGAAGGTTGCCGCCGAGGTTGGTGGTGTTGCCGAAAAAGGCGAGTTCGCCGGAATCCACCTCCACGGTGCCGGTGTTCAGAAACGGGATGAGAATCTTCGTCTGGTTCGTGCCGCCGGATTTGCGGAACATGCCGGCGTTTTCCAGCAGCGCGGTGCCGCCGAGGTCGTTGATGATGGTGCCGTCGAAGTTCGCATTGAATCCGGCGTTGGGCTGGTTGTAGAAGCGTGCGCCGTCGCCGAGGTGGATGTCGCCGGCGAGCCAGTTGGCCACGCCGCGATTTTCGAGTGTCCAGCCGCGCACGGTCTTGGTCGCACCCGTCACGGTCATGCCGTTGGCGGAGAGCAGACCTTCGCCGATGAATTTGGTCGCGCCCCAGTGAAATTGCTGGTTCAGGGTGAGTGCCGGCGCGTTTGTCCCTTCCACTGCGCCGCGCGCCAGACTGAAGCTTTCAATCGTGACGTTGCGATCCAGCGTGACCGTGCGGTTGGGCATGTCCACCGTGGCGGAGTAAACATTGGTGCCCGCGTTGTCGGGAAAATTGTAGGTGCTCCAGTGATTCGCATCCGCCCACTGGCCATTGGCGTCCGTCTGCCAGACGGCGGATTTTTCAGATGCCGAGGCGCTAGCGGCCAACATCGCCGCGAAGGTCAGCACGAGTGCAAATTTTTTGCCCGCATTCCACGCCGCCATCTCGGCCTCGCGGAGCGTGCGGAGGTAATCGCGGTTCCCGCGCAAAACCGGGCGGGCAGCGATGGCCGGGAGTGGAATGCGCAGCGGCTTGCTGGAACGGGTTTGGGCCAGCAGCGCAAATGGCGCGGCCTTGGTTTGGGAACCGGCGCTGGCGCAGCGTTGCGTTTCATTCGGGGTCAGTGATAAATTCAATTTCATAATGATGCTTTCATGATGAGCGAGGACCTCAGCGACCGTAAATGGAACGAACGGCCCAGTGCCGCGGCGGCGGAGTTGGTGGAGAATGAATCCATGTTCCGCTTGTTATTTGAGCGCAGCGCGGATGCCATGACGCTGCAGGACCCGCTGACCGGCGCGTTTCTGGATGTCAACGACGCATCCGTGCGGATCACCGGCGCGCCCAGCAAAGCGGCGTTACTCGGCAGCAATCCCATCATCATTTCGCCGGAACGCCAGCCCGATGGTTCGCTCTCCGTGGAGAAGGTGAAGACCGTGATTCAAGTTGCGATGGCGCGCGGCAGTCATCGGTTTGAGTGGGTGATCAATCGTTTCGACGGCACGCAACTGCCGGTGGAAATCGTGCTCACGGTGATCCGCGGCGGCGAACAGCCGCTGCTGCTCTCCGTCGCCCGCGACATCACGGAACGCAAACGCACCGAGAACGAACTGCGTGAGAACCAGCAACTGCTCCTGTCCGTGGCCGACAATATCGCCGAGGCGGTCTACCGCACCGGACTCAATCATGAATTGATCTTCGCGAACCGCGCGTATCTGCGGATGTCCGGCTACGATTCATTCGAGGAAATGCGGCATGTGCCGCGTGAAAAGTTATACGCCACTCCGGCGGACCGGGCGCGGCTGCTGGCGCTGCTCGAGAACAAAGGAAAATTTCACAACGAGGAGATCGAATACATCCATCACGACGGCAGGCGTTGGTGGGGTTTGACGAACGGTCTGGTGGTGCGCGACGACGCCACCGGCAAGGTGCTCTATCATGTCGGTTCGGTGACCGACATCACCGAGCGGAAGCGGGCGGCGGACGAAATCCGTGAACTCAACACTTCATTGGAACGTCGCATCGCCGAACGCGCGGCGGAACTCACCGCGAGCGAGGCGCGGCTGCGCACCATTGTGGACCACGCGCCCGAAGCGATCGTGGTGTTCGACGGCGACACGGCGAATTTTATGAGTTCCAATGTCCATGCCCAGGAACTTTACGGCTGCACGGCGGAGGAATTGGCGCGGCTGACGCCGGCGGATGTGAGTCCGGAATTTCAAGCGGACGGCAAACCTTCGGCGGTGGCCGCGCGGGAAAAAATCAACGCGGCGCTGGCCGGGCAGACCCCGATCTTCGAATGGATCCACCGCCACAGCTCCGGGCGGCTGGTGCCCACGGAAGTCCGGCTCGTGCGCCTGCCGGCGGAAGGGAAAAATCTCATCCGCGCCAGCATCATTGACAACACCGAGCACAAGCGCGTGGAGAAACAGCTCCGCGAACGCGGAGAACAGATGCAAAAGCACCGCGACGTTTTGCTGAAACTCGCGCGGGCGGACAAGTCCGATTTTGACAAGGCGCTGCGCACGATCACCGCGCTGGCCGCCGCCACGCTGGCCGTCGCGCGTGTCAGTTACTGGTCGTTGGAGGACAATGACACCGCGCTCGTGTGTGATTTGCTGCGCTTGAATCCGTCGTCGGACTATGATGAAAAATTCAAAGGCACCCGCCTGGGGGCGGCGGACGCGCCGGCTTATTTTTCGGCCTTGGCGCTGAAGCGGCCGATTGTGGCCAGTGATGTGCGAACGCATCCGGCCATGGCCGGTCTCATGGCGGGCTATCTGAACCCGCTCGGCATCACCTCGCTACTCGATGTGCCGGTCTGGGTCCGGGGCGAAGTGGTGGGCGTGATCTGCCACGAGCACATCGGTCCGGCGCGCGAATGGTCGGCGGAGGAGATTGACTTCGCGTCGTCGCTGGCGGCGATGGTTTCGCTGGCGGTGGAGGAGTCCAACCGGACGCGCTCCGAGCAATTGCTCCGCAAGTCCGAGGAAAAATTCAAGGCGCTGTTCGCGCTGTCACCGCTCGGCATGGCGCGCGTGAGCTGGGACGGGCGTTTCTTGCAGGTGAACGATTCGTTCGCCCGCATCATCGGGCGCCAGCCGGAAGAAGTTTTGACGTTGAGTTATTGGGATGTCACGCCGCGCGATTATGAGGCGCGAGAATTGGCGGTGTTGACCACGTTGCAAAACACCGGACGCTTCGGGCCGTTTGAAAAGGAATATCTCCACCGCGACGGCCACCGTGTGCCCATCGTCATCAACGGCATGCTGGTGAAATCGCCGGATGGCGCGGATGAGATCTGGGGCATCGTGGAAGACAATACACAACGCAAGCAGGCGGAGCAGTTGCTCCGTGAATCCGAGGGAAAATTCCGCGCTCTCTTCGAGGCGTCCAGCCAGGGCATCATGCTGCATGACGAACATCAATACCTCCAGGTCAACCCGGCGGTGGTCCGGATGCTCGGTTACGATTCGGAACACGAACTGGTCGGCCTGCATCCGGCCATCACCGCGCCACCGGTTCAGGCGAACGGGGAAGACACCGCAACCCAGGCCCGGAAATATATTCAAGAGTGTTTGACCAGGGGCAACGTCCGCTTCGAGTGGCTGGCGCGGCGCAAAAACGGAGAAGACATTCCCGTCGAAGTCATTCTCACCCGCATCCAGTGGGGCGGAAAACAAATCATCCAGGCCGCAGTCAACGACATCTCCCAGCGCAAGCGCGCGGAGGCGGAATTGTTGAAATCCCTCGCGCGCGAAAAGGAACTCGGCCAGCTCAAGAGCAATTTCGTCTCGATGGTCTCGCACGAATTCCGCACGCCGCTGGGCATCATCCAGTCCTCCGCCGAAATCCTGAACGACTATCTTGACCAGCTGCAGCCGTCCGAGCGCGCGGAACAACTGGCCTCCATCACCGGCAACACGCGGCGCATGGCCGAGATGATGGAGGAAATTCTGGTGCTCAGCCGCCTGGACGCGGGCCGGGTGGATTACAAGCCGGCCGCCCTTGAATTGGATGCATTCTGCCGGCGGGTCGTGGAGGAAGTCCACTCCGCGACGGACCGCCGTTGCCACGTCGAGCTGTCACTGGCGCATGTGCCCGACCAGGCGCAGGCGGACGAACGTCTGCTCGGCCATATTTTTTCCAACCTGTTAATCAACGCGGTCAAGTATTCCGAGCCCGGTGGCCCGGTGCGTTTCGTCATCGAGGCGGACGGCCCCGACGCGGTTTGCTTCATCCGCGACCGGGGCATCGGCATTCCCGAGGCCGACCAGCAATGGCTGTTCAACACTTTCCAGCGCGGCGGCAACGTCGGCGATCGTCCGGGCACCGGGCTGGGCCTGGTGATCGTGAAACGGTGCGTTGAATTGCACGGCGGAAAAATTGAAATCAAAAGCAAACCTGGCGAAGGCACGGAAGTGACACTGCGTTTGCCGTTGTTTGGAAATGGTTGAGAGAGGATTTGAGTTGAGAGTTGAGTGATTGAAGGGATCGCGCGCGAATGGAAATAGTAAACCAATAAACACGGGGAAAAGTATGTTTAATTTTGAAAAGCTGGAAACTTGGCAGAAGGCGATTCAGTTTGCCGACCTTGTCTATCAATTGACTCGTTCATTCCCCGACGAGGAACGGTTTGGCCTGACCAGTCAGATGCGCCGGGCCGGCGTTTCCATTTCGTCGAACATCGCCGAAGGCCCGGTACGACATTCTCACGCGGATTATGCCCGGTTCGTTGGAATTGCTTCCGGGTCACTGTTTGAGGTTGTGTCTCAATCTTTCATCGGCCGCAACCAAGGCTTTCTGAACGAAGCTGATTTCAAAACGATTTATGCCGCAGACGCCGATGAACAAAGCCGTATGTGGAGCGGCCTGCGTGATTATTTGCTGCGGAAAACTGACATCCGAACCCGCCTCTCAGCGCTCAACTCAAACACCCTCTCAACATTTCCATGAAAAAGATTCTAGTCATCGAAGACGAGCCCGAGATGCGGCGCAACCTGACGACGATTCTCCGCCTCGAAAAATTCCAGCCGTTTGCCGCCGAAAACGGACGCGTCGGCGTCGAACTGGCGAAGCGGGAATTGCCCGATCTGATTCTCTGCGACGTGATGATGCCGGAACTCGACGGTCACGGAGTCTTGCAGGCTTTGCGGGGGGACACGACCACGGCGGCCATCCCGTTCATTTTTCTCACCGCCAAGGGTGAGCGCGAGGATCTTCGGGCGGGCATGAATCTGGGCGCGGATGATTATCTGACCAAGCCCGTGCCCAAGGCCGACCTGCTGAAGGCCATCGCCGCGCGATTGCAGCGCTCCACGCAGACGGCGTCGCGCGAGTTCAAGCCGGATTTCTCCTCACATGAACCGTTGATAAAGCTGGGCCTGACTCCGCGCGCGGCCGAAGCGCTGTTGTGGGCCGCGCAGGGCAAGACCAATGCCGACATCGCCGTGATCCTGGGCATCAGCGAATCCACCGTGAAGAAGCACATGCTGGAAGTGTTTGAGAAAACCGGCGTGGAGACGCGCGGTGCCGCCACGCTGCGCGCGCTGGAGGTGCTCAGTGCGCCGGGCCGACCGGGCTGACCGCACCCGGTTCGCAGGAAACGACGTGAAGAGTCTCATCAGCCCCTCCAAAGAAGGTTGAGTCTCGTCACCTCGTCTCCTACGAATGGATTCACGCCTTGCCCCCGAAGGAGCAGTAATCGTCAAGGTCGAGCAGGTCGAACCAGGTGTTGATGTCTTCGCGGTTCGGGTTGAACTTCTTCACCTCATCGGCGAAGTCGGTAAGGGTCTCGTGGTCGCTGTCCGGCGTGCGGCGAAGATGATGCTCGCTCCACGCGGCGATCTCCCACGGCTGACGCTGGTGTTTCGCATTGGCTTGTATCCACGTTAACAGATCCAAATCGCCTCCTCCTTTCGCTAGTTCCTTGGTCAAAGCTTCGGGGTCGAGTCCAACGAAGTTGAAGAAATGACGGTCCATGCTTTTGGCGCCGTAACGATATTCGCCGATCTTGCCAGCGACCGAGGCGCGGCCTTTGTCGAGGATGCGAGGCAGGAGGACATAACCGCCCAGCCGCACGCGCGGGCTGCGCGGCGGGCGTTGGGTGAGGTCGGGTGTGGCGTTTGATGTGCTCATAAACCGGATGAATTAGCGCAGACCGCCGGTGATGTAGAGTGATTCCCCGGTGATCCAGGATGCATCGTCCGACGCGAAGAAAACCACGGCGGGCGCGATGTCCTGCGGCTGGCCAATGCGACCAAGGGGAGTCTGTGCCTCGACCTGTTTGCGCATGTCGCTTTCGGCAATGCCGGCGGCGTGAAAACCCTCGGTCTCGATCATGCCGGGATTGACGGCGTTGACGCGGATTTTGCGCGCGCCCAGTTCCTTGGAAAGCGACCGTGTGATGGCGTCCACCGAGGCTTTGGTGGCGCTGTAAACCGAACCGTTCGGCGCGGCGAACGTGCCGCTGACGATGGAACTGATGTTGACGACGCTGCCGCCGGCGGGGCTGAAATGCTTCACCGCTTCCTGCGTCGTGAGCACCAGCCCGAGAACATTCAGGTCAAATTGCTTGTGGAAATGTTCCGGCGTGACGTTTTCCAGCGGAGAAAATTCGTAGATGCCCGCGTTGTTGATGAGAATATCAAGCTTGCCGAATGCTTTCTTCGTTTCCGTGAACAGGCGGTCAATGTCCGGCTTCTTGGAGACGTCGCCTTGCACCGCAACCGCCTTGCCGCCCGCGCCGGTGATTTCGCTGACAACCTTGTCGGCGCCCGTTTTGCTGGAAGCGTAGTTGACGACGACGGAGGCGCCTTCGGCGGCGAGATGTTTGGCGATGGATGCCCCGATGCCTTTGGACGCGCCCGTGACGACCGCGACCTTGCCTGCGAGTTTTTTGGTGATGTGGTTGCTCATAAGTTTATAATTTCGATTTTTTTGGTTGAATTGAATGTCAGTTTTAATTCAGCGATGGCCGCCGGAGACGAGCAAAGTTTCACCGCTGATCCAGGACGAGTCAAGGGACGCGAGGAAGGTGACTGCGGTGGCGATGTCCTGCGGCTGGCCGATGCGGCCGAGCGGAGCGTTCGCAACATACTGGTCATGGAAAGCCCCCGAGGTGAAACCACTCGTGTTCGTGCCCTCGGTCTCCACCAGGCCGGGCCGGACGGCGTTGACGCGGATCTTGCGGGCGCCAAGTTCCTTGGCCAGCGAACCGGTGATGGTATCCACGGCGCCTTTGGTGGCGCTGTAAACCGAGGCGGTCGGCGGGGCCAGGGTGCTGACCAGCGAACTCACATTGACGACGCTGCCGCCGGCGGGGCTGAAATACTTCAACGCTTCCTGCGTGGTGAGCAGAAGGCCGAGCACATTCAAATTAAATTGCTTGTGAAAATGTTCCTCGGTGATCTGCTCGAGCGGCGCGAATTCATAGATACCCGCGTTGTTTACAAGGATGTCGAGCTTGCCAAACGTCTTCTTTGTTTCGGTGAAGAGGCGATCGATGTCCGCTTTCTTGGAGACGTCACCCTGCACGGCGACGGCCTTGCCGCCAGCGCCGGTGATTTCACTGACGACCTTGTCCGCGCCAGCTTTGCTGGAGGCGTAGTTGACGATGACGGAGGCGCCTTCGGCGGCAAGGTGCTTGGCAATGGATGCCCCGATGCCTTTGGACGCGCCCGTGACGACCGCGACCTTGCCTGCGAGTTTTTTATTTTGAGTGCTCATATGTTTGTTCTTTCTTTTTTAGTTCATTGTTTTTGTTGGTTTATTTGTTGGTTTATTCGTTTTGCCGCTTCGTTCAGCCCTGCGTTGTTGCGCAGATGCGATCAGGCGTTCATGCCGCCGTCGACGGTCAGGTTCGCGCCGGTGATGTAAGACGCTTCCGGGCTGGCGACGAATGCCACCATCGCGGCAATGTCGTCAACCTGGCCATAGCGGTTGAGCGCGGTCTGGGCCTTCTGCGGGACCGCCCATTCACCCGAGGCGGGGTTCAATTCCGTGTCGATGGGACAGGGTTGGACGTTATTGACCGTAATGCCCCGGCTACCCACTTCCCTGGACAAGCCCTGGGTAAAAATCTTGACGGCCCCCTTGGTTGCCGCATAGGGCACCAGGCCGGGCACCATCACCCGCTCACCCACGGCCGAACCGATCGAGATGATGCGGCCGCCGGCGTGCAGGTGTTTCAGCGCCGCCTGCGTCGCGATGAATACGCCGCGGATATTGATGTCAATCACCCGATCCATCTCCTCCAGCGTGGCGTCCTCGAACCGGTTCGGAATGGCCGTGCCGGCATTGTTCACCAATATATCCAGCCGGCCGAAGGTCGCAACGGCCTTTTCGACCGCGGCCTTGACGGCCTTGGCATCCGCGGCATCCGCCTGGATTGCGATCGCCTTTCCACCGCCGCGCTCAATCTCCTTGACGACCGAAGCGGCCGCATCCGCGCCCTTGGCATAGGTAAACGCCACGCTCGCCCCGTCGGCTGCCAGCCGCCTGGTGATCGCCGCCCCAATCCCTCGCGAACCGCCAGTGACCACCGCGACCTTGCCCGCCAATTTTTGTCCGTTGTCATTGCTCATATGTTTGTCCTTTCCATTTTTTTTGGTTGGTTTTGTTCATTTAACTGTTACTAAAACAGTAACAATAAAGGATAAAAATTTTTAGTTTTTCTTCACGTCGGAAACGATCTGCGCCAGGCTGATTTCAGCCAGGCTGGCCTCCATCGCCTTCTGGGTTTTTGCCAGCGCCTTTTCGAGGGCGGTTTTGATGTGGCAGCTTACGAAACAAGCCTTCTGCTCGGAATAACTGTGGATCGCAAACGCCTTCGGTGCATCCACCGCCTGGTAAACATCCAGCAGCGAAATGTCCCTGGCATCCTTGGCGAGCCAGCACGCGCCCGCTTTGCCCGTGGCCGTCTCCACCAGGCCCGCCTTGGACAACTTGGCGAGCGTGCGCCGCACAAAGCTCGGACTGGTGTTCACGCTCTCCGCCAGATAGCCAGACGTGGCGCCGTCGTCACCTTTGCAAGCCAGCCCAGCCAGCAGGTGAAGCGCAATCGAAAACTGGATGTTGTTCGCCATAACTGTTACTATAATAGTCACAGAACAAAATCCTGCAAGCGGAATTTTAAAAATGTTTTCCCGGGGTTTTGCCGTGGCCGGGTGCTGCCCGATCAAGGCGTTGCCAATGGGCCGGAACCATCCCCGCCCAATCCGGGATTAAGCCGGGAAACCCCCGGGCGATTTTCTCCGTGGTGCACATTGGACGCACACGATTTGACCCGCCAGCCTCGGTCCGGCGGGAAGGCAGAAAGCTAAGGGCCGTGAATTAAGGTCTTTTCGCGCTTGCCGGGTCAGGGTTGCCAGCGTAGTGTCACGAGCGGAAGCGAGCTTGAATTATGCAAGAGATCAATCTGCCCCCGCTGGCGCCGAGCGTCTATGAGATCTCCGAGCGCACGGAGGATGCGAAGCCCAAGTCCATTCTGGTGCTGGACGATGACCCGGCCTTTGTCGAAACGTTGCAGGACATCCTGGCAAATCACAATTATCGTCTCACCATCGTGCCCAGCGGCACGGAGGGGGTGAAGCAGATTCTTGCCAACGACTTCGATGCCATCCTGTGCGACATGGTCATGCCGAATTTTCCCGGCGACAAATTTTATCTGGCCGTTCAACAAGCCCGCCCCCATCTCTGCAAACGCTTCATCTTCATTACCGGGCACAAGGGCGACAGAAATGTCATCCAATTCATCAAACAGACGGGGCGCATTGCGCTTTGGAAGCCGTTCGAGATACGGGAATTGGTGGAGGCGCTTGAATTCGTGACCCGATCCACATAGCCCTTCACCCCCGCAAGGTTCATTTTCTTCGCTGCCCGTTTAGCTCCTTCAACTTGGATTTGCTGAAATCCAAAATGCGTGAACCCGGGCTTCGTTGTGCGGCGACGAGACGGATTGCCGCGGGTTAAACTTTTTCAGCGGGTTCGGTTGGCAGATGGGTGATGATGCGGGCGCTGCGTTTGTAGGAAAAATAGGAATAGGTCCATTGAAACAACACGGAGGTCCGGTTGCGGAAGCCGATCAGAAAAATAAGGTGGATGAACAGCCAGGCCAGCCACGCAATCATGCCGGATAGTTTGAGTTTTCCAATCAGCGCCACGGCTGCCGAACGGCCGATGGTCGCCATGGTGCCCTTGTCCCAATACTTGAACGCCGGGCGCGGCGCGGCCTTGGCGCCAAAACGGATTTCGGTTTCAATGATTTTGGCGACATGCCTGCCCATCTGCATCGCGGCGGGCGAAACGCCGGGCACGGGCTGGCCGTCCGCTTCCAAAACGAGCGCCATGTCGCCGATGGCAAAAATTTCCGGATGCTCGCACAGACTGAGATCGGGATTCACTTTCACGCGCCCGGCGCGATCCAATTCGACACCGAGCTTTTTCGTGAGCGGCGTGGCGGAGACGCCTGCCGCCCACAGGATGTTTCCGGCATGGATGCTTTCGCCGTCCGCGAGTTCGACTTCTCCCTCGTGGATGTTCTTCACCGAGGTCGAAGTGCGGACCCGCACGCCGAGCGCTTCGAGCTGGCGCTGGGCGCTGGCGGACAACTCCGGCGGCAGATGCGACAGGATGCGCGGCGAGCCTTCGATGAGGATGATGCGCGCCTGCGTGGGATCAATGCGCCGGAAATCGCGGTTCAACACCGTGCGCGTCAACTCGGCGAAGGAGCCGGCCAGTTCCACGCCGGTCGGCCCGGCCCCGACGATGACAATGGTCATGAGTTTGTCGTGTTCGGACACGTCCGCTTCGTTCTCGGCCTTTTCAAACGCCAGCAGGATCTGGCTGCGGATGCGCAGGGCATCGTCGAGCGTCTTCAGGCCAGGGGCGAACTGTTCCCATTCGGGATGGCCGAAGTAGCCGGTCTGGCCGCCCATCGCCAGCACGAGGTAGTCGTAGTCGAGCGCGCTCTTTTCGAGGAAGACTTTTTTCCGGGCGAGATCGAAGTTCACCACCTTGTCGAGCAGGACGGTAATGTCGGGACGGTCGGAGAGAATGGAACGGATTGGTTGCGCGATGTCCGGCGCGGAAAGGCCACACGCGGCGACCTGATACAGCAAAGGCTGAAACAGATGATGATTTGTGCGGTCCACGACCGTGATGCGTGCGTCGGCCATCTGGAAGTACGTGCAGAACGTCAGCCCGCCAAAGCCTGCGCCCACCACGACAACATGAAGTTTCCTGTCCCCTTTCATGCGGACAATGTGAAGCAATCGGCGCAAAATGCAACGCGGCTGGTTTCGATGGGCAGGGCGCGCAAATTTCTTGTTGCAGACAGAAATAATCAAATTTATGTTCGAAACCGGGTGTGATTGTTCCCATGCGCCCCAGCGACGCGACCTTGGCCATTTGATGAATGAAAGCAAATGAACTCAAGTGAACCAGAACAATTGTCTCAAACACCACCCGCCAAATTATCCAGGACGGGTTTGATTATGCGGGTCACTCTGATCGGCGTGGTGCTCGCGGGGATTGCCGGTTTGTTTCTATATGCGGGTGGATGGTTCACGCCGCACGCGCTTTCACCGGCATTGATGATCAATACACTCGAACAGACTGGAGGTCTGCATCCGGGGTTTCGCCGCAACCATGCCAAAGGGGTTTGCATCAGCGGTTATTTTGAAAGCAATGGTCGTGGCGTGGCGCTTTCCAAGGCGGCGGTTTTTCTTCCCGGTCGTGTGCCAATCATCGGACGCTTTGCCCTCGCCGGGGGGCAGCCCTGCGCCGCCGATGCACCGCAGACAGTGCGCAGCCTGGCAATTTTGTTCAAGCTTCCGGATGGCGAAGAATGGCGGACGGGCATGAACAACATTCCCGTTTTCCCCGTCAACAGCGCGCAAGGATTTTATGATCTGTTGCAGGCATCGGCACCCGATCACGCCACGGGCAAACCCGATCCAGTTAAGATGAATGCTTTTCTGACCAGGCATCCGGAATCCGCCAAAGCCATGCAATTGATCCACAGCCAGCCGGTTTCATCCGGATTTGCGGACAGCGCCTACAACAGCTTGAATGCCTTTCATTTTATAAATGCTCAAGGCGCGGTGGTGCCAGTTCGCTGGTCAATGGTGCCGGCCCAGCCATTTGAACCCTTTGATATGGCGGCAGCGCGGCGGTCAGATACAAATCAGTTGTTCGATGCGTTGATTGCGGGCATTCATGGCCGTCCGCTGCAGTGGCATCTGGTAATCACCGTGGGTGAACCGGCAGATCCGACCGATGACGCGACGATTCCCTGGCCGGCGAACCGGCAACAGGTTGATGTGGGAACGTTGACGATTGACCGGGTCGAGAGCGAGGACATGAGCCCTGCGCGCGACATCAACTTTGATCCACTGATGCTGCCGGACGGAATGGCGTCCTCGGACGATCCGCTGTTGAGCGCCCGATCGGCGGCTTATGCGCAGTCGTTCACGCGGCGTGAAAGCGAACCCAAAACCCCCAGCGCGGTTTCAACCGCCGAAACCGGAAAGTAAACATGGCCAACCCCACGCAATTCACCCTGTTATCGCGCATCCTGCACTGGCTGATGGCTGCGATGCTGCTGGCCATGTTGTTTATCGGCGTGTCCATGGTTGCCTCGTTGGGAAATTATCACCGGCTCGTTGCGATTCACCGGCCGCTGGGCATCATGATTCTGATTCTGGCCGCCATCCGGCTGGTGAACCGGATGTTCACCACGCTGCCGCCGTTTCCACCGACCATGTCTCAGCGGGAAAGATTTTTTGCCTCGGCCTCGGAACGGCTGCTCTACACCTTGATGTTCGCCCTGCCGCTCGTGGGCTGGGGCATGTTGTCGGCGGGACATTATCCGATTGTCATGTTCGGGCCCGTGCATCTCCCGCCGATCCTCCCTGCCGATCCGGCGCTTTACGCGGCATTGCGCAAGACACACACGGTGCTCGCGTATCTGTTGTTCGCAACTTTTCTTTTCCATCTCAGCACGGTGCTGTTCCACACGCTGATCGTTCGTGACCGGCTCTTGCACCGCATGGCGCTGTGGTCGTTCCGCTCGCGCAAAGGCAAAACCTGACGACCGGCAATTTCCGGCTTGGCGCCGCTTCGCGGCTTCCTGCGGTTTCATTTTGTCCGGCTTGTTTCGATGGCGCGGACGGGCTAAGCTTCCATCGTGATTTACGACGCGTCATTGGACGAGTTGCTGCAAAAAGTCTGGACCGGCGGGCGCATCAACGCCGCCGAGGCGTTGCGGCTTTACAAATTGCCGCTGGAAGAACTCGGCGCGCTGGCCGATCGCCGCCGCCAGCTGGCGAAGGCGCAGGATTTCGACGGGCGCGGCAACGAAATCGTCACCTACATCGTCGATCGGAACGTCAATTACACCAACGTCTGCAATGTCTATTGCAAGTTCTGCGCGTTCTACCGCGTGGAAAAAGATGACGATTCCTACGTCATCACACTGGACGAGATCGACAAGAAAATCGAGGAGACCATCGCCTGCGGCGGCACGCAGATGTTGATGCAGGGCGGGCATCATCCGAAGCTCACCAAGCAGTGGTATCTCGACCTGCTGTCGCACGTCAAAAATAAATTTCCCGGCTTCAATATCCACGGGTTCAGCCCGAGCGAGTTCGTGCATTTCCGTGATGTGTTCAACGAGCCGCTGGAAACCATCATCAAAGATTTCGTGAAGGCCGGCCTCGGCTCGATTCCCGGCGGTGGCGGCGAGATTCTCGTGGACCGCGTGAGGAAACGCGTCGCCCCGCTCAAGGCGATGAGCGATGACTGGCTGGAGGTCATGGATGTGGCGCATCGGCTCGGCCTCGCTTCCAGCGCGACAATGATGTTCGGCCACGTCGAGACCGTGGAAGACCGCATCGAACATCTGGAACGGCTGCGCGTGCAGCAGGACAAGTCGAAAGGCTTCACGGCGTTCATCGCCTGGACATTTCAGGCGGAACACACCAAGCTGCGGGCGCCGACGGTGGGCGCGCACGAGTATCTGCGGATCCAGGCGCTGAGCCGGATTTATCTGGATAATTTCAGGAACGTCCAAAGCTCGTGGGTCACGCAGGGTCTGGAGATCGGGCAGATTGCGTTGAAATACGGCGCGAACGATCTGGGCAGCATCATGCTGGAGGAAAATGTCGTGTCGCAGGCGGGCGCGTCCTTCCGCATGACCGTGCCGGACATGCACCGGCTCATCAAAGACCTCGGCCTGGAACCGCGCCAGCGCGACAACTGGTATCGGCTGGTAAATTAAAAATTCGCGGCCATCTTATCCTCATGGCAACCCAACATGCAGAGCCGGCCTTGCGCCGCAATCGCGCTCCCAAGACGCGCTTCAACTGGGTGGTCAGCGATTTCATCCGCAGCCTCATGGTGGTCTGGCACACGCTGCGCGCCAAGGTCACCGGCCAAAAATATTACTGCGCGGCGCTCATCGGCGAATCGGAATACGGCATCACCGTCAATTCCGACCTGACGGTGTCGTGCAGTTGCCAGGATTACGACGGCAGCGGGCACTTGGGCGATCTGCGAAAGAACACGTTTGAGGAAGTCTTTTTCGGCCCGGTTTCCCAAAAATTCCAGGCGGATCTGGCCAAAGGCAAGGTTCCGATTCCCACCTGCGTGCGCTGCGGTGATTTCCGGCGCCTGCCGAAAGGCCAGACCGCTCCGGCCAAGCCGCGCCTGCCGTATCGCGGGATGCTGCTGGAGAACACGGTGATTTGCAACGTGGACTGCATCGGCTGTCCGCGCGAGAACGCCGCGAACATCCGAGCGGGCAAACTCATGCCGCTCGGGGAACTGAGCCAGATGGCCGATCTCGCGGCGCGGCTGGGCATGCAGCAGATTTTTTACCTGAACCTGGGCGAGCCGTTTCTCTCGCCGAACATCGGCAAGGAACTGCCGATGCTCCGCGAGAAAAATCCCGACTGCCGCATTGTGGTTTCGACGAACGGCGTGCTGTTGAATACCGACGTCAAGCGCGAGGCGGCGTTGTATTTGAGCCACATCCTGTTTTCCGTCCATGGCATCAGCAATGAGATGTGTGAAAAATACATGAAGGGCAGTAATTTCGACAAAGCCTATGCCGCGATGCGCGACATGGTAGCGTATCGCAATGCCCGCGGCCGGCAGGCGCCGATTCTCGAGTGGAAATACCTTCTGTTCAATTGGAATGATCATCCCGATCACATCGAGCGCGCCATCGAAATGGCGAAGGCCATCGGCGTTGACATCATTTCCTTCTGGCCGACCAACAATCCGTTCTACGGAACGTCGTGGCGCTACCGGCTGGGGCTGATGAACCACATCGGCGAGGCCTGCTGGAAAGGCCGCGAGATTGATTTCCGAAAAAAAGCTGAAGCTATGGCGGTCAACTAAGCCGGAACGATGCAGAAGAACCTCACGCCAAGGCCGCCAAGGCCGCAAAGGGAAAGGACAGACAGTGATTTTTTCAAAAGAATTCTGAATCCTGATTCAGTGCGTTGCTTTTGAACTCAAGAACTCAGTTTTCTTTGCGTCCTTGGCGGTCTTGGCGTGAGACCAGTTTCGCTCGGACTGATTTGTTCCGGCTATGGGGAGCGCCGTGTAGTGCAGTGGCACGGGCGTCTCGCCCGTGAGTTGCCGCCTGGGTTAAGTCGAATAATCCGAAACGCACGGGCGGGACGCCCGTGCCACTGCAATTTCGGGAGCATTTTTTCCGCGACGCCGTCCAATTCTTTGGCTATTTATCGAAATGCACTGAACAAACTATGAAAACACTCGCTTCCGTTATCTTTCTCGGCGCGGCGGCCACGCTCGCCGCCTCCGCGCAACCCGCGCTGACCATCTACAACCAGGACTTTGCCGTCGTGCGCGACACGGTGCCGCTGGATTTGAAATCCGGCCCGAACGCGGTGCGCTACGCCGACGCCACGGCGCAGGTCGAGCCGGACTCTGTCATTCTCCGCGACCCGGCGGGCAAACATTCGCTGCAAATCCTGGAGCAAAATTACCGGAACGATCCCGTCACCGAACCGCTCCTGCTCTCATTGTTTGAGGGCAAGACGATTGATTTCGTGAAGGAGCGCATGAAAGACAACACCATGGTGCGCGAAATCATTCCCGGCAAAGTTGTCCGCAGCGGCTATGTTCCCGGGGGCGGGGCCCAGCAGCAACCGATCATCGAGGTGAATGGCAAATTGCAATTCACGATGCCGGGCAGTCCCGTGTTTCCCGACCTCGGCAACGACACGATCCTCAAGCCCGCGTTCAACTGGCTGCTGCAATCCGACAAGCCCGGCAAGTTCGATGCGGAAGTCGGCTACATCACCGGCGGGTTCGACTGGAGCGCCAGCTACAACCTCGTTTCACCGGAAAAGGGCGACATCGTGGATCTGGTCGGCTGGATCACGATGAACAACAACAGCGGGAAAACGTTTGAGAATGCAAAAATAAAATTGATGGCCGGCGACGTGAATAAGCTCCAGCCACAGAACAGGCCGATGCCCGGCTTGGCAGGGAGAGCATACAAGCTGGCAAT
>DATLVR010000016.1:0-40025 GCA_035577265.1 Verrucomicrobiia bacterium | reverse complement strand
ATGGCGGGTGTATCAGCTGCACCAAACGCACAGCCAATTGCGTTTCAGCAAGTCATGCCTGAGTACTTTCGGGCTTCTATCAGGTTGTTCCTATGTCAAAAAGTTGCTGGCACTTTTGCTGGTACTTGGGGCATGTGAGTTTGTAACTCCTTGTCCAAACAGTGTTCGGAATTGGAGGCGAGGGCTGAAATCGGACTGAATCACCGATTCAGATGCCAATATAATCGCATAAACCCCTGTATTTACAGGGACTATTCGCCATTACTCGCCACTATTTTTAATTACTAGAAAGACCTTCCACTGACAGTCCAGAGGGGGCCATCAATTTTTGTTGTAGCTGAACTGCCGGGAGAGCAGCACATTTTTCCAATGCGATTCCCCCGCAAGGATCACCTCGTCAGGTGTGGTAGACGACAGGATGATTTCTAAAAGCGCACCCTCCGGCATGCGGCCAAAGTGGACCGGCCCCAAAAGGCAAAGCTATACAACATTGGAAAAAAATCCTCGGAGCCAGGTGCACAGACCTTGCTCCTTACGCCCAGCGGGAAGATTCTGAAAATCAGCGCACGTTCAAAATTCGGTCAATGAACGAGCTTTGCGGCCAATACATCAACGTTCTTGATGTCCGGCGGCTCCGCCAGTAGATCTTTCGCTTTTGCCATCAACGCCGCTGCTATTGGCCCTGAAAGATGAGCCTGGCGTCCCGCTTGATCTGCGAAGGCATCAAAAATTGCAAAGATGTTATGGTCCACTCTTAAAGCGAACCAAACAACCGTGCCAATTTCCTGATTGGCCAGTGGCAAGGCACTCTTCAAAAATTGTTCCACCGCGTCTTCTTTTCCAGGTTTGGCCTTCAGTGTCGCCAGAATTCCCAACGTGACATTTTTGCTCATAATGATCTTTGGTCTATTTTCCTATTTTCGTTGTGTGCTTTTAAAAAATAATTCCTCGCTCACGGCGTTTGCTGAGGTTTTGGCAGCCAGCCGCCAGTGGCTTGAACCGGCTCCAATCGCCCTTCATGCGTCACCCAGACGGCCAAAGCGACTCGCCCCGCAACTGCTTTTGGCTCTGGATCGATAATGAACTTCCCCTGAAAGCCATTGGTTTGGGATGCAAGGGGCCGGGTGATCACAGAAATAGTGGCAAAATCGTGATTTAAATGTCGGCCCTCGTTTTCGCCGGCACTGACATCGGAAGCCACATTGCTGACCAGAACGGCAGCCGTCACCTCGTAATGGGAATTGTCGTTCTGGCTTGGTGAAAAAGTGGCATGCCAATGCTTTCCATCATCGGATCGCACAAGAAGGATGCCTGGTTGAGAGGGGGCGAAGGATGGTGCTCCTCGAAAGCCAAACCAATCATGCCATTCTTTTCCGTTCAAGACGAACTCAGGAGTGTATATATCGGTGGCCGACCACAATTGGGCATAGCCTCGTTGCCTTTCGGTATATTGCGCGCCGGAGAACTTGTCCTTCCAGCCAAGGTTGTTCCAATAATCCACATGAAATGCCACGGGAACAAATTCGGCCCAAAGCCGTGGAGAGTTTTTCAGTTTGCTCAGCCATGCCTCCGCTGGAGGACAACTGCTGCATCCCTCCGAAGTGTATAGTTCAAGCAAAGCAGTTTGATGTTGCGAACTTTGAAATTCCAAAGGCGCTGACTGGGCCGTCAGGCGAGCAAGGAAAATAAGGCAAAGGCATGTTGCCGTTACTTGCGGCGGTGTTGGCGGTTTCATAGATTTACTCGCCGGCACTTTGTAAGAGCGGCAGTGCTTGTTGATTTAGCTTCTTTTTACATTGCAACGCATCCACAGATAATGGCCCAGCGCCGCCAATGACAAGTGCGACAATGGCGGCGATATAGAGCAGATTGATTTCATATCCGACCGATCCGAATTGTGCGCCAGCCGGAGTTGCTGCCAACAGTTTTATGGAACTGAAACCATATCGCCAATGCACAGTGAAGATGGCTGTGAGCATGACAATTATCATTGGCACACTGACGAGTGGCACGAAGGCACCGATGAGCATTGCCAGACCTCCCAAAAGTTCCACCGCCACCGTGGCCCAAGCCGCCAGCTCTGGCGATGGGACGCCGAGGTTATTGAGAATAGCAGCGAAATGTTCCAGCCCTCCCGCCAGCTTGGCGTAACCATGAGACATGAAACCGTATCCGACAATGAGCCTCAGGGACAATGGCGCCCATTTTTTGATATGATTTTGTATTCCTCCTGATTGATCAGTCACCGACGATGTCTGGTCTTTCATTGGCGTTCTTTAATGTCGAATTATATTGCTTGTGTTCGATAATATGAAGTTCCTGCCAGGGTTTTTATTCCTGAAATATTTTGCAGGCAAAAAGCGAGGCAGATATAAGGACGCGCCATACTTTTAACGGTTCCCAAAGTAATTTCCAACCTACTTCTGGAATGCCTGAAACATAAGAATCAATCCGATGACAATGAGTCCGCCGAATACGTAATTTCGGAAATTTTCCTGTGGCAGACGATGATTGGCCATGCGGCCCGGCCAGATTGCAGGCAATGTCATTGGCAGGCTCAATAGATAATAGCGCGTAAGTTCACGATCCCATAGTCCCTTCCATAAATATCCCGCCATCCCTAGAATGCTTGCCGGAAGAAAATAGCCTTGAAGCGTCGCTCGAAAGTGTTGGGGTGGCCAGCGGCGCATGGTTCCGTACACGGCCAGGGGCGGACCGTTCATGCCGTAAGCTCCGCCCAGCACACCCGCAAAAAAACCACAGACAATCAGCCACGGTTTGCTGTCATGTTTCAGTTCGGGCATTTGCCTCCCGCTCAATGATGAGACGGCAAATGCGATTATAATCAAAGCCAGCAGGAGCTTGACCAATAATTGATGGGAGTTGGTCAACAGGGCCAGTCCCAGCGGAATTCCCAACAACGTTGGACCAAGCAGCGAGGCGGCGCTTTTGACATGAACCTTGTGCCAATCTTGAACCACGATTAAGGCTGCGATGGTGATCGAAACCAGGACCGCCAGCGGAGCGGCAGTCTCAAGGGGTATCCGCATGGCGAGCAAAGGAACAGCGATCAAGGCCTCACCAAATCCCAGCGCCGAGCGTATGAGGGTGGCAGCAAATAGGACCGCTAAAACGTAAATTGCAATTTCGGTCGGGCCGAGATAAGCACCCATATCATAACAAATCACCTGCAGAAAATTATGTTCAAGCTATAGTTTTTTTGAAAACACTTTTCAAATGGATTGGAGTACGTCCTGTACGGATTCACGATTTTCACCGGCCAACAAATAGAGCTTGCCGTTTCTGGCCCAAGACGCAGTCACCAGTCCATTCCTGATAGCGAAATGCGGAGATTCGTTTTCATGTGGGAAAAATCTCTCCGTATTGTCCATGATGAATAAGTCCAAGTGTTGATCCCGATTCTTGGACACAAAACATATCATTGTCACTTTTTGTTGGTTCCAATCAATCACGCGGCATCCTTGTGCTCCAATTGCCTGTAATTCTGGCGGCAGATCAAAGTTGGTTGCCACGCCATTGCCTTGCAGCCATCCCTCAATTTTGGACAAATCCCGGGGCTCATACGTTACATGGCCTTGGTGCTGGAGTGAAAAATGCGTCATGGCCTGCTGAAAAGAGTCCAAGGATTTGCCTTGTGACCGGAACAGCATGAAGCCAACAAAAATTCCCAATGTCACCACTGCCGTTGCCGTCGTAAGCCGGACCAGACTCAGCCACCAGGGAATGGGACGCTCCAACTTTTGCAGGGCCAGCAGATTGACCTTCAAGTTGTGTGGAAGTGGTAACGCAGTCTGAAGCCGCGAGAGCACATTTGCATCCAAAGCCATTTCCTTGGCAAACCACCTTTTCAGTTCAGGGTCGCGTTCTGCCTGTTCCAGTGCCTCGCGAAAAAAGGGATCGGAAGCGTCCTTCCCGTCGGGGCGGTATGCCTGCAAAACCAATTTAGCTTCGACATTGTTCATAATGATTAATTCCGAATGTGTTTGCGCTGAAAAACTTCCGCCTGATTTTCGCCCCTGACGGTCTTCATCGTCAGAGATCTGCGGAGCAACTCTTTGCCCCGTGACAGTCGCGACATTACCGTTCCAATCGGAATCTCCAAAACTTCGGAAATCTCTACATATGAAAGTTGTTCAAAATAATACAAAGCCAATGGCACCCGGTAGCGTTCCTCTACCTGAAGGAGGGCTTGATTGACGAATTCACTTTCCAAATTGTCCAATGTTTCCGGTGTCAACGCCGGCAACTCATCCTGAACCTGAGTCAGTTCGACATGGGGATGACGGGTTTCCCGGCGTTTCCATCCTAAAAAGGTCCGATAAAGAGTGGTCGAAAGCCATGACTTAACTTTTTCCCGGTCGCGAATCTGCCCGTGCTTGGTTAGAAACCGAGCAAAAGTTTCCTGTGTCAGCTCGGAAGCATCGTCCGAATTCCCTGTGAGGCTATAGGCAAAGCGGTACAACCCCTCGTAAAAGGAGTTAACTGCATTTTCAAAGTCCATTTCGCTCACAACAGAGAGTGTGGTCTAATGTGGTTATTTGAGAAGCGGCTTTATTTCCGCTTCAAACTCGTCCTTTTCGGTCAAACCGAGGTGGCGTTTAACAATATGCCCTTGACGGTCGATCACGAAGGTAACAGGAATGGCATCAAATCCGCCGAACGCTTGCTGCACCTTGTCGTCGGCGATCAGTACCGGGTAGTTCATGCCAAATTTCTTAACGAAGGGTTTGACCACGCCGACTCCGCCTTGATCCAGCGAAATGCCCACCACCTTCAAGCCTTGTTTGTCATACGTCTTTTGCAGGTCAATCAGTCCGGGAATTTCCGCCCGACAGGGAGGGCACCAGGTGGCCCAAAAATCCAAAATCACCACCTTGCCTTTGAAATCGTCAGAATTGATCGTTTTGCCGTCCAAATCCTGTAAATTCCAGGCTGGGGCAATGGTTCCTTCACTTCCAGCCGTGCCATCAGCCCAAACCCTTGCCAGTGACAATAGCGACAAAATCGCAACCGAGAGGATAAATATTTTCTTCATATTACATATGATGACGTCTCGGCCGGCTTTATTCCGGGTTTTTGCCTCAAAATGGTTGGAATAAAGTCGGCCTTTAATTCCTCCCATTACGGAAATGACATGTCTTTTTGACCGGGCCATAGACGGCCAAACATGTCGAACCACGCACGACCACAACCACATAACTGCATCCAAAATGAAAATATTCCACCTCCGTAACCTTGTACTGGCGTTGTTCGCCAGTTTGCTGGTCTCATCGGTACTGGCGGCCACCATCCCGCAAATGGGAGATTCCACACCTGATTTTACCCTGAACACCGTTGACGGCCAGACCGTTCACCTAAGTGACCTCACTGCCAAAAGTGACATCGTTCTGGTGGTTTTACGAGGCTGGCCAGGATACCAATGCCCACTCTGCACGGCGCAGGCCCACGATTTTATTCAGGCCGCTGACAAATTTAAAGCAGCCGGGGTTAAGGTCGTCATGGTCTATCCGGGGCCGGCGGATGATCTGACTAAACACGCCAGTGATTTTCTTCAGGATAAAAACTGGCCCAAGGGCTTCACGCTGGTACTCGACCCGGACTATTCCTTCACCGATTCCTACGGTTTGCGTTGGAATAAACAAAACGAAACGGCCTATCCCTCCACGTTCGTGATCGGCAAGAATGGCAAGGTCACATTTGTTCATGTCAGCCATCAACATGGTGACCGCGTCAAAGCCGAAACCGTGCTGGCCAAGGTGCCCAATGCTTCCCAAGATTCGATGATAAAATGATCTGGCCACTTCCCATCAACTAAAAACTTAATATGTCGCAATTAACAGGAAAAGTTGCTCTCATCACTGGCGGCAGCAGTGGCATCGGTCTTGAATCGGCCAGGAGGTTTGCCGCCGAGGGCGCCCATGTTTTCATCGCCGCCCGCCGGAATGACGAACTGGATAAAGCCAGGGCACTCATTGGAGGAAATGTGACATGTGTGCCAACCGACGTGACCAAAATCGCCGACTTGGAAAAATTGTTTTCCAAAATCAAGGCTGAGAAAGGCCGGCTTGATATTCTATTTGCCAACGCGGGGCGCAGGGAGTTCGTTGCGCTTCGGGAAATGACCGAGGAACATGCCAACGAGATGATTGACTTGAACTTGAAGTCAGTCCTTTTCACGGTCCAAAAGTCACTTCCCCTCCTAACCGATGGAGCTTCCATCATTCTGACGTCGTCCATTGCGGCGGTGAAAGGCTTCCCTGGGTTGACTGCCTATGCGGCGGCCAAAGCCGGGCTCAGAGCCTGTGCGCGTGTTTGGGTAAATGAATTAAAAGACCGGCGAATCCGCATTAATCTGCTCTCACCGGGACCGGTCAACACTCCTCCAGTTGCCTCCAAACCTGGCGATGTCATCAAAAACATCGTGGCCTTGGTGCCGCTGGGACGAATTGGCGAGCCGAAGGAGCTTGCCAATGCAGCCTTGTTTCTGGCGTCAGATGCCTCCTCATTCATCAATGGGACGGAGATGTTCGCTGACGGAGGCGCAGCCCAAGTATAACAAGGTCCGAGACGGAGTAAGAAGACGCCGTGCTACCGATATTTACTCCCGGCGTGGCCAAGGAAGCAAAGATTTGGCTCCGGTGGCCGACCGCAAATCCGAACGGGTCAATGCCGGCTGAATTAAAGCTTTGAGGCTGATCCCCGATAATTCTGCCATCATCTGGCAGTAGGCTTTTGGGGATTACCGGGAGGCCGGTCAACCCTCGTCCGGCAGAACGTCGCTCAGGCCAATTCCGAGATCACAGAAAAGCCACACTGAATTACGAGTAACCTTTCAAATAAAAATCTAAAGGTTACAAAGATTTTAAAGATTACACCGCATTTTACCCAGGGTGCCTTCAGCTATTTGCCCGCTGGCGGAACGCTTCCTGTTTAGCCCGGTTACCACAGATCGCCATGTCGCACCACCGCCGCTGATGACGAGGCGTTTCATCATAAAAAAGGAGGGTGCATTTCTTCCCCTGGCACCCTTTTATGTGCTCAAAATTTAAACAGCAAACCACCTTTGCCAACTCCTCGGCAACGGATGCGAGCACCGATTCAGGCGTGCGCCAGCGCCGTTGCGGACGAAGCCGAAAAATAAGAGGCGAAGGAGTTTCGTGAAGGTCATGATTGGTAGCAGTCCCCGGCACTATGGACCAAAAAACCTGATCCTGACCGAGCAACTCGTTGAGTGGTACGAGCTTCGTTAACGCTCGCGGAGAAAGCGCTTTTCCCCGGTGGGCCCCTATGAAACCCCGGAACCACTCCCTCAATTCACGCGCGCGGAGCGCAATCTGATCGAGCTCTCCGGCGGAAAAATTTGATTCAATAACAGCAATATCGTGTGCAGTTAGAATTCTCGCTTGTTTGAGCCAACCGATGAGGTCCTTCCCGTTTCCGATCCATTCCACCACCTCGTCCATGGGCGTCGCTACAGAATTGAGAAAATCAATGCCGGTGGAGCCCGAAATGAATATGGCCGGAGGCAATTCGTTAATCATGACAGGCCCCTTCAAGTGGATGGTTGAAAAGCATTTTATTTTTATTATACACGAAAAGTAGAATAACCTGCAAGACATAATTTGACAGGTTACTCAAACGTGCGGTACTGTCTGTGCACATCCTTAACAAAATGGATGTGGATGTTGTTAAATTAATGAAAAACGAAACGTTTAATTGAAGGACTAAATTATGACTGTTAATTATCAAACCGTCGGTGTTAATGGACTCAACATTTTCTACCGGGAGGCCGGGAAGAAATCTTCGCCAACATTATTGCTGCTTCACGGATTTCCGAGCTCAAGCCATATGTTTCGGAATCTCATCCCCATGCTGGCCGAACACTACCATATTGTCGCGCCCGATTTTCCGGGATTTGGCCAGACCGATCTCCCCAGCCACAAGGAATTCGCCTATTCGTTCGCAAACCTGGCGGAGGTGGTCGGTAAATTCACCGAGGCTGTCGGGCTTAAGAAATTCTCCATCTACATCTTTGATTACGGCTCCCCGGTTGGCCTGCGGATGGCGCTGAAACACCCGGAGCGCGTTCAGGCCATTATCTCACAAAACGGGAACGCCTATGTTGAGGGGTTAAGCGACGGGTGGAATCCCATTCGCGCCTACTGGAAGGAGCCGAGCCAGGCCAATCGCGATGCGCTCCGCTCCATGTTGACCCCGCAAACGACGGAATTTCAATACGTGCACGGCGTGGCCGACAAATCCTTGGTCTCCCCGGACGGTCGCTCGCTCGATGATTTCTATCTGTCCCGGCCCGGAGCTCATGAAGCGCAGCTCGACCTCTTTCTTGACTATGCTAAAAACGTCGAGATGTATCCTGAATTCCAGAAATTCTTCCGCACAGCCAAACCTCCCTTTCTTGCTGTATGGGGCAAAAATGATCCGTTCTTCCTGCCGGCGGGGGCCGAGGCGTTTAAGCGCGACATCCCGAATGCTGAAATTCAGTTTTTTGACACGGGTCACTTTGCACTCGAAACCCATTGCAGCGAGATCGCGGCGGTTATTCTCAAATTCTTGAAGAAAGTGGTTCACTAAAACTGATGCCATCCAATGGCTAAAATAAAAGGACGACTTTATTATGAATACCTATGTGAAAAATGCGACCGTAGTGCTGGTCCACGGAGCCTGGGCCGATGGCTCAAGCTGGAGTCAGCTTGTCGGGCCGCTCAAAGAAAAAGGTCTCGGAGTGGTTTGTGCTCCGATTCCCTTGACATCTTTGTCGGATGACATCGCGGCAGTGACCAGGGTTGTGGACATGCTTGAGGGGCCGATTCTGCTTGCCGGACATGCTTATGGCGGCGCACCCATTGCGGGTGTCACCAGTGAAAAAGTCAAAGGGTTGGTTTACATCGCTGCTTTGGCACCAGCCGAGGGGGAGACGGTGGCCGAGGTTTTTTACCGTGAAAAACCACATGCCAAAGCGCCGCAACTGGCTCCCGACGCCCAGGGCTTTATCTGGATGCCCGAGACTGGCTTCGCTGATGCGTTTGCTCAGGGTGCCGACCCTGACACCTTGGTCATTCTGAACGCCGTTCAGAGGCCAATCAACGTGAAGTGCATTCAAGAGAAAGCCCCTGTCCCTGCCTGGAAATCAAGGTCCTCGTGGTTTCTTGTGGCGGAAGATGACCGGATGATCGCGCCAAAAACGCAACATTTTATGGCGGAGCGAATGCGGGCAACGGTTCACTCCCGTCACGTGGACCACACGCCTTCCATCACCGCGCCCGGCCATGTGCTCCAAATCTTGATCGAAGCGGCCAATGCGACCCTTGGCGGAAACTAACGAAAATTATGAACCAGCCTGTTGCCATCGTAACCGGAGCAAGCCAGGGCATTGGCCGCGCGACAGCGATTCGCCTGGCGGACGCTTTCAAGTCCATCGTGCTCGCCGCCCGAAACGAAGAAGCGCTCAACGATACAGCGAGGGTCGTAAGATCTGCCGGAGCCGAGCCCCTGGTGCTTGCCCTTGACCTGAGGAGGCCAGATGCGGCAAAGAAGCTCGTCACAAAAACGCTAGAGCGCTTTAACCAAATTGACGCCCTTGTTAACATCGCGGGGGCTGTTCCTCAGATTGATCTCCTCGAAATGACGGATGAACAGTGGGATGAGGGCCTGGCGCTCAAGCTTCACGGGGCCAGACGAATCACCATTCACGCGTGGGAGGCGCTTAAAAAATCCAAAGGCTCGGTCATCTTCACCTCGGGCAATTCTGCCTTGGCCCCGAAATCAGCCTTTGCCGCCGTGGCTACGATTAATGCCGCCATCGTCGCCATGGCGAAAGCGTTTGCCGAACGGGGCATCAAGGAGGGAGTGCAGGTCAACAGCGTTCTCCCCGGACCTGTCCTCACGAACCGAAGGCTCGCCTATATGGAGAAATATGCCCCGGCACACAACCTGACAGTCGAGGAAGCTCTTGAAAAATTCCCGGCCGATGCGGGAATCAGCCGCTACGGCCAGCCAGAGGATATCGCAAACCTTATTGCATTTTTGGTCTCGCCTGTCGGAAAATGGATGACGGGCGCAGCCGTCCGAATGGACGGGGGCGAAATCAAGACCATCTAACGAGATGTAAGATGTGGAAGGAGTCGTCCGTTATCTCGTTTCTCACAGCGCTTCGACGCGATAAAAGCGCTACGGATATTTGGTTGTATGCAGACGCACGAAGTAAGCCCGGACGGCTTCGATACATTGATCCAGTGTCCAGAGGCCCTGCCTCTGGCGGCGGGGTTTGGGGACGGCGCAAGTCCCCAAACGCAAAGTGCGGTTGAGCCGGTCAGACTTAACCGCCCCCGCTTAGGTATGCCATTAGGGTGCAACCGATTTTTTGGAAGTGGCAGCGGCCTTCGCTTCGTATTCTTCCAGCGATGGAATTTGCATCATGGCTTTCTTGGCGTAAGCGCGATGCACGGCCTTGCTGTTGTGGCCAAGGGCTTCCTGCGCGAAGCGTTCGGGCATCCCTGCGACTTTGGCGCGTTCGGCCCAAGCGTAGCGGTAGCTGTGCAACGTAATACCGGTGATGCCGAGTTGGCGGCAACGTTGCCCAAATTCCGTCGCCTGGTCGCCCGCCCGCACGGTGGAAAGATACGGGAACAGCGGCCCCTCGGCGGGCAGGTCTTTGAACAGGTTCAAGGCTTCCTGCCCCAAATGCACCAGAACGGGCACGCCGGACTTTTTGCGGGTGAATCCAACTGTGTTGCTCGTCCAGTCCACGTCCTCGCCTCGCAAGCAGGCGATGTCGCCCTGGCTGGCCCCCAAGTGCCGGCAAAGCTGATACAGGGTCTTGCGTTCGGGGTTCACCTCGGCGGCAATTATGCGTTGGTGTTCGTCCAGCGTGATGGCCCGCTTTTCCTTGAACTTCACTTTCGGCCATTGACGTCTAGGCAGGATGGACCACGGAAGCCAATTCATGTCCAAGGCGAAGTTGTGAATCCGCCGCAGATAAACATTTGTCGAGACGGTTCCGAGTTCCAACACTTTCAGGAAATGCGCCGAACGGGTTTCCAAAATGGGCAGGTTGCGGATGAGGTCAAACGCCTTGTCCTTCATTGCCGTTTCATGCCGGTGGCGCGTGGTGTCGCTTTTTGTCTTGGTCAACTCGTCCATTGCCGTTTGCCAAGTGCGCTTCGCCACATCCGGGTCGGCGGCCGTCAGATACGTCCGGGCAATTTGCAGATTAAGCACTGGCTGGCGGTGGGCCTCGTTCTTGGAATGGAGGATCGCAAGCGCCTCGGCTTCGTCCTTGGTGCGCAGGCTGTGCTGTTTGCCGGTGGTGGTGTCTTCGGAGTAAAAACTCCGTTCCGATTAAACAAGTTGAATCTCGATTTCATAGGCGGTTTGCCTTATCGAGATACCAGTCCGTTTCCTGCCGCGTTTGTGAACGCTGGTAGTGGCGAGTTTCAACTAGTTCTGGCAAATGGTGGCGAGTTGTTTAAACAACCGCCGCTTTATTGACAGTTTCATTGACAGTGGCCTTTCCGACTCCCTTTTTACCTGCATTTGCAGGGAATAAACTATGGAGGCGAGGGTCGGAATCGACCACTGTTCCACCGACTAACAGCCGTTTCACGACGCGGTTGATATTGCGGCTTGGCCTGAAATTAAAACGGGATGGAGAATTCAGGAAACTGGCGTTTTCTCAATTGTGTGGAAAAGGGCCGGGTGAGGCGGAACCCAAATCATGCCACCCGGATACTTCCGACCCGGTTCAAGGTGGGGTCTGGATCCGATAAAAGCGTTGAAGCTGGTTTGTCACCCCGCCGGAGTCAGTGATTTGCAGCGGCCCGCCCGCTCCGGAGACGTTGGTGGTCAGCAGCGTGTTCCAGATGCCGAGCGCCAGGTCGCTGCTCCATTGCACCCGATAAGAGCCCAGGGCGATGCTGGTGAAAGTTACGTTGAGATCAGCGCCTTTTTTTTGGAGATTGACCGGGCCGGGCGTGGCAAGCGCCTGTTTGACCGCCTGAAGCAGCGGGGCGGGCGTATTGGGGGTGTAGTCTTGCGCCAGTTCCCAGATCATGACGCCGCCCAGGCCACGGTTACGGGCATAGCTGACCTTGGCCTGGCAGGTGCGCGGATCGTCGTAGGAGATGAACAGGTTGTTCGTAGGATTTGCGTTCGTGATGCCAATATAGGCCGCTTGGGCACTCACATCCCAATGGTATAAATTCGACTGATAGTAAGCTGCCATGATATCGGTGTAACGGTAGGCGGTGACAGTGGGGGCATTGGTCCAGGATTGCCGTGGTTGGGTGATGCTTGACAGCGAAGTACCACGGCCACCCGTCCAAATATAGCCATAGAAGGCGATGCCAATGCCAAGCTTGCCCGGAACAACCCCGTTGTTGATAAAATTGTTCACCGCAACATTCACCGAAGGAACCAGGCCGCCCGAGCTGGGGAAATGGTAGCCACCATCATAAATCGGCGAATTAAACCAGGTCACCCAGCCACCATACGGTCCGGACAGGTCATACGTCATGATATTGATCTGATCAAACTGGCTTTGCAGCCTGGCAAACATGACATATTGTGCGGTCGCAGAATCTCCATAGGGTGGATAAGCGCCAGCCGCCGCGGTCAGCAGTTTTTGCTGGGAAAATCCATTAAGCGCGGAGCGCAAGCCGGTCACCAGATTGGTGAACGGTTGGGCATCGGCGGTTGGCAGCGGCTCCCAGTCAATATCCACACCATCGTAGCCACGGGTGGCCACAAAATTGGTGAGGTTGCTGATAAAGACCGGCAGGTTGGCAATGCTTGTCGCCCCTTGGAAGGCATTTTCACTGTCGGCACCGCCCACGCAAATGAGCACTTTTCTGCCGGCGGCATGAGCTTTCGAGACCAAGTCCGTCGAATTTGCCAGCGTGACACCGCTATTCAAGGTGCCATTTGAATTCGGCACCACCGAGAAATGGACGACGTGCGTGAGCGTGTTGAAATCGATTGAGGATGCGGGCATGCCCGCCTGTTCCCAGCCTGGATAATAGGCCGTCCTCCAAAGTTCGGCGTGGGCTATCGCTAACGACAACCACAAAATACCTGACAATACTTGCGACCTTCGGCGGTATAAATTGATTCTAAAACCCACGATTGTATTAAAGGAAATCAAACCCAATAGAAATTGCATTGAGCTGTAATGGAATCAAGCACTCATCCAGCATGACAGCAGACACAACCACGATCAATCAAGGATTGCTGGCGGCGTGTTCTGTGAACCATATCCAATCGTCATTCTTCAGAGCCCCACCGGGAATATAGCTTATCTGAGCTTTCGCAGTCAAAAGCACCCCGGTCTTCCACTTATGCACTTCACCATGGCCATCGGCGAAGGAAAAAGCGCACGCACCTCCGAGATATGCAGCGGGCACATCGGGAAATCCGGCATTGGCTGGCTGGCTGAAAATTTCCAAATATCCATCATTGATGGTGTAGGGATTTTCTTCGCAAAAGACAAAGGCATTTGAAGGCACCGGTTTCGTAATGTCAGAATCCTTCACATATTGGATGGCCGGCGCGTCAAAATTGATTTTTCCTTTTGTGTATACAGAACCCATCTGACCGTTCATGGAATAGCTTCTTAACCGCTCCCCATTGGCTGAAAGCATTGTGTCTCCAGGAGATTTGTAAACGCCGACCTGGTTGCCCAAGTATGGAGCCAGCAGGCCGCTGGTATATAGCGCCATGTTGGTGTTGCCCATTTGATTACCTGTGCCCTCCACATAGGCCATGGTGCTGACATCAATCCAAGCTTTTGAACCAGGCGAAGGCGGATTGAATGGAGCGTTGGGAAGCAAAAAGCCACTATTGTCATTTGCATACATGATGGCACCCAGCTGAAGCTGCCTGATGTTGTTCACCGATTTGACCCGCCATGCCTGCATTTTGGCCTTGGAAAGCGCGGGTAACAGCATGGCCGCCAAAATCGCAATGATGGCAATCACCACCAGCAGTTCAATCAAGGTGAAGGCGTTTTGGCAACGGCGAATGGCTGGCGAACGACCAAAGCAACTATAAGGGCGATGTTTCATTGCTTTAATGCTTTTTGAACTTCTTTTAATATCGGCCGGGGCGTGCTTTTGCCCCGGCCGATGAATTCAAGCATGCTTGATTACTGCAACTGGACGCGGAAGAACTTCTGCGCCCCGCTCACCGAATTTGTATAAGGCGAAGTCGCACCGCCGACATTGACATACGGTCCGCTGACATTGGTGGACGATTGGAGCGTGCCAACCGGCCACGAGACCACAATATTATTGCCGGAGCTCGCCACGGACAGACGCGTCGTGTTCAGAAAATGATTCTGAATTTGTTGCGGGCTGAGCGCATATTTGTAAATAGCCGTGTCGTCTATAGTCCCTTCAAACGTGTTGAAGGCGCCGTCGGTGCGCTGACCAAGAACCGTATTGCCAAGCCCCGGGGTGATCCCGGCAGTTCCATCCGGATTAACGCCCGCTCCGTTGGGAATAAAGTTTGCGCCGGCAACCGGCAACGGTGCCACCGCCAAAACCCCGTTGATATACATCTTAAAGTTGGTGCCGTCATCGGTAACGACCAGGTAATACCAATTATTGGCCACAAGCGAACCGGCCGATAGGAATACGTTTCCCGGTTGGGGAACAAAGGCGAATGTCCCATTCGGTTGCTGGTAAATATACCAGCCATTGTAAGGATTGGGAAAAAGGTTGTATTCGGATGAAAGAACCACCCGATAATCTCCCCCGTTGGCAGCAAGCGAGGATGGCTGAACCCATGTCTCAACTGACCACGGCGTGGTAGGATTGAGTTCCGGCGCAAACGGAACTTGGATCGTCGCCCCGTTTGCGATGGTTGCTGCGGGATCGGTATCGTTTGGAATGCCCGGTGGCAGCACTCCGTAGGTAATACTGCCTACATTGGGAGTATAAAAGCCGTCAAAGCTGCCCACTGCATCAACGGCGGTAGCTGCGCCAGTTGTTTCATCCAAACGCCAGTAAGCTACCGGCTGGTCTGCCGCGACCACAGCACCATAGCCGGTGAGCGGAACATTGACCGCCCTTGGCTGAACGGTGAGCGTGGCGGCCGGAACAAGCGTGGAGGAGAACGGCCCATTGACGGTGACCGCATATTGATAGCCGCTTTGAGATGGCTGCACATTGGTCAACCACAAGGCCGCGCTGGTGGCCCCGGCAATTGGCGTGAACGTGCCGCCGCCGTTGATACTCTGGGACCATTGATAGGTTATGGGGGCTGCGCCAAACGCCGTCACGTAGAACACGGCATAACTACCCACATTGCGGGTGATTGAACTGGGTGGGCCAGGAATGTTGTCGTTGGTCAGCACGGTGAGCGTTGCGACCATGCTAGTGATCGACCCGTAATTGTTGGTGATGATCACCTGAATGTTCGCGTTGTTGTCCGCCGGATATTGGGAGGTGAACGTCAACGGATTTGCGTCAGCCCCAATGGGGGTGGAATTTTTAAACCATTTATAGTGCAGCGGTGGCGTGCCCCCTGGCGTAACGGAAAAACTCACCGGCAGGCCGGAATAATTGGTAGTTGAAGCAGGACCTGAAGCAATCGAGGGTTTCGTGAATGCGAGCCTGAAGGAGTTCGTCCCTACTTGATAGTGAGTTTGAATCTGGCCGGCACTCAAAACATTGGTGTAAAAAGCGACTTCATCTATGCCGCCAATAAATGGCAACCATCCGACCCCTTGTCCCGAACCAACGTGCGCATCCGAATTGACGGCGGGTGAGTAAGCTACATTGTAAGGGCCATGCGCCACATTATTGATGTAGACCCTCACACTACCAGCTCCGTTGTAGGTGATCACCAAATGATACCATATGCTCGGAAAACTGATGGGGAAATCGGGGAAGCCCTGAAACAGAACTCCATTCGGCATGTTCAAATAAAAATAACTGGTGCCTCCGTTTGCGTCCGCCCCCGACACATAAAAATTCCAGCCGTTTGGAAACTGCGCCACTTCGATTGGGACTGAATAGGTAGCGGGCTGGCCGGTTGGCTGGACCCATAATTCACAGGAAAACGGAGCGCTTGCCGGAGGTGTGATTAATGAACTGCCGGGAATGTCCACGAAAGCAAAGTCGGCGAAGCCGCCACCGCTGAACAGAAACGAGTTGGTATCTATTCCCGGCAGACCCAACTGCGGATAAACACTTTCGTTGTTAGGATAGATGGCAGCATTCACGCCGTTGACGGAAGAGTCAACTGCGGTGGTCGCACCTGGTAATTCTTCAAAACGATAGTAAGCGGATGGATTGTCCGCCAAAATTGTGCTGGGATAATCTGCCGCGCCCGCAGTGCGGACACCCGCCATTGATAACACCGCCACCAACGGCAGAAGTTTTGCTTTCCACAGGGTTGATTTTTTTGTAGATTTCATAGACACCTGAATGGTTATGGTTTTTGGGTTTAGGTGTGACGTTTGATGCTCCACGTTTGTTGCTCTGCGCTATCACCTTGCAGTTTAACTATTATGCTTGTTCTGTCTACCCCCTGTATTGGGGGGGGGGGTAATATGGTCGGCCTTGTTTTACGCCGCCTGCTCCGCGCGCGATTCAATCGACAATTTTCCACACGACGGACCAATGCTTCGGTGCTGGCGCGCACGCCGAGCCGGTCACAAAGATGACAACCGCGGAGATCAGATGATTTATTCGGTCAGACTTGCTGAAATTGCCTGGTGCCTCAACATTCGTAAAACCTTCGCTCGGGAAGTGCCACTGTCCGTTGCCGTCAACTCGCAGCCAGCGGCCCTGGCGAATTTGCCCTCGCCCGCACCCGCCGCTTCCAAACCGGCCAGCCCGGCAATCGGCCGGATCGCCTCATCTCACAAGGTCCGGGATTGCTTCAATAATTGTTTATCCGGGTGAGGCGTGGATTGAAATCCATTTTTTGCAGCAGATGATGAAGCGGTGCGGAAGGGTTCCCATTCCGGCTGATTCTCGAACATCCAGTGGTAGTATTCCGATTCCTTGAGCTGGCTGCCCGCCGCTTCATCCAGGATGAGCGTGCATTCCGGATGCAACTGCAGCGCAGTGGCGGAAATCATGCTCGTGATCGGGCCTTCAACGGCTTTCGCGACAATCGCCGCCTTTTCTTCGCCGGTCGCCAGCAGGATGCAGTGGCGGCAATCCAAAATGGAACCGACCCCCATCGTGATGGCCCGATGCGGGACCAGATCGGGCCGCGGAAATAGTGGAGCGTTCTGGGCGCGCGTCACCGGCGAAAGGATCTTCACCCGTGTGCGCGAGCGAAAGGCCGACAGCGGTTCATTGAAACCCAGGTGCCCGTTCTGGCCAATACCGAGGAGTTGCAGGTCGATGCCGCCGTGCTCGGCGATCAGCCGCTCGTATTTGGCGCACTCGGCAACCAGATCCGACGCCATGCCATCGGGCAGATGGGTGTTCTGCAAATCAATGTTCACTTGCAGAAACAAGTGGCGGTTCATGTAATGGCGGTAGGAATTGACATGGTTATTGGACAAGCCGATGTATTCGTCGAGGTTGAACGTGCGACAGCCTGAGAAATCCAGCCCTTCGCCGGTGTGCATTCGCACCAGCCGGGCATAGACCGCCTCCATGGTATTGCCGGTGGCCAGCCCCATGACCAGGCACGGATTCTTCCTCATTTCACCGTCGATGACCCGCGCCACCAAATCGGCGGCCTCCACAGCGTTCGGTCGAATCACCACTTCCATAATGCCATCACTTGAAATAATTCTTTTTGCCGCCTTGAATTCAAAAGGGCTTATTGCTCAGTAAGATCCTAGCAGCAGCGGTGGTGGCAACAACCCCCCTGAATTAGGGGTTGCATCACTGGCGGCTTCACTGAAAAGCTTGGAGCAGCAATGCATTCTCAAATTTTGAATTTGATTGCGGCCCCAGTCTTCCTGGAGCAGGCATGAATTCCCATCATGAATTTGGCTCTTCCTTTGCCCGACGGTCTGCCATGTCGAAAAATAATTTCCGCGCGGCCATTCGGAACCGTAATCCAACTTAAAATATATGAACCAGAATCATGGCGCGGCAAAGTCGGGTTACAATCGGTTCCTCCTGCTTGTCGCCGGACTGGGCGGCCTGCTTTACGGCGTGGACGTCGGAATTATTTCCGGCGCGTTGCCGTATCTGGAAGCCACCTCCAAACTCAATGCCGGGCAACTCTCCTTCATCGTCGCCGCCGTTTTGCTGGGCAGCGTGATCTCCACCCTCTTTGCCGGCCTGCTGGCCGACTGGCTGGGGCGCAAAAGCATGATGGCATTGAGCGGCCTCCTGTTTGTCATCAGCATTCCGATGATTGCGCTGGCGCATGGCTACGAAGCGTTGGTGCTCGGACGATTATTGCAAGGCATCAGCGCCGGACTCATCGGGGTCGTGGTGCCGCTCTATCTGGCGGAATGTCTGGGAGCCGCGGATCGCGGGAAGGGCACGGGAATTTTTCAATGGATGCTGACGCTGGGGATAGTCGCCGCCGCCCTCATCGGTTTGTATTTCAGCAATCGCGTGGATGACGTCGCCAGGCTCGGCGATGCCGGCCGGCTGTTCATTTTCAAGGATCACGCGTGGCGCAGCATTTTCTGGGTGTCATTGCCGCCGGGCATTTTATTTGTCATCGGCAGTTTGATGGTGGCCGAGTCGCCGCGCTGGCTGTTTCGCAAAGGCAGGCAGGACGCCGCCCGCGCCGCCCTGCTTCGGTCACGTGACGACCGGCAAACCAAAATCGAGCTGGACGAAATGGCCGCCACCATCGCCGCCGAGAATGCCAGATCCGCCGGCACCCAGTTCAAAGAATCCCTGCTGCGCCGCAAATACCTCATCCCGTTTGCGCTGGCCTGCGTCATTCTTGCCTGCAACCAGCTCACCGGTGTCAACTCCATCATCGGCTACAACGCCACCATTTTGATTCAGGCCGGGCTGGGCGACAAACAGGCGCACAGCGGTTATCTGATTCTCACACTGGTGAATTTTCTGATGACCATCGGCGCGGTCGTGCTCGTGGATCGCAAAGGCCGGAAATTTCTGCTCTCACTTGGCAGCGCGGGCATCATCGTTTCGCTCCTCTGCGCGGGAATGATTTTTCACCAGACGGAAAAACTCCGTGTGGACAAAAAAGGTGTCGTGCAGTCACTGGTCGCCACCAACCAGACTCTCACGCTCGCGTTCGATGCGCCCACTGCCGCCGGTTTTCTGGCGGGAAATGATTCCAGCGGCAGGCCCGCGACGCTCGTGGTCATTTATTCCTATGGCGATTTTCGCGCGGCCACCACCGTGGCCCGCTCAGACGACCTCGCCGCGAAACCGGTTGAAATCACCCGTGCCGGCTGCCTGCCGCCGAACAAGGTCGTCGCGTTCTTCTCGAATCCGTTCGCGAATCTCGACGCGGCGCAGACGGCCCCGCTGAAGATTGAGAACGCGCTCATCACGCCCGTTCCCTCCGCGCGCAACGGCTGGCTCACTGCCATCTGCCTGTTCACGTTCATGGCCTTTTTCGCCGTCGGCCCCGGTGTCTGCGTCTGGCTCGCCCTCTCGGAACTGATGCCCACGCGCATCCGGTCCAACGGCATGAGCATCGCGTTGCTCATCAACCAGGCCGTCTCCACCACCATCGCCGCGGTCTTCCTGCCGACCGTTGGCAAACATGGCTACTCCACGATGTTCTTCGCGTTCGCCGGCTGCACGGTGATTTATTTCATCACGGCGGCTTTCTTCCTGCCGGAAACCAAGGGAAAAACCCTGGAAGAAATCGAGGAACACTTTGAAGGCCATAAAAAATCTTAAACCTTATGAAATCCAAAATCGCCGCGTTGATCGTTTTGTCGTTCACGGCAACCATTTTTGCCGCCAGCACGAATACGCCGGCCATCATTCCGCTGCCCCAGAAAATTGAGTTGCACGACGGCGCGTTCAACCTCACCGCCGGCACGCGCATCTACGCGGATGCCGCCTCACGCGCCACGGCAGCCTTTTTGACGGCACAACTGCGCCCCTCCACCGGTTTTCCGTTCAAGACCGGCACGAAATATTTTGGCGGCGCGGCCGTTCCCGGCGGCATTTTCCTGACGACCAAAAGTGCGAACCCAAACCTCGGCCCCGAAGGTTACGAGCTGACCGTCGCGTCCAATGCCATCGTGATCCGCGCGCCGGCCCAGGCGGGATTATTTTACGGTGTGCAGACCTTGCTCCAATTGCTGCCGCCGGAAATTTTCTCCACGAACCTCGTGAGCCAGGCGGCCTGGCAGATTCCGTGCGTGCAGATCGAGGACTGGCCGCGCTTTCCATGGCGCGGTTTCATGTTCGACGTGAGCCGCCATTTTTTCACGAAGGCCGAAGTCAAAACCTTTCTTGACGCGATGGCGTTGCACAAGCTGAACACGTTTCATTGGCATCTGACCGACGACCACGGCTGGCGCATCGAAATCAAAAAACATCCCCGGCTCACCGAAATCAGCGCCTGGCGTCCGGAAGCCGGCTTCGGCTTTGATCCCAGACTGACCACGGCCTACGGACCGGACGGTCGTTACGGCGGATTTTACACGCAGGACGACATCCGTGAGGTGGTGAAATACGCGGCGGCGCGCCACATCACCGTCGTTCCGGAAATCGAAATGCCCGGCCACGCGACCGCCGCGCTGGCGGCGTATCCGCAACTGGGCAGCACGCCCGGACCCTTCGTGCCGGAAATGACCGCCGGCATTTTCAATGGCATTTACAACCCGGCCAACGAGGCAACCTTCCAGTTTTTGGCCGACGTGCTGGCCGAGGTCGCGCCGTTGTTTCCGGGCAAATACATTCATATCGGCGGGGATGAGGTGCCGAAGGAGAGCTGGAAAACCAACGCGGCTTGTCAGGCGCTCATGAAGCGTGAAGGCCTGAAGAACGAGGAGGAACTGCAAAGCTGGTTCATCCGCCGCATCGAAAAAATCGTCAATGCCACCGGTCACTCCATGATTGGCTGGAGCGAAATTTTGCAGGGCGGCCTCGCAAAAAATGCCGCCGTCATGGACTGGATCGGCGGCGCCAGGGAAGCGGCGGGGGCCGGTCATGACGTGGTCATGACGCCCACCGCGTATTGCTATTTTGATTTCTACCAGTCGACCAACAAGGCGGCTGAACCCAAGGCCGCCGGATGGGGCGGACCGCTGACCTTGAACAAAATGTATGCCTTCGAGCCCATGCCCACCAACGTGCCGCCGGAGTTGCAATCGTTCATTCTGGGGGCCCAGGGCAATTTGTGGACCGAGCAAATTTCAAATTTCAAGCAGGTGCAATACATGACCTTTCCGCGCGCCTGCGCCCTCGCGGAAGTCACCTGGTCGGCCAGGGACGCGAAAAACTGGGACGACTTCATGCGCCGTTTGCAGGTTCAGGCAAAACGGTTTGACGAACTGAACATCAATTATCGTCACGCCGCCCTGGAGACGCCGGAGCCAAATCTCCTCAAGTGAAACTGTCCGCCGTGCCAGATCCGCTTGTCACAAAAACCGGGCGGTTTACGTGACAGCTCGCGAAAGAATGCAATGATTCAACCGATTGCAGTTTCGATGGAACACGACTCATGGGCTATTGGACCGCGCGCGATTTAGTATCCATCGGCTGCAACCAAACATGCCGTGTATCCATTTGGTGCCGGTGGTGGGACTCGCGCAGTTTGAACCACTTTGTATTACCCAGTCATTACCCACCAACTACCAGAATGAACCACCTCAAAACCAACGAACGCCAATAGAATCAGGCGTTTTAGAGCGTTTGTCAAGCACTCGGCATTACGCACCAATTACCAATCAACTACTCACCTATCACTCATTTACTACCCGTTCACCGGCACTTTCACTGGCACTTTTTTTGATGCAAAACCGGTGTTAGCCCGACCCAAAAGATGGCAATTATACCGATCCGCGCCAATATTGCGGTTCGCTAGGCACTCAGCTCCGCTCTCCCGCCTCCACTCCACTTGCCTCGCTCGCCGACACGCAGACCGAAGCCGTTCAGAGAGGTATATCCATTCATGAACAAACCCCATCAGTTGGCGGAGTAATCAGGGTTTCCCATCAAAATGATTTTGTTGATCATGGCGACGTAATTCCGGTTTGATCGGTCGGGATATTTCTCCCGGTGAGCTTTCAGAAACGTTTCACGATAATCTTCCAAGCAAAATTTTTTCGTCCACATATCCTTGGGCAGGTCATGAAAGGCATCGGCCAAATCCGCCGCTTGCTCCGATTTGCCCGCCCATCCCAGAATTCTTATCTCCAAGAAAGCGTGATACATCATGTCGCACAGCTTGTCCCGTTGGGAATCAGAAAGGCGCTCGTTGTTCTCGTTCATCTGAAAATAAACGTAATCAGCAGTAGAAATGATGCAAGCCGCAAAAGTTAAACTGAGCCCGCCGTGACCAAGGTGCGGTTTTGCTTCGTTTCACGGGCTGTGGGTTGATCGTATGCCTCGCGACCACGCCCACTCCACTCCGCAAAACCGCGCGCTCGTCACGAGCGGCATTCGGATTGGTCGCAGGGGCGGCGGGCGTTGCGCTTTGGCTGCGATTCGCTATGCGCTTCTCTCCGCTCTCCACTTCACTTGCTCCGCTCGCCGAGTCGCAGACCGAAGCATTGCAATTTAATGCACGCGTTACGTAACAAGAGAAAATGGCCGCGCTGCAAACTGAATTTCTTAGTTGAAAAGTTATTCCCGGTCGGATGGATGCCACCCAAACGGCTTGGTTTCCTGGTTTCAATCCGCATGAGGTCCCAATGCTGGTCGCGGCGGGGCTGCTAAAGCCACTGGGTCATCCCGTCCGCAATAGCGCGAAGTTTTTCGCCACGGAAATTTAGGAGCAACTCCGACATGATGAAAAATGGCCGGCTCGGGCTAGCGACGCGATCAAGAATTATTGGTGGAAACGCAACGCCCGCAAGCGAACTAAAAATCCGATAGGAGCAGTCCGGCAACGACCATCGACGTTGGCCCCCAAGGTGAGGCATACAGCGGATATCTCCGCCGGTTGATATGCGTATCTTCTTTCGTTGTCATCACCGGCTGACTTGAACCTGTGTTTTGAAAATAGCAGCGCATCAAACCGGAAATTGTCTATTTAGGTTGCCCTCATACAACAGCCCTATTGATCTTATCAATGTTAAGACTCCAACAAATTGTTTCTGTTTTCGACTGCCAGCAGCGGTGCGAGCAGGTGGGTGGTCTTGCCTCGATTGTTTGGATGGAGGTGTGTAAATGTGTGAGCTAGGGAGAACACGCATGAACACGGAAACCTGTTATGACAGCTGTGTTCACCTAGAAAATCAGAATTCTGGCCAACCTGCTTAAAAGCGTTATCCGCAGTGATAGTTGTCGGATATGGTGCTTGCATGAACCCGGTCAATTGTTCCCGCGCGATGTCGTCGTGTCGTGGGGCATTTACGCTAATCGAATTGCTGGTCGTCATTGCCATCATCGCCATTTTAGCGGCCATGTTGTTGCCGGCCTTGTCAGCTGCAAAAAATCGCGCGACCAAAATTGCCTGCTTGAACAATCTGAAACAGATCACGCTGTTCGCGCAGATTTACACGGATGACGACAATGACCTGTTTCCAACTGCGTTAGCCGCGAACACGCCTAACGACAAATTATTTAATTGGTGGGGCACGGCGATTTGCGGCGGGACCACGAACAACTACAAATCATTCCACGATCCGGCTGTGAATGGACCGATAACCTTGACCGGGGGAAAGATTTGGAATTGGGACTTTAGTTTTGACCTGGTCGGCTATGGCTACAATTCGTTTTTTCTCAGTTGTTCACCCAATCCCATTCAAACCATCACCATCGGTTCTTTTTCGTTCACCAGTTCGGCCAATTTTAAACGCAGTGCCATTCTGCGCCCCACGGACTGCCTGGTATTTGGTGACAAGCAGCCCAAGCCCACCGATTTGACGGCTAGTGCCAGCTTATGGTGGGGCAAAGCAAGCATGCAGGTTCCCAGCGTGTCCGGTCAATACGAAGGGATTGACACTACCCGCCACAACGGCGGCAAGTTTCCCGGTGCCGGCAATGTAGGCTTTGCGGATGGCCACGCCGAATCAAAAAAAGAAGCTGACATCAATCCGCCCGTCGACCCTGAGAGCGGTGGAAGTTCGAAATGCCTGATCAACTCCCATTTCTGGGACCCACTCCAGCGTGGCGGCGATCGATAACCTGATTTTCTGTAGGCCCTAAAACCAAAACAAAACTGTTATGAATCATAAACCAAATTCCAAAAAATTAAATTCGTTAAGTTGGCATAACCGCTGTCAAGTCAAGGGTGATGTTTCCTGTCATACCCTGTGCGACACGGTGTTTTCACCGGTCGTAGCCTTACTGAATAATGCGATGGTGCTGTTCATGGCCGTCCTGGCATACGCTGCTATTCTGGCACCGGCATCGTCGCGTGCCGCCTTGATGGCTTATGAAGGATTTAATTATTCCAGTGGCAGCGCCAATCTGACCGGTTTAAATGGCGGTTTCGGCTGGAAAGGCGCGTGGCAGGGGGTGAACAACGGATCATCCAGTGTGCAGGCGGGCAGCTTGGCGGCTGGGGCAAATGCACCGTCCGGTTATGATTCTCTGTCGGTTGGGAATAGCGCGATCAGCCCCAATAATACCCGCACGGGCCGGTTTTTGGATACGACAACAGGTGGATCATTTGGGGTGAAGGGTTACATCAACGGCGGTGGTAACATCGGTGCGAGCGGGAAGACGATTTATATCAGTTTCATGCAGCAACCCAATGGAACCACTTCCTACTACGAATTTGAGTTCCATCGTGGCAACCTTGGAGATCCTGGTCGCATTGGCGGTATTGGTAACGACAGCGGTGCCAACACCAGCGTTTACCTGCGTGTGCCAAGTGCTGGACAGACGGCAATCGGTGCGGGAAGCACCTCGGTTAACTTCTACGTCGTCCGCATCGACTTTCTGGGTGGCAACGATGCGGTGCGTGTCTATCAAAACCCAACTTCTGCGTCGGAGCCTGCGACGGCGACACTCACCAATTCAGCAGCGGGCGACATGTCCTTCAATGGCCTTTCTTTTGGCTGCTTTAACAATGGTCGCACGGTGGCACACGACGAAATTCGTGTCGGCGAGACGTGGGCCGATGTGGTCAGCCCGGGTGCTTACAGCGCGGGCAATTGGGATGGCGGCGGGACGGACAACAACTGGAGCACGGGGGGCAACTGGGACAATAATGTGGTTCCGGTGTTTGCGACCAGCTTAACCTTTGCCGGTGGCACGAGGTTAAATAACACCAATGATTTGACAGGGGTATTCGCCAACAGCATCACCTTTGATTCGGCTGCCGGTGCCTTTACATTGAATGGCAATAATCTCGGGCTCAATGGTAACATCGCATTCAATGCTAATCCGTCTGCGTCGATTACCCAGACAATCAATCTGCCTTTGACACCCTCTGGAAGTTTCACCATTGACACGCGCACCAACGGGAACCTCACCATCAACGGCAACATTGCTGGCTCAGGCGGCACGTTGACGCAGACGAGCACGGGTAATGTCGGGACCCTGACTTTGGGTGGGACCAACTCCTTCGCAGGATTCATTGTCAATGGCGGCACCAACCGTATCACCGGAGCCACTGCGATTGCCGGGAATGGCAGTTCACGTTTCTGTTTGGCCAATGCCAATGCCGCCCTCAGTGGCACTCTGTTCATTGAAAATAGTGCGAACTTGACTGTCAGCGGCAACTTTGTTGATGCTGCTGTGATTGGCCGCGACGGTGGCAAAGGCACCGTGATCCAAAACGGCGGCACCTTCACTTTCGGACCAGCAAACAATCAATTGTTCCTTGTGGGCGCGACGGGCAATTCTGCCACGCGGGCGGAATATGACATGAATGGCGGCGTGTTTGACTTGAACAACTGCAAGTTGGGGCTTGGTCTTGGCGCGGGCGTGTTGATCACCGGAGTGGTAAACCAAGTCGGTGGCGTCATCACCAACGTGGGCAATTTGGATCTCGGCACGCTGACTCCGAATGGCAAGGGCATTTACAATCTCAGCGGCGGGAGTATCTATATTGGATCGAGCGGCATCACTACTTTCAATGGCATTTATGTCATTAACCTGGGCGGAGGAACGGTGGGTGCATACGCCAACTGGTCTTCGACATTAAACATGACTCTGACGGGCATCAATGGTCCGGTCACCTTTAACCCGGGGGGTAATACCATTACGCTGTCGGGCATTCTGTCCGGTTCCGGTGGTTTGACGGTGAATGGTCTCGGTGTGCTGGATTTGTCCGGAGCCAACACCTACACGGGCGATACGATAGTCACGGCTGGCAGCACTTTACAATTTGATACAACTGGCACCAGCTTTGGTGCCGTTAAACTGGCCAACGGCTCGACGTTGAATTTGAACTATAGCGGCACCCGCGTTGCAGCTGCCGCCTACACCAACGGAGTAGCCTTGTCCATAGGGACCTATAATGCCGGCAATCTGCCGGGATTCATCACGGGCTCCGGTAATTTACAGGTAGCGAGCGGCATCAGCACGGGCATCTGGGATGGTGGTGGTGCGAATAATAATTGGAGCACGGGCGGTAACTGGGATCAGGATTCGGTGCCCGGATTTCCCATCGACTTGACCTTCGCCGGCAGCACACGCCTCAACAACAACAATGACCTGAGCAGCATTACCGTCAGTAGCATTACGTTTGGCAATGCGGCGGGAGCCTTCACGATTGGCGGCAATGACATCACCCTGAGCGGTTCGATCGGGTTCAATGCCAATCCGGCTGTCTCCATCACACAGACGGTCAACCTAGGCCTGACGTGGACAGCCAATCAGACCCTGAACCTGCCGACCAACGGCAATCTAACCCTCGGCGGCAACATCAGCTCCGCGGCGAACAATTTGACCAAGACCGGGGCTGGGACGTTGACCTCGGGTGGTGTTAACTCATTCGCCGGCTATAGTGTCAACGGTGGCACCAACATCATCACAGGCAGCACCACGGTCAGCGGGACTGGCGGCCGGGTTTATGTGGCGGATGGTGTTGCCGTTCCCGGTGGCCAAGGTGCCATCGTTCTTCAAAGCGGGGCGAACTTTACCTTCACTGGCAGCTATGGCGACTACCTTGTGATCGGTCGTGATAGTGCCAATGGGAAAGTCGTTCAGAATGGCGGCACCTTTGATTTTAATCCGTCGGACGGCCATAACATCCTGCTGGTCGCCGCGGGCGGGGGCGCCCACGGGTATGGGGAATACGATATCAGCGGTGGGGTGCTGGATTTGCATGGCAACACTTTGGGCGCCGCGTGGGGAGATGGCGGCGTGGTGACCGGGGTGGTGAATCAGACTGGCGGCGCCATTAACAATGCATTCAAACTGGATGTCGGCGTGGTGAAAGCGAGCGGATTGGGCATCTATAATCTCAGTGGTGGAAGTATTGCCATCGATTTTGGTGGCATCACCTCCGACAGCGGCTCGTATCAGATCAACCTGGGCGGCGGAACGATTTCAGCCATCTCCAGCTGGATCTCGACACTGAACATGACATTGACCGGATCAAACGGGCCAGTGACGTTTGATACGTCGGGAAATACCATTGTGCTGTCGGGCACTCTTTCCGGTCCGGGCGGTCTCAATGTCGCCGGTGGCGGCATCTTGGAACTAGCTGGAGCCACCGTCTACTCCGGTGACACAACGGTAAATTCGGGCTTTCTGCAGTTGGATGCGATTGGCAGTTCTGCGGGAGCATTTCGTGTGGTTGATGGCGGTTTGTTCAACTTGAACTTTACGGGCAACTATGTTGTCGCGGCCCTATATACCAACGGGGTTTCCCTTCCCATCGGAACCTATAATTCCGGTAACCTGCCCAGCTTCATCTCTGGCTCCGGCAATATACAGGTGGTTGGCGTTATCAGTCTCGGTATCTGGGATGGCGGTGGCGCTGATAATAATTGGAACACGGGTGGGAACTGGGATCAAAACGTTGCGCCAATTTTCCCCCATGATTTGTATTTTGGCGGCAGCACACGGTTGAATAATAACAACGACCTGACCGGCATCACCGTCACCAGCATGACGTTTAGCAATAACGCCGGGGCCTTCACGATTGGCGGCAATGACATCACCTTGAGCGGCGCGATCGGTTTCAACGGCAATCCGGCTGCGCCCATCACGCAAACCGTCAATCTTGGCATGACTTGGGCAGCCAATAAGACGATTGATACACCGGCCAATGGAAATCTCTCGTTGGGTGGCAACATCACCACTGCTCCGAATGATTTGACCAAGACTGGTGCCGGCACGCTGACCCTGGGTGGTGTGGACTCGTTCGCGGGTTATGCGGTCAACGGGGGCACCAACATAATCACCGGCAATGTCACGGCCAACGGGACGGGCGGCAGTCGCTTCGTGCTAGCCAATGCAAATGCCGCCTTTAATGGCACACTGGTCATCCAACCTGGAGCGACCTTCAATGTCACTGGCAACTGGACGGATGCGGGTGTGATCGGTCGCGATGCCGGAAAAGGGACGGTGACCCAAAACGGCGGTCTCTTTAACTTCAACATGGGCAATCAACCGTGGCTGTTTGTCGGTGCGTCGGGCTTTGCCGGGACGACCGCCGCTTATAACATGAACGGTGGTGTGCTGGACATGAATGGAAAACAGTTGGGGGTCGCGCTGGCGGTGAATGGATTTACTGTTACCGGCGTGGTGAACCAGGCCAGTGGTGTCATCACAAATGTCAGTGAACTCAGGCTTGGGGTTGTAGGTGGGCAACAGGGTAACGGTAAATACAATCTGACTGGCGGTAGCATATACATCGGCGCTACCGGGATCACCTCGGACAGTGGAATTTATCAGGTGAATCTGGGCGGCGGCACGGTTGGAGCCTTGGCAAGCTGGTCTTCGACATTGAACATGACGCTGACCGGCATCAATGGTCCGGTCCTGTTTGATCCGGCGGGCAACACCATTGCGCTCCCGGGCATTCTGTCTGGTCCCGGTGGACTGACAGTGTCGGGTGGTGGCACACTGGAACTTTCCGGCGCCGACACTTATACGGGTGATACGACCGTCAATGCTGGCATCTTGAAACTGAATCTGGCGGGCAGCAGCGCGAGTGTGGTTCGTATTGCAACCGGCGCGATGCTGAATTTGAACTATGGCGGCACGATCACCGTGCCCGCCGGCTACACCAACGGGGTTGCTCTTGCTGGCGGGGTTTACACGTCGGCTAACCTGCCCGGATTCATCACTGGCGCGGGATCGTTGACTGTCTCTGCTGCAACACCGCCGGTCGTCAATCCCCCCATCATTTCCGGTGGCAACCTGATTCTGACCGGCGGCGGCGGCTCGGCAGGTGCCGGTTATACTTGGTTGTCCTCAACGAATCTGACGACACCGATGGCGTCTTGGATCACTAACACAACCGGAACCTTTAATGGCAGCGGGAATTTCTCCAATGCCATCCCGGTCAGTTCATCCACGCCGGCACAATTTTTCCGGTTGCGGACGCCATGATGTGCAATAATTCAAGCACGCTGAGTAACGTTGCCATTTACCGAACGGCACGCCTTGAAAAAAGTGATGGGGTTCACTCGTTGGGTCAAGGTTAACGTCAGTTCGGTGGAACACGGAAGTTGCCGGAGCCAACACTCCGGCAACTTTTTGATAATTAGCCGCGCTGGAGAAAAATCATTATGCATCGATTCGCGCAACTAAGGCACACGCTCTTGGCGTTGACAATCAGCTTTAGCGTCTTCGCGACGGCAGTGATGGGCGGTGTTTCGTATTCGTATGGAGATCTGGTTGGCCGGTTGACCAGCTTGGAAAAATTGGCTGAATTGCCGGCGGTGGGCGAAATTTCAGCTGAATGGACTTCGCGCGATCGCGCCTCCTCCTACAATTCCGGCACCGGGCAATATGTCAACTGGGATGCCAACGACGATGGCAACGGCTTTATCCGCACGCAGCCGGATGGCGGAGTGGTGATGGCGGAAATGACCGGCCCAGGCTGCATCTGGCGAATTTGGTCGGCCCAGGTCGGAACGGGTCATGTGAAGATATTTATGGATGGCTCAACTAATCCCGCCGTGGATATGGCCTTTCAGGATTATTTCAACCGCACACAGGTGCCGTTCACCTATCCTTCCTTGAATTACACGGCAAGCGGCGGTTTTAACTCGCATTTACCGATTCCTTACAACGTTTCCTGCAAGGTCGTCGCTTATGGTTCCTGGGGGCGTTATTTCCATTTCAATTACTCAACCTTTCCGCCAGGCGCAACGGTTCCGACCTTTACCACAAATTTGACGGCGGCCGAACAAAACGCGCTTTCCAATGTGGACGATTTACTCCTAAACCATCTTGGTTCCGATCCCGCAGGCGGACGTAGTGGCCAGACGACCATCACCAACAGCTATGTGATTGCTCCGGGACAAAGCATTGCCGCGCTGAACTACAGCGGACAAGGTGCGATCACGACGTTCAAGGTTCGCGTCAGGGGATTGGCCAGTTCCAGTGACCAGTGGGCGGCTTTGCGTGCATTGACCGTGAGTATTTTTTGGGACGGCGAAACGAACGCGAGCGTGTGGGCGCCGCTCGGCGATTTCTTCGGCACGGCTTGCGGGTATATTCCCTATACTTCGCTACCATTGGGGATGTTGAAAAATGGCTGGATGTATTGTTACTGGTATATGCCTTTTACCAGCCAGGCGAAGATCGTGATTGGCAACGATGGAGGCGTTTCAAGAAATGTGGATGTGGTAATCACTCGCGCTCCATTGACGAAATCAATCGGCAGTCTGGCCCGGTTCCACGCAAAATGGAATCGTGGCAGTTATGTGACCAGCGGTGGGCGTTCGCCGGATTATCGGTTTCTCGGCACGAGTGGACGGGGACGCTTCGTCGGGCTGGCGTTGCATGTTTACCAGACCGTGGATCTGACGCCGGGGCCATGGTGGGGGGAAGGGGATGAGAAATTTTTCGTGGACGGCGAAAAAAATCCTTCGTGGTTCGGCACCGGATCGGAAGATTATTTTGGTTTTGCCTGGGGCACGCCGGGCTACTTCAGCAAAGCCTGCCATACCCAGGCCCTCTCACCGCCAGGCACTTTGATGGCCCCTGGTAATCGCGCGCTGAACCGGTTCCACATTTCGGATAATGTTCCGTTTCAGTCATCCTTCGACGGTTGTCTTGAGAAATATTTCTATGCCAATGACAGCATAACAACCTACGGCACCATGGCATATTGGTATCTAGCTTCCGGCGGCAGCGATTCTTATGGTCCTCTCCCTTTAAATGTGCGGACCAATTATTATATGCTTCCGCCGCCAACAAACACAACTAAGCCGAACCAACAATCCCGGTGAAATTTTATCGTCTGCGTTATCCTTCACCATGAATCAAATAAAAATCCAATCTGGTTTTGACGACGTTGGTCGCCAAAACAATAGGGACACTCAAAACCTGCAAATGAAGCGCGGCCATGGAATCGTCGCGCAGCAAGGCGGGATGATGATATGCCTGTTGTTGTTGTTGGCGTTGTTTCAAACGGGTTCCGGCCCGCAGTCCGTTTCCGCTGCCAATGTGATGAACTATGGTGCCGACGGGAACGATTATTTCCAGTTCACCACGCCGTCCATGGCCTTTGACAAGGCTTCAGGTTTCACGACGCTGATCACGTTTGCGATGCATGTGGATGCGGATGGCACTCTGGAGATCGGCGGCGGCCCCGTGTGTTCCAATGGTGTTTATATTGGTCCGAATAATTGGGGATCGCTCGTTAATACGTTGAAGACGCCGCCAACCACAGTGACGCGTTATGAAGTCTGCATCGGCGGATGGACGGACACGAGTTTTGACAACATCAAAAATCTTGTCTCATTGCAAGGAACCGGACCGACTAGCATTCTTTACAAAAATTTCCAGGCCTTGAAAAACGCCGTGCCGGGAATTGACGCGATTAACAACGACGACGAACAAACCTATCACCTGAGTTCCTCTGTGAGCTTTGCCAACATGCTTGGTGGTCTGGACTACAAATTCACTCTGGCCCCTTATACACAGCAAAGTTTCTGGGTGAATCTGAAGAATGCCATTACCAATTGCGACTACATCTATCTGCAATGCTACGCCGGTGGCGCGGGCAATGATCCGACGCAGTGGAATGCGGCCTTCGGAAACGGCGTCAAAGTAATTGCCGGCCAGGAAAGCAACACGGCCAATCCGGCTACATTCCGCAGTTGGTATCTGCAAACCGGCGCGCAAGGCGGCTTTTATTATCCTGATGTGGTTTTCAACACCAGCTATTGGAGTGCGGCCATCATTCAAGCCGATGGATCGCTTCCTGCCGCACCAACCGGATTCATGGCATCCCTCGGCGGTAACAATGTGAAGTTGTCCTGGAATGTCGTCCTCGGCGCGATTTCCTACAACGTCAAACGCGCGACCACCAGCGGATCCGAAGTCACGATCGCAAACATATCAACGGCCAACATCCCCTGGCCAGCGTCCAATCAATTCTTTGACACGGCACCAAACAGTGGCGTGACAAATTACTACAAAATTTCAGCGGTCAACACGAATGGCGAGGGCCTGAATTCGCTGGGGGTCAGCATGACAAAGCCGGCTTTGGCCGTCTGGTTCAAGGCCGACGCGATCACGGGACTAGGCAATGGCGCAAACGTGGCGATCTGGAATGATTCGAGCGGTCGCGGATTCACGGCGATACAAACCACACCAGGTCAGCGACCCAGTTATGTGACCAATATATTGAATGGTTTGCCGGTTGTTCGTTTCAATTCCGCCAACAATCAAATCCTCACGTTGAATCGCCCGGTGCAGGATGATTTCACCCTGTTCTGCGTCTTTTGCAGTTCACAAGGAGTGGGTTCTGGCACTCAATTTTCTGACGGAGCCGGTTTGGTGAGTGCCAACGTAGCTGGCGCAGCGAACGATTATGGCGCGTGTCTGTTTGCCAATGGGCAGGTCTGTGGCGGTGTGGGCAATCCCGATACTTCAATCAGTTCAATGGCTGGATTCAACGACGGCAGGCCACACTTGATGACTCTGAAGCGCACGAAAAGTTCCGGGGAGTTGAATTTATATGTGGATGGGAATTTCCTGGGCAGCACGGTTGGCAGCATCGGCTCGCTCAACGCATCGGCCAAACTGGCGCTGGGTGCGCAACAAACGTTGGGAAATTTTTTCTCCGGCGATATCGCGGAAGTGAAAATATACAACTCTGCCTTGTCGGATACCGACCGGCAGACGCAAGAAACAGGGTTGTTTCAAAAATGGGGTGTGAGCGGCGCAACTACCGGCCTGCTGGCTTACGAAGGTTTTAGTTATTCGGCCGGCAGTGTTATCAGCGGCCAGTTTGGCGGCATCGGCTGGACCAACGGTTGGGTGGATGTCAGCGGAAGTATCGCGGAGACAATTGATTCGGCCGGCATGGCTGCCGATGGCAATGCACCGGCAGGATATGACGACCGGTCAACGGGTAGCTCGGTTTACGTCGGCAACAACAGCCGGTGCGGACGCTGGCTCGACTGTTCGGCCGCGGGGGCATTTGGCCAGGCTGGTTTGCTGGACGGGAACGGAAACGTCGGTGCGAATGGAAAGACGGTTTACGTGAGCTTCATGCAGCAGCCCAAGATCGCCAATAACAATTTCTACGAGTTTGAATTTCACCGCAATGATCTTGGCGATCCAGGCCGGATTGCCGGCATTGGTTGCGACATTGCGAATTCCACGCAGGTTTATCTGCGCGCCCCAGGTTCGACGCACACTCCGCTGGGAGTGGCCAATACCAATGTGAATTTTTTCGTTGTGCGCATTGATTACAAGTCGGGTAACGATGACGTTTATGTCTATCGTAATCCTACGGGCAACTTGGAATCAGATAATGAGCCGGTGCTCACCATGTTGTCGGTGGCGGATATGTCGTTCGATGGACTTTCAATGGGTGCTTATAACAATGGCATGACAGTAAAAAATGACGAAATTCGTGTCGGCCAGAATTGGGCCAGCGCTTTAGGAAATCCCCCTGTGTTTGTGGTTCAACCTGCGAATCAAGCGCTTTATGCCGGACAGGCCTCGACCCTGACGTCCTTGGCGCAGTCATCCCAGCCTTTGAACTATCAATGGTATGTCGGCACCGCGGCTCTGGCGGGCCAGACCAACGCCATTCTTTCATTCCCGAGTGTGCAGCCGGGTGATGCCGGCCAGTATTTTGTCACGGCATCAAACGCACTCGGCGTGGCCGTGAGCTCGACCGCGACGCTGACCGTCCTGCCACTCACCGCTGCCATCACAAGTCCGCAAACAGTCACGGTTGGAGCCGGCAGTAATCTGGTCGTCAATGCCTCGGTGAACGGGACGCCGCCGGTGTATTTACAATGGTATCGGGACGGTGCGGCGATCATGGGAGCGACCGGCACCACGTATTCAATGAACAACGCCAGTGTTTTTGATGCGGGTGTGTATATGTTGGTAGCCAGTAATTCTTTCGGCAGTGTCACCAGTTCCGTCGTGAGTGTGGTTCCTGATTTCGGCGGTTTGCTTGCTTACGAAGGATTCAGCTACGGGGCATCGAGCAGTGACATCGGCGGCACCAGCGGCGGATTTGGCTGGGCAAATGCGTGGGTGACTTACAACGGCGGGTCATCACAGACGCTTTCAAATAGTTTGGTCGCGGGCGGCAATAGCCCAAGCAGCTACGATGTGCACTCCGTCGACGGCTCACTCTTCATTCCTAATGCGAGTCGCAAAGGACGCTATTTTGATTGCACACCAGTGGGCACATTCGGTCTGCATGGTTATGTAAATGCCAACGGCGACATTGGTGCCGATGGGAAGACGCTCTACTTGAGCTTCCTTCAGCAACCGAATGGCACTGCCAAGTTTTACGAATTTGAACTTCATCGCAATGACCTCGGCGATGGCGGCCGGATGGGCGGCATCGGCAACGACACCGCTGACAACCACGTGCACCTGCGCATCGAGACGCCGCCGGGAGGCACTTCGACGCAATATGACTTGGGTAACGGCAGCACCGGCGTGAACTGTTACGTGATCCGGATTGATTTCAAGGCGGGCAACGATGATGTGTTCATCTATCGTAACCCAACCTCGGCAACCGAGCCGGTCGTTGCAACCTTGACGGTTTCAAATGCCGCCGACATGTCTTTCGATGGTATTTCGTTCGCCGCCTACGTGAGTAACTCGACGGTGAAGCATGACGAAGTGCGCGCCGGCATGACTTGGGCTGACGTGATTGGCACCACCATGTCGCAACTGCAACTAGCGCAGCGCACCAACAATGCCTCACAACTACGGCTTGCAGGTTCGCCCAATTATACTTTCGGTGTTCAAGCGGCCACCAATGTTGCCGGGACCTGGTCGGATATTGGCAGCATATCGCTTTCAAGTTTAGGTGTCGGCCAGTTTGCCGAAACGAATGCCAGCGCCCAACGTTTCTATCGTGCCACAAATTCGTTGGTCTGGTTCACGCCACTGTCGAGTGATGTTGTCCTCGCCGATTTTGAACAGCCGACCTACGGAGCATGGATGACTACCGGCACGGCCTTTGGTTCGGGGCCGGCACAGGGCACGTTGCCAAGCCAGAATACGGTAAGCGGTTATTCCGGCTCAGGCTTGGTGAATTCGTATTACGGCACGGATACCTCGACCGGCACGCTGACCTCGCCGCCGTTCGTCATCACCAAGCCTTTTATAAATTTCCTGATTGGTGGTGGCGGTATCCCAGGACAGGAGTGCATGAATCTGATCATCAGCAACGCGGTGGTGAAAACGGCAACGGGCGCCAACAATGAGGCGTTGTCCCCGCAGCAATGGGATGTGAGCGCCTATCTCGGACAGACGGCGATTTTGCAAATCGTGGATTCAGCCACCGGCGGATGGGGACACATCAATGTTGACCAGATTACTTTGTCGGATACGGCGCTACCTTCCTCGGCGCGCACGCTGACGATTACAAACAGTCTATTAAATCTGCCGGTGCAGAATAGTGCCTCCATGCGACGCGTCACGGTGACGGTTGGCGGACAATCGGTGCGTGACTTCAATATTCGGCTCTCCACTGGCGGCACGCCAGATTGGTGGGCGTTCGTGGATGTTTCGGCGTTTACCAACCAAACGGCAACTTTATCGGCGAGCTCGATATCATCGGCGAATGACGGCTTCTACGCGATTCTCCAGACGAATGGCATTGTTGATGGCACGAATCTGTATCAGGAGACATTGCGCCCGCAAATTCATTTCTCCACGAAACGCGGCTGGTTGAACGATGCCAACGGCATGGTTTATCACAACGGCAAATACCATCTCTATTATCAGCATGACCCGTTCGATTGGGGCGGGGCTGGCCAGAAATGGTGGGGGCACGCAGTCAGCGCTGACATGGTGAATTGGGTGGAGGTGCAGGAGGGGCTTTACGACCATTCATACGGAGACGACGTTTATTCCGGCAGTGCTATTGTGGATACCAATAATACCGGTGGCTTCAAGACCGGCACCAACGATGTGATTGTGGGGGCGTTCACGAGCACGGCGCGGGGTGAATGTATCGACTACAGCAACGATGGCGGTCTAACCTTCTCCGAAATCACTAACAATCCGGTCGTAGTTCACAACGGCCGCGATCCGCATCTGCTCTGGTATGCACCGTCCAACTACTGGGTGATGGCCGTGTATGACGCAACCGGCGGCGACGGTATCCGCTTCAATTCCTCGCCGAACTTGCGCCAATGGGCTTATCGCAGCAAAATCAACGGCTACTTCGAATGTCCGGACATCTTCCAACTGCCGGTGGACGGCAATGCCAACAACCTGATGTGGCTGCTGTGCGATGCCGGCAGCGGTTATCAGCTTGGGCAGTTTGACGGGGTGACGTTCACGCCCAGCACATCAAAGTTGCCTGGGAACAGCGGTTCCTCCTTTTACGCGTCCCAGACGTTCACCAGCATGGTTCCAGGCGACAAGCGGATTGTGCGGATAGGCTGGGCAATCATTTCTACGCCGGGAATGCCGTTCAATCAGATGATGTATTTCCCAACCGAACTCAATTTGCGGACGACAGCAAACGGTGTCCGGCTCTGCTCCACGCCGATCGCGGAAATCACCAACAACGCCGTAACTGTTTATGCTTGGACAAATCTGACTCTCAGCCCCGGCAGCAATCCGCTTTCCGGGATTCGAGGAACATTGTTCGACGTGAAGGCGCAATTCTCCGTTGGCACGGCGCAATCCATCACATTCACCTTTCAAGGAGTAACCGTGACCTACAACGCCTCGACCCAGCAGATTTCCTGCAACGGGGTCGTTAACACGCTGGTGCCAATCAATGGCAGCATCCAGTTGGAGATCATCGTTGACCGCGATATCATCGAAATCTTTGGCAACAACGGCCAGCTTTACATGCCTTTACCGGCGAGTAATTCAAGCGGCAATTCTTTGACATCACTCACTTGCGCCGGTGGGAATGCCGCCATTAATTCGCTGACCGTCAACAAACTGAAATCCATCTGGACTGGCTTGAGCAAATAATAGAACAAAGTGAAAATGTTGGAATCATTTATCCATGAAATTTTGAGAAGCACACGCTGAACAGGTGAACCAGCGCAGACGCAAGGCACAGCGACAAAAATCAGTAAAACGTGAAATCAAAATACATCATAATTGAATTGGATGGGATGGAAGTTCCATTGATTTTTTCGTCATTTCTATCGCACGAAGTTGTTGCCGGGGCGGGGAGCAACAAGATTCAATCCGCTGGATATTGTGAATTGGATTCCGCTGGGAAGTGGGTCGCCAGCGGCCAGTCGGTTTCTTTAAAACTCAATGCCAGACCGCAGGATGCAGATATTCTAAATTCGCAACTGGGAATTAATGGTTCAACTGTCAAACAGCCGCGCGAGCCGGCTTGAGCAAAATGAAGATACAAATGAAGACCATCCTCACTTTAGTTTCTGCCCTTCGACTTGGCGCAGCCGTCGCGCATGCGCAAAGTCCGGATATTGTATTTGAAGAGTTTGAAGGAACCAATTGCGGCGCGTGGAAAACAGCCGGCACTGCCTTCGGCAACGGCCCGGCGCAGGGCACTTTCCCCGACCAAATGCCCGTGGATGGATTTCAGGGGCATGGTTTGGTCAATTCCTACCTTGGTGGCGATGCTGCCACCGGCAAACTGACTTCGCCTGCATTCAAGCTTCAGAGGAAGTATCTTCAATTTCTGATTGGCGGCGGTGGGTGGGAAGGCAAGACCTGCATAAACCTGCTGGTTGACGGCGAGGTCGCGCGCACTGCCACCGGGCCGAATACTGATCCCGGCGGCAGCGAGCGGTTGCAGCCCGCCCAATGGGATGTGTCCGAATTTCTCGGCAAGAACGCGATATTGGAGATCGTGGATGATGCGACCGGCGGCTGGGGGCACATCAGTGTGGACCAGATTGTTCAGAGCGATAAACGCATCGATGCGCCCGTCATGCATTTCAACATTGCTCGTGATATTTTTATTGCAAAGCCGTATCTCAATTTTTCCGTCAAGAATGGTGCAGCCAAACGTCGGGTGACCGTGTCGGTTGATGGCAAACAAGAACGCGCCTTTGATATTGAACTGGCCGATGGGAAACCGGATTGGTGGGCTTTCCTCGATGCGACGCCATTTCATGGCAAGGCGGTTACAATCAGCGTGGACAAGCTGGCGGAAGATTCGACCGGCTTGAGTTCCATTGACCAGTCTGACGAGATTAAAGGCAGCCAGGATCTGTATCACGAGCGGCTGCGTCCGCAGTTTCATTTCACATCCCGTCGTGGCTGGCTGAACGATCCGAACGGACTGGTTTATTTCGACGGAGAATATCACCTGTTCTATCAGCACAATCCTTACGGCTGGAACTGGGGCAACATGTCTTGGGGTCACGCGGTGAGCAAAGACTTGGTCCATTGGAAGGAGCTTCCCGTGGCCCTGTATCCTGATGAACACGGCACAATGTTTTCCGGTTCTGCCGTGGTGGATTGGAACAACACCGCTGGTTTTCAAACCGGCAAAGAGCCCGCGCTCGTGGCCATGCTCACGGCGGCCGGCAGCCCGTTTACGCAGGAGATCACCTATAGCAACGATCGCGGACGCACCTGGACCAAATATGAAAAAAATCCTGTGCTCAGACACATCGCCGCGGAGAATCGCGACCCCAAGGTGGTCTGGTTTGCTCCTGGGAAAAAATGGGTGATGTCCCTCTACTTGGACCACAATGACTTTGCGATCTTTGAGTCGCATGATTTGAAGCATTGGAACAAGCTTCAAGACTTCACCCTTCCAGGCGACAGTGAATGTCCGAATTTTTTTGAAATGCCGCTGGACGGCGATACGCACAATACGCGCTGGGTGTTCTTTGGTGCCAATGGGGTTTATGTGATTGGAAAATTTGACGGCCAGAAATTCACGCCGGAAACACAGCCACAGCGTTTGCAGAACGGCAACTGCTGGTATGCGTCGCAAGTTTACTCGGATATTCCCGCAAACGATGGCCGGTGCATCCTTGTTCCTTGGGGCAGGTTGCCGGATGGAGAAATCTTCCGCGGCATGACTTTCAACCAGATGATGGGATTACCGGTCGAACTCACCTTGCAGTCCACAAGTTCCGGTGCCTCGCTGTTGGTCACCCCTGTGCACGAACTCAAATCCCTTCGCCAAACGGCGCAGACTATCGAAGCTCAGACGTTCAAGCCCGGTGACAATCCACTGGCGAAAATTCATGGCGACCTGCTTGAGCTCGAAGCTGAAATCGCTGTCGGCGATGCAAAGGAAATCTCCTTTGATCTCCGGGGTGTGCCGGTGGTTTACAATGTGACGGCTCAGAAACTTTCCTGCCAGGGAAACCAGGCCGCGCTGGCAGCGAAAGCCGGAAAAATCTCACTTCGTATTTTTGTGGA